>JAITVK010000032.1 GCA_031285845.1 Propionibacteriaceae bacterium
ACCACGCCGGTCACCACGACGCCGAGCATCAGCCTCACTCCGAGTGCGACTCCGACGGTGAGCGCCACGCCCACGACCAGCGTCACCCCAAGTGCGACCCCGACGATCAGCACGACACCGAGCATGAGCGTCACACCAACGATCAGCACCACACCCACGGTCAGCCTCACCCCGAGTGCGACCCCGAGCGTCACACCAACGGTCAGCACCACACCGACCGCCACCACCGACCCGACTCCGACGACGAGCATCACCCCCACAGTCACCATGACACCGAGCCCGAGCACCACCGCGCCGATGGACTCCACCCCGACACAGAGCACTACGCCGGTTCCGACGACGACCACTGCGACACCCACGCAGACTGGTCCGGCCACGCCCACTCCGACGACTCCGGAGCCGGATCCGACGATCACCGCCAGCCCCACCGAACCGATCGACAACGCTCCCCGGTCACCGGCGCCCGCGACGACGGACCCGACCGACTCGGCCACCATGCCCATCCCGGTCCACACCATCCCCGTCGGTGGACCGATGGTCCACACCGGCGGCGCCTTGGCCGGACCGCCGCCTATCTCCGTGGCGGCTCTGCTGGTTTTGGCCGGAACAGCTGTTGGGTTCGGCGGCCGTTGGGCGTCGAACCGTCGCAAGTGAGTTCATTCGGCGTACGGCCCACCGCACTCCAGGGCCGTACGCCGACTAGACACCGCCCCGGATAACCATCACCGCGTGCCTCCGGATATCTCAGAACTCGGCGACGAACCTCACGCCCGTGTCGGTGTTGTCCAGGGTGTGGGCGATGCCGTGGTGGTCGAAGACCGTTTTGACGATCGACAGGCCGAGCCCCGAACCGCCTGCATTGCGGCTACGGGATTTGTCGGCGCGGAAGAAGGGCAGAAAGACTTGGTCCAGGTCGGCTGGTTCGATGCGGACCCCGCTGTTGTCGACAGTCAACCGATGCTCGGTCAGGCCGACGCGCACGACAGCGCCACTCGGGGAATACATCACCGCGTTGAGCACAATGTTTCCGAACGCTTGATCCAGTAGTTGCGCGTCCCCGCGCAGGCGGACGCCGTCGGCCAGGTCGACGACCAGGTCGATCCGGCGATCCTCGGCCACTCCCGCCAACGCCTGGCAGCGCCGCGTCAACAGCGATGTCACATCGACGTCGGCGAGTGTGAGGCGATAATCGGAGACTCCCATGCGGGCGACCGTCAGAATGTTTTTGACGATGCCTTCCATGTCATTGGTCGTACGCAAAGCGTGATTCAAGTACGTGTCGCGATCCTGATAGTCGCCGACACCGTAGATCATGGCTTCCAGTTCGCCTTTGATCACAGTCAACGGAGTCTTCAACTCGTGGGAGACCGACGTGAACAACTCGATCCGCTGCCGTTCACGTTCCCGTTCGCGGTCGACGTCTCGTCGCAATTGTTCGTTGGCTTGGCGCAATCCGTCAATCGTGTCAGCGAGCTTGACTGACATGGTTTCGAGGCTGCGGCCCAAGCGTCCGATCTCATCGGTGCGTCGAGTGTCGTACGACCAGCTCATGTCCATGTCTTCGATGCGTTTCGCCGCGTCAGACAGGTCTTCCAGTGGTTTGGAGAAGTGGCGCGACAACAACCACGCGCCCAGCCATGAGGCCAAGGCGATGATGGCCAGCGCGAATGGGAACAGTCGCGTCAACATTTGACTGGTTTGGGTGACTGGTGTCAATTGCGCGGTCGCAGTGATGGTGCGCGTGCGCCCCTGAAAGTCGTACTGCCTTGTCAACGACGATTCTGGCACGTCGACCACCGTTGCTTCGCCAGGCTCACCTGGTGCGGAGCGACGGACGTGACGCGCGTTGATTCGATAGATCGTATGCTGGTCGGCGTCCGTGATGGACACCGACGCCTGATTGCTGGTGGCGAACGCCAAGAGCTGGGCCTCGAGCTCCTCTGGAGTCTGACTGGTCAGCTGAGTCGCGATCGCGTCGAAGTCGGCGGAGAACTGCTGGCTGAGCGCGCTGTGGTAGACCTGAGGCAGAAAGACGACGACCAGACCGTAGAGCAGCACGCAGCAGCCAGTCATAGCCGCGAACAGCCACCAGAAGGTCTTCGCGGCGACACTGTCTCTAATCTTCCTTGTCAAGCCGATATCCCACCCCTCGAATCGTGTCGATGTAGTCGGCGTCGAGCTTGTGCCTGATGTTCTTGATGTGCGTGTTGATGATGCGCTCGTCCCCAGCGAAACCCCATTGCCACACTTGTCCCAGAATCATGTCACGGGTCAGAACCCGGCCCTGGTTGCCGAGAAACAGTCGCAGGATGTCATACTCTCGTACGGTCAACGCCACCCGACCCCCGCGTATCCGTACGTCACGACTGACCGTGTCCACCTGAAGATCCTTGTAACGGATGACTTCCGGCCCGTCAGGGCCCAGGGTTCGCCGCAGGACCGCTTCGACGCGTTTGAGAACCAGCGGCATCGAAAAAGGCTTGGTGATGTAGTCGTCGGCCAGCGACTCAAACCCCGCGAGTTGGCTGGCATCGTCATCGCGCGCGGTCACCATGATGATCGGTGTGGCACTGTCTTGACGCAGCCGACGGCACACCTCGAAACCGTCGATGCCCGGCAACATCAGATCGAGCAACACCAGATCGGGGCCCGTCTGACGGAAGAGTTCGATCCCCTGAGCCCCGTCTGGCGCCAGGACGACCTCGTACCCCGCGTCGACCAGGAAAGCCTGCATGACATGTCGAATCGAGTCCTCATCTTCGATGACAAGAATAGTTGCTCTGGGCGAACGGCCAGGCGCGGGAACGACATGAGGGGATGGGGGCATGTGATCAAGAGTACCCGGGCTGGTCGAAGGGTCCGCCGCCGCGCCAGCGCAGGCGTAGGGACGGTGCGACGACGATCGAGTGGTACGTCGCCGTACGCCCACCCCGGCATCCCGAGTGCGAATGCGCCCGGGCGCGAGCGCCCACTGCGCACACTTCGACCGTGCCGACCGCACATCTCGACACCGACCGTACAATCCAGATTCACCCTCTAGGATGGTGTCGATCACTCGAGGAGGACAGGATGACCACGTTCGGCAAGGATTTCGTTTTCGGCACGGCGACCGCGTCGTACCAGATCGAAGGGGCGGTGAACGAAGACGGGCGGGGCCGCTCGATCTGGGACACGTTCTCTCACACACCGGGCAAAGTGGTCAACGGCGACACGGGAGACGTGGCTTGCGACCATTATCACCGCTGGGCGTCGGATCTGGACATCGTGGCCGAGCTCGGCGCCGACGCTTACCGCCTGTCGATCGCGTGGCCGCGCATCCAGCCGACCGGCGTCGGACGGGCCAACCAGGCGGGAATCGACTTCTACTCCCGCCTGATCGACGGCCTGCTCGAACGCGGCATCAAACCGCTGGTGACCCTCTACCACTGGGATCTGCCGCAAACCCTCGAAGACCACGGCGGCTGGGTCGACCGCGACACTGCCTACCGCTTCGCCGACTACGTCGAACTGGTGGCGGGCGCGCTCGGCGATCGGGTGTGGAGTTGGGCGACGCTCAACGAACCCTGGTGCGCGGCGATGTTGGGGTACGTCACAGGTGAGCACGCGCCCGGCAGGCGTGACCCCGAGTCGGGGCTGATCGCCTCTCACCATCTCAATCTGGCCCATGGGCTTGGCGTCCAAGCGTTGCGCGCCCAGACTCACAGTCGAGTCGGACTTGTCGTCAACTACCACCAGTTCGCCGCGGCCGACGATTCGCCTGAAGCCCGTGACGCGGTCGAACGCCTCGACGCGGTCGCGAACTGGATCTACACCGATCCGATCCTGCGGGGGGCGTACGATCCGAGGACCATCGAGGTGACCAAGAACGTGACCAGTTGGGGTTTCGTGGCCGACGGCGACCTCGACGTGATCCATCAGCCGATCGACTATGTCGGACACAACTACTATTCGCCGACCTGGATTCTGGGCGGCACGAACCAGGCCGAAGCCGGCTCCCCTTGGGTCGGGGTCGACAATGTGACCTTCCTTCCGCCGAAAAAGCCCCTGTCAGACATGGGTTGGGCGATCGATCCGGCCGGATTGACCGCCTTGCTGACGCGTTTTCATGAGCGCTACCCCGACATCGACCTGATCGTGGCGGAGAACGGGGCCGCCATGCCCGACACGGTCGACGAGCATGGCGAGATCCATGACGCGGATCGTACGGACTATCTGAAAACTCACATCGGCGCGGTCGGCGACGCGATCGAGAAGGGCGTACCCGTCACGGGGTACTTCACCTGGTCACTGCTTGACAACTTCGAATGGGCCTTCGGCTATACGAAACGCTTCGGCATCATCCGGGTCGACTACGACACTCAGCAGCGCACCTGGAAAGACTCGGCGCGGTGGTATCAGCAGTTCCTCGCCACGCGCACGCTGTGAGTCGACAGTCGATCAAGAACCGCCCACACTGCCCGACGTCGTACGGCGCGCCCCAACTCACTGTCTCCGCCGACACGGAATCGTACGCACCGCGACGTCGTGCCGCCGACTTTTTCGCCCGCTGACTCAGTCCTCGGACAGCGTGACTTCGATGCCGCCCATGACGGTGGCCGCCAGGTTGTAGAGGAAGGCGAAGATCGTCGCCAACGCGGTCATGATGACGACGTTGACCGCTCCGATCAAGGCCGCCACCGCCGTGGCCCGAGTCGTGTTGACGTACTGTTGGATCTTGAACGGCTGGCTGGATTGTGACGATGAGAAGATCGTGGTCACACTGGAATTGATCGCGTCGTAGAGTCCAGTCCGATCGAGGACGACGAACACCACCCAGGTGGCGACGATCAGAATGATCCATCCCGCGACAGCGAACAAGAGGGAGATCTTCATCACCGACCACGGGTCGACCCGGGCCACGCGCAGGCGCGCCCGTCTGGAGCCGGTGCGCTGACGGGTCGCCGCTTTGCGCGACGACTGAATCGAGGCCGCGCTCAGCGGCACTGACACGGTCTTGTCGCTCATCTGTCCTCCTGTGCCCGACGCAGCCGGAAGATAGTCCGGGGTCGGAACTGTTGGTTGGTCACTCGCCGACTCGACCGGCGCGCTCTCCTGCAGACGCTGCGTCCGATTCTTGAAACTCTGGACGATTCTGGCCCCCACAGACACGCCGGGCTCGGTCGACACATCGGACGGACTCCCTGAGTTGATCCGCTCACCTTCAGACATCAGCCAACTCCTGTCTCACAAGCCGGGGGACACGAGTTTCGTCCGACGGCCATGGTTGAGGTCGACACCGCTCCCGAAGCTTGTCGGCGCGAGTGAACACTGCGGACTTCATCGTACCCATCACCGCTCCACTCGGTCCACTCCGCCATCATCGCCCACGATGGGTGATGAGTCGGGGTTCACCCTGTCAGCCACGCCGTCGGGCCCGTCGCCGGAATCAAGAGCAAGCTCTTGTTCCTTCTCCTCCTCGGGGTGTTCCACACCACCAACCCCAGCGTCGTCGCCGGAATCAAGAGCAAGCTCTTGTTCCTTCTCCTCCTCGGGGTACAACGCGATGGCGGCCACTTGGTCTTCACCGCGCAAACCGACGAACTTCACACCCATCGTGTCACGACCCTTGACCGCGACGTCGGCGACCGACGCTCGGATGATCTGGCCCGACGTCTTGATAGCGATGACCTCGTCCGATTCGGAGACAATCAGACCGCCGACCAACTGCCCGCGATCCTCGTTGAGCTTCATCGCTTTGACGCCGAGCCCGCCGCGACCCTGTTCGCGATACTCCGACACGGCCGTACGTTTGGCGAAACCACCATCGGTGACGGTGAAGACAAACCGATCATCTTCGCCCATGTCAGACGGGATGACAGCCATCGACAGCAGGGCGTCGTCGGAACGGAACCGCATCCCCGTGACACCGCTGGTGGCCCGACCCATCGGGCGCAACTGCTCGTCGGAGGCGCGGAAACGAATCGCCTGCCCTTTACGCGAGATCAGCAGAACATCGTCGGTGGCGTCACACAGCGACGCGCCAATCAGCTCATCATCGTCATCGCGGAAGTTGACCGCGATCAACCCCGATTGACGTGACGAGTCGTACTGCGTCAACTCGGTCTTCTTCACCAGGCCCTCGCGGGTCGCCAACAGCAGATACTGCGCGTCTTGGTACGAACCTAAGGTCAGAACTTGGGCGATCTTCTCATCCGGGGCGAAACTCAACAGCCCGGCGACGTGACCGCCCTTCGCTTCGCGGTTGCCTTCGGGCAGCTGCCACACCTTCGTCCGGTAGACCCGACCGGCCGTGGTGAAAAACAACAACCACTGGTGAGAGTTGGTCGCGAACAGATGCGCCACCTCGTCGTCGGCCCGCAGTGTCGCGCCCTTCACACCTTTGCCACCACGCTTCTGCAGCCGATAGAGGTCGGCGCGCGTACGTTTGGCGTAGCCACCATGGGTGATCGTCACGACGACGTCCTCTTGCGGAATCAGATCCTCATCCGACAGGTCACCATCGGCGGAGATGATGCGTGTGCGACGCTCGTCACCATAGCGGTCGACAATCTCCGACAACTCGGCGCCGATGATCTGGCGCTGCCGATCCGGGGAAGCCAAAATGTCCCGCAAATCGGCGATGACCCGCTCCAACTCGGCCAGCCGGTCGATGATGCGCTGGCGTTCCATCGCCGCCAACCGACGCCATTGCAAGTCGAGGATGGCCGTGGCCTGATCCTCGTCGATGTGACGGGATTGTTGGGTCGCCGGGTCGGTGTACATCAACAGATCCATCAGACCCCGTTTGGCGATGTCCGCGTCGCGCGAGCCGCGAATCAGCGCGATGACCGCGTCGAGTTGATCCAACGCCGCCACATAACCACGCCAAATGTGGGCGTTCTTCTCCGCTTGGGCGATGCGGAAGCGCGTACGACGCTGAATGACCTCGATCTGATGTTTGACCCAGTACGAGATGAACTGGTCCAACCGCAAAGTGCGCGGCACGTCGTCGACCAGGGCGAGCATGTTGCAGCCGAACGTGTCTTGCAGCGGAGTGTGTTTATAGAGGTTGTTCATCACCACGCGCGGCTGGGCGTCACGTTTGAGCTGGATGACCAATCGCTGCCCGGTCCTGGCCGACGTGTCGTCGCGGATGTCGGCGATGCCGTTGAGTTTGCCGGCGTTGATCAATTCCGCGATCTTGACCGCCAGATTGTCCGGGTTGCACATGTACGGCAGCTCGGTGATGACCAGGTTGGTGTGACCGTGCTCCTCTTCGACGTCGATCACCGCGCGCATCGTCACCAAGCCACGCCCCGTACGATAGGCGTCCTCGATGCCTTTGCGACCGACGATCAGCGCACCATTGGGGAAATCAGGACCTTTGATCCGCGCCATCGCGGCGTCCAACAGTTCCTCCGTCGTCGCCTCGGGATGAAGCAGATACCACTGCACGGCTTCGTTGACTTCACGCAAGTTATGGGTCGGGATGTTGGTCGCCATGCCGACCGCGATGCCTGTGCTGCCGTTGACCAGCAGATTCGGCAGACGGCTAGGCAACACTGTCGGCTCGGTCTCGCGGTTGTCGTAGTTGGGCTGGAAGTCGACCGTGTCTTCAGTGATGTCGCGGACCATCTCCATCGCCAGAGGGGCCATCTTGCATTCGGTGTACCTCATGGCGGCGGCCTTGTCGTTGCCAGCCGAACCGAAGTTGCCCTGGCCGGCGACCAGCGGGTGACGCATCGCCCACGGCTGAGCCAACCGGACCAACGTGTCATAGATCGCCGAGTCGCCGTGGGGGTGGTAGAGACCCATGACCTCGCCGACGACGCGCGAGCATTTGTTCCAACCGCGGTCGGGACGATAACCGCCGTCGTACATCGCATAGATCACGCGGCGGTGGACCGGCTTCAATCCGTCGCGGACGTCAGGCAGCGCGCGCCCGACGATCACAGACATCGCATAGTCGAGGTACGACCGCTGGATCTCGGTGTTGAGGTCGACCGGTTCGGTCCGGCCGGTCAGCGTGGCCTCCGACAGGCCTTGCGCGGCCGACTGCTCTTGCTCAGCCGCCGATTGGGCGTCGGCTTGGTCATCCAATTCCATCGAGTCATCAGCCATGGGTCGTCTCTTTCCGGTGCAGTGTCGTGTGGTCGGTCGTCATCGCGTGCCCCGTGTGGCAGCGGTTCGTCCAGCGTCGCGCGCCCACGGTCACCCGGGCACGCGACGGTGATGTCGGATCAGATGTCAAGGAACCGTACGTCCTTCGCGTTGCGCTGAATGAACGCCCGGCGCTGCTCGACGTCTTCACCCATCAGGATGGAGAACATGTCGGACGCGGCGGCGGCGTCATCCAACGTCACTTGCAGAAGTGTACGGCGATCGGGATCCATCGTCGTGCCCCACAGGTCAGCCGGATCCATCTCGCCCAAGCCTTTGTAACGCTGGATCGGGTTGACCTGCGGCAGCTTCTTGCCTTGGGCCAACCCCGTGTCACGCAGCCGGTCGCGCTCCTCATCGGTGTAGGCCAGTTCGTGTGGCGCGTTCGTCCAGCGGACTCGGAACAGTGGCGGCTGGGCCAGATAGACATGGCCAGCGTCGATCAGCGGTTTCATGAAGCGGAAGAGCAGCGTCAACAGCAGCGTACGAATGTGCGCGCCGTCGACGTCGGCGTCGGCCATCAGCACGATCTTGTGATAGCGCAGACGATCCAACGTGAATTCCTGCTGAACGCCGGTGCCAAGCGCGTTGATGATCGCTTCGACTTCCTTGTTTTGCAAAATCTTGTCCATCGACGCCTTCTCGATGTTCAGGATCTTGCCTCGCAGCGGCAGGATGGCTTGGATCTTCGGGTCACGCCCGCCCTTGGCCGAGCCGCCGGCGGAATCACCCTCGACGATGAAAATCTCACATTCTTCCGGCTTGTTGGATTGACAATCAGCCAACTTGCCGGGCAGGGATCCCCCGCCGAGAAGTCCCTTGCGGTTACGCGCCAGATCGCGAGCCTTGCGAGCGGCGATCCGTGCGGACGCGGCCGCCTGAGCCTTGCGGATGATCTCGCGACCTTCAGCCGGATTCTGTTCGAACCAGTCCCCCAGCCGATCGTTGACGACCTTCTGGACAAAAGAGCGGGCCTCGGTGTTGCCCAGCTTGGTCTTCGTCTGACCTTCGAACTGCGGCTCGGCGATCTTGATCGACAAGATGGCGGTCAAGCCTTCACGGATGTCGTCACCGGAGACCCGATCCTCTTTCTTTTTCACCAGACCCCAGGTCTCACCCCACTTGTTGACCGTGTTGGTCAGCGCGGAACGGAAGCCCTCCTCGTGGGTCCCGCCTTCGTGGGTGTTGATCGTGTTGGCGAACGTGTGGACCGATTCGGCGTAGTTGGTCGACCATTGCATGGCCAACTCCAAGCTCATGTCCCCTTCGGCGTTCTGCGCTTCGACATCGATGATCGACGGGTGGATGACGTCCTTCGAACCGATCAGGTACTTCACATAGTCGATCAGGCCGCGGTCGTAGCGGAAGATCGACGCGACTTGGGTCCCGTCCTCCTCCAGATGGTCTTGACGCTCATCAGTGATCGAGATAGTCAAACCTTTGTTGAGGAAAGCCATCTCACGGAAGCGCGTCGCCAAGGTCTCGAACGAGTAGACGGTGGTCTCGAAGATGTCCTTCGACGCGTAAAACTCGATGGTCGTCCCAGTCCGGTTCGTCGGCTCCAACCGCTCCAACGGACCGTCGGGCTCGCCCAAAGTGAAAGATTGACGCCAGGCGTAGCCGTCGCGGCGAACCGTCGCGATCAGTTTCGACGACAACGCGTTCACCACCGACACCCCGACACCATGCAGACCGCCGGAGACCTTGTAGCCGGAACCGGAGAACTTGCCACCGGCGTGCAGCTTGGTCAGGGCGACCGTCATCGCGGAGATGTGCTCGGTCGGATGCTCGGCGACCGGGATGCCACGGCCGTCATCGGTCACCCGGATGCCGCCGTGAGGCAGGATTCGAACATCGATGGCGTCACAGTAACCGGCCAACGCCTCATCGACCGCGTTGTCGACCACTTCGTACACCAAATGATGCAGACCGCGCTCACCGGTGGACCCGATGTACATACCCGGACGCACTCGGACGGCTTCGAGCCCTTCCAACACGGTGATCGCGTCAGCGCCGTACGACCCCTCGTCGACGTGGGTCACCAACTGATCTTGCGCCAACTGGATGGCGTCCAAGATCTCCGGGGAGTCGAGTTGGGGCTCGTCGGTGTCTTCCGCGTCGTCTCCGACCCGATCGATGTCATCGGCGAGCGACGCGTCGGCGTTCGACTGAGCGGCCGCCTGGGCGTTCGGGTGAGGATTGACGGATTGAGATTCCGTGGACATCGATCTCCTTGCTAGGTCGGAAGGTACGGATGGGCCGAACCTCAACCGCTATATTCTACCGTGTTTCGCATCATTTCGCGCGTCGTGGCGTCGTTCCGGAACCCCATCATCCCCGACATTGCCCTGATTTTGGCCTGAAATGCCACTTCTGGGCGATTCGACCATTGAACACGTGCATCCCCACATGCCCCCGAACCACCTCGCTTTCGAACGCGACCCGCAAAGCGAGCCCCCGGGAGTCCCCTCGGACGCGAACGACCCGGCTCTCGGACGCACGCCACAAGGTGACCTCCGCGCATCCCGTCGTACTCAAACCACGTCCGCTGGGATGACACCGGGCACGGTCTGGTGTGAGGTGCGGGGGTGGGAGACCGACCCACACACCGGGGCGGCGGCCGGCAAGACGGCAGCGGACGGCAAGACCCCCGAAATGGCCCCGCTCAGCCCGACTGGTCGTCACAGTGCCACGGCCAGGGACCGTGAAGCGACACAACCCATCCACGAAATGGCCCCGCGGACCGCTGTCGACATCTTCGGGAGGGTTGTGTCGCGGTTTTGGCCCGATTTCGCCGTTTTCGGCGGCACAACCCATCCACAAGTTTGTTCCAGGGCCGTTCAGAGCTCACTTGGGCAGGGTTGTGTCGACGTGTTGACTCAACCCGACCGAGTTCGACGGGACCGCCGCCACTTTCTGAGCAAAACATGCCCCTCCGCGGCGTCCTGTCCCTGACAACTGCAAGTCCGACCGGCCCAAGCGACCCCGGATCAAGTGGAGGGACACCGGACCGGGCAACGGGACCGCCCGCTCACCGAGCAGCCGCCACGACTGTATGCCCCGGTCCATGTGACACGACCGTGCTTCGTGAATCGGTGGCGACCCGGGCTACGGGCAGAACCAGGGACATCCCCCCTGTGACGGCTCGCACGACACTGTCACAATTGAGGAGGCGAATCGTACGACCGTGGCGCGAAGAGCAGCACCTCGACACTGACCACGCGTACGTCGGGCCGGCGGGTCGTCCTTCAGACAGACCTGGCCGAACCGGAATGACGTCGACGCGACCGCGCCGATCGATCCGCCGAGGAAACCCTTGGCGGCGACACATGACTCACCGCCCACGAAAGGACAGCGATGGCGAGCACTGGCTCGATCCCCGGCAAAGTCGCAGGCTATGTGACACAGTTCGCGATGTCGAAACTGCCCGCAGTGGCAGTCCCGATGCTCAATTCGACCATGATGAGGTTGATGGACCTCGCCATCGACGGTGTCGGCAAATTCCCCAGCGTACGGGCGAGCGCCGCGAAAGCGTTCCAGCGTAGGCAAAACGTGGCGACCGCAGTGGACTCCGTGATCCGCAGCCACAGCCTGATAGCGGCCGCGCAAGGCGTGGTGTCCAACCTGGGTGGACTGGTCTCAGCCCTGATCGGCACACCGATCAACGTGACGGGGATCATCGTCGTACAAATTCGCATGGTGGCGTCGATCGCCCACCTGCACGGGTACGACATCGACGATCCACGGGTTCGCACGGCGATCGCGATGTGTTTATTGGGCGAGCGCGAATTGGAGCGCCAAATCGCCCATCAAGAACTGCCGAGCACGCCGATGGCGGTGGCGACCTCCCCGATGTACGACCCGCAACTGTATTCGCGAGTCGCCGACAAGGTGTTGAGCAACATTTTGGCCGAAGCCGCAGGCAAGGGGATCATCACGACGATTGGGCGCAAAGCCCCACTGCTTGGTGGCGGGGTCGGGGGAGCCGCCGATTGGCTGGACACGGTCATGGTGAGCCGATGCGCTCGAAAGCATCTGTTGCCGCGTCGGCTGCCCCTGCCGATTCCGTACTACACACAATCAGGCAGGGCAAAACCGACGCCACAAACTCACACTGAGCCGCAGGGCTACACCCCGTACCCCAACTGAGATGAAAACCCTCGTCAAGGACAGGTGCCAAGCCTCGCAGCGTGCCCTGAAAAACAGCTACTGATCAGTAGCTGCGCGGACGGAAGCCCGTGCCGCTGCTGGCGCCACGGTATCCGCCCCGACTGCCGCCGTCGCGGCGCGAACGATCACCATCGGTGCGAGGACGTGCCTCGTTCACCACGATGGCGCGTCCATCCAAATCCTGGCCATTGCCACCAGCGATGGCAGCCTCGGCCTCAGCGTCATTCTCAAACTCAACGAATCCGAAACCACGCGACCGGCCGCTGCCACGCTCAATCGCGACACTGACACTAGAGGGTGTGCCGAACTGTGCGAAGAAGTCGCGCAGGTCATCCTCATTGGTAGCCCAGGTCAGGCTACCCACAAAAAGCTTTTTCACTCGAAATTTCCTAAACATCACGCGAGATTGAATCACCCCGGTGGGAAAACCCTATCGCGTAAACCCGCTTCATCGTTAATGCGGCGCGTCAACGCCGAACACGCCTCTTGCCACAGATGGCGTACGACTAACGAGCCGCTGTGGGGTGAGTCGATGCCACGGGGGCGGAGCATGTCCGGCTGGCCGCGTCTGCCAGGGCGGATGCCTGCAGTCTGCATCGGGGCGCGGAGCCCGTGGCGAACAGGGATCAAATCCCCCACTCGATTACTGATAGGGTCAGCCCATGACCACTCCTGACATCATCGCGCAACGAGCACTAGAGCGAGACGGTCGGGCGTACCTCGTCATCATCGAACGTCCTCGTCAAGTCGAGGATTCGCAAGATTGGGTCTGCACCTGGTCACTGCTCGACGACGCCGGACAGACCGTCGTCAGCGTCGACATGGGTGGAGTCGACTCGGCGCAAGCGCTCGTCTTCGCGGTCATGATCATCGGTGATCGTCTGCGCGACGAAGGTTTCACCTGGTTCGGACTGCCCGGAACCGGATTTCCCCGCCACGTCGATCCCCATGGCGCGCCCGGCGTCATCTCGATCTTCGCCGACGCCCCCGAAGGACTATTCGACCAGCCGCCGACCACCGGATCGACCAACGCGGCAGCAGGAGCGTAGGACGGCGGCGGGACAGGCTGTACGGAACAGGCACGACAAACGGGAGCCACGGGAACGGCGCCGTACCCTGTCGCGGCAGGGCGGCGCCGCGCCCCAAACAGCCACCGTCGGCAGGACCGCCTCGATACTCGGCGCTGCCGCCCCAAGCATCGCCTCGACACCCACCACCGCGGCCCGACGCCCGCCTCGACAGCATGCCCCGGCGGCCAATCTCAGCGGTCAGGCCGCATCAGGGCGAAGGACAGTTCCGCGGTGACGCAGAGCTGATCGCCGACGTACCCGGAACCGGCAACGAAGTAGAACGGTGCTTTGGCGCGCAGCAGACGGCTCGTGAAACGGATGGTGTCCCCCGGGTGGACCGGATGGCGGAAGCGTACTTTCTCCATGCTGGTGAAGTACGGCGTCGCGCCGCTGGCCTGATCGGCGATCAGGACGCAGGAACATTGCCCCATCATCTCGCAGAGCATCACCCCCGGCACAACAGGATTGCCCGGGAAATGTCCTTGCAGGAAGAATTCGTCGCCGCGAACGGTGTACGTTCCAACCGCGCGCCGCCCGCCCGACTCGTCGGTCTCCAGTTCGACCTCGTCGACCAGCAGCATCGGAGCGCGATGCGGCAAGATATCCATGATTTCAGCCTGATTCATAACACTGACCTTTCAACTCGGTGAGAATCACGAAACCATCACATCTTCGCGAACAGCACGCCAGCGTTGTGCCCACCGAAGCCCAGTGAGGTCGACAACGCCTTGTCGACATCCACCGCCTGAGCGGTCAGCGGTGTGTAGTCCAGATCGCATTCCGGGTCGGGCTCGGTCAAGCCGACCGTCGGGGCGATCATGCCCGTCTGCAACGTCTTGATCGCGGCGATCGCCTCGACGCCACCAGCCGCGCCGAGCATGTGCCCGGTCATCGACTTGGTCGAACTGATGTGGATGTCGTACGCCACCTCGCCCAACGCTTTCTTGATCGCCAACGTCTCGGTCTTGTCGTTCAGCGGAGTCGAGGTTCCGTGGGCGTTGATGTAGAGCTTGGCGTCAGGGGTCAGACCGGATTCGGCGAAAGCCAGACGGATCATCGCCGCGCTGCCTTCGGCGTCGGGATCGGGGGCGGTGATATGGTGCGCGTCGTTGGTGTTGCCGTAGCCGACGACTTCGCAATAGATCTGCGCGCCACGGGCCCGGGCGTGCTCCAACTCTTCGAGCATGATCACGCCGGCCCCTTCACCGATGACGAACCCGTCACGACGGGCGTCGAACGGGACGGACGCGGTGTCGGGATCGTCACGGGTGGACAGTGCCTTGCAGTTCTGGAATCCGCCGATCGCCAGCGGGTTGATGCAAGCCTCAGCCCCACCAGCCAAGATGGCGTCAGCGGAGCCGTACTTGATGGCGCGGAATGCTTCACCGATGGCATTGGTGCCGCTGCTGCAGGCGGAGACGACGGGCAGCGACGGGCCTTTGGCTTGGTAGCGGATGGCGACCAACGCGGAGGCCATGTTGGCGATCATCATCGGGATGAAGAACGGGGAGATGCGCGACGGGCCACGGGTGAACAGCGTGTTGGCTTCGCGAATGAAGGTGGAGATCCCGCCCACGCCGGAGCCGATGTAGACCCCGAAACGGTACGGATCGACTGCCCCAGCGATCCCGGCGTCGTCCATCGCTTGAGCGGCGGCGGCGATGCCGTACTGCGCGAACAAGTCGGTCCGGCGCGCTTCGGTCTTGTCGAGGTACTTCTCGGGTTCGAAGTTTTTGACTTCGGCGGCCAGGCTGACTTTCAGATCATCGGCTTCGAATCGGGTGATCGGGGCGATGCCGTGGCGTCCGGCCAGCAGCGACTCCCACAGGCTGGGAACATCATTGCCGACGGGCGAGATCGCCCCCAATCCGGTGACAACTACACGAGGCATGGATTTCTCCTTCTTCTCACTGGTTCGATCTGTGGTGGTTTTCGGGGTACGGCCGGCGCGGCATGGGGTCGTTCATCAGATGTCCATCCCGCCGTCGACGCGCAGGACTTCACCGGTGATGTACGACGCGGCGTCGCTGACGAGGAACCCGACAGCTTGAGCGACATCGGCGGGTTGACCAACCCGGCGCAGCGGGACGCGGTCGTTCATGGCGTCACGGGCGGCGTCAGGCATGGCGTCGGTCATGTCGGTGACGATCAGGCCGGGGGCGACCGCGTTGCAGGTGACGCCGCGGGCGCCGACTTCACGGGCGACCGTCTTGGTGAATCCGATCAGCCCGGCTTTGGCGGCGGCGTAGTTGGCCTGACCGGGGTTGCCCATCATCCCTACCACGGAGGTGATGTTGATGATCCGGCCGTGGGCGGAACGCAACACAGAACGCAGGAAATGTTTGGTGAGGTTGAACGCGCCTTTGAGATTGACGTCGAGCACGCGGTCGAAGTCGGCTTCGGTCATGCGCAGCAGCAGGTTGTCGTGAACGATGCCAGCGTTGTTGACCAGGATGTCGATCTGGCCGAAGTCGGCCAGGATCGTCTCGCTGGTGGTTTTGACCGTGTCGAAATTGGACACGTCGCATTGGTACGCCTTGACACGCGGCTGGCCTTCGCGTGGAACAGAGTTCTGCGTGGCAGCTAGGGCGACGACCTCGGCCGCGGCGTCGGCCTGCCCGGCGTAGAGGATGGCCACGCGCGCGCCGCGACGGGCCAGTTCGAGCGCGATCGCCGCGCCGATGCCCCGCGAGCCGCCGCTGACCACGGCGTGGCGTCCGCTCAAAGTCTGTTCGGCAGTCGGTGTCTGTTCGATCGTCTCAGCGCCCATGGGCGAGAACCTCCAAGGTCTGATTCAGGCTGTCGAGGTCAGCCACGTTGGTGACAGTCACGCTCGGATCGGTCTTGCGGATGAAACCGCTGAGGGTCTTGCCCGGCCCGACTTCGACGAACGTGTCGAAGCCGTCGGCGATCATGGTCTTGATCGTCTGGGACCACAAGACGGGATGGTTGACTTGCCGGGCCAACAGTTCGGCTGGATCGTCATAGACCGCGGCCGTCGCGTTGGCGTACACCGGGATGGTCATCGGCGCGAACGTGGTCGCGGCCAGCGCCGCACGCAGAGGTACGACGGCCTCGTCCATCAGAGGCGAATGGAATGCGCCGCCGACGGGCAGTTTGATCGCTTTGCCGCCAGCGGCGGTCACTGCTTGCTGCAGGTCGGGTCCAACCGACGTCTGACAAGCGACGACGACTTGGCCGGGACAGTTGTAGTTGACCGGATAGGCCGAGCCGACTGCGGCGGCGATCGATTCGACCTGCTCGTCGCTTAGACGAAGGACGGCGAACATCGATCCGGGGTGTTTCTCGTTGCAGGCTTGCATCGCTTCGGCACGGGCGCAGACCAACCGGAACGCGGCCGCCTCGTCCATCATGCCCGCCACCGTGTCGGCGACGAGTTCGCCCAGCGAGAATCCGGCCGCGCCTTGGGGTTCGACGCCGGCTTCGCGCAGCGCACGAGCGGCCGCCAAATCGACGACGAACAGACACGGCTGGGTGTTGATCGTCTGGTTGAGAGCCTCGCTGGGCCCGTCGAAACAGAGAGCGGTCACCCCGGGGCGTAGCGCCTCGGCGGCGTCGAAGACAGCCCTGGCGGCAGGCGACGCGTCGTACAACTCACGGCCCATGCCGGGGGCTTGTGCCCCCTGGCCAGCGCAAACAAAGGCGATCTTGCTCATTTCACCCACCGGGGGGCGTTGGTGAGCAGCGACTCGGCCTGGGTGACGATCTCGGTGATGATCTCTGCAGCGGTCTGTTCGGTGTCGACCATGCCGGCGATCTGGCCCGCCAGGAAGCAGCCGCGTTGGGCGTCGCCGTCGATCGCGGCCAGCCGCAGCGCGCCTTCGCCATACTTCTCCAACTCCTCGTCGCTGACCGCGCAGTCGTACTCTTTGTCCCAGAAGGCCCGCGAGAACGGGGTTTTGAGCGAGCGGACCGGATGCCCGAGCCTGCGCCCGGTGGCGATCGTGTCGATGTCGTGGGCTTTGAGGATCTTCTGTTTGTACGTCGGATGCACATTGCATTCCTTCGCCACCAAGAAGCGGGTGCCGATTTGGACCCCTGACGCGCCGAGCATGAACGACGCCGCCATGCCGCGCCCGTCGCCGATGCCTCCGGCGGCGATCACCGGGATGGTGACGGCGTCGCAGACCTGCGGCAGCAGGGCCATGGTGGTCAAGTCGCCGACGTGTCCGCCGGATTCGCCACCTTCCGCCACGACTGCCGCCGCGCCTGCTCGTTGCATCAGTTTGGCGATGCCCGTCGAAGGCACCACCGGGATGACGGTGATCCCGGCTTCACGCCACGCCGCCATGTGTTTCGAAGGATTGCCGGCGCCAGTGGTGACCACTGGGACCTTGTGTTGGACAACGAGTTCCGCAATGTCACCGGCGTACGGGCTCATCAACATGATGTTGACGCCGAACGGCTTGTCGGTGAGGGTTCGTGCCCGCCGAATCTGCTCCTCGACCACTGTCGCTGGAGCGTTCCCGGCGGCGATGATGCCCAAGCCTCCCGCATTGGACACCGCCGCAGCCAGGTCGGCGTCGGCGATCCACGCCATGCCCCCTTGGAAGACGGGGTAGTCGATTCCGAGCAGGTCGCAGATGGGTGATGTCAGCATGGGTGGGTCCCCTTCGTCGTCGCTGTCGGGCGTGTTACTGCTGGGCCTTCTCGATGGCCTTGATCAGTTCGCCGACGGAATTGATGTCGCCGTTCATCTCGATCGACACGCCGTACTTCTCTTCCAGGTTCATCACCATCTCGACGGTGTCCAACGAATCCAGGTTCAGATCGGCGAACGTGGTGTCTGCCGTGATGTCGAGCGTGTCGTCGCCCTTGTACTCCCGCAGTGACTGCGCGATTTCTTCCAACATGATGATCCTTTCGGTGTTGCGTGAAACCTTGGTCTTGATGCCCTGGTCAGGGTTTCACTTCTTGTCAGGGCTTGATTTCAGTGAAGTCAGCCGAACGACGTCCGGTCTCACTCCCACTCCAATACGGCGCTGCCGCCAGTCATCCCCGCGCCAAAGGCGCACAGCAGGAACTTGTCGCCAGGATGGACTTGACCGGCTTGGCGCATCTCATGCAGCAGCAACGGGATGGAGACCGAGGAGATGTTGCCGAACCGTTCGATGTTGGTCGGGAATTTCTCCGGCGGCTGCTTGAGTCGGCTGATCGCGAAGTCGATGATGCGCAGGTTGGCTTGATGCAACAGGTAGTAGTCGATCGACTCTGGCGTCAGATCGCAGACATCGAAAGCGCGTCGTACTTCGGCTTCGATGATGTTCACCGCGTACTTGAAGACTTTCTGGCCTTCCATGTGGATGAAACTGGCCGGAGCTTGGTCGCGGGCGAGCGGATTGTTGCCCCCCATGCCGTTGTCCATCCGAATCACGTGGGAGTCGGCCTGGGTTTGCAGGTGGACGTATTTCAGCATGTTTCCGGCGGTGACGACGCAAGCGGCCGAACCGTCGCCGAACAGGACACAGGTTCGCCGGTCGGTCCAATCGGTCAGACCCGACATCTTCTCTGAGCAGACGATGAGGATCCTCTCGGCCCGACCGGCCGCGATCAACGCCGCAGCCGTGTCGATGGCGTAGATGAATCCCGCGCAAGCGCCGTTGAGATCGACCGCCGGGCAGGTCGCCTTGATGCGTTCGGCCACCGAGCAGGCCAGCGACGGGGTGCGCGTGTCCGGTGAGACAGTCGAGCAGATCAGATAGTCGATCTGCGAACCGTCGAGTTCGGCTTCGGCCAGCGCGGCACGAGCGGCGGTGGTGCTCAGATCAGTCAGGGTTTCGGTTTGGCAGAGGCGACGATAGCCGATGCCGGTCATGGTGCGAATCCACTCGTCGGAGGTGTCCAGCCCAGTCAGAGCGGCGAGCTCGTCGTTGGAGACCTCCTTGTCAGGCAGTCCGATTCCCGTACCAATGATCTTTATTGTCACTTTGCCACTTTCGTCAGTCCGCTGAAGAACACATTGAGTTTGGTGATGGCGCTCAGCAGAACGGCCTTCTCTTGAGGCTGGAAATGGTCGCTGATGTTGCGCACCATGGCTTGATGGAGCAGCGAGTGAGCGCGATTGACCCGCTCGCCTTCCTCGGTCAATCTCACGTACGACCGACGTCCGTCGTGGGGCCACGGCACTTTGACGACGTAGCCTTTCCGTTCCAACTTCTTCACGGCCACCGTGATCGTGGGCACAGCCAGGCGGCGATCGGCGGCGATCTGACTGACAGTGGCTTGGCCGTCCTGACCGGCGATGTACGCGATCATGTGGGCTTCGGCGATCGTGATCGAATCGCCGACCAGCCTTTTCAGGGACTGCGACTCGTATTTGAGGATGGTGTCGAACGTGTCCATCAGCAACTCGTTGAGACTGGTCTCGAACTGATCCACGCGTCCACCTCCTCAATTCATTCCTGGGTCGTGCCCGGTTGGGCCGCGGGGCGGTCGCCGGGTCGGGTCGGACTCGGTCCCGGGGCGGTCCCGTTGGGTTCGGGTCGATCCCGGGTCGGGTCGGTCCTCAGGTCGTTAGTTTTATAAACTATCGTGCCGACGATGATAGTCGCCCGGTCAAGTGAGCGGCAAGCCAGCCCGGCTGACGGCGTGGCGGGACCTCGCCGTTCCGACGAGAACGACAGTCAGGATCAGGCCGTCAATGATCACCCAGCGCCCGTGCCACGACAGCCCGCGTACATCAGCTGGGACCTCACGCAGAATCTTCACCGCGAAACGACCGTCGATCTGAAGGGTCACCGCGGCTTCACTGAACTCCAAACCGAGATGAGTCAGAGGCTGCCAGGCTTTGAAAACCGACTCTTTGGCGCTGAACAAGACGCGATCCCAAGGGATCGCCGGTCCGTCAGGCGCGGGCGAATCGGTAGCGGGCTCGTGAGTCGCGGGCAGCTCGGTCGCGGATCCGTCAGGCGCGGGCGTGCCAAGGCAGGATGCGGCCAAGGCTGCCAACTCGGCCCGCTCCGAGGCGGAGGCGATGCGATCCAGCAGGCCGCGCGGGCCAGGCCGAGCCGGTTCGGCGTCGATGCCGATCGCAGATAGGGCGAGGTCGATGTGGTCCTGACTCGGACCGGGCGCGGGCGCGGGCGCGGACGGCGGACTCGGCTCCGCTGCGAACATGGACGGCGGCCCCGGCGCAGGCCAGCCGGAGACAGCGACCAACGTGCCCCGACGTGCGACTGCGGCGCCACGATACCCAGGGCAGTGGGTCAGCGAACCGATCACCCCGGGCGGCCACACGGGCGAACGGTCCGGCGCGGTTGGGATGGCGACAGGAGCCAGACCGAGTTGACTGAGAGCTCGCCTAGCGCAGTGGCGAGTCGTGACGTACTGCCGACGCCGCTCATCGACCGCCCGGGTCACCGCCGACCATTCCTGCGGCCAAGCCAGGTCCAGCGGCACGTCGACATCCGTTTCGGCGTACGCCACGTTCGCGGGCAGTATCTTGCTGAGCACCCTACAATGCTCCCATGCCCGAGTTGCCGGAAGTCGAAACCGTACGACGTGGCCTGCAGCGCCTGATCGTCGGTCGCCGCGTCGACACAGTCGCGGTCGACTCGCCGCGTTCCTTCGCCGCGTCACCGGCGACCAGCGTGGCGCGCGACCTGCTGGGGGCTCAGATCACCGCGATCGCGCGACGCGGAAAAGTTCTGATGCTCGGGTTGGCCCCCGAATCAGATGGGGGCACGAGCGCGCGCACGAAGGAGTCGACTGCCCGTGACGACGCGACTGACCTTCGTGCAACCGACTCAGATCCCTGCTTGGTCGTGCATCTCAAAATGACCGGACAACTTGTATTTCGCGGCGCCGAGGAGCACTGGGGTGGCGGACACCCCAGCGACTCGCTGGTCGACGCGCTGCCCGACCGTTCGACCAGGGTCACCATCGGATTCGAGGACGGATCGACGCTCTTCTTCAACGACCAACGCAAATTCGGATGGATCCACTTGATGACCCGAGTCGAGGCCGCCGCCCTCGACCTGATCGCCACGATGGGCCCCGAGCCGCTGCCTGAACTCGATCACACCCCAGACCCGTGGCCCGAATTCCTCAGCCGAATCCGTCGGCACTCCCGTACGAGCATCAAAGCCGCTCTGCTCAACCAAACCGTCATCGCCGGGGTCGGCAATATCTACGCTGACGAGGCGGATTGGTCGGCGTACATCCACCCGGCCACACCGGTCGCGCAACTAAGCGACGACCGCCTACGCGAGTTGCTGGCCGGCGTCCAACAGGTCATGCGCCTGTCGATCGACCACGGTGGGTCGACCGACCGCAACTATGTCGACGCCGAAGGCCGCCGCGGATCGTACCTCACCTTCGCCAACGTCTTCCGCCGCGAAGGCGAGCCCTGTCGTCGATGCGGCGCCACGATCATCAAGATCCGCGTCGCCGGGCGAGGAACCCACATTTGCCCGACCTGTCAACCCGCGCCATCGTGAGGCGGGACCGGCGCGGCCAGAGCACGTGGCGCGACGAGCACAACCGAGCGGTCAGCACGCGGCGCGACGAGTATCACCGGTCCCCCGGCCCCAAATTCCATACCAAATCGAAGATTCTCGGAAGAGAAGTACGACTTTGCGCAGTTATGACCCTGATTCCGGCCCGATCAGGCGCGAAACACCGTACAAACCGAATAACCGGGTCAGATGACGTCGATTTTGCGCCGAAATGTATGCGGCATGGGCGGGCCGGTGAGCGAGCGGGAGTGGGCAGATCGGCGAGTATGAGCGCAGCCGCAGACGGAACCAGTCGACCCGAATGCGCCGCTCCTTGGGGAACGATGACATTGAGTTTCGGGTGCCGGACCAGACTCAGGCGGAGGCCGGAGCCCCGAGCCACAGGGAACGGGTCCCGTCCTGACCCGAATCGTCCCGACGGGTCTCCAGAACGCCGCGCCATGGGGAAAGCTCCGCTGCCGCTCGGAGCACACGTTCTGGATCACCCCGCACACCCCGCCCGTGAGAAAAGTTTGCCAGTCGCCGGGGCCCGAGAGGTGAGGTCGCTGGCGCTCGCGGACTCTCAACGCAAGCGCCTCTGACAACACCCGCCGACCCCCTTCACCCGATCAAAACTCAGGCGGTCGCGGCCCCGGCGGCTGACACCAGTCCACCATCGCGACTATCAGACAACTCTAAGACGCTCCCCCGGGGTCGCCACTTCGGTCGACCCACCTCCACGGCCGAGCCTGATCCTCAGCCGAGGCGTACCCGATGCCGATCCGACCTGTGGTGTCGATGTGCTGCGGAACATGCGCGTCGTCTTCCAGCCACAAGACGGAAGAGGTCGTCAAGTCGGTCAGGTTGTCAGCCAATTCCACCCCGAGCGCTCTCGTCAACCGGCCGGGACCGGACACGTCGGCCAGTCCGCGCAGCAGCACCGCCTGGGGCATGTCTTGAGGTCCGGTGACAACGTTCATCAGGCGATGGATGCCATAGCAGAGGTAGACGTAGGCGCATCCGCCGACGTGATACAAAGGCTCGGTCCGCTTCGTCCGACCGACGCGGGCGTGACAGGCGGTGTCCTGTTCGCCCCGGTACGCCTCGACCTCGGTGACGCGTCCCCGCAGAGTTTTCCCGTCCCCCGTCACGTGACAGACCAGTTTGCCTAACAGAGCCGGAGCGACCTCCAGCACATCGCGTCGATAGAAGTCGGGCCCCAGTCTCATGGTTGGCAGTATACGACCCGCTCTGCACGCGCCATCGCGGCCCGGCAGCCGTACCAAAGTAAGATGACAGGGTGAGTAGTACGACCGCAGTGAGCCTGTGCCCCGCTGGGGACGACCGGCGAACACTGGTCACCAGCCTGCGGATTCGCGCCGCGCGCTGGCTGACGCCATTGGCTGTGCTGCTGTGTCTGGCGGTGATGAGCCTGCCGAATCTGGACACCGACGCTCACGCTGAAACACCCACGCCCGCGGCGACGGCGAGCGCTCCCACCCAACAACCGTCCCAATCCACGGCGTCGCCGACACCCGAACCAGCGACGCCGTCGACGACGAACACCCCGACGCAGGAATCCGACTCACCGCAGGCCGCGGCGAGCTCCCAAGACACGTCATCCGATGGGTCGGACGAGTCGGACGCCTCCGACAAACCAGAACCACAGTACGAAGCCGAAGTCACTTTCACCACTGTCCAGCCGACCGACAAGGGGTTGACGCTGACGGGAACCATCCTCAACACCGGCACCGACCCGCTTTACAAAGTCGAAGTCGTGCTGTGGCGCATCAGGGTGGCGGCGACCACGCGCGACCAACTGGCCTCGACGATGGACATCGATCCCGAATCGGACGCCGGTGACCGGATGGGAACCGAAGGCGCAGTCGAAACCATCGTCGACGCTGATCGGACTTTCGACCCCGGTCAGACGGCCAGTTTCTCCGTCACCGCCACGTGGGACGACCTCGGGCTGACCGACGACGGGGCGTACATGGTCGGAGTCCACATCAGGGCCTGCGACAACCCGTGGGGTCCCCGTGTGACGATCGGGCGCGGTCGTACCCTGGTCACCCGGTCGACTCATGAGACTTCGCAGGCCGCGACCGTCGTCATGCTGACCAGCGTGCCATCGCTGCTTCACGATTCCACGTTCACCGACGACCATCTGGCCGACGAGTTGCTCCACCGACTGAACCGCCTTCTGGGATTGGCCGCGCAACCCGGGATCACGTGGGTGATCGATCCGGCGCTGCATCACGAGATCACGGTCATGGCCAGCGGGTACGAAGTCCTCACCGACACCGGTTCTGCTCCAGGCACAGGTCAAGCGGCCGCGACCGCCTGGCTGACAAGCTTCGCTGGGCTCGACCCGACGGCGGGATACCGACTGCCATGGGGTAATCCGGATCTGGCGTTGGGAGCCACGACCCGCGACGCCACTCCCGTCTCTTCTGCGATCGCGGCAGCGGTCTACGCGGATGACACATATCGCGACGACGACACCGCCACCCCGGGTGGCGTGAGCCTCAGCGCTTTGCCGCTGCTGATCCGAGCCGGCAATGGCATGGTCGACGAGACGTACCTGCATTATGTGGCGACCCTCAAACCGGCGATAATGCTGGCCCAATGCACGACCAACGCTCAAATCGCCGGTGGGCAGCTCCTCAACACGGTCGTCACGCCGTACGCCGACGGCCCTGGTCCAACCGACGGCGACTCCGACCTGCAGAAGCTACAACGGGCGTGGGCCGACGATTTCGTGGCGGAGCAGCCTGTGATTCGAGTGATCGAAACCCAGCTCGACGCGACCCTGGCCAGCCTGCCCCAACCGCCGTGGATCCATCGGGTCAGTTTGCGGACGATCGCCGCGCCCGCCGCCTGGACTCCCTCGATGTCGCAGGGCGCCGCCGCCGGGCCGCTCGCCCCCGAAGTGTTGGCGACGCTGCCCCTGATCCGCGACACCGCTCATGCATACGCCTCGATGGTCGCCGACGTCGACGCGACCAGCCGACTGATCAGCTTGCCGGTGGCGTCGGCTCTCAGTCAGTCGTGGCCGACCACCGACGCCGCTCTGTCGTACGTTGAGCAGACCCGCGCCTGGTTGGACTCCTTGTTCGACCCGGTGACGATCACCGCCACCCCGGAAGTCTCGCTGACGTCGCGCACCTCGTCGTTCCCGATCACGGTGACCAACAATCTGGCGGTTCCGATCAACGTACGCATCACGGCGAGCACCGAAGTGGCCCTGTCACCGGCCAACGTGTCGATTCCGACGACCGAGGTTCAGACCATTCAGCCCGGCGACAAGCTATCGTTGTCGCTAACACCGACGATCCGACGGGAGGGGGATGTGAACGCGACGCTGCGCCTGACCACCCCGGACGGGGTTCCGATCGGCGCCCCCGTGACTGTGCGCATCCACGCCACGATGTCGGCCTGGATGGGCTGGGTCGTCGTGGGCAGCGCGTTCGTCCTGTTCATCGTCGGGACCTTCCTGCGCATCCGTACGGCCAAAGCCAAGCGGAAAGCCGCCGAAGGGGGAAGCGGCGACGCTCCCGCCGACCGTGGGCACGGGGAGTCTCGATGACTGATTCTTCGCGCAAACCGCGTCGCTCGTTCGAGGCCGACCAGATGGCGTCGATGACCGAACACACGTTCTCGGGAACGAATGCCGAAGTCACCCTCGGATTGCGTCAGCCGATCCCTCATCTGCCCGACGCCTCGGATCTGGTGTCTGATCGTCCGAAACTGTTGTCGTCGACGATGCTCATGGCCTCAGGCACTTTGGTCTCGCGGATTCTCGGGTTGGTCCGAGTTCTGCTCGTCGTCTATCTGCTCGGCGCGAACTCCCGTCAAGGCGACATGTTCTCCCTGGCCAGCGAGATCCCGTCCGCCGCGTACATGCTGCTGGCTGGGGGGATTCTGAACGCGATCCTCGTGCCGCAACTGATGCGGGCGATGAGTCGCGACGCCGACGGTGGTCAGGCGTTCTCCGACCGGATCGTCACACTGTTCTTGTTGCTCCTGTTCGGGTTGACGGCGCTGTTGACGATCGGGGCGGGCCTCGTCATGCGGGTGATGTCCGATTCCAGTTGGCGCGACCCGGCGCTGAGCGGGCAATACCATTCACTGCTCATTTTGGCGGCGCTGTGCATGCCGCAGGTTTTCTTCTATGGCGCGTTCTTCCTCGGCGGCCAAATCTTGAACGCCCGTGGTTCTTTCGGTCCGCTGATGTGGGCTCCGGTGTTGAACAACGCGATTCAAATCCTGATGTTGGGGTTGTACGCCGTGGTGTGGGGGTTCCGTACTGACACTGCGGCGCCCTTCACGACCGGACAAGTCCTCCTACTCGGCATCGGATCGGTCGTCGGAGTGGCTTGTCAAGCCGCTGTTCTCCTGCCCTTCTTGAGGAAGGTC
The DNA here is from genome assembly GCA_031285845.1 of Propionibacteriaceae bacterium. GTDB lineage: Bacteria > Actinomycetota > Actinomycetes > Propionibacteriales > Propionibacteriaceae > WQYJ01. The sequence continues at coordinate 26,255 of JAITVK010000032.1, forward strand.
GGCTTCCGATACCATCCTCGTTTCGACTTCCTGCACACCGGATTGGGCAGCACAGCCCACATGGCGAAATGGGCGCTGGCGCTGGTTCTGATCGACCAAGTGAATTACATCGTCGTGGTGAAACTGGCGTCGCGGGCGACCACCGACACCTCCGATGGCGCCGGGTTGACCGTGTTCAACAACGCGATGCTCATCTCGCTGCTGCCGCACGCACTAGTGACCGTCTCCTTGGCGACCGCGCTACTGCCATCGCTGTCACACTTGGCGGCGATCAACGCGTGGAAACGTTTCACCGAGCAGTTCGTCTCCAACCTTCGTCTGGTCTACGCCGCGATCATCCCGGTGGCGTTGCTGTTCATCACCCTCGGCATTCCGGTGGTCACCTTGGTGTGGCCGGTCTCCAAAGGTGGGATGTACATCGGATGGACCCTGATGGTGTTGGGGGCGGGCCTGATCCCCTTCACTTTGCGCTTCCTCGTCAACAAGGGTTTTAACTCGATGGAGAACACCCGTACGCCGTTCTTCGTCGAAATCATCTTCGTCGTCGTCACCTGCCTGGTGTCGCTGTTCCTCGTCCTCGTGCTCCAAGCGCCGATCGCCTGGATCGCGCCGTCGCTGGCGCTGGCCTACACGCTGGGGTACGTCGGATCGGGCGGAGTGGCTTGGCTGTTGTTGCGCCGCGGAGTCCCCCAGCTGAAATCGACCCGCCTGACCGGTTTCACGATCCGCCTGATCGGCTTGTCGATCCCTGGAGCCCTGATCGCCGGCGGCTTGTGTTGGGCACAGAATCGGTACCTTCCCGGGTTTTTCGCCCATGCTGTCGGCGCTTTCCTGGCCATTGTGGTCGGCGTTGGTGTGTACTGGGGTTTGGCGAAACTGGCGCGGGTCCCCGAGATCCTCGAACTGGGGACCATCATCGCTTCACGGATACGAAAGGAACCAACGATGGATCCATCCACCACCCCCGGCAATGTTCCTGATCAAGCCGATTCGATGACTGCCGCGCTCGACGGTGACGAGACCGCAGCGCTCGACTACCAGGCCCGCTTCGACTCGCCCGAGAATCAGCCGATCCTGACCGGTCTGACCCCGTTGGTGCCTGGGGCTCTGATCGCGGATCGCTACCGGTTGGGCACACTCGCCGGTCACATCGGCCAGGCCACCCGCTGGGCTGGGGCCGACGAGAGCCTGTCGCGTCCCATCTTCTTGACGGCTTTCGCCAACGACTCCGCCACGGCTGCGGTGTTCGAAGCCGTACGCGCGGCCTCCGGCGCGATGGACGCCCGTTTCCTGCGCATCCTTGACGCCGGACAGGACGCTGACTGCGCCTACATCGTCTCCGAATGGGCCGACGCTCGTACGTTGACCGACATTCTGATCAACGGGCCGTTGACCAGCGAAGAATCCGCCTGGGTGGTTCGGGAAGTGGCGACCGCGATGGCCAGCGTCCACGCGATGCATCTCTACCACTGCCGCTTGGATCCCAACACCGTCCACATCTCCACGGCCGGGGGCATCAAGATCTCTGGTCTGGCGGTCAACCGTGCGCTGACACCGCGCGACAACGACGACCAGTTGTCGCGCAAAGACATGCAGGCGATGGATGTCGCCGCCTGTGGTGGACTGCTCTACGCCTGCCTGACCGGGACATGGCCAGGTTCGGGTGACACCGGCCTACCCGCCTCGCCGCGCGATCCCGACGGTCTGCGAACTCCAGCGCGCGTACGAGCCTCTGTGCCCGCTAACCTCGACCGCGTGACGCAGCAAATCTTGTCGTTCCGCGACCCGCATCACATCGCTTCGGCGCGTGGCGTGGCCGACGCCCTGACCCACATCCTGGGCTCGAAGAACATCACACCCGCGTTGGTCTCACGAGCCCTCGGAGTGGCCGAAGTCGCCTCGGCCGCCGCAGCGGGTGGAACCGGAGTGACGCGTGGCGCGGGTGGCGTCGGTGAGGACGGCTCGGGTGCGGGCGGTGTCAGCGGCGCGGTGGGAGCCGCAGTCGGCGGAGCGGCTGACGATCACCGCGGACAGCCAGTGCCTTTGGCATCCTTCGGCCTGGATCATCCTCATGCGCAAAGCCCACGCATCATCCCCGCCCGGGATCAGAACCCCGGGGACCCAGTCGCCAGTGGCACTGCCCTTGGGACGACTGGCGCGACCGGCGTGTCCGCGATGGGAACCGGCTTGCCTGGACCTGGCTTGGTCGCTTCTGACACCGGATCGATCGGACGCGGCGCGGACGGCGGACCAGTAGACTCCGCGCCGATCGGTGGACCCGGCATGACGGGCGGATCGACAGGCCCCGGTTCGAGCAGCGTGGCGTACACCGGCCGGACGGACAACCCCGCAGCGAACAGCGGATACGCGGGGTCCGAGGGCGGGCCGGGCACTGGCGCGTCCGGCGTCGGCGCTAACGTCATGGCTGGTGGATCGGGCCTCCCCGCAACCAGCGGCGCGTACTCCACGGCGATTGACCAAACCGGCGTGGCTGGCGGATCGCAGGTTCCTGGCGCGGCTGTCTTGGGCGGCGCGGCGTCGGGCGAGAGCACCGCTCGCATCGGCGGTGGCGTCGACGGCGGATCGGTCGACGGACAAGGCTCACCGACCGGCTATCGACTGCGTGGCGCGTACGAACACTCGGGTTCGAACCCGGCCACCGAGGCGCACGGCGAAGCCGACGGCCGCTCGACCGACCCGTGGGCGGACCCGGAGGATGGCGACAATGAGGCGGGTTCCGCGCAGCCACGCGCCCGCGCGCTTCGTCCCCCACTGATCCCGCCGCATCGGGCGCGCCTGTGGTCGCGAGTGTCGGTGATCGTCCTGATTCTGCTTGTCGTCGCGCTCATCACCGCAGTCGTGATCGGGCTCTACAACACGGCGCGCAACCCTCGTCCGACGGCGCCGACCACACCAGCGGCCGCCATCGAGTTGGCGGTCCGGCCGATCATCGGCTCGGCGGTGTTCGACCCGGCGGGCGACGGCGGCGACGAGGCCGAGAACTCCGACCAGGTGCCCAAGGCGTACGATGGCGATCCGGCCACGGCGTGGAGCACGGAACTCTACGGTGGAACGTACATCCCCGATCAGAAGCCCGGCGTCGGCGTCGTGTTCGATTTCGGACAGCCGGTCGCGATCAGCCAGGTGTTGATGACGATCAATCTCAAACCGGTCACGCTCACGGTCTACGTCCCGCAGCCCGATCCGGCGACTGCCACCAGCCCTGACATGGCGTCGGTCAACAACTGGAAGGCGCTGACCACGGCGACGCTGAGCGAACCGACCACGACGATCGACCTGACCGCGACGACGACACAGTACGTTCTGATCTATTTCACCGGCCTGGCCGACGTGGACGACGTTCACCAAGCCGACATCGCCGAAATCACTTTCAAGGGGTGACGGACGGGTCGGGCGCTCGTACGGACCCGGCTCGTACTCGATAAAACTCCCCCACGCTGGTTCTGGCTGTTGGCGCAGCGCCCCCGGTTCTGGGTGCTCGGAGCGCGAACCAGTTGAGCACCCAGAAACCAGAAGCGTCGCTTGGCTCAGTTATCGAAAGTGAACTCGCTCGCCCAGTCGAAGTCGCCGGACTGTTCGAAGCTGCCGGGCCAATGGGCGCACCCCTGTGGAGTGTGGGGGTCCTCCACTCGGTCGGCGCTCGCAGTGTACGGCTTGATGTCGAGCACGGGGGTGCCAGGGTCGGCGTCCAGCCAGGTCAAGGTGATGGTGGCGGTGTCATGATCGATTCCGATCACCTCGGCGCAGGACACTGCGACCGGGTTGGGACGCATCGGTGATCGTGTCGCGAAGACACCCAGGGTGTCGGGCGCGTTTCGGTAGGGGCTGTTCTCGCTGAGTGTTGCCCGGTCCTGGACATTGTCACAGTTTGAGAACCACCAGATGACCATGAGATGGCTGAAGCCATCCAGTCCCTGAAGAGCAGGCGCGAAACGCGGGTCGAGAGCGATGGTGGTGGTGTCCCCAACGTCGCGCACCATTCCGATGGGTCGCACGATGAGATTGGTTGTCATGTTTTCTCCTGTCACTTGATTGATGGGAGCGGCGCCGCATACCCAGTCTGACAGGTAGTTTTCATACTATCTACTCTGTGACAAGGGATTTTGTCGCCCCAATCCGCGGAGACGGTGTCCTGAATCACCTATCCAGCTCCGTACTAGCGTGGTGATCTGGACGTTCCACTCGATCACAAGGGGCTCCACCTCGGGACGAGGGCGGTGACCCGTGCCAGCCGCTGGTACGCCTCACGGTCCCTCTGCGGCGGTATCATCATTGTGATCATAGGGATCCGCAGAAAGGACGATCATGACAGCTGAAGTGACCGCCTTGGCATTTCGACAGCGGATGGGTGAGATCGAAGCATTGGCCTCCGCCGAACGGCACAACCACTGATGCCCCTCACCGGCATCGCCCTCGACACGAACGTGATAGTCTCTGGCCTAGCGTACCCCCGTGCCGGGAGCGATCCTCGTGACAATTGCGACGCTACCTTCACACCGATAAGCGTACGGGCAACAGTTGGAAGCCCACATCACAGCGCTATCTTTTAGGAAGCAATCATGGACGCTTCTTTCGATACTTCGAAGCTCAGGTAATGTGTGTTCCGTTCTTCATCGGTAGCGGACGCAGGTTTTGCGCTCTGAAGACATGCTGACACTCATCGAGCGCCGATGATGAGAGGGGAAAACTTCATGCCACTACTTCTCGAACTCACAAGCAGCCAATGGATCGGTAGCGGCTTGCTTGCCCTCGCTTTCCTGGGGCTTCTCGCCCTGGCGATTGGCACCGTCGCCTCCCATCGGAATCACCAGACGGAGCGAACCACTGGTTTCTTCAAGAGGGGACTCGCGTTTTGGCTCACCTGCTCCGTTCTCACTCTTCTGACCGGGGTCGGTCTAATCTTGATATTTGTCGCTACTCCCGACCACATACTCCAGACACTGCGAGACCATTTCGGCGGAATCTACATCGGGGCTCACATCGTGGCGATCATCGCGGTAGTCCTCGTGCTCGTCAAGGTGTCTCGATCGACCACAACCTCCGGCCAAGCTGGCGAAGCCGTCACCACCGCTCGAGCCAGAAGGACACGCCGCCGACACTCAACACTTCCACAGTCCTCACTGACGGAGCTCGCGCCTGGGTCACTCGGTCATCAACCCACGCCTGATCGCTTCGCCGCGCTCTGTGTGATTCTGGCAGCGATTATTGCTTCACTGGGCGTGTTCGCGGGTCTAAACGCGACGAATAGCCAGGAGTCACTGAACAACGCGAATATCCTGAGCGAGCAATACAACACTGCTCTCGCCAACCTTGGTAGCGACAGCGCCGTGATCCGCGCAGGCGCAGCCTCGACGCTCGGCACGATCGCCGACAACTGGGCCACCTGGCCGGGTCTTCCCAAAGCTGACGCGGAGGCTCATCGCGAGGTGGTTATTAGGACACTGATCGACTACCTACGAACCACGATTCCTACAGAACCCACGACGCGCGCCGCCGAAGAGAATGTCCGAGACACCATTGCAGCTGTCTTCCAACGCCACCTGGCCCGATCCACAACTCCAAGTACCCAGCTGTCCCCCACAGATCCGACCTCTAAGGAGGATGAGACCGCGGATCCCCCCGATTCCTGCGATAGTCTCTCGAGCCGGCGCGAAGCGGCCTTGGCAGTTCCAGTATCCAGCCAGATCTCGTGGTCGGGCTTCTCGCTGGACTTCTCCGAAACCTTCTGGCACGAGGCTCGCTTCGAGGGCGCTTTCTTTTACAGTCTGCCCTCGTTCGTGAACGCCGTTTTCACCGGATGGGCCAACTTCAAGAATGCTCAGTTCCTCGGAACCGACGACGGGGAGTTCGAGTTCACGGACTTCACAAATGCGGAATTCCAGCAGGGTGTGTCTTTCGAATCATCGTTCTTCTCGAGGTCGCCGTCGAGCACGATTTACGCCGCGTACTTCCAAGAAGCCAAATTCGGGGGGTACTCAGACTTCTCTGATTCCTACTTTCAATCATCCTTGTTCAAAGCATCAGACTTCACTGGTGGCGCCACCTGGGAGAAGGCCACCCTCGGTGACTCGATGTTCACCGAGGCCCAGTTTGATTACAAGCCATCGACCGTCACCTCTATGACTTCAGCCAAACTACCTTCTGTGGCCCGTTGCTCTTCAGCAAAGCCTCATTCTCTGAGAGAGCAGCCGTGACTTTCGACTCTGCAGATTTCAGGAGTTCCGCCCTCTTTGATGATGTTGATTTCCTAGGGAATGCCTTCGCCTACGCGGCTGACTTCACAGACTCGCACTTCTCGAAGGACGCCGACTTCTCTTCGTCTATGCCTTGGCTCACCAGACAAGCCATTGCGGCCGGCGGTAACACCGGAGGAATGCCCCTTGGAGAGGATGACGGGCCGACCGTCCACCCAGACTTCGGTGGACAAGGAGTGAGCTTCATCGGCGCGCGATTCGACGGAAAGCTCGACCTCGTCAACGTCGCGATCGATGGGTCGAAAAACGGAGAACCCGACCCAGGCTATGGTCTTCTCTTCGGGGATCCCGGAGACGAGAAAAAGGCCGCCGTTTTCGCTAAGTCCGTGGACATGGGTGGCGGCATCCTGCTCGATAACACGAGACTCTGCTTTTTCGGAGTGGACACGGGAGCATTCGAGGGCGACATAACACTCTCCCCGGGCTCAGTGATCCGCAGAACGGAAGGCAACGACCTTCCATATGACCCGACTAACCCCTTCTTCCACCTCAGCTAGTCCCGTCTTTCACCTCAAAAAACGTCTTAGCGCACGACTCGCACCCCTAGTTGTTCAGCCTTCGCCAACAGCCGTCGGTCGAAGCTGGCAACACCAGATCCAGTCGTACGAGCGAGCCACAAGACAATCGCGTCGGGCATTCTCAGGCCGGAATCGCAGCGAGTCGCGGCGATAGCGACCATGTCCTCAGCAGTGATGGGGATGACCTCGATCGCAAGCTCTCTGAAGATATCAACCCAAGCCGAGCGATCCACCGCTCGAACCATGAGCTCAGCGCCAGTCAAAGCGGCAATAGCCAGTGGCTCGAGTGTCTCCATGATGGACACAGCCGCGTCATGCGAAGCGTCTGACGGATCGACAAAGGCGATCAGGACGCAGGCGTCGAGCACGATCACGACGGCCACTCATCTTTCATCGCTTGCGCTGCGCCTGCCGGGTAAACCCCTGGCATCGAGCCCGCCCATTTTTGAATCGCGGCGCGCCGCGCCCTCAGATCGTGCCTGGCAGCGTCAGCACCGCGAGCGATCAGGCGTCTCAAAGCTTCACTTCGAGTCGCCTCTGGCCACAAGGTCTCGGCGACATCGATCGCCTCAGCGATCTCCGGGGTCTCAGTGATGGAATGTCTGAGGAGAGTTGTCGGCATAGGGCTAGTGTAGCACGCATTACTCCAGTGCAGCACCCGTCCCCACCTTCTTCACACCAGCCGCTTTTCGACGAACTCGGAGACCATGGCGGGCAGGATGGCGAAGTAGTCCATGGCGAAGGTCAGAATGTCACCGACTTCGTACGTTGTCGCGCTGTCGGTGATGTCGGCCACGAAGACGTCGCTGCTGCCTTCTTCGATCAGGATGGCTGGATCGTGCGGGCTGAGCGAATGGATGCCGACGTCTTGTTTCCCGACGGCGACCAGGGCGCGGCGGCGTACCCCACGGTCAGGGAAATGCGGATCGGCGTCAACCGGCGTCTGACCCGGAGCCCGGGGCCCACTCGGCAGCGACGGCTTGTCGACCACCTCGATAATCTCCGCTGACAAGGTAAAAGGACTGACCGATCCACCGGGCAGCGGTGTGCCGAAGTTGGCGATCTTTCCGGTCAGAATCGTCTCCCCGACGCGCAGGTGGTTGATCCGCGGCGGCATCTGTCCGTCGATCAGCAGGCCCAATCCGTTGGAACTTCCGCCCGAAATCACAGGCAGCGTACGACCGAGCGCGGTCTCGACCTCGTCGACCAGCCGGGCGAACTGATCCATCGCGTCGGGGGAGGGGACCACGTCGGACACGCAGCCGAACTCCGTGCCGAGCCCGTGGAGTTCGATCCCCGGAACGCGACTCGTTTCGACGCAAACCTCGACCACTCGATCCGGCAGCACCCCTTCTCGGCGGTCGCCAGATTCGACCATGATCACCACTTTGTGACGCTTGCTCTGATCTTCGGCGGCGGCCCCCAGCGCGCGAATCGTCGCCAGTTCGGTGTTGAGGCTGACATCGGTGTGACGGACCACGTCGTACGCTTGACTGATCAGCGGCAGGCGAATCATCCACTTCTCCACCGGCAGACCGTCGTACTTGCGCAGCGTGTGGACGTGAGCCTCGCCCAGCGACGTGGCGCCGGCCTCGATCAGCCGCTCAACCAGTGGTTGATAACCGGCCAATGCCTTCGTGACCAGGCTGAGCGCGACGCCCCGAGCTTCGGCGGCTGCGCGAATCGCCGCGAAGTTGGCCAACACGCCCTCCACCTGAATGTCCACCCGTGGATACACGGCCGCCTCCTTCAATGCCACGTCTGCCCGATGACTTGATCGCGTGACCTCTCGCGCCAGTTTATCGGAGCGAGTGAGTCGGACCATACGGGCGGGCAGGTGAACAGGGGGCCGCTCAGCGCGGCGGACGACCCCGCCTCTCGACATAGCTGCACACTCGACGCGTCACCGACCTTCACCGCGGGGGCCCCGCCCTCACTGGATGACGCCGGGCACCGTCCGCTTGCTCGCGACGAAGCTGCGCGTCGCCTGCGCCCCCTGACGTTCCAACTGCCACGTCGCGTCGGGAATGTCCGCCAGTTCAACCTCGGGATGCGTCGCGATCACGACATCGCGCAGGTACGACTGCGTGAACCAGGGGTTTCTGACCAACGCCGGTCCGAGCAGGTTTGTCGCGATCGCGTTGCCGCGTCGTACGCCTTCCGATTCGATCTGCCACGACCCATTGCCCAGCCCGTAGACGACTCGACCGAACGGTTGCTCCGCTGGGTCAGACGGATCACCCAAACGGAGATCGACCATCCGGATCTGCATCCCGACCAGCGTCTCTCGGCCGACCTGGAGAATCAGGTCGTCGCCGTAAATCTCATCGCGTTCAGTCACGTCGAGGTGAAGCAGTCCGAGTCCTTCGATCACGTCACCGCCCGAACCGCCGAATCGACCACCCGCGGGCGTCGTTTGGCTCCCGCCATCATTCACCGACCGCTCACTGACCGCCGCAGACCCCCCACCGCCGCCCGAACCGCCCGCACCTGCGCTGGATCGTCCGGTCCCCGGCGCCTGAATCCGCTGGGTACGATCAGCCACAATCGCCACCGAAGCGCCCGAAACGTACAGTCCCTTGCCCGCGTCGATATGTCGCCCCAGCTCGGCTGCATGGCCCGACAGCGCGCCGACCACCGCCGGGACGACTGCCAACTCGCCAGCCCCGATGACGATCAGGTCGGTGTCAGCGAAATCCACCTCGTCGGTCAGACGATCGACCCGCGTGACACGGGTGTCGAGGCCCATCAACCCAGCGACGCGTCGCAGCGCCATGACGTTGCCTCGATCGCCATGCAAGTTGAGAATGCCCGGATACAACCACGTGATGTCCAGTGTCGGCTTCACTTCTCCCCCTTCCGATCGGCGGCGGCGCGCAACGTCTCGTACATCCCGATCATCGTCACCAGATAGACCTGTTCGGTCGGCGCGGCGGCGATGGCGTCAAGGATCGGGCGGGGCTGGTCCGAATCGACGACGACGATCCGATCGGCGGGGAATCCGGCGTACGTCATCCGGTTGGCCGCGTCGAAACTGTTCGTCGCGCCGAAGAAGACACACGACTCGACATGGCTGGACAGCAGCGCTTCGACATCGCAGTCGAAGAAGTACGCCGTGTTGGTGTAGTGCGGAATGATGTCGTGAACCAATTGCAGCCCGACAACGAACGTCTTGCTCGTCGAATCGGCCGCGACATCGTCGATCGCCGACTGGACGGTTTCCGGGTTCTCCTGTTTCATACGGACGTAGCGAACCTTCTTGCCCTGGTACGTGAACTCTTCGAGCCGCCCGCCGACATTGGTGAAACTGTCGTACGCCCGCGCCAAACGGTCGGCGTCGATGCCCGCCTGTGAGGCGACCGCGCCACACAACGCGTAGTTGTAGAGGAAATGCGCCGCGTCGTACCCCAGATGATAAGTACGCCCAGCCATCCCGAATCGGCGCTTGGCGTAATCCACGGAGTCGATCTGATAATCGGGGGTCTCGGCGCTGGCGAATCCGCAGCCAGGACAGGAGAAACGGCCGACCCCGGCCAGGTTGCTCCACTGGAACTCGATCGCGTCGTGACAGATCGGGCAGGCCATCGTCTGAGCGTAGTCGTCGCGCCGCAGTTGCGAGGCCCGCTCGTTGCGCGCCACACCGAAGCTGATCGTACGCCCGGCGTACTGTCCCAATGACGCCGAGCGGGGCTCCTCGTTGTTGACATAGACGGTCACATCCGGGCCAAGCGCGCGCCGAATCTTCTGATAGATGTAGTCGGGGTCGCCGTTGCGCTGAACCTGATCCTTCTGAATGTTCGTCACCGCGACATGGCGCGCCGGTATGGCCGCCCGAACCCGCTCCAGGTTGCGCTCGTCAACCTCAAGAATGAGATAGTCGGCTTTGAGCCGGCCCCGCCAGGTGGTGTTCTTCACCAGGGTCGTCGCGATACCCGTCTTCTGATTGGCGCCCTCCAGGTTGGTCGCGACGGTGCGTCCAGCCGTGCGAAAAGCATGCACGACCAGGTTGTTTGAGGTTGATTTGCCGTTCGTGCCGGTGATGAAGTACGTCTTGTCAGGATCGATCCCCCGGAACCCGGCCAACAGGTCGGGCATGATCCGACAGGCGATCTCGCCTGACATGTTCGTGCCGCGCGACGGGAAGAAAACCCCGATCAGCGCGGCGGCGAGCTTGCCGACCCACAACGCGAACAGAAAACGAGGGCCACCAGGCCGTCCGGTCGACGAAGACGACGGAAGCCCTTCAGCGGGTGACCTCCCGCCAACACCATCCAATGGTTTCGACATGGTCGCATCCTCTCCGTCGCGTCACCAGCCGACCAGCTGGGCCCGTGTCATCCGGCTCGACCCGGCCCATCGCCAGTCGATCGCCTCGCCTCAGCTTAGCGGCCAGCCGCCTCGGTCTGATCAAACCTCGGCCCCGACGCGTCCGGCTATCGTTCGGTCGGAGTGGTGGCCGGTGGTGTCACCGGGGCGGCCGGCGTGGCAGTCGCCGTCGGCGTGGGCTCAGGACGGGGGCCCTGGGAGTAGAGCAGGTAGCAGGTGCCACCAAGGACCTTCTGGCATTCACCCACACCCAGGTACGATCCTGCAGCAGACGAGTCGTAGATCTGCTTCTCGGAGACGAAGAAGCCGGCCGCCTCCAGAGCAGCTCGGGCCGACGTCGGGCTCATGCCTGAAGTCGACGGTGGGGTGACTGTCTTCCCGTTCAGAACGTCTGAGCTCGGCTTGGTGAACGGAACCTCAGGCAGGTCTTGCACCGCCACATTCATGGCTGCTTGCCACATCGGTCCAGCGTCGGCTGCGCCCAGACCGTTGAGCCAGGTCCCACTCACCGGCAGCCTCAGGCTGGTCAGATCCTTGCCGTTCGGCCCGCGGGAGGCCCAAAACTCGTCCCATGCCGGATTGGAGTCGACACCGACCGTGGCCACGCCGACGATGTTCGGCGCGAAGCCGATCAACCAAGAGTCATGTCCTTCTTCTGTGGTTCCGGTCTTGCCCGACATCGCTCGGCCATCGCTGACTCCCCAACCAACCGCCGTGCCACTGGTGAAGGCCCGACCAGTCACGGCGTTGACCGCATCGGCGACTTCAGGCCGGATCACCTGCTGACAATTCCCATTCGGGGTGGGAATATCCGCGCCGTCACGATCCTTGATCGACGCGACGACCACCGGATCACACTTGACTCCGCGAGCGGCGAAAGTCGAATACGCCACTGCCATCTGCATCGGAGAGGTGTAGGCCGTGCCCAGAACGAACGACGGATAATACTGATAGTCCATCACAGTCGGCTTGCTGGAGTCACTCGGATCGGTCACGACTCCTACGTCGCGGGCCATCGAGACAGCCGCGCACATCCCGACCAGCTTCTCCAGTTGCACGTAATAGGTGTTCACGGAATTCGCCGTTCCCCCGTACATGTCCATCACACCGCTGGGCGATGTGTTACTCACCGGCCATTCCGCCGTCGGTTTCGACGGAGCCCCGTCGCAGGCCCTGAAGTCCTCATTCACTCCGAAGACCATCCGAGACTTCGCGTTGAACCTCGTGGACGGCGGAATACCCGCGTTCAGCGCAGCGGCAGCGACAAACGGTTTGAAGGTCGACCCGGCCTGGGCTCCTTCATCGATTCCATAGCCGTACGGCGCGAAGTACTGATAATCCGTCCTACCGTTGGCGTAATTCTCAATCGGACTCAGGGCGTCTGTGGCGATGTCTTGCCGGTTCTGGGCGGCGGCGATGACCCGACCGGTTCCCGGTTCCATGATCACCATCGACGCCTTCACGGGATCGCCGCCAGCGATGCGCGCGGAGATGGCGTCTTGAGTGGCGTGCTGCTTCACCGGATCGATCGTCGTCTGAATGGAATAGCCGCCCAACCGGAGATTGCTCATCAGCGCGGCGCTGTCGGGGGTGCCCAGGTGTTCATTCTTCATCAACGTGTTCACAACGAATTGGCACACTTGGATGTAGGCCTTGTCCTCGATGTTGGCGCAGCCGTTCTGAGCGTATTGGATCTGCGCCGGGTCGAAGCCCTCCAGCTTGGCCGCGTCGGCCTCTTCCTGGGTGATGACGCCGACCTCAGCCATTCGATTGAGGACGGTCTCACGCCGCTCAAGAGCGCCGGGCAGGTCCTCCCTCGGGTTGCGGTTCGGCGTCTGGACGATGCCGGCCAGCATCGCTGACTGGGCCAGAGTCAAGTTCGCGGCGGTCGTGTTGAAATAGTGATGAGCCGCCGCCTCGACGCCGTACGCTCCATCGCCGTAGTAGGCGATGTTCAAGTAGTTCTCAAGGATCTGATCCTTGGTCAAGCGTTTCTCCAACGCGATCGCCATACGCATCTCGCTAATCTTGCGAGCAGGCGTGCGCGCTTGGGCGGCGTCGATCTGAGCCTGACGCTCTTCGGCGGACAGGTCCGGGTTGCTCATGGCTTTCTCGATCAGCACCTGCTTGACGTACTGCTGAGTCAGCGTCGATCCACCGCCGCCATCGTTGCTCGTGAAATAGGTCAACACGGCTTTGACGAGGGATTTGAAGTCGAGAGCGCCATGACTGTAGAAGCGGTCGTCTTCGATGGCGACCTGCGCCTGGCGCATGATGGGGGCGATCTGATCAAGGCTGACGAGCGTACGATACTCGTCGTAGAGCTGAACCATCGGGGAGCCGTCGGCCAAATAGATGGTGGTCGGTTCCGGCAGAGGTGGGGTCTCCAACTCGACGGGCAGCTCGGTCAATGTGGTGGAGACCAGGTTGCTGGACACCCCGACCATCGCCGCCGCTGGAATCGCCAAACCGGCGATGAGCATTCCCGCCAACACGCTGACGAGGAGAAATGTTCCCAAAGAAGACAGCTTTTTTGGGCCTGATGCACGAGCCATGACGGGGATTCTATCATAGCAATATAAGTTGCCAACTGAGAGTTTCTCAGTTTCTCCTGGAAATCACAACGATTCCGGTGAGCGGGATTCGGTCTGTGGGCACTGCCTCGCTCCCCTCGCCCCCTTCGACAGCGTCCGTACGACCCTGGATTCTCAGCCCAAGGCCCATCGGGCGTACGACAGCGATCGCCCAGCCAGACCACAGTGATCGGGCCTGGGCCGAAAGGACCCAGACCCGACGCGTGACACTCAGGACGCCGTTGCACTCGGTTCTGGCGTCGCCGACGGCGCCGATCCCGAACCGTCCAACCACTGTGGATTAGCCGGTTGACCCTCAGTGAAACCGCACTCACTGAAGCCGTACATGCTCAGGCGCTCTTTGCCAGCCGCGACCGCGTCGGCCACTGTTCCGGCCACGACCGGGTTCTGATCGGCGTCGCCGCGCGCCAAGGCCGCGATCGTGGAGCCGGTGGCAGGATCCTCGGCGCACAAGTGGTAGACCGACCCGTTTTTGACCCAATAGACCTGGTCAGATCCGGTGTACGCCTTGACGATCGCCTCCTGCTCGGTCATCTGTTCCTGCGACGGCGGGGCGTAGTCGATGCTGGCCGCGCCCACGGCGAGCATCGCGATGATGCCGATGGCGCCGGCGATGCCCTTCTGTTTGCCATCCATGTCCTTGTTCATGAAGATGAGAATGATCAGCGGCAGAAAAGCGACGATGGTGATGATGGCGCCCAACTGGTTCTGAACGAAGAATCTGATCGGGTCCTTCTCCGAGGCCGGATCCAACCGATTCGACTTCTTCCACAGCATCGAGCCGCCGAGCGCGAAAGCGCCGATGACGACGATGGCCACGATCAGCCAGACCATGAAGCCATTGAGCTCGGTGTGCTTCAGCAGCCAGAAGATCGCAAAGGCTTCGATGCCGATCGCGACCACCCACAGGCCGATGGCGATCAGTCGGAACGTCAGCGCCTGCCGCTTCGCCTCGGGTGAAGCGGTGAACGTCGGCCGGGGCGCGCCTCCGGACTGGCCGGACGACGACCTGGCCGTCGGGGTGGCTGAGACAATTTTCTTGGTCGCCATGGTTTCCTCCTCATAGATCGCGACACGAACGCGATTCCATGGAGGTCTTGTGCCTTGTCACCATGTGATAGCGCTCTGAGGACAGTCTAGGGCCAATCATGTCGATGCCGCATCGACATTTCGATGTGATCAGAGCTACAGCATGGCGCAGCCTGACGGACATCGTCGAATGCAACGATTTGGCCACCACAACGATGCACAGTGACATTTCGGCGATAGTTCCGAGTTCCTCACCCGTACACTTGAAGAAGCTCCTCTGAACGCCTTCGACGTTGAGTTCCCGGTTTTGGGGCGTGCGGCATCCGCGGGCTCGATCCAAGGATCGGATCTCGTTGCGGTCGACGCCGACAAGCGTGGGGGACATGACCGGTCCACTTCAGACAACGTTCGATGGCCATCGGGCGTACGGGGACTGACGCGGGTCGGCCATACGTATCCCTCTCCCACGGGGAACTGGGAGGGTCACGACGAGATCCCAACGTCTGGTGATCACCGTCTTGGCCCTCCCAGCTTCCAAACAGCGATCAGCTGGGTTCAAGCCGAGCGTGGTCGACTTGACTGAATTCCCTTGGGCCAAAGGCAGGCGTCTCGCCTTGCCAGAGCATACCCCCCTGGGTATAATATGTGATATGTCAACATTGCCAGTCACCAAAGACAACTTCGACACTCTCACCTCACAGCCTGGAATCGTCTTCCTCGACTTCTGGGCGGCCTGGTGCCAGCCGTGCCGAATGTTCAAGCCGATCTATGAGAAGGCGTCTGAGACCAACCCGGACATCACCTTCGGCTCGATCGACGTCGAAGCTGATCCTGAGTTGCAGGCCCGCTTCGGATTCACCGCCATCCCGACCCTCATGGTCTACCGCGACGGCATCCCGATCTTCGCTCAGCCTGGCGCGTTGCGGGCTCCGGAGTTCGCCACCGTCATCCAGGCGGTCCGTGACGTCGACATGGCCAAGGTTCGCGCCGAGCTCGATCGGTTGGCCGACACGAGCGAAGCCGAAGAGATCGAAGATTTGGAAGAGATCGCCGGACTTGAGGACGCCATGGAGTACGACGCCGCCCCCGAATCAGACTCGGCCAAACCGTCGGCCTGACACCCGACGTCAGACAGTCGGTCTGACCTGACGCCGCCCACGCCAGTCGTGGACGCGACCAGGTCTCGTCCGACACGCTGGATCACCGCGCCTCGGCTCGTGCGAGCCTGGGGCGATCATGATTACAATAGGCTTTGTCACTGCGTTCTGGTTCATCCAGAACACCTCGGCGCTTCCGTGTCATCATGGGCGATCCTCCCTCGCTCAAATGCACACAGGCGTGGCCGACAGTGCCAGTACGTCGGTGGACCCCCTCCCAAAGCTCCGCCGACGTACTGCCATTTGGGGACCACACGGTCGACATACAAACTATCATGGAAATATCATCGGCGCTAGACAAGGGACCATCATTGGGCGGTCACAGTTCGCAATGGCGTAAGATGAGAAATCCTCAAAGCACCATCAGGGAGGATTGGTATGGCCGATACCCGAGACATCACTGCACTACCCGATTTAGCCTCAACCGCCGGACGTGTTGGTCCAGTCAGAACCAGGATGCCCGTCTACGTGGACTTGCTTCCGCCGTGCAACAATGCGTGCCCGGCTGGAGAAAACATCCAGGAATATCTCAGGCTCGTCAAGGAGGGCAAACCCCAAGAGGCCTGGACCGAGCTGGTTCGCAACAACCCCTTCCCCGCGATCCACGGACGTGTCTGCTACCACCCGTGTGAAGGCGCCTGCAACCGGGGCTGTCTCGACGAGGCGATCTCGATCCACGGCGTCGAGCGCTACCTAGGAGACATGGCGTTGGATCAGGGCTGGGCCTTCCCCAAACCTGAGCATGAGACGGGTTTCCGCGTGATGGTCATCGGGGCAGGGCCCGCGGGCCTGAGTTGCGCCTATCACCTGGCCCGACTGGGCCACACTGTCGAAGTCCGCGATGGCGGCGATCTGCCCGGCGGCATGATGCGCTACGGCATCCCCGAATACCGCCTGCCGCGCGACGTGCTCGACGCTGAGATCCAACGCCTACGCGACCTCGGCGTCACTTTCGTCCAGAACTCGTGGGTGAAAGACCTGCTCAAAGAACAAGCCGAAGGCAACTTCCACGCCGTGTTCGTCGCCATCGGCGCCGGACTGAGCAAACGCGTCGAAATCCCGTCGATGGACGCTTCCCGCATGATCGACGCTGTCAGCTTCTTGAAAGACGTCGCTGAAGGCGAACGTCCCAAGATCGGGCGTCGAGTCGCCGTCTACGGCGGCGGCAACACCGCCATGGACGCCGCCCGTGTCGCCCGTCGTCTCGGCGCTGAAGAGTCGATCGTCATCTACCGGCGGACGGAAGAGCAGATGCCGGCCCACGCCGAAGAGCGCGAAGAAGCCCAGCGTGAGGGTGTGGAAATGCACTGGCTGCGCACCATCTCCGAAGTCGAATCCGGCGGTGACGTCCAAGTCGAGATCATGAAACTCGACGACAAGGGTCGCGCTGTGGGAACGGGCAAATTCGAGACGCTGAAAGCTGACACGGTCATCTTGGCTGTGGGGCAGGAGACCGACTCAAACTTCTTGCGTCGCATCCCCGGAATGCGCTTCGACAACGACGTGGTCCATGTCGATCCGAAGACCCTGATGACCGACGTGCCCGGTATTTTCGCCGGTGGCGACGCCGTGCCGTCGGAGCGTACCGTCACCATCGGGGTCGGCCATGGCAAACGGGCCGCCCGGATGATCGACACGTGGCTGTATTCGCGTCACCCTGGCCCGAAGACGAACAACCCGGTGGTCGAATTCGACATGCTCCATCTGTGGTATTTCGGCGATCACGAGCGCCGGATGCAATCCGAGCTCGATGTGGCCGACCGCGAAGGGTTCACCGAGATCGTACGAGGATTGTCACCCGAGGAAGCCAAGTTCGAAGCCGTACGATGCCTGAGCTGCGGCAACTGCATCGAATGCGACGGCTGTTTGGGGGCCTGCCCCGAAGACGCGGTCATCAAACTCGGCAAAGGCTACCGTTACCGCTACGACTACGAGAAATGCACCGGTTGCGCTGCCTGCTACGAGCAATGTCCTGTCCACGCCATCGAGATGATTCCGGAGCACTGACATGACTGACGACGCTCACACCACCACGAAGCACTCCGACACGAAAGGACGCCAACCGGTGACCTCCACGCCCACCATCAGCGCAGGAACCCGCGGCATCATCGACGGGAACGAAGCGGCGGCCTCCGTGGCCTACCGCTGCAACGAGCTGTGTTCGATCTACCCGATCACCCCCAGCTCCACGATGGCCGAACTCGCCGACGAATGGTCGGCCCACAAGAAGATGAACATCTTCGGAACGGTCCCCACCGTCATCGAGATGCAGTCCGAAGGTGGCGCGGCCGGTGCGATGCACGGCGCTCTGCAAGGCGGCGCGCTGTCGACCACCTTCACCGCGTCACAGGGATTGCTGTTGATGATCCCGAACATGTACAAGATCGCCGGCGAGTTGACCTCGACCGTCTTCCACGTCGCCGCCCGGTCGCTGGCCGCACAAGGTCTGTCGATCTTCGGCGACCACCCAGACGTCATGGCCGTACGCCAGACTGGCTTCGCGCTGCTCAGCTCGGCGTCGGTCCAAGAAGCTCACGACTTCGCGTTGATCAGCCAAGTGGCGACCATGGAGTCACGAGTGCCGTTCCTGCACTTCTTCGACGGCTTCCGCACCTCCCATGAGATCAACACCTTGTCGATGTTGTCCGACGACGACCTGCGGACCATGGTCCCAGTGGAGTTGGTCCGAGCTCATCGTGATCGCGCGCTCAGCCCTGAGCATCCGTACATCCGCGGCACCGCGCAAAACCCGGACACTTACTTCCAAGGCCGCGAGACAGTCAACACCTACTACGACGCGGTCCCTGGCATCGTCACCGACGTGATGGAACGATTCGCGAAACTGACTGGTCGGAAGTACGGTCTGGTCGAATATCATGGCGCGCCCGACGCGCAGTCGGTCATCGTCATCATGGGCTCGGGCAGTGAAGTCGTCCGGCAGACCGTCGATCATCTGAACGCGAAAGGCGCCAAGCTCGGCGTCGTCACCGTCCGACTGTTCCGCCCCTGGCCGGCCGCCGAATTGGTCGCCGCCCTGCCTGACACCGTGCGTACGATCGCGGTGTTGGATCGGACCAAAGAGCCCGGCTCGAATGGCGAACCGCTGTTCCTCGACGTCCTGTCGTCACTCGGCGAGGCGTTCACCCGGGGAACATTGGCCACGATGCCGAAAGTCATCGGCGGGCGCTATGGCCTCAGCTCGAAAGAGTTCACCCCAGGCATGGTCCAAGGCATCTTCGCCGAGATGGCCAAATCCGATCCGAAGCCACGGTTCACCGTCGGGATCAACGACGATGTCACCAACCTCAGCCTCGACTATGACAAGGACTTGGACATCGAAGACCCCGCCACCACGCGGGCGGTCTTCTACGGTCTGGGCTCCGACGGAACCGTCGGCGCGAACAAGAACTCGATCAAGATCCTCGGATCGACCACTCCTGAAGGACGCGACCAACCGTTCTACGCGCAGGGCTACTTCGTCTACGATTCGAAGAAATCCGGGTCGCGGACGGTGTCGCACTTGAGATTCGGGCCCGACCCGATCCAAGCGCCCTACCTGATCAGCAAGGCCGATTTCATCGGCTGTCACCAATGGTCGGTTCTGGAACGAGTCGACGTTTTGGCGTACGCGCGCAAAGGCACAGTCCTGCTCGTCAACTCGCCGCATCCGGCTGACCAGGTGTTCGACGCGATGCCCGAACCGATGCAGCGCAAGATCATCGACTTGGGTATCCAGGTCTACGCCATCGACGCCAACGAGGTGGCCCGGGCCGCAGGGCTCGGCGGGCGGACCAACACCGTCTTGCAGACCTGCTTCTTCGCCATCTCCGGGGTTCTGCCCCGCGACGCCGCCATCACTGCGATCAAAAACTCGATCACGAAGACGTACGGCAAGAAGAGCCAAGAGATCGTCGACAAGAACCATACGGCCGTCGATCACGCGCTGACCAAACTGCATCAAGTCGAGGTGCCCGCCGCTCCGGTGGCCACCCACGGGTTTATCCCACCGGTTCCGGCCGACGCGCCACAATTCGTCCAATCGGTCACCGCCAAGATGATCATCGACGAAGGCGACCTGCTGCCCGTGTCAGCACTGCCGGTCGACGGGTCGTACCCTCCAGGCACGACCCGCTATGAGAAGCGCAACATCTCCGACATCGTCGCCCAATGGGATCCGACCGAATGCATCCAATGCGGCAACTGCGCGTTCGTCTGCCCGCATGCCGTCATTCGGGCGAAGTACTATCCGAACAGTGCGTTGGACGGCGCGCCGGAAGGCTTCCAGCACGCGAGGCTGAACGCCGCCGGAGTTCCTGAAGGATCGTTCACCTTGCAGGTGTTCGCTGAAGACTGCACCGGTTGTGGACTGTGCGTCGAAGCTTGCCCGGTCAAGCCGCTGCGTCAACCCAACCGCAAAGCGATCAACCTCCAGCCGATGCCCGACAAGACTGATGCCAGGGCCAACGTCGACTTCTTCCAGTCGCTGCCCTACAACGACCGGTCGCGGCTCGACTTCGGCACGGTCCGCGGCGCACAGTACCTCGAACCACTGTTCGAGTTCTCGGGCGCCTGCTCCGGCTGCGGCGAGACTCCATACCTGAAGCTGCTGTCCCAACTGTTCGGTGATCGGGCGACTGTGGCCAACGCCACCGGCTGTTCGTCGATCTACGGCGGCAACCTGCCGACCACCCCGTGGGCGCGCAACTCCCAGGGGCGCGGACCCGCCTGGTCGAACTCGTTGTTCGAAGACAACGCCGAATTCGGTCTGGGGCTTCGCCTCGCCGCTGACCTTCAAGCCGATTTGGCTCGCCAGCGTCTCGAAGGGCTGCGTGACGAAGTCGGTTCCTCGATCGTCGACGAGATCCTCAACGGCGGACAACAGTACGAATCGGATCTGCGGCGTCAATTCGCTCGCATCGAATCGCTGAAAGCCACACTGGACAATCTGGCGAAAACTGCCGACGCCGAGACCGCCTCCAAGGCTCAAGATTTGGCGTCCGTGGCCGACCATCTGATCCGCCGTTCGGTGTGGATCGTCGGCGGCGACGGTTGGGCGTACGACATCGGCTCCGGTGGTCTGGATCATGTTCTGGCCTCTGGGCGCGACGTGAACATCCTCGTGATGGACACCGAGGTCTACTCCAACACTGGCGGGCAGGCCTCCAAAGCGACCCCGCTCGGCGCGGTCGCGAAATTCGCCACCGCCGGCAAGCGTACCAACGAGAAAGACCTCGCCTTGCAGGCCATCTCGTACGGCAACGTCTACGTCGCACGCGTGGCGATGGGAGCCGATCCTCAACAGACGCTGACCGCGTTCCGTGAGGCTGAGGCTTATCCCGGGCCGAGCCTGATCATCGCGTACTGCCACTGCATCGCTCATGGCATCGACATGCGCCGCGGACTCAATCAGCAGTACCGCGCCGTCAACTGCGGACACTGGCCGCTGGTGCGCTACAACCCGGTGATCCGCTGGGAAGGCGGCAACCCGTTCATGCTCGACTCGCCGAAGCCGCGTCTGAAAGTCAAGGACTACATCTACAACGAATTGCGTTACAAGATGCTCGTCCAAGCCGATCCTGACGAGGCCGAACGCATGGCCGAGCTCTATCAGATGACAGTGGACCAGCGCTGGGAGCAGTACGAACAAATGGCTCACCAGACCGCGTCCAACTTCGCCGCCGACGCCCAAGGAGACTCCCTCTGGGCGAAAGCGTAGACGTATTCTCCTTCCTTCCCAGGGCGTGGCCCGGACACCTACTCCCGTCGGTGTCCGGGCCACGTTCCGCGTTCGCCCGAACCGGAAGCGTCGTACGCCCAAAAAGGCCGACGCTTCCGGCCGCAAGAGTGGGGGATACGTTGGCCGGAAGCGTCGGAGTTTTCACGCTGCTTAGAGTGAAGTGAAACCTTACTGTGTCAGGGTCACGGGATTCTGTTTGAAGCCCTTCGTCTGCACAGCCAAGAGGATCACCCCGAGGACGGTCCAGGTGCAGCCGATGATCATGGCCATCTTATCCAGACTCAACCACAGTGCGGCTGAGATGACCGCTCCTAGAGCAGGTAGCACCAAGTAGGCGATCGTCTCTTTGGGGGAGCGTCGATGCTGACGGACCCAGAAGTGCGCGATGACACTCAGATTGACGAAGAAGAACGCGATGATGGCGCCGAAGTTGATGATCGACGACACCGACATCAGATCGATGAACAGCGAGATGATGCCGACGGCGGCGATGAACAGAATGGCGACGATCGGAGTCTTGAACTTGTCGTGGACCCGTCCGAGGAACGACGGCAGCACTCCGTCGCGACCCATAGCGTACAAAATGCGTGCCCCGGACGCCATGCCCGAAGAACCCGACCCGATGCAACCGGCGATGAAGATGACTGTGAACAGGAAGGTCATCACCGGTCCAGCGGCCCGGGTGATCAGTTCAGTCGCGGCTGTGTCGGGGTTGATGATCTGCGACCATGCGTCAGGCCAAGCCAACTGCGCCAAGTAGCCGCCGCCGATGAACACTGCGCCCGCGATGACACAGGTCAGAATGATGGCCCGTGGCATGTCGCGCGCCGGGTTGACGGACTCTTCGGAGAAGGTGGTAATGCCGTCGAAGCCGAGGAACATCAGGCAGAGCACAGCGGCCGCGCCCAACACCGAGGCGATGCCGGTCTGGCTGCTCGTCAATTCGGTGACCGTGGCGAAACCGCTGAGCGAGAACAACGTTCCCGCGCCTTCGCCGCCGATCAGGTATTTGATCAGGAAGACCACGAACGCGGCGATGAAGCCCATGCCCAAGACGGTTGTGATCATGCTCGTGGCAGCTGATTCGGTCACGCCGCGGATCGTCAAGAACGTGATCACCACGAGCGCGACCAGGGACCAGGCCCAGATCGGAACGCCAGGCACCAGCACATTGAGGTACAACCCGATCAGCAGAAAGTTCAACAGGGGCAGGATCAGGTAGTCCAACATCACCACCCAGCCGACTACGAAACCGATGTGGGCGTTGAAACTGCGCTGAGTGTAGGTGTAGACCGATCCGGAGATCGGGAACTCGCGGGCCATCTTGCCGTAGCTCAAGGCGGTGAACACCATCGCGCCGGTCGCCACGATGAACGCCAGCGCCAGCATTCCGTGAGTCTTGACGGTGACAAGGCCGTACAGTGTGAAAAGGCCCATGACGTTGATGTACGCCAGGCCGAAGGCGATCAGGTGGCGCATCTTCAACGAGCGCCGAAGCTCTTGGCGGTAGCCGAAGGCAGAAATGTCCGGGGCGGCGGACGCGTCAGGGGTGGAAAGGGTGGTCATAGCATGCTCCATTGCTTGTGTTGGGGGATGGGGGCGTACGTGACGCGAAAGTGGGGGATGATCAGGCGTCGGCGAACCGATCCAGACCCGCTGACCCCGAGAACCATTCACTGGGTGGAACGGCCTTCAGCGGATCTGGATTCGGTCGTACGAACGTCAGTCCATGTAGGCGCCACCGTTGACGGCGATGGCCTCGCCGGTGATGAAATCGGCGTCGTCAGACATCAGGAAGGCGACGACCTTCGCGACGTCGTGAGCCTCTTCGATCCGGCCCAGCGGGGTGTCGTCGATCATCATCTGCTGAACCTCGGGCACGGTCTTGCCGCGCAGGTTGGCCTCCCACACCAGCTCACGCTCCTGCATCGAGGTGCGCACGTAGCCGGGGCAGACCGAGTTGACGGTGATGCCGTACTTGCCCAGCTCGCAAGCCATCGCCTGGGTCAACCCGACCACGCCGAACTTGCCGGCCACATAGTCGGCCAAGAAGGAGACCCGACCGGCCTTGCCCGCCATCGAAGCGGTGTTGACGATCCGGCCCGGCTTGCTCGTACGAACCATTGCCCGAGCGGCCGCCTGGCCACTGATGAAGCAGCCTTTGAGGTTGACGTCGA
This sequence comes from Propionibacteriaceae bacterium, assembly GCA_031285845.1. Classification (GTDB taxonomy): domain Bacteria; phylum Actinomycetota; class Actinomycetes; order Propionibacteriales; family Propionibacteriaceae; genus WQYJ01. Next base: position 50,068 of record JAITVK010000032.1, read on the forward strand.
TGCTGCGATCCATCTTCTCGATCGGCATCTTGAGGAAGTCCTCCATGAAAGAGATGCCAGCGTTGGAGACCCAGCCGTCCAAACCGAGACGGTCAGCGACATCGTCGGCCAGCGCGGCGACCTCAGCCGCGTCGGTGATGTCCATGTGGGCGGCCTCGTGGGCCTGACCAGCGGCGGTGTCCAGACCAGCCGCGGTCTTCTTGGCGGCCTCCAGATCGATGTCGGTGGCGATGACCTGCCACCCGCGTTGGGCCAAAACCTCGGCGATCGCTTTGCCGATGCCCGAACCTGAGCCCGTGACGACAACTGTCTTGCTCATAGCGATTGTGTCCTTTCGGATATGTTGTGTGAAATGGGTGTGGTTGTTTCCCCAAGCGCACGCCAATCGTCGTACGCCTGGGCATAGAGATCGACGTTGTCCTGACGGGGCATGACGGGATCTCCAAGTTCAAGGAAGCGCTGGATCGAATCCCAATCGGGCAGCAGCCCGATCCCGATGGCCGCGATCTCAGCGGCGGCCAGCGAAGCGCCCGGATGGTCGATCACCGGGAACAGGGGGACGTTCAAAACATCGGCGTGGATCTGCTTCCAGAAGCGCGACCGCGAGCCGCCATTGGTGACCAGCGCGCGCGTGATCTTCATTCCCATCGAGTCGAAGACTTCGACATGATGTTTGAAGCCGAAGGCGATGCCTTCCAACACCGCGCGGTAGAGGTCGGCGCCAGTCACACCCAGATGCAATCCAGCGAAGACGCCGCGCAGTTGCGGGTCGTGCAGCGGGGATTTCTCACCCAAGAAGTACGGCAGGCAGAGCACTTGCGCCGGATCGCGTTGATCGGCCTGATCATCCAATTCGGGCAGGGCGATCCCGCCCAGCAACCCTTGGATCCAGCGGATCAAACTGCCGGAGGTGGCCATGCAGCCGTTAGGCAGCCACAGACCAGGAACAGGATGGGCGTCCAAATAGACACGAGCGTCGACCACTGGCGCGGCCGAGGCGGCCAAAATGTCGCCAGCGCCACCGAGTTTCACCAGGCAGTCCCCCGGGTTTTGGACGCCGGCCGCGAAAGCGGACAGCACATGATCGGCGCCACCGACCACCAGCGGAGTTCCTGGCCGCAACCCGGTCTCCTCAGCCGCCTCGCGGCTCAAACCACCAACCACGGTTCCAGGCCGAACGACCTCGGGGACGATCCGATGATCGATTCCGGCGACCTCGAAGGACTGCTCGAAACGATCGCCTGTCAGCGTGAACAGCCCGGATTCGATCGCCCAGTTGTCTTCGACGTGGGGACGAGCTCCCAAGCTCATCAGCGCGTAATCGTACGATCCGACGATGTGACGGGTCCGCGCCCAGACCTCTGGCTCGTTGCGCGCCAACCACAACGCGGTCGGACCGACCGACTGCTGGGTGACGGCCGAACCTGTGATGTTCAGCGGGTCATAGCTGGCGAGCGCGTCGCGCACCTCGTCGATCTCGCTGATCGCCCGAGCGTCGTTTTGGAGAATCGCGGCCCGAAGCGGACGACCCCCGTCATCGAGCAGCAGGACAGCGGGAACCATGCCCGTGGCGGCGATGCCCGCCACCTCAGTCGAGGCCAGTCCGGTTTGAGTGATGAGCTGGCGCAGACCGGACATGATGTTGTCCGACCAGACCATCGGATCCGCCTCGGCGTACCCTGGCTGCAGCGAGATCAGGTCGCTGGCCATGGTGACTTGACCGATCAGTCCCTGCTCGACATCGAGTGCGACCAGTTTCGTCCCGGTGGTTCCGACGTCGATGCCGATCGTCACTTGGCGTTGGGTCATCATTTTCCTTCCATTGGGGGATTGGGGGCGACGTCCGACCCGACGGTGACGACCTGGACGCCTTGAGCCTGAGCGGCTTGGACGGTCGGGTCGTCGACCGGGGAGTCGGTCACGATGATGGAGATGTCTTTCAGCGCGGTGACCGTGACGAGACGGACTTTGCCCATCTTCTCGGAGTCGGCCACGCAGATCACCCGCTCGGAACATTCGATGGCGGCCTTCTTGACCGACCCTTCGAGCAGGTGATAATCGGTCGCGCCACGGTCGGCGTCCAGACCGGCCACGCCCATGACATAGGTGTCACAGTTGTATTGGCTGAAGACGGCCTCCGGTTGGCCGCCGATCAGCGACAGTTCACCAGGGCGTACGACACCACCGGTGACGATGACGGTCGTGTCGGGCTCGTCGACCAGTTCGAGGGCGACCAACAGGCTCGGGGTGAGCACGGTCAGTTTGAGATCTTTGCCGCGAATCTGGCGCGCGACGGCCAGGGCTGTGCTGCCCGAATCGATCAGGACAGTCTCACGGGCTTCCAGCAGCTCGACGGTCGCCTGGGCGATGAGCTCTTTGCTGCGCGAATGGTCGGCCGAACGGGTGGCGAACGATGGTTCGACCGAGGTGCCTTTGATCGCGATCGCGCCACCGAGGACTTTGCGCATCACGCCTTTGCGTTCGAGATATTCGACATCGCGGCGCACGGTCATCAAGGAGACGCCAAACTCAGCGGCCAAGTCGTCGAAGCTCACTTCGCCCTCGTTGGTCGCGATCTCATGGATTCGCTCTCGGCGGGATTGTACGGTCATTGGACTGCCTAACGCTGTTGTTATTGAAGAACGGTACATGAGCTAAGAACCCACTGTCAAGACCATTCATGTGAAATTCTCACAGGCTCGGATTTGGAGCGAGTTTTCATGTTTTCGCGGCTGAATCGCGGCGGTATCTCGTGGAGTAGATATATTGTCGTGGCTTGTCGTGCGTGGGTCCAACGCCTCAGCTCGGGCGGGATTTCGGCGGCGATGTCGTCGGGGGCGACGTCAGGTCGACGCGGCGGAGTCCGTACTATGTCCGGCGCAATAGTGATCAAAAACCTCGCGATCGTGTTGACAATTGTGACAAAGTCACATACTGTTACGACCGTATTCACAACGCGAGTGCTTCACTTCACGACCCCCGGGAGGTACCTAATGAACGACTGGATCCAACCCCTATTCGGCACGACCAAGCCTGTGGTCGCCATGCTCCACCTGATGCCGCTGCCCGGCGACCCCCACTATGACGAAACCGCCGGAATGGCTGCCGTCATCGACCGGGCCGCCCGCGAGCTGGACGGATTGCAGGCCGGCGGAGTCGACGCGATCATGTTCTCCAACGAGTTCAGTCTGCCGTACCTGACGAAGACCGAGCCCCTGACCGCCATCGCCATGGCCCGCATCATCGGTCAGCTCAAATCCGCCATCGAGGTTCCCTTTGGCGTCAACGTCCTGTGGGACGGTCGGGCGTCGATCGACCTGGCCAAGGCCACCGACGCCAGCTTCGTCCGCGAGATCTTCACCGGGGTTTACTCCTCCGACTTCGGGCTGTGGAACACGAATATCGGCGAAGTCGCCCGCCACCGTCACCGCATCGGCGCCGACCACGTCAAGCTGCTGTTCAACATCGTGCCCGAGTCCGCTCAGTACCTGTCGAGCCGCAGCCTGGCCTCCATCACTCGTACGACAGTGTTCGCCACGGGGCCCGACGGCCTCTGTGTCTCCGGGTTGACTGCCGGCGCGCCGACCGACCTGGAGATGCTCACCATCGCCAAAGCCAACGCCGGCGACACCCCTGTGTTCGTCAACACCGGCGTGAAAGCGTCCAACGCGGCTGAACAGTTGGCCGTCGCCGACGGAGCGGTCGTCGGATCGTACTTCAAAGTCGACGGCGTGTTCGAGAACGAGGTCGACACCGCCCGCGTTCGCGAGTTGATGGCGGCCGTGAAGGCCGCCCGCTGAGCGAGGCACGGCCCGGTCGGGGCGACCGATCGGCCGCCCCGTTCGAGGTCAACCCCTTCGGAACGCCGCCCGGTTCGGGGGTGACCCGATGGGGGCGGCAACCGGGCACGGGGCGGTCCAGCGGTTGGGGGCGACGACCGTCACGACCATTTGAGGTGAGGAAACATGATGTCGATCTATGACAACGAACTGGTGTACGTCGCACGGCGGGCGGCCCACGCGGCCGCGAGCGTCCATCGGGCCCATCACGAGGCCGGGCTTCGTGTGAGCACCAAATCGGAGCATGGCGACATCGTGACTCAGGTCGACCGCCAATCCGAGGCGGCCGCGCTCGAGGTCGTCGCGGCGGCCCGGCCCAACGATTCCGCCCGCGGTGAGGAAGGGATCGCGGTCACCACCGGGAGCACCGCCATCCGTTGGATCATTGATCCGCTGGACGGGACCACCAACTACGCCTTGGGCATGCCGTACTATTGCGCCTCCGTGGCCGCCTTCGACATCGAGCGCGACCAGGTGGTGGCGGCGGCCATCGAAGCCGAGGCGCTCGGAGTGTCGTACTGGGCTGGGCGATCGCTCGGCGCGTTCCGGCAGTTGTACGGACAAATGGAGCATCGCTTGGATCGTCCCGCTCGCCGAGACCTGCCGACCATCCTGCTCACCGGACTGTCGTACGACCCGCAGATCCGGGCCGGGCAACTCGGCGACCTGCCGCAACTGTCCCGACCGTTCGACGACATCCGCGCGCTCGGATCGGCCGCGCTCGAGCTGTGTCTGGTGGCCGATCGGACCGCTGAGATGTACGTCGAGACGGACCTTTACGAATACGACTGGGCGGCTGGCGCGCTCATCGCCCAAGAAGCCGGCGCGACTGTGCGCACTGTGGCCGAGCAGCGCGGGCCCGTGTCAGCCTGGTGGGACTGAGCGGGTCACCGGTCTGGGCGGTGGGCGCGGTCACCGGTGGGCGCGGTCACCGGTGACCGCGGTCACCGGTCTGAGTGGTCGCCGCGACGGGTTCGGCGTGGTCGGCGCAAGCCTTCGTCGCCGCGACGGGTTCGGTCAGACCCGGTCGGGGCGTGGCGACGAAGGCACGGGCTACACTATCGTCATGCTCGAGATTAGACATCTGACAAAGTCGTACGGGGCTGTCAAAGCGGTCGACGATCTGAGCCTGACGATCGACGATGGCGACATCTTCGGCTTCATCGGCCTCAACGGCGCGGGAAAGACCACAACCATCAAAGCCGTCGTCGGGATTCACCCGTTCGACTCCGGCGAGATCCTGATCAACGGGACATCCATCAGCGCCGACCCGATCGCCGCCAAACGACAGTTGGCGTACATTCCCGACAACCCTGATGTCTATGAGTTCATGACTGGTGGAAAGTACCTCAACTTCGTGGCGGACATTTTCGCCGTCGGCCGTCGAGAGCGTCAGGAACGGATTGAGAAGTACGCCACTGGCCTCGAGCTGACCGACGATCTGTCGTCACCGATCGGGTCGTACTCCCACGGAATGATGCAGAAACTCGTTGTCATCGGCGCTTTGATCCACCAACCAAAGTTGCTGGTGTTGGATGAGCCGTTCGTCGGGCTGGATCCGCGAGCCACTTTCGTCCTCAAAGGGTATTTCCGTGAGATGACCGCCCGCGGGGACTCGATCTTCTTCTCCACCCACGGCCTCGACGTGGCGCAGAGCCTCTGCGACAAGATCGCTATCATCCAAAAAGGGGTGCTGTTGGAGGCCGGTGCGACCGGACAGATCGTCGGCAAGCAGTCGCTCGAATCGGTGTTCCTGGAGCTGACCGCTGAAGGCGAGCGCGCGCAGTGAGACGTACGCCAGCATCGCTGGCGAGTAGGCCGCGATCTCAATTTTCCGCGCTGACCAGGGTGAACGTCATCATGTCGCTCTATCAGATGAATCTGCTTCGGCGACGAGGCAAGTCGAATCGCTCCATCGGCGTGCTGTCGATGTTCGTGATCCTGCTGGCTCTCATCGTCGCCTACAGCACTCTCGTCGCTCACAGTTTGGCTGTCGCGACTCAGCCGGCCCATCTGGAGTGGCTCGTCTTGGCCTTCGGGCTAGCGTTCGCCAGTTTTCTGATCTTCGTCACCAGCATGTACACCTTCGACGCCCTGCTGTTCAGCAGCACCGACACTGATCAGCTGTTCGCCTATCCGGTGGCGAAGTGGGTCATCATCGTGAGCAAGATCTCCGGACTCGTGATTCAAAACTGGATCATGGCGGCTGCGATCTTCCTGCCCTGCGTCGGCGTTTACGCGTACTTCACCCATCCGGGTCCGGTCTTCTACCTCTACGCCGTGATCTGCTGGGTGATCGTGCCAGGGGTGCCGCTGTGCGCGATGGGCATGGTGTCGTATGTCGTCGGGTTGGTGGCGTCAGGAACCCGTTTCAAACAGTACCTCAACATTGTTCTGACTCTTGGACTAATGGCTGGACTTATCTTGTCGATCAACGTCGGCCTCCGACGACTAACCGGATCGATCACCAGCGTCGACGTGCTCATGCCGGCACTTGAGCGCTACTACCCGCCCATCGGATATGCCGCCAGCGCGATGCGCACCGGTTCCGCCGTCGACCTGCTGATCGCGATCGCCTGGAACATCCTGCCATTCATCGCCTTGGCTGCCCTAATCGCCCGGTCGTACGCCTCGATTCGCAGTCGTACGGCCACGGCACATCGCTCCCGGACGACGCATGTCGGCTATCAATCCAACAGTGTGGGTCGCGCCCTACTCCGCAAAGAGGTCGGCCGTCTGCTCGGCTCACCAACGTACCTGCTCAACACCTGCATCGGCGCCCCGCTGCTCGTCGTCGTCGCGGCTCTCGGCGGAAACCTCGGAAACCAGATGCATGCGGTCGTCGCCCTGCTCGAACACTACGGACTGCCGACCGCTGCCGTGACGCTGATCCTGTTCGGGTTGGTTCTCAGCATCACCAACACCGCCGCGCCGTCCATCTCCCTCGAAGGGCGCGATCTGTGGATCCTTCAATCGCTGCCCGTCAGCGCCCGATCAGTGCTGCGAGCGAAACTGGCGCTGCACTGTCTGCTGATCGGGACTTTCGTCATCGTGGCAGCCATCCTCAGCGGGGTCACGATGAGGACTGGTTTCATGGGAATGGTGACCACCGTCGTTCCGTCACTGCTCTTAGTCGGACTGTCCGGCCACCTCGGATTGATCCTCAACTTGAGACACCATGCCTTCGACTTCGCGAACGACACACAGGTGGTGAAGAGCAGCGCCAGCGTGCTCCTGACCATGCTGTTCATGGCCGTCGTCGTCGTAACCTGTTGCACGGCGTACTGGCTGTTCGGGACGGTCCTCGGGATCAGCTTCACCGCCTATTGGTGGGGACTGGTCGTCCTGCTCGCTGCGGCCAACGTTGTTGGCCACCACTACCTGATGACCGCTGGGGTACGACAATTTGAACGCCTCGGGTGAGGGGCCGAGGCGGGGTCGGGTCTGCGACGGCGCGTCCCGCGCGGCGGCGATCCTGATTCTACGAGGTGGTGTTGACCACCCGTCGCCCTTCGAATGCGCGGCCCAATGTGATCTCGTCGGCGTACTCTAAATCGCCGCCGACAGGCAGCCCCGAGGCCAGGCGGGAAATCTGCAGACCGAGCGGAGCCAACAGCCGGGTGATGTACGTCGCGGTGACCTCGCCTTCGGTGTTCGGATTCGTGGCGACGATGATCTCCGTGACGGAGCCATCCTCCAGACGATGGACGAGTTCGCGAATGTGGAGGTCGGCCGGGCCGCGGTTGTCGATCGGGGAGATCGACCCGCCGAGAACGTGATACAACCCGCGAAATTCCCGGGTCCGCTCGATCGCGACGATGTCTTTCGACTCCTCCACAACACAGATCGTTGTCCGGTCGCGCCGAGGGTCGCGACAGATGCGGCAGACCTCGTCCTCGGTCGCGTTGAAACACACCTGGCAGAACTTGACCGTCTGTTTCGCATGAATGATCGCGTCGGCCAGCGACTTGACGTCCGCCGCGTCAGCGTCGAGCAGGAAGAACGCGATACGTTGGGCGCCCTTCGGCCCGATGCCGGGCAATCGGCTCAACTCCGCGATGAGGTCTTGGATCGCACCGTCGTACACAAAACTCCCGTCCGTGCCTCGCCCGATCGTACGCACCCGGAGTGGTGGGTCGATCAGCGAGGTTCGCTCACACCTTAGCGCCTACCTCTGACATCTTTCGCCGCGAAACCCCGACGGGGCGCGGAGCAGGCTGTCGTCTCTGACGCGCTGAATTCAGTCAAGAGGCGAAACCCCGACGGGGCGCGGGCCAGGCGGGGCGCGGACACGGTTCAGTGGGCGCGAACACGGTTCAGGGGACGCGGAGCAGCCGGGGCGCGGACACGGTTCACGCCCCACGCAGGCCTGGGTACGGAGGGACGGAGGTACGAACATGCGGCCGAGGACGAAGCGCCTCCCCGGGACACGGCGCGGAACACGGCACGGGGCCCCAGGGCAGAGCTCACCATGCGCCCGGGGTGGAACGGAGCAGGAGCCGGGGCTGAGCTCAGCAGGGTGGACCTCGCCACGGGACAGGTTCTTATCCTGACAGTCAGAATGGAACAATATCGACCTGATTTCGGCGGCGCGAACGGTTTGGTATGGGTTTCAGAGGTGTTCAGGCCGATCCCGGGCTCAAAACCCACACCAAATCGTGCGAGAGGTCTCTGAATGGTCGATTTTGCGCGGCTATCGTTTGGTACGAGGTCGGTCTGAGCACGACGCCTCCGTGAGCGACTCCGCTCATGACCGCACACGTGCACGGACGGGACGCGCGGTCGACCGTGAGCGGACCGCGAGTCTCGGTCCAGAACCCCGGCTCATTCCTTGGCCGAGGCACGGACGGAACGCCAGTCGTACGGTCCCAGGAAGCACGCCCTCCGGACGCCTCGCCCCACCGGCGACAAGGGCGCACCGTCAGGGTGGACCAGAACCACCGCGATGACCGCATATCAGCGCCGACGCGGGGAGCGGCCAGGCTCGACTTGCTCCTCTTTGACAAGCTCGGCGGCGAACAACTCCACCACCAGTTCCTCGGCTTGATCACCAGGATTTGTGACGACGATATCATCGGGCGAGGGTTCGTCTGACTCATTGATAAAGCCGTTGTCTGTAGTCGAAGAGCCAGGGTCGCCGTCGCGAGCCTCTGGTCGACCGGTCGAATCGGTGGCCGCACGACTGCGACCGCGACTCCGCGCATCCGACGCGGACGCGGACTGACGACTCGCCTTTGACTTCGGTGGAACCCGTTTCAATTCCGGGCTGCCAGGTTCGCCGTCGCTAGGGCGCCGAGTGTCCACCGCGGTCATCGCCTGACCGGCTTTGGGTCGCGGCGGCCCATCGGGTTCGGGCGCGGCTGACTGGTCGCCCGTACGCCTGACCGTGTCGGGGGTTTGATGTGATAACGATCCCGGACCGCCAGGCTTGGCCGCGGGACTGCTCACGTCCGCGGAAGTTGGGGTGTCCGAGGAGCCGCCTGGCACGCCTTGACCACCACTCCTCGAACCGGGGACAGGGCGGCTCGCCGCATCCGAATCTGCGGCTGGCTCGTCGTCGACCAACGCTGACCCTGTCATCCCCTCATGGGTTGGAGGGGTGGCGACACCGGTCGGCGTCCCCTCATGGGTGGGGGGTGTCCCGACACCGGTCGGCGTCGTCTCATGCGCCGGAGCGGTCGGCGTCCCCTCATGGGTTGGAGGGGTCACGGCCAGAGTTGGCGTCGCGCCGGGACGGCCCATCCCGGGGGCGGCCACGGACAGGATCGCCGTGCGACCATCGGCCGGAATCGGCTCGTTCTCCAACCGCGCACGAACCAGAACCGTCGCGCCTAGTTCGGACAGGATCGCCTGCGCCACATGGTCTTCGCCACCCGCACGGTTGAAGTTGTCCCGTGCGCCCGCGTCGCTGAAAGTCAGCCACAGCGCGGTGTTGTTCAACTGCGTCACCGTGGCGTACTGGGTCAAAATCATCCAAATGTAGCGCCGCCCCGAACTGACCCGCTTCAAGACGTTCGGCCAGCTGCGACGGATGTCTTCCGTCGTCAGCGCCAGACTCCCGGGTCCGACTGACGCACCCGCAGGTGTGGAGCCGGTCGCCTCGAGTCGACCCGCGTCACCTCGAGCCGCGTCACCTCGACCCTCAGTCGATTCGCCGGAAGTACGACCGCCCGTGGGTCCTGCGACAGACTCCCGCCAGCCATCTGATGATGGTACGGTGTCACGCGCCCTAGTCGCTGATGGCTCAGCGGAGGCAAGACCAACCGCCTCACCACCATCGACCGACATCGCTGCGCCGACGTGGTCACCCGTCTCCCCTCGCCCGGCCTCACCGCCAACGACTGCTGACGCTCCCGCGCCCCGCTCGTCGACGGGAGGCACTCCGTGATGCGCGCCGGAATGGTGTCCTCGTCCGGCGACCCCGGTGTCGCTCGGCTGGCTCGGGGTGCGCCGTGCCTCATCCGTACCAGACCCGGACTCTCGTACGCTCATCGGACGACCGGGACTCTCATGAACGCCACCGCGAGCACCGGGAACGGAACCGGTCGATCGCTCCGACTCTGACGCTCCCCCTCCGGGCGCGGGCTCGGACGACCGATCCACCCGGGAGCCAGATGACTGACCCGCGCCAGAAACAGCCCCGCGCCCAGACGATCGCTCGGCCACACTCCCGCGCCCAGACACCCCACTCGGCTCTCCCGAAGCGGCGACACTCGACGATTGCCCGGACCCCTGGTCAGTGATCCCGAGTCGCCGTTCCAATCGCTCCAAACGAGCATGGATGCCGCGCTCACCGGAATCGGCGCCGGGTAGCAAAATGCGGGCGCACATCAACTCCAGTTGCAGCCGCGGCGCCGTCGTACCCCTCATGGCGACCAATCCTGCGGCGAGCACTTCGGCGGCCCGAGTCAACGACCCGATGCCGATCGCCTTGGCTTGAACCGCGTATCGGTCACCCTGGTCTTCGGGCACGTCGATCAGCCCTGTGGCCAACGCGTCGGGCACTGCGGCCACGATGACGAGGTCGCGCAGCCGCGTGAGCAGATCCTCGGTGAAGCGTCGCGGGTCTTGGCCGGTCTCGATCACCTTGTCGACGCCCGCGAAAACCCCGCTGGCGTCATCGGCGGCGATCGCGTCGACTACTGAATCCAACAGCGAATCGGGGGTGTAGCCGAGCAGCGCGGCCGCTTGCGCGTACCCAACGCCCGCCTCGGGCGCGCCGCCGAACAGCTGGTCGAGAATCGACAACGAGTCTCGGACGGAGCCGCCGCCGGCTCGTACGACCATGGGAAGAACCCCGGTCTCGACGCTGACATGTTCCTCTTCGCAAATGGTCGACAGGAAGGCCGCCATCGTCTTCGGTGGAATGAGTCGGAACGGATAATGATGGGTCCTCGACCGGATCGTGCCAATGACTTTCTCCGGCTCGGTCGTCGCGAAGATGAATTTGACATGCGGTGGCGGCTCTTCAACTAGTTTCAATAGTGCGTTGAAACCCTGCGGCGACACCATATGGGCCTCGTCGACGATGTAGATCTTGTAGCGGGAGTGGACCGGGGCGAAGAAAGCCCGTTCCCGCAAATCACGAGCGTCATCGACTCCACCATGAGAGGCGGCGTCAATCTCGATGACATCGATCGAGCCGGGACCGCCACGCCCCAGATCACGACAAGACTGGCAAACCCCACACGGATTCGGTGTCGGCCCCTGCTCGCAGTTGAGCGACCGGGCGAGGATTCGAGCGGATGACGTCTTGCCGCAGCCGCGCGGCCCAGAAAAAAGGTACGCATGGTTGACGCGGTTGTTCGCCAGCGCCCGCTGCAGTGGCGCAGTGACGTGTTCTTGCCCGATGACTTCGGAAAACACCTCCGGACGATAGCGGCGATACAAGGCCATCGGTTCCGTGGGATCAGCCGAGTCGCCCACCGGCATCGGGTCCTCGCCCAACTCGCGAGCCGCCTCACGCGCGGCGGCGACCTCGTCGAACAGACCAGGCCCGTCCTGGGGGAAGAACTCGGGCCCGCCCTCACCTTCCTCGCGCTCGTCATCCATGGGTACAAGACTAGGGTCTGTCTGCGACATTTCGCCAGCGTCTTTCAGTGCGTACGCGACCGCACCGACTCCCCAGCGAAGCACATCCCGTACGTCATCCGTACGCCCCGACTCCCCAGACCCATCCTCGTCGTGGACATATTCGTCTCACCATGCAACCCAACCCTTGAGGATTCTCGTCGCGAAGAGCGACAATGGATGTGACCGAACAAGAGGTTGAGCCGATTGGTGCTTCGGACAAGGCAGTAGCTCCGGAGGCCGCGCGTCAGGCAGGTGTCCTTTCCCCGCTTGCGTACGGGACCACTCACTCGATGGGACCCGGTCCGTTGAGCCAGGCGGCATGACCTCACATGATGGACGGTCGGCGGTGTGATCAGCGTTTCCCCGTGGAACTGGACTAGGTCGGTCGTCCATCCCAGTCGCCGCACGGGGCCGTGACATGTTTCGTCTCCTAGACAGGTCGCGGTGACACCAGGACCATCCAGAGAACAGGCGGGAGAGAGGGATCCCGTATGAATACCCCCGCTCGTGGTTCCTCTCCCCCGCCCCCCTTCTTCGCGTCCCGTTTCAGTCGCCGGTGAGCCGAGCCAAAACGTTGGACCGACCCGAAGCTGCAGTCGCCCCCGACTGCGTCGGTCGTCGGAGGCTCCGTTCCAGCAGACAGCCGCGAACCCACAGGCCGTAGCCCCGTCGCCGCAGCGCGACCAGCGAAAGGGAATCCCCATGCCCACCACATCACGATCAGATTTATATAGTCAACGATTCGTCGGCAAGACCGCCGTCGTCACGGGGGCAGGATCCGGCATCGGACTTGCCACGGCTGAGATGATCATCGAAGACGGAGGCCAAGTGGTCGCCGTCGATTTGGTCCGCGAACGTCTAGCCGACGCCCAGGCCCGACTGGGCTCCTCCTACATCCCCCATCCCATCGACATCACTGTTCCTGGCGCGGCCGACGAGGTCGTCACCCACGCCGGTCGTCCGATCGACATTCTGGTGAACAACGCCGGAATCATGGACGGCTTCTTGCCGGCCGCCGAGGTCGACGACGCCACCTGGGATCGGGTGCTGGCGGTGAACACGACAGCGATGATGCGTTTCTGCCGCGCGGCCATTCCGCTGATGATTCGTCAAGGCCATGGCGCGATCGTCAACGTGTCATCCGAAGCCAGCCTCAGGATTTGCGCTGGAATCGCCTACACGGCGTCCAAACATGCCGTGAACGGGATCACGAAACACATCGCGGCGATCTACGCGTCAGCGGGCATCCGCTGCAACGCCGTCGCCCCCGGCAGCGTACGGACAAATGTCGGCGGAGCCTTCAAGTCCGAGGTGGCGGCCCACCGGCTGAACCCGATCATGGCCGCGACAGTGCCCGAAGCGGCCGAGCCTGAACTGCTCGCCCGCGCGATCTGCTTCCTGGCCGACGACTACGGCGCGAAACACATCAACGGAGTCATCCTCCCAGTCGACGCAGGGTGGTCCGTCGTCTGAGAGTCCCCAGCCCTGACGGACCGTCCGATACTGCGGTCCGTCAGGGCGTCCCGCTTCGCGTCTTGGCCCGCACGGCCCTGTGTCTCGGGGGGCGACCTGCCCCGGTCGACACCGCGCTGACTGATGGCACGGTACGCCGCCAGGTCTCGGGAGCGCGCCACACCTCACCCACACCACTGACAGCTCGCGCGACCTCCATCTAGATTTCGTCGCTATTTCATGTTAGGTTGTCCTCACAGCATCGTTCAATCGCCGGCGAAGCCGCTGAGAGTGAACATCGTCAAAGGAGAACCGCATGTCGACACCCGATCACCCGACGCCTCCCGTCTCCAAGGGCATCTTCGCCTGGCTAGCTGCGCCGCCACCACTCGTGCCCGCGCTCTCAGAGGCCGAAGCTCGTCGAATCTACCCGAGCAAAAGACTGCAAGTCTTCCTCGGCATCTTTTTCGGGTACGCCGCCTTCTACCTGATTCGGAACAATGTCTCGCTGGTGGCTGCGATTCTCAACGACGAGGCGGGATTGTCGAAGACGGGCATCGGCATCATCGCCAACGCCGTGCTGATCGCGTACGGCTTCTCGAAATTCTTCTCCGCCACAATCTCCGACCGTTCCAACGCTCGCTACTTCTTGCCGATCGGTCTGGCATTATCTGCGCTCACGAACTTCGTGGTCGCCTTCACACCCGGTGTGGCCACATCGGTCGGATTGTTCGCGACGTTGATGTTCATCAACGGCTGGTTCCAAGGCATGGGTTGGCCGCCCAGTGGCCGGGTCCTCGTCCACTGGTTCTCCACCAACGAGCGCGGTTGGAAAACCGCGATCTGGAATTGCGCCCACAACATCGGCGGGGTCGGCTTGGGCGCATTGGCGGCTTTGGGACTGTCCCTGAGCGGCCAACAGTGGCAAGCCGCGTTCTGGCTGCCCGCGATCGTCGCACTGATCGTGGCTGTGATCGTGTTCTTCCTGATCCGCGACACCCCCGCCTCGATCGGATTGCCGCCGATCGAACAGTTCCGCAACGATCCACCGAAAGTCGAGACCGACCCGGGCGAGGCCAGCAAGCTGAAGTACTGGCAGATCGTTCTGCGCCACGTCGTCCTCAACCCGACCATGGTCTTCCTTGCCTTGGCCAACGTCTTCATCTACGCCTTGAGATACGGCATCACCACGTGGACACCGACGTACTTGACCCAACATCATCAGATGTCGGTCGTGTCCGGCATCGCCGGTTTCTCACTGTTCGAGCTGTCAGGCATCGTGGGAACCTTGGTCACCGGGTGGGTCTCCGACCATGTGTTCAGAGGCAACCGCTCGACCACCGGGATGGCCTTCCTCGGGTTGTTCGGCGTCTGCCTGGTCCTCTACTGGCTGTCACCGGTCGGAACGCCCGGCTGGCTGCTCATGACCTATCTGGCGCTGATGGGCGCGTGCATCTATGGACCAGTGATGTTGATCGGATTGCAGGCCCTCGACATGTCCGCCCGCCACGTCGCTGGCACGGCGGCCGGTTTCACTGGTTTGTTCGGGTACGTCCTCGGTGCGACCATGGCCTCCTCGTTGATCGGCTGGATCGTCGATCACATGGGTTGGAACTGGGCGTACATCCTGTTGGTCGTTTGCGTCGGCGCCGCGATCGGCTTCCTGGTGGCCGTCCTGCCCCGCGAGAAAACCCTCATCGCAGCCCACGACGCCAAGGTCGCCGCGCGGCGATGAGCCGCAGAGGCATGAGGCGTACGGACGCAGGTCACACGACAGCGGGGACGAGACATTTGGGCGAGTGATGACTCCCTTGTGGTGTCGGATGGGCGTCGCGCGGGATGAGACTCGGTCTTCTAAGCGCGAGCCTCGCGATCGAGCAGGCCGCGTTTCAACGGCACGCCGTACGCGAAACCACCTAGGCCACCGTCTGATCGAATCACGCGATGACAAGGGACGAACAAGGCCACAGCGTTGGAGGCGCAAGCGCTGCCGGCCGCTCGAATCGCCGCTGGGTTGCCGGATCGGGCGGCCAATTCAGCGTAGGTGATGGGCTGACCGACCTGAATCGTCCGTAGCGCCGCCCAGGCCGCTTGACGGAACGGCCCCGACTGTTGACGCGCCGGGACACGACACGGCGCGGTCAAATCGCCGTCGTAATAGTCCCCGACGGCTTGGCTGGCCTCGCGCAGCAGCGGCGAACGAGCGGACGGCTCCACGTCGTACGGTCTCAGGCGCGGGTGGATCAGCCCGATGAGCCGCGCTAGGTCGTCAGTCCACCCGCTGGCGAGCAGCGCCTCCTCAGAAGCCACGATGGTGAACACCCCATCGGGAGTGTTCACCATCGTCGAAGTCGCAATCATGGCTTCACGCTATCGCAGATCGGCCGACTCGACTCATTCTCATGCCACGCTGACTCCACCTCAGTCCTGGGCTTGGGCAGTCCCAAGCTGGGCCCCTGCGGCGTCCGTCAAAACGTAGGTTTGCCCCGCCACGAGGTCTGAGGAGCTGAACATGAAGGTCGCGGCGGATTTCGGCAAAGTGAACGTCGCCACGTGAGCGCCAGACTCGTCGTTCAGGTTCACTGTCGCGCCCTCAGCCAGCGTGACGCGCAGCGAGACGTACGGCTGGTTGCCCGACGCTGGATCCTGGGTCATTCCACCGGAATCCACCGTCATCAACTGGCCGCCGGTGACCACAATGCCCGTGCCTGCGTCCAATGCGCCATTTCCAGACTGAGTCGGGCCGTAGACGGTCACGTCACCCCCGGTCATCGAGGCTGTGCCGTTGGAATCCAGACCATCGCCTTGAGCGTTGACCACCAGAGTTCCACCGGAGATCTTCAACACTTGATCGCCCGAAACCGCCATGCCGCCAGGACCACCGCCCATGCCGCCCGCGGGGCCTGCACCATTCGCGCCGGATTGATCCGCGCCGTCGGTGCTCGTTCCTCTGGGACCACGACCAGCCCAGCCGCCTCCGCCCGGCATGTCCGTCGGCATGTCCGTCGGCATCCCGGCAGGACGGTCGGTGGGCATCCCCGATGGCATCCCGCTGGGCATGGTTCCGCCGCCCGGCCATCCGCCACCGTCAGTGGGCATATCAGTCGGCATCCCCGACGGCATCTGACCGTCGCCCCACGGCATCTGCGTTCCCGCATCCGTCTCGCTGGTCACCCCACCGGCGGCGTTCAAACCGTCATCGCTGGACGTGATGTCGATCTGGCCGCCGATGATGTGGATGACATAGCCTTCCAAGCCCTCGCCCGCTTTGGCCACATCGACCACTCCATCCTCGATCACCAGCGCGACCTCAGCGTGGATGCCATCGTCGCCGCAAGACAAAGTCAATTCACCACCGGAGATCAGCTCATCGGTTTGGGCTGTCATACAGTCGTCCCCAGCCACCAGTTGGGCGCTACCGCCGCTGAATTGAATGAACCCCGCGGTCTCGTCGGAGTCGTTGGTCGACTTCCACGCGTCACCGGTGGCGTCGACCACGATCTGACCGTCCGTCACCTGAAGATAGTCTTTGCCCCGAATACCATCATCACCGGCTTTGACTGTCACCTGACCGCCGTCGATGGTCAACCCATCGGTGGAGACGATGCCATCCTGATCAGCGCTGGTCACCGCCAACGACCCGGCGCCGTCGATGACCAGTGTTCCTTTCGAATACAGCGCGCCCTCGTAGCCGTCAGTGGCATCCTCACTGGGCGCGCCCGCGTCAGTGATGACGTTGTCTGTGCCCTCGACCAGATGGATTCCGACCTGATCAGTGTTGACGACGATCAGCGCGCCGGGCTGATCGGAGTCGATGGTCACCCCAGCCAATTCCAGATCGACCTGACCGCCACCGCTGTTGACGATGACCTGGCCCTTCCAGTCGCCCGTCAGACGGTACGACCCTGTGGAAGTGATCGACAGCGTGCCGTTGTCGACCGTGACCCCCGAACCGGAGGAAGGATTCGACAAGTCGATGTTCACCACATCACCGCTGGCCGCGTCCAGGCTCAAAGGCGTCAGATTGGATGACATCGCATCAGCCACCGAGGTCGGCAGATAGTTTGAGATCGCTGCGACAGTGTTCGTTCCCGAACCTGTGGCGCTCGCAGTCGACCCCGGCGTCAACGCTCCGGACACTGCCGAACAACCCCCCATCAGCGCCAGCCCGCCCACGACCACGGGAATCAGAACCCGCAACGTGCGACGCACGGATCGCGTGGTCGAACAGCCCGAATCTTCGGCGGAACCAGTGTCAGAATCAGCATGTCTCATCAGATGTTTCCTCGGTTTCATCAGTGTCAGTCGGATCGACAAGGTCAGTTCGACGGTCGCGTTGGATCGTACGGTGTGGGCGTGCTCGGATCGGGGGTGTCAGGGCGCGATGTCGTCGGGTCGTACCATGTCTGAACTGGCCCGGTCCCGGACATGGCCGGGACCAGCGTCGAGTCTTCAGAGCGGACGATTGAAGGGTTGCGACTGGGACGGTAGCGCACCTCAGCGACCGTGAAATGTTTGACGAAATCAACTTTGACCGGCGTGACGGAGACGACATCGGCTTGGAGGAGAGCTTCGACGGCGCTCTTCAGTTCGCCCGGATCGGTGATGGCTTCACGGAAAGTGACCGTTTGAGTGAGTGAGGCGCGGGAGAACACCGTGGCGTCTCCGACCGCGAGAACCACGACGATCAGCGCCATCAACCCGATCGACAGCCAGGCATGATACGCGCCCAGTCCACCGATGATGCCCAACGCCAAGGAGCAGAAGTAGTACGCGATCTCACGCTGGGTCAGCTTCTCCGACCGCAGCCGGATCAACGCCAACACGCCGAACAAACCAAAACCGACACCGGCGTTGATCGGCGTCGAAGACAGCGCGGTGGCGACACCCAGGACGGAAATGTTGACCGCGACGTACGCCATGGCCAAGTCGTGGCGACGGTGACGCGGAAAGTACAAGACGATGGCCAAGACGCACACCGCGATGACATCGGCGATCGGCACGAGATAGGACATGGTGACTCTTTCAGGAATTCGGTGGGGACCGGCTCCCCCGAGCGGTTCGCTCGTTGTGGCTCTAGCTAAAACTGCTCGAACTGAGGAATCTCAAAGAATCTGGATCACTTGCCGATCTCGGCCCGATCACCCAGTGAGGGTTGGATGGGCTCGTCGAATTACATCACCATGAGGGCTGTTTGTCCTCATCAGGAGGTTATAGGGTGATTTTGGGGGTAGCGGCATGGGAGCGTGTCCGGGTTTCTATGCCGGCAGCAACGCACGCTCGACAGATGGGTATCGACCATGAGAAGAACCGCCCGACCACTCGCCTTGACCGCCGCGATCACACTAGCCCTGTCGTCAGTGATGATGACCTTCGCGCCAACCACCCAAGCCGTGGTCCCAGCACCCAGTGGCGACTCCGCTGTCGTCTCGGTCAAAGTCGGGGGCATCCGAGAAGGAACCGCTGTCACTGGCCTGGCCGGAGTCACCCTGCAGCTACACAAGGGTGGTCGATCCAACACGGTCGGTGATCCCATCACCGACCCGTGGGCGACCTGCGTGTCTGACGCCGACGGCGACTGCAACTTCGTCATCCCCGACACCGCGCCCGGGGAAGCCAACTTTGACAACCGGTTCTACATCAAACAGGCCGATTCCAGCCCCACCGGATGGTACGAGAACTCCACCTTCTCCACCTCGTCCCGCCTGACCGACCCGTCGTACGTCATGCGCACTGGACTTCAACTGCGTGACGGCCGAACGTACCTGTCGACCCGCGACTTCCCGCTCACCAACACTGGCGGGCGCTCCTCAGCAGGCGTCTGGGCCGAATCGTTGGACAACCCGGCCTTGCCCGCCTCCTGTGGAATCAACGCCGCGTTGATCCTCGACCTGTCGTACTCGGTGGCCAGCGGCGACGGTGGCGACTCTGCCTTGCCCCAACTGAAAGCGGCGGCCACCGGGCTGACCGACGCGTTGGTCGGAACCGCCAGCCAAGTGGGATTGTTCACTTTCGGACGCAATGCCCCGGCTTCCTTCCCGATGAACGCCAACCGCCCGTTGACACCAGTGTCGACCCAGGCCGGGGCCTCACAGGTGGAAGGCTGGATCTCGGGCCTGGCGATCCCAGGCACTGGAGGCGCCGTGGGCGGAATCGGCAACGCCGAGTCGACCAACTGGGATCAGGGGCTCTACCAGGTCGCACAGCAACAAAACGACGCTGCCGGAAAACTGTTCGATGTGGCCATCATCATCACCGATGGTGACCCCACCCGCTATTCCGAGGCGATGGGCAACGGTTACACGACCCGCTTCGCCGAAGTCGAACAGGCCGTCTTCTCCGCCAACGCGCTGAAAGAGCGGGGCACACGAGTCATCGCCATCGGTGTCGGCGACGGCGTGGTCGACTCGGCCCCCAACCTGAGAGCCATCTCCGGGCCGACATCCAACACCGACTATTACACTGTCGGATGGAACGAGGCCGCCGAGACGATCAAATCCTTAGCGTTGGCCGGCTGCGTGGCGGCTCCTCAGACGTCATCACTGAACATCGTCAAACAGGTCGTCCCGGCGGACAGCAATGGGGATCCTGACTACACCAAAGCGGTTCCGGCCGCAGGATGGACGGTCAAACCCACCACAACCACTTTGGGGGCCACCTTCGACAAGACTAGCGGCGTGACAGCGGCCGGCACAGGAGCAGTCGGCTTCACCCTGACGATTCCGAGCGACCAACCCACAGCCGAAGTCACAGTCACCGAAGACACCACGCCGATCGATCCGGGCGACAACACGTACACCCCAGTGCCGAGCGCGATCGGCAGTCAAGCGGCGGACTGCGTGCTGAAGAGTCCCACGGGCGGACCAGACACCCCGCTCGCTTTGACCGATCCGAACGCCGCACCGGGCAGTTTCGGGGTCAACCTCGAACCAGGTCAGATCGCGTCCTGCACCATCTACAACCAAGCGACCATCGAACCGGCCACCATCCGAGTCGACAAGACCTGGGTCATCAACGGGACGTCGTACGCCGATGGACAGCAGCCGACTGGTTTCTCCTCCAGCTATCTGATTGATCAGCTCGAGAAGGCGAGTTATCCCGATCTGGCTTGGGGCGTCACCTATCCTGGATGGCAGCCTGGCATGATCGGCACGTTGACCGAAACCGTGTCACTGCCCGCCAGTTGCACGTGGACCGAGAAGCCGGGGGTCATCACACCCGACCGGCCTGACGGAACTGACACTATCTCATTCACAGGCGTCAGTCTGGAACGCACCGGCCCCAGTGGGCAACCCGACATCGGCACAGCGTACAACTTGGCGAAGCCCTCGTGGCCCGCGAACCCCACCTGGGTGGGATACAACAGTTCCTCAGTGACGACCTACAAAGACAAGCTCGAAGCTGGGGACAACACCTGGGTGGTGACCAACGACGTCACCTGCTCACCCCAGTTGCTGTTAGGAAAAATCGTCACCGGACAACCCGGTGTCGTTTTCCAGACAACCCCAGCCGATCCACGCGATTGGAACTTGAAAGCCATCGACCTGACCGATTCGACCAACCCGCCGCTAGAATCCCCGCTGCTGCCCGAATGCAGTCCCAGCCAACCCACCGAATGCAACCCGCCAGGTTCGAATTCGGTCGGACATCAACTTGTGACTGCCATCCCGACCCATGCCTACGCGTTGGCCGAAGCTGGACCGACGACCGCGCCGACCTACATTCAGGAGCTTCACCCCAACGCGGCTCAGCCACTACCCGACGACCCGAACACTCCAGGCGACGAGTCGCGGCCCATGTCTCTGGAGCCTCAAGCCACAGGCTCGTGGAACTGCGCGACGTACGCTCCCTCTGGGACGGGTGATATCTTGCCCGAGGGTCACACCTTCGGACGGATCACCATTCCTTACGACACTCGGATGATCGGTTGCACCACCGTCAACGACACAGCGGAGATCAGTGCCACCAAGACGGTTGTCGGAGGAGCGGCGACCGCCAACCAGTGGACGTACTCGTTGACCCCCGTCGCTGCGAACGCCACCGATCCGGCGCCGAACCTGAGTCAAGCGACATTCGGCACGGCCACCACGCCGCAAGCCTACAAAGTGCTGCCAATGCAGAAATACACAGTCTCCGAAGACAGTGGCGGTCCGGCGGGATACACGCTGACCGACGTAAGGTGCACTTGGACCGCCCCGCAATGGGGAACCGACGACCCTGAACCCAGTTGGGGGGCTATGATCGTTCACACCGACGAATCGATCTTGCATCCACCGGCGGGCACGACCCCGATGGAGCTGACACTCTACGCCGGCACGACCGCGAGTTGCGAGTTCATCAACACCGCCGACACGCATCTGACCTTGGTGAAAGAGGTCGACGGTGGTACGAGTACCCCCGCCGACTGGACACTGATCGGCACCGGACCAACCGTCATCACCGGCAAAACCGGTGACACCACCGTGACCAACGCCGTCGTGACACCCGGAACGTACTCGCTGAGCGAGACTGGTTCTCCCACCGGAACCGGAACCTACACCGCAGCCTGGACCTGCGTGAACGCTGACAAAACCCCAGTCACCATCACCGACGGGAAGGTCACCCTCACCACAGGCGCGGACGTCACCTGCACCGCAACCAACACCTGGCAAGCACCACCCACCCACTTGACCCTGGTCAAAACCGTCGTCAACGGAACCGGCGGCACCGGCGTGCCAACCGACTGGACACTGACCGGAACCGGACCCACCACCATCACCGGCAAAACCGGCGACACCACCGTCACCAACGCCGTCGTGACACCCGGAACGTACTCGCTGAGCGAGACTGGTTCTCCCACCGGAACCGGCACCTACACCGCAGCCTGGACCTGCGTGAACGCTGACAAGACCCCCGTCACCATCACCGACGGGAAGGTCACCCTCACCACAGGCGCGGACGTCACCTGCACCGCCACCAACACCTGGCAAGCACCCCCACCACCACCCGACACCCACCTCACCCTGGTCAAAACGGTGATCAACGGGACTGGGGGAACCGGCGTGCCAACCGACTGGACACTGACCGGAACCGGACCCACCACCATCACCGGCAAAACCGGTGACACCACCGTCACCAACGCCGTCGTGACACCCGGAACGTACTCGCTGAGCGAGACTGGTTCTCCCACCGGACCCGGAACCTACACCGCAGCCTGGACCTGCGTGAACGCTGACAAAACCCCGGTCACAATGCACGGCACGACAGTCACACTCGCCGTCGGCGACGACATCACCTGCACCGCCACCAACACCTGGCAAGCACCCCCACCACCACCCGACACCCACCTCACCCTCGTGAAGACCGTCGTCAACGGAACCGGCGGCACCGGTAAGAGCACAGACTGGTCGTTGATCGCGACCGGCCCGACCTCCTTCACCGGGATCACTGGCACGGCTCAGGTCACGAACGTCCTGGTCAAACCCGGCGACTACACCCTGACAGAGTCGGGTGGACCCGTCGCCGGAACCGGCACCTACACCGCAGCCTGGACCTGCGTGAACGCTGACAAAACCCCAGTCACACTGCACGGCACGACAGTCACACTCGCCGTCGGCGACGACATCACCTGCACCGCCACCAACACCTGGCAAGCACCACCCACCCACTTGACCCTGGTCAAAACCGTCGTCAACGGGACTGGGGGAACAGCCGTCGCCTCCGACTGGACACTGACCGGCACCGGACCCACCACCATCACCGGCAAAACCGGTGACACCACCGTCACCAACGCCGTCGTGACACCCGGGACCTACGCTCTCACCGAAACCGGTTCTCCCACCGGACCCGGAACCTACACTGGAACTTGGGCCTGTGTGAACGCTGACAAGACCCCGGTCACCATCACCGACGGGAAGGTCACCCTCACCACAGGCGCGGACGTCACCTGCACCGCAACCAACACCTGGCAAGCACCACCCACCCCGCCAGAACCCCCAGCTCCGCCCACTCCACCGACTCCGCCCAAACCTCCGCTGGTGATCAAACCCCCGCAGGTGACCCGTCCAGGGTTGCCCGCGCGGCCAGTGGTGCCAACCGGTGGCGTGATCGAAACCCGCTCGGCGCCAGACTGGATCCCGGGGGTCGCGGTGACAGCGACACTGCTGGGGGCCGGATTGATCGGTTGGGTGCTTCGTCGACGCAAGGATGGTGATCCGCAAGCCTGACCATCCCTCACAGACCCTCTTTCCATCCCGATGTTCTGGGGGCCGTGGACCACGCCCGGCAGGGCGGCCTCCCAGAACGCGTGAATGACTGTGGCCCCGACCTCCAGTCAGGTCGGAGCCACAGTCTTTCAGGTTGGAACGGCGACAGGCTCGTCCGCCCGTACCCTCGAATCCCGCTTCAGGCGGCCTTGTGATAGAGCCGGATGGCGAGAACGTACGTCACGACCATGATGCCGACACACCACGCCAACGCGATCCAGATGCTGGAGCCGACGGGCTGACCGGTGAGCAGATCGCGTAGCGTGTCGACGATCGACGTGACCGGCTGATATTCGGCGAACACCCTCACGACAAGCGGCATCGTGTCGGTGGGAGCGAATGCCGAGGAGAGGAAGGGCAGGAAGATCAGCGGGTACGAGAAAGCGCCGGCTGTCTCCGCTGACTTGGCCGTCAGGCCGGGGATCACAGCCAGCCATGTCATCGCCAACGTGAAAAGCAGGACGATGCCGATGACAGCCAGCCAGTTGAGGATTCCAGCCGAGGAACGGAATCCGATCACCAACGCGACCGCGACGACCAGCAGAACCGACACCATGTTGGACACCAGCGAGGTGAGGACGTGAGCCCATAGGGCGGCTCCGCGAGAAATCGGCATGGTGTGCAGCCGGGAGAAGATTCCTTTCTGTCGATCCGTGAACACGCGCAGTGCGGTGTACGCGACGCCGGAGGCGACAGTGATGAGAATGATGCCCGGCAGTTGGTACGTCACATAGTTGGTGCCTTGAGGCAATGCTGACTTGATGGCGCCGCCGAAGACGTAGACGAACATCAACATCATGGCGATCGGCATGACACAGACCGTGATGATCGTGTCAGGGCTGCGCAGAATGTGTCTCATGGACCGCCCGGTCAGGACGGATAGGTCTGACATGGCGCTCATTTGGTGGCCTCCTTGGCGGTGATCGCGAGGAAGATATCTTCCAGCGATGGCTGCTTTTCGACGTACTCCACTTCAGCGGGCGGGAAGAGCTGTTTGAGCTCGTCCATGGTGCCACAAGCGATGATGACGCCTTCGTGCAGGATGGCGATGCGGTCGGCCAAATGCTCGGCCTCTTCCAAATACTGTGTGGTGAGCAAAATTGTCGTACCTCCGGCTGCGAGTTCCTGGACTGATCGCCAGACTTCGATGCGCGCCTCGGGATCCAGACCCGTGGTGGGTTCGTCGAGGAAGATGACCTCGGGGCTGCCGACGAGACTCATGGCGATGTCCAGACGGCGAGTCATTCCTCCGGAGTACGTCGATGCGCGCCGATCACCGGCGTCGACCAACCCGAAGCGGGCGAGCAGCGCGTCGGCTGTTCCGCTCGGGTTGGGGACGCGGCGTAGTTTGGCGATCAGGACGAGGTTTTCGCGCCCGGTCAGCATGTCGTCGACGGCCGCGAACTGCCCGGTCAGCGAGATCGATTGGCGTACTTTGGCCGCCTCGGTCACCACATCATGCCCACAGACTTCGACTCGACCGGAGTCAGCTTTGAGCAGCGTGGCGCAGATGTTGATCGTGGTCGTCTTGCCCGCGCCGTTGGAGCCGAGCAGGGCGAAGATCTCGCCCCGTCCGACCGTGAAATCGACGCCGCGAAGGACCTGGTGGTCACCGAAGTCTTTGCGCAAGTCATCGACGAGTATCGCCGGGGCGCTCGATCGCTGGTCGCCCGATCCGGGTGCGTACGATCCCGGTTTGCTCGATCCGGGTGCGTACGATCCGGTGACACTCATTCCCGGCTCGCTTGATCCCCCCTGGCCCGTCATCGCTGATCACCTTCCCGCTTGATCATGCGCTGGATGTCTCGGTTGAGCGCGTCATGCTGGTTGGTGGTCCAAGTCTTGGCATTGGCCAGCAGTTCGTCGGCGAAATCGGCCACATCCTCGCCAGTGATGTCGAGCACGCCACGCCCTTGCGCAGCCCCGGCTTCGAACAGGTCGTAGACGTCGGTCATGATCGCGATGACGTCCATCCCATCGCCACCGGAATGCGCCCACATGTAGTGTTCGATCTTGTGATAGGTGTAGCTGTATTCCTTCGGCAGCGCATCGACCTTGGCCTGCAACTGCTTGTATTCCCGCTTCTCCCGACGGACTTTCTCCATCCAGGTGAATAGTCGGCTCAGTGGATTCATGAGTCCCCCTCTTTCAATGTGGTGATGGTTGACGCGACGAACTCCCAGCGATCCCAGAACTGGGCCAACTCTGCACGCCCCGCGTCGGTGAGCGTGTAGAACTTCCGTGGCGGACCCATCTGCGACGGCTTCTTCTCCACGTTGACCAGGTGGTTCTTCTCTAGTCGCAGCAGAATTGTGTAGACGGTCCCTTCGACGACCTCATCGAATCCGAGGTCGTTGAGCCGTCGCGTGATGTCGTACCCATAGGTCTCCTCGCGACTGATGATCTCGAGGACGCACCCCTCAAGAACGCCTTTCAGCAGCTCGGTCAAGCCTTTCACGATGGTTCCCTCCTTCGTTCGTTCCGCTCTGATCAGGTCGTACGGGCGACGCCCGGTCTAATCCCGATCGATGTGTCACCTGGTGAGTGACACTGGTACTCAGTAGCACTGCTCATCAGTAACACTGGGTACTAGTACATAGTGACACACAGTAGACAAAAGTGTCAAGCATCGCTGGGATGAGGCGGATGACATCCACTCCCGGGAAAACAGCTCCAAGTTGAATCCCGCCAAGCTTCGCGAAGTCTTGCTCCACTTGACGAACGCGATCGATGCCAAAGCGAACGTCGACGAGACGGTCCTCTACAAGCTGCTGCATTTCATTGACGTCGACTTCTTCGAGAAGTACGGCCGCTCTGTCACCGGGTTGTCGCGCGTCAGACTGCCACGCGGTCCGCTGCCCACTGGTCGTACGAGCCAATGGCGCGAAGCTGTCGCGTACGATCAAACTTGGAGGAACACCTGTCGACTTGGTAAAGTTGCTCTGCGCGGGTCTATAGCTCAGTCGGTTAGAGCGCTGCCCTGATAAGGCAGAGGTCGGTGGTTCAAGTCCACCTAGACCCACCAGGAAAGCTATAGGTGCTAGTCAGTAGCCGATCATCGGGAATGAGTTTCCCGCACATTCCCCAAGGATACGGTTAGTTTCCCGGGGTTTGAGTGTAGTCTAGAGTGTAGTTCCAGAGAATGGTTCAGCGCGTGTACAACCGTGAGAGGGCGTCGGCCATCGGCGCTGGGTCGTGAATGTCCGTGTAGGCAGACTGGTTGACATCGGGGGAATGTCCGAACCACGCTGCTCGAATCTCGACCGGCACATTCTCCGAAATGACTAGGCCGTTCAGCGTCGCTCGCCACACATGCGACCGTTGAACGAATAGATCGCCGATACTTAGTTGCTCGGCCATCTGTATGTAAAGCTTCCGTACCGCTTTTGAGGCGTTGGACGAGTCCCAGGACTTCGAAGGATCGGCGGGGGCGCCAATGACTGGCGACTCCAGACTAGGGGCATTTGCGCGCCGCTCCCGTAAGCGCTGTGCCACTGGCTCAACAGCGACGGGAAAGGCTCGGGCGCGACCAGTCTTTGCTCGCCCCTCCCAGACGGGCACGTAGAGGGTGTCATCATCGGCTTTCAAACGTCCCCGCTTGACCTGATCGGCCTTGATCTGGTCCATGTCCGCCCAGGTCAAGCCGAGCGCCTCATCGATCCTCAATCCTGTCGTGGCTTGAAGCAATGTCAGGTCAGCGGCATTGGTCGTAACTGCAACTCGGTCAGCGCGAGAGTACCGGCCTCGTTTCGGCGATCCGACTCCATCCGCCGTGTCCAGCGCGAGAAGGTAGTCGAGTACCGCTCGCCATTGATCGAGGTCGAGACCCACCCCTCCTCGGCCCGTTCGGCTATCGGGGTTCTCAAGGCTGAGTTGCACCCCATAAAGCGGGTTATGGTCAATCGCCCCGGCTCGGACGAGTTGCCCCAAGACATACTTCGACAAGACCGCCTTGGCGTGCTTGGCTGTCCCATCTCCGTGAAGTGCCGCAATCTCGACGAGACACTTCTCCAAGACCGTGAACTTTGACGCCTCATGGATTGCCTTTCCCCTCAAGCTAGCTTTGTGGGTGTGATCCTTCCGAGCGCACTTCCCCATGAGCAGGTCCAAAGCACTCAGGTAAGGACTGCGCGTGCCCGCCGCCAGCCCGGCAGCATCAATAGCTGGCCCCACCACGGTCGAGACAAACACGTCGATCTGGCCTGACGGTTTCCAACTCGCATGAGGACCCGTAGAAAGAAGCATAGCTGCGGTTCGCTTCGCCCTCGCCCTCAAATCACCCACCGCCGTTCGTGGCGGTACTTGGGTCTGCCTTCGCAAGAGAGTTCCATCCATAAGACGCACGGACCAAGTAAGCCTGATAGAGCCATTTTTCATCGGTACCGGAGTCGTGCGATCAATGGACGTCTCTCCATCATTGAGCCGCGAAGATGAGGCTTTGCGATGGGTTCGACGCTTAGCGGGCGGTGCCATTGGGGCGGGTTCCGATGCTCTGATAGTCATAGTTTAAGTGTAGTAAATACGTTTAGCTCAAGTCAATACTTCGCCCCGATTTACACGAACTGCTCAACCTCATCAGAGGTAGATTCCGCAAACAGCGTCCTCTATGACACAATATGCCTTGACAGAAACTCATCTATATCAACCTGGCGGTAGACCACTCGCCCACCTGGGTTTCCGTAGCGAATGAAACGTGGTCCTTCACCCTTGGCTCGCCAATTGGCCAGTGTCTTGGCAGTGATACCGAGGCGTTGTGCTGCCTCGCAAGACGACAACGCATAGCAATCATCGATAATCGGTCGAGGGGCGGGTTTATGGCTCATGACACCTCGATCAGCTTATGATCGCTCGTCATCACGTACTCTTCATGGATACGCCGACGCAGGGCCGCCAACTGCTCCGCCGGGAGAAGCCGATACCATTCATGCACGCGAAAACTAGACAGGATTGCGACACGCTCATGCGTCATTTGCTTGTTGTTGTACCGCGCCGGCAGTTCTCCCGGATAGACATCACAGATCGACAGCAGCAGCTCAATGGGGATTTGCCCTTTGAACTCATCCAGTACGAGAGTCTGACGTGACGGATCATAGGCCCCGAACGGGTCTCTCATGTAGTCGGTTACCCGGTTCATGGACCCCCCGAAGTTCTCGAATGCCCACAACGTTTTCCCCGTGCCAGGCTGCCCAGTCACGACGGTGACACGAACTTGGCGCAGAGCCGTACCGAACCTCTGACGGTACACAGCCGAGTGAAGCTCGTGGAGGTAGCGAGGAAAACGAGCCGCCTTACCCTCATCATCATCCAAAAGCACATCGTCCACAGTCTTACCGGACAGAATCTGGTCACGAAGGTCTACGAGGTCATGGCGAGCGCCCTGGTGGTCACGGTAGTCGATGCCACCAAAGAAGACAGGCTCCTCGACCCGCGTATCATCCTTCGAACAGTACGCGACACAGTCACCAACCGAAGACAACCGCCGCTCCACATGCGGAGCCTTGACCCCCGGCACTGACAACGCATTAACGACTGTCGAAAACCGCCGAGGAGTCGTGAACTGCCCGAACCCTTGCAGATGCCTTGTCCCAGTATCGTGCCCCTCCTCAATTTGATAAACCCCAGCCTCGAAGGTATTCACGAACACTGTCTTCGCCGCCGCCAGGTCGGTATTCTCCGCATACAGAGTCACCATCCAGTCACGACAAACCGTATCCTTGACCGGTTTCATCGGCGATCCGTCAACACTGGCACTCACGCTCAATCACCTCTTCGCCTTTGCTCAGAAGTGGCGGTAATACTAAGCCGCCACTTCCATTTTCTGGCGGCTTCGGCTCGACCGCCTACGCCGCCATCAGAGGGGCAGGCCAGGCCCCGAATCTCATCATCAGTGGTATATGGAACATGCAAGTACACGACCGAACAGGTCTCGGCATCCCACAAATAGGCGTCACCTGGCCGATTGATCGGAATGAGCCACGGCCGCGCACCCTGACGAATTGGCTCATCGCTGCCGTACACCATGCGAGCCTCCGCCTCGGAACCCAACCTCATCGCCAGGGATACCAATAGTAGGTTTCGGAAGGGCAACGCATCCATGCGTGGATTCTGCGTGGCAATAAGGACGGTGATGTTCTCCGCCCGCCCACGACTCAGAACCGACCGCATCAGGCTCACACAATGGTCAGACTGTTTCTTCTCCACACCAGTACGAACCAAATCGCCAACCTCGTCAAAGACGGCCAGTATGTGTTTCTCTTGCGTGTCATCAATCAGGCGAGTCTTTCCACGGTAGAGACGTGCCCGACGTTCAATCTCATCATTCAGGTCCGACAGCAAAACCTCAGCCTCGTCAAGGTCATACGCCTTCCTCGTCAGGACTTGACGGTAGTTCTCTGCCTCCATTCCGGCCTTGAGGTCACAAAACCAGACCTCGCCGCCACGGTCCACCTCTTGCCGAATGATAGCCGCCTCCACACTCCCCTTACCCGACCCACTCGCACCACAGACGAATAGGTGTTTGCGAGGAATGCTAACCGCTTTCTTGGGGCGGAGTGCCTCCACCCCGACAACGTACCTATCTGTCGGAGTGGGGGTACTAGTCCGTTGTTTCACTGGACGGCCTCCATTTTCTGAAGTGTTATCACATAGCGCGCACGGGCACCCCGCCCATTCACTGCGACATGAGGCAAGTAGCCTTGGTATTGCGTACGCGCTAGTTCGTCCGCCGCCGACCCAACCACGTCCGAACGAACAAGCGTTGCTGGGATACGCAGACGAAGCCGCTGTCGGCGGCGCGAAAACCGAATGCGCCGCTCTTGCTCGTTGGTCAGGTGGAGTGGCGCCAGGGCAGCGTGCTTTTGTCGTTGTCGCAGCCACCACCATGTCAGAACGGCGAGGCCCAGGGTGAGCACCAGTACGGCCAAAGCTAGTTGTAACACCGAGAATTGCCAGTTCATGCGCATGCCTCCCCGCCGCCCGCGAGTGCGTCCTTGAGGTCCGCGGCCTCGACATCTGCAAGACGGAGAGACGTACCAATATGCAACAATCCACGCCCTTCCTCTGCGATAGCCAATTGCCAGACCTCGAAGTCACCGGCTCGCCCAGATCGAACCTCGCAGACCAAGGTCAGGGTCTCCCGGGCGCGCTGAAGGTGGGCCAGTTCGCGGTCGCTCAGGAACGAGCGGGCCATATGCTCACCATCAAGAGCAATATCAATTGCCGAGTATCTCCGACCATTTTTTCGACTAACTCCGCTTACATGGGTAAATGTTACTTCGCTCATCACTTTTCCTTTCTGTTGAGCAGGTTCGCTTCCAGCCTGCTCGATGGCCTGAATGCAGAAGTGGTTAGTTTGAGTACAACTTGCTGCACAACTCGTCAATCGGAGTACAACTTCCATCGGACTGCTAAAATATTGATATGTCTGACCCGTACGAAGACTTCATAGTCAACTTCTACTGGCGCTTCTACTGCCTTCGGCCAATTGCTCCAAGATTCGTAGACGCAGCCGCCAACCTTGCCCAACCGGGTGCACTACAAGATATCACCCACCTCGGCGAAGCATTCGAAGAGGAGGTGGAAGGAATATGCGAGGTGTATATCGATCCAAATGACGATCACACATGGGCATCAGGCAAGAAGTCACATCTGGCGGGGACTAGCTACGATTTTGATCGAGCGGCAAAGCAAGGCTTCATCACTAATGCAGCCAAAACATTAAGCACCGAACTATTCGGTCAAGCGCGCGGTCGCGCCTGTGGTTTTGCTGAGCACCTTGCAAGGACCGTGGATACTCAGGTACCCAGTGACCTTGTTCTCCTGTTTCTATTAGACAAGATGATCGGATACATAAGGAAAGCGTTGCGCGATACCGTCGTCCATGCCTATCGTTTCGAGAACCTAACCAATGAGCTAATCTTTCAAGCCACTCGCGCACAAGCGACATCGGGTGTTTCCCTGAGTACTATCAAGGCTTGGTCGGCAGACAAGGCGCAAGTAAGACGACGCATCCTTCGGTTTAGCTATCCTATCGTAGATATTCCGAGCGAATCGATACCATCTGATCCACTTTTATTACCACAAGAGCTTCCCGCGCCCAACTCAAGACTCGCGAAAAGGACTGTTGATATTATCCTCACTCTACGCGATCAAATGGATGCGGTGAGTCGTTGGCTCATTCTTAACTTGTTATGCGGATACTTACTCAGATGCAAAAACGCAGAAATTGGCGACGCCCTGAACGGCGATGGGGGGCCACTCTATTTCTCCGACTCAATAAATCTTGCCATTCTCCCTCAGCTTGAGGCAGAGATTCGAGACTGGGTCGACGTTCGTCGTGACTACCTGATAGAGCGTGGGTGGAGCACGAACACGCTGACTAAACTCCTCACTGGCAACAGAAGCACAATCTATCGCCAAACGACAAATCCAGATATCATTCGTCGACAACAAGATATGAGGGCGCAGATACCAACAGGACTCGTCAAGACCAGTGGCAGTAGGGGCACAACAATCCTGATGTCGTCGACCTCCGAGAGCATCTTCCATCAGTTGCTAAACCAAGAGCCAGAAAGCACAACGAAGAACTCGACCGAAGACCCCACTTTAAGATGACAGCTTCCACCAGGTCGGCTCTTCACAAGGCCAACTGTGATTAGGATTGATGGTATAGTGTAGTTTAAAGTGTAGATTCTTTCTTGATTAGCGCCTTAACTAGCACTAATCAGTGAATGCAGAGGTCGGTGGTTCAAGTCCACCTAGACCCACTGACGTTCATCTATTCGAATCGCTGACCCGGACACCATGCCCGGGTCTTTTTTGGTATTCGAGGGTATTGGGTGCAAAACCATGAGTCTCCAGGGTGCGAAAGACTGAACAGAGACGGTGTGAAATCTTGAATCTGGGCGGGCGCGGCCAAGTCGCGCCGCTCCACTGCGAACCCGCGCCACACCCCCACTGGTTGATCATCACTGGCCCACACCATCGACACTCACCGTCAGCAACAGGCCCCATCGGACCACCCACACGAACCGCACGACAGGCCCACTCTGACCTCACCGCTCAGGCGGGACGTACCGGTCGTAGTAAGAGAAGCCCGACAGGAAGTACGGGTCCCCTGGACCAATCGTCGGACTCGACGCCGGAACAGCAGCGTCCATACACGTCGGCACCGGCAACAGCTGACTGGATTCCCACGGGTTCAAGCGCCCTCTCAGCAACCGAACGCCGCCAGATCCGGCACAACGGCACAGGACGGATCGCGAAACTGCACATGCGGCCGATGGCCCTTGCTGAATCCGGAGACTCGTTGGCGACCGTCTCGCTGATCAAGCTTCTCAATCAGGAACCATCTCGCCAGTCAGTCATACGACGCAGCTGGCCGACGTCGCGCGTTGGGTCTGCCGAGGAGGATGGCCTGCCAACGTTGGGATATCGGACATGGCCAACCAAGAGACAGCGTCTCAGTACGTACAATCAGTCCTCGACATGAAGATCGTGGAGGAAGGGTATTCCCGGAGCACGGCTTTGTCACTGATGCAAACGTTGGCCATGAATCAGACTCAGGCTGTCACCTATAAGGCGCTTTCGCACGATATGGCGCATGGCGAGACTGGTCCTGATGAGAACACCATCACCTCGTATCTGGAACTTTTTGATCGGCTGTTTCTCACTGAGAACCTCCCCGGATGGGAGCCGCCCATGCGGGCGAAAGCCAGGGTACGCGTCAAACCGAAGCGATACTTCGTCGATCCGTCCTTAGGAGCAGCGTTGATCGGTGCCACCCCCGACAGACTTCTGAGAGACACACAATCCTTGGATATGCTCTTCGAAGCCTTAGTGCTCAGAGACATCCGAGTGCTTCTGTCCAGCTATCCAGGACTTGGCAACACCGTCTCCTACTATCGAGACGACAAAGGGCTCGAAGTGGATCTGATCATCGAGCACAACTCGCAGTGGGCGGGGCTAGAGGTGAAGCTGAGCGAGACCAAGATCGATGAAGCCGTCATCTCCCTGCAAAGGCTACGAGCGAAAGTGGCGTCTAATCCGGCCGCACGCAACGCTGAACCAGTCTTCCTGGCCGTGATCGTCGGAAAGGGTAATCTGGCCTACACGCGCCCCGACGGCATCCACGTCATACCTGCGTCCACACTGACCGCTTAACCATGCCGAGTGGTCCGTACGGCCGTCGGGCCGCTTCAGACGCTCGACTCCCGTTCTCCATCTCGGGGATGCTCATCAGCGTCGGGATCAACTCTTTCTTACTCTGCTCCATGGCGCTTAGCTGCGTCTGTACGTCGACGACAGTTGAACTGAATAGATGGGCCACCGGCCGGACTCCTTCGATAGTAGTTATCTCAACCAACGAAAACTCGGCCGATGGCCCCCGATGGACACTCTGCCCAATCCCAAGTTTCGCACCCGACCAGAGCCAAGTCAGGGCGCCGGCCACCCGTCAGTGCCAGGGGTTCGCCGGGATGTTGTCCAAGCATTGACCCCAGCGGGTCTCCAGCTGGCATTTCTGCGTGTTAGAGCCGCCCCCTTCGTACTGCACTCGGTTGAAGGATGCCGACAGGTTGGACGCACCCTGATGCGTCCCTCCGGCAACGTCACTCTGATAGGCCACCACGGCTCCACCGCATGCCACCGCTAGCGCAGCGACGGCCACCACGATCTTGCGGCCAATACCCAAAGTTTTCATCTCACTCCTTTGTTCGAATCGTCCCAGTCAAGCACTGCGACATCGTCATAACATCGAAGCCATATCTCGGTGTCAAGAGGTTAGTTGGGCGAAACTGAAGGCCCCCTTTCAGTTGTCCCCAGTCGGCTATATTCGTCGCCCACCCAATCATGGGAGCCACCTCGATCTCTCATGACGATGTCGGCGCCATATGATCAAGGAATCATAACAATCAGGACACAATACGTACGATCAGGATGCATAGATCATATGTTTGAGCCTAGAGTACTGCTATTCACGTGATGTGACAGGGATAGTCCTCTCATATCACAACAGATGTCAATGGAGGACAGATGACACCAGCAACGACGCGTACCATCCTCGTCGGCGTGGTTTCCGCCGCTTTGGCCACCAGCATGGCCGGATGCGGAAGCAGCCCCACCGGAGGATCGGACGGCGGCAGCACCACCTTATATGTGACCTTGGCCAACCACGTGTGGACCGACAAGATCAAGTCGGCGATCCCCGAATTCGAGAGCCAGACCGGCCTGAAAGTCGAGCTGACCCAGCTCGGCGAAGATCAGTTGTCCGCCCAATACAACACCAAACTCAACTCGGGGACCTCCGAGATCGATGTGATGATGTTCCGACCGCTCCAAGAAGGCAAGATGTTCGCCAAGAACGGCTGGCTGGCCGATCTGAGCGACGACGTCACATCCGACTCGGCCTGGAATTGGAGCGACTTCCAGGCCGCGCCCGTCGCGGCGACAACCGTCGACTCTGCCGTCGTCGGAGTGCCGATCATCACCGAGCGCGAAGTGCTCTACTACCGCACCGACCTGTTGGCCGAAGCCGGGTTGAAGGTTCCGACCACGATGGACGAGCTGAGACAAGCGGCCACCACCATCCATCAAGCTCACCCCGAGGTCGCGGGCTTCGTCGCCCGAACCAACGTTTCGGCCGCCGTCACCCAATTCTCGTCATTCCTCTACTCCTACGGCGGGGACTTCTTCGACTCGTCTGGCAAGGCTTCGCTCGACACGCCTGAGGCGCTCGCGGCGTACGAGATGTATTCGGGTCTGCTGCACGACGTCGGACCGGCCAACGTCTCGACCGACATGAGCTGGCCCGACTCGATGGCGATCTTCCAACAGGGCGGCGCCGCCTTCTACACCGAAGCTGACTCGCTCTACACCAACGCCACAGACGCGGCGAAATCCAAAGTGGCCGACTCGGTCGGCTTCGCGCAGTTGCCCGCCGGACCGGCCGGTTCGAAACCCTACAACATCCCGTCGTGGGCTCTGGGCATGAACGCCAACTCTCAAAACCAGGCCAACGCCTGGAAATTCATCCAATGGGCGACATCGAAA
The DNA here is from genome assembly GCA_031285845.1 of Propionibacteriaceae bacterium. Taxonomy (GTDB): domain Bacteria; phylum Actinomycetota; class Actinomycetes; order Propionibacteriales; family Propionibacteriaceae; genus WQYJ01. The sequence goes on from JAITVK010000032.1 coordinate 85,724, forward strand.
GACATGACGCTGACGATCCAGCAAGCTGGCGTTCCGAGCGCCCGTACGTCGGTGTGGGAGGATCCCAGCGGCATCTCTAGTTATCCGAAAGACTTGGCGGCCGCGATCGTGGCGTCAGCCAAAGTCGGGGTCGGCCATGATCGGCCCGTCGTCGTCCAAGTGGCTGCGGCTCGAGAGATCGTGGGCGCGCCCATCGTCGCCGGCATCACCGGTGGGGATGTCGCGGCCGCGGCGCAGAAAGCCCAGACCGACTTCCAGGCCTTCCTGGACACAGACAAGTGACCGCCTGCGGCTGGGATGCACCCCCTGTTCATCCCAGCCGCGCCCAAGACCGATCCGGGGAAGGAGTCGACCGTGACACGAACCACACCAACCGTGGTGTCCGAACAGACCGTTTCGTCCACGCCTGCCACCCGACCGACCTCACCCGGCGTTCCACAGGCTTGGTCCGCTTGGGCGAACCGCCATCGGCAGTGGGTTTTCGCCGGGCCAGCGATGGTGTTCGTCGCGATCCTGCTCGTCTTCCCGCTGGCATGGACGGTCTACCTGTCTCTGACCGACTCGTCAGGCTCGGTACGCCGCGCCAAAACTTTCGTCGGAGCGACCAACTACGCCAATGTCCTGACTGACACGGCCCGCTTCTGGCCCGCAGTCGGGCGTACCGTCTATTTCACCGCTGGGGCGTTGGTGGTCGAGGTCGTCCTCGGAATGCTGATCGCCTTGCTGTTATGGAAACCGTTCACCGGGCAAGCGATCGTTCGCGTCGCCATCATCCTGCCACTGGTCGCCACCCCGGTGGCCGTCGGCATGATGTGGCGACTGATCTTCGACCCGACGATCGGCTTCGCCAACTACCTGCTCGCCCGAGTCGGTCTGCCGCCTCAACCGTGGCTGGCCGATCAAACCACGGCACTGCCAACTCTGATGTTCGTCGACATTTGGCAGTGGACCCCGATGGTCACACTGATCCTTCTGGCCGGTCTGACCGCGCTGCCCGAAGAACCTCACGAGGCGGCGAAAGTCGACGGCGCATCAGGCGCACGACGGTTTTGGCATGTCACACTGCCGATGCTCATGCCCACGGTCGTCACGGCCGTGCTCTTGCGCGGCATCGACGTTCTGAAAACCTTCGACATCCTCTACGCGACCAAAGGACTCGGCGGCGGCTCCTTCCATGAGGCCGAGACGTTGAACGTCTACGCCTACGGGCTGAGTTTCGATTACTTCGAGTACGGAACCGCCTCGACTGTTCTGATCCTGTTCTTCGCTCTGATCGTGGCCGCAGTCATCGGATTGACCCATCGGAAGAAGGTGACGAAATGACCCGCCGAACCGTGACGTCGCTGCTGCGCGCGATCGGGATCGCCGTCATCGTGATCGGCTTCCTCGGCCCGATCGTGTGGATGATCCTAGCCTCACTGAAAACGAACGTCGACATCTACGACCCGTCGAAGGTCTTGCTCTTCCGACCGACGACCGCGAATTACGCCACCGTGTTCGGGCAGTCACAGTACATCGACTATGTCGTCAACTCGTTCGTGGTCGCGGCCATCTCGACGGCGGCGTCGCTGGTGATCGCGGTCCCCGCGGCGTACGCCATGGCTCGGTTCTTGATGCGCAAATCGGCCAACCTGGTGTTGCTGGCCCGCGTCATCCCCGGGGTGTCGTTGCTGATCCCGTGGTATTACGTCTTCTCGAACCTCAAAATGGTCGGTGGTTATTTCGTCCTCATCCTGGCGCACATGTTCGTCGCTTTGCCCCTGATCGTCTACATCATGATGAGCTTCTTCGAACAGCTGCCTGAAGAGTTGGAAGAGTCGGGTCAAGTGGACGGTTTGACACCTATCGGCGCGTTCTGGCGTATCACACTGCCTTTGGCCGCGCCCGGCATCGCCACCTCGACGATCCTGGCCTTCATCTTCTCGTGGAACAATTTCATGTTCGCCTTGGTGTTGTCCAGCGCTCAAACGAAAACCCTGCCCGTCGCCATCTTCGACTTCATCGGATACGCCTCCATCGACTGGGGCGGATTGATGGCGGCCAGCGTCGTCGTGACCGTCCCCATCATGGCGATCGCGTTATTCACCCAGAAATACATCGTCACCGGCTTCACCGCTGGCGCCACCAAAGGATGAGGCGATGAACCACACCGACCGAACTCCCCGAGAACTCCTCATTCCGGCCAGCCCCCTGAGGCGCAGACCCCCCAACGCCCAAAACGGTTGACTCCCCAACCGTCGACATCACGTGCCTTCCTGCAGCGCAGTGGCTGGCTCAAGGCTCGCGGCGCGGCTGGCCGGAATGAGGCCCGACACCACACCGACGACGACCCCCGTGACCGCTGCGGCCACGGCCAAGCGTACGTCGAGCACCGGCGTCCAGCCTCTGGCCAGCGACCACACAGTGACCACGAGCGTTCCAGCGGCCGTGCCGACCAGACCACCCAGCAACCCCAAGATGGCCGACTCGGCGACAAACTGAGCCGCCACCGCGCCACGAGTCGCCCCAATGGCACGCCGTAACCCGATCTCGCCCCGGCGTTCCATGACCGCCATCGAACTGACCACAGCGATCGTCACGCCGCCGATCGCCAAAGCGACGAAGCCGAGGATCAGAAACAACGAATTCACGTCAGCCGTCAACTGCTGACGCGTCGACGACATCGGCGGTGGCATGACAACCTGATAGCCGGATGGATTGTCCGAACTGAGTTGCAGCCCGATCTGGCCGCTCAGAATCGGGCCAGCGCCCAACTCCACTCCGACATGCAGTTCGCCGGGGTTAGTCAGACCCAGCGTCGCTCGAGCAGTCGACTGGGGCACGATGACCGCGTCGAGCAGGTCAGCGGCGTACTCCACCTGATCGACGACCCCGATCACCGTGAAACTGGTTGCTCCAATGAAGATCGCCGGTTGATTGTCCACCCGAAGAACCCCGAGCAGGCGGGCGGCGCGTACCCCTAACACCGCGACCCGCTCAGCCCGCTGCTCATGGAAGTTGTCGATCCACACACCCTCGTGAAGATGGCCTCTCACAGCGTCCAACAGCCCGGGGGTGGCCGTCATGATCTGGGGTTGCCGGGTCGGCGCGGCCGCCGGATCATGGACTGGACTGGCCGTGACCTGGCCGGGAGGCGGGTCAAGCTTGGTGATCGTTCCGGCGCAGGTCACCCCGTTGAGACGGGTCGCCCGCTCGGCGGCGTCCCAAGGCAGTGCGGCCGGTGGGGCCGCACCCAGTTGTGCCTGGTCGGCGGCCGGTTTGACCAACCCGTGGCGCGCGGTGACGGCGTCGAACCTGGCTTGAACTTGACGCGCGCCCGTCTGCGCGAAACCGACCGTCGCCACCAAGGATCCGATCCCCAACACGACCACCAACGCGGTCAGCGCCAACCGCCCGGGACGCCCGGCCAACCCGAGGATCGCTTCGACCACGACATCGCGAACCCCGAAGGCGTCCGTACGGCGTGTGAACGGATTGGTCATGCCGCCTCCCGCAATCGACCGTCGTCCATCGTGTGGCGACGGCCGGCCGCCCGCGCGACCGTGTGGTCATGAGTGACCACCACCACGGTCAGGCCGTCGGCATTCAGTTCGCCCAACAACTCCAACACTCCTTGTGACGTGGCTTTGTCCAGGTTGCCGGTCGGTTCGTCGGCCAGCAAGACAGTCGGGGTTCCCGCGACTGCTCTGGCCAGAGCCACCCGCTGGCGCTCGCCGCCGGACAATGTCGGCGGATAAGCGCCGACACGATGGGCGAGCCCCATCCGATTCAGCGCGGTCACGGCGCGGTCACGGCGTTCGCCACGTGGCACTCCGGAATAGGACATGCCCAGTAGGACATTCTCCAACACTGTTCGTCGGGCCAGCAGATGGAAAGCCTGGAACACGAAACCCAGTTCGCGACCACGCAGAGACGTACGGGCCTTGTCGGCCAGCCCTGCGGTGTCGACCCCGGCCAACTCGTACCGCCCGATCGTGGGGACGTCGAGCAAGCCGAGCAGATTCAACAACGTCGATTTGCCCGAACCGGAAGGGCCCATGATGGAGAGGAAGTCGCCGCGCCGAATCTCCAAATCGACCCCCCGGACGGCCAACACGTTCGGCGGGAAGGACTTCGAGACGTCCGACAAACGGATCACCACCTCACCCGGGGTCGGACCGGTCATGGCGCTCATCGGGGTGTCGAGGTCGGGTCGGTCGGATTGGTCTGACTGGCCCCTTGGCCGATCACCACCAGATCACCGGCTGTGATCGGCGGGGTGGCTCGGGTGATCTCGACCATGCCTTCGGCGGACAGGCCCGTCTCCACGTCGACGACGGTCGTTTTCTGGTCGCGGGCCGCCACCCCGGGTTCTAGACCGCCGCTGACGACCGTGATTCGGGCGTGACCCGCCGTGTCCGCTGAGACAGCCGCCACCGGAACGAGCAGTGACTCGGTCGAACTCGTGCCCACGTCCATCGTCACCTGCTGGTTGCCAACCAAGTCGGCGGCGGCCAAGCCGCCCAAGTCACCCAAGGTGACCGCGACGGCGCAGCGTTGTGGCGCAGCGGCCGCTCCATCCCGGCCCGTCGTCTTGCCCGGCGTCGAGGCCGTGCCCGCTTCGTCACAGATCGACGTGATCACGCCATGAATCGTGCCCCCGCCCGGGATTGTCAACATCGCCGGACCGTCGACTCGGAGTAACCCGGCTTCGTCCATGCCTACTTGAGCGGTGATGGCGATCTGCGCGCCCGACAACACCAGTGGGGCGGGGGCGGCGGCCTGACTGGTCTCTGAGCGGTTGGCCAGCTTGGCCAGATCGTCCCCGACACCGACATGGACTTCGTCGACGCGACGCGGCAGATCTGGGACGAACACGACCGCGCCGACCGGCATGATCGCCCAGGCGTCCCGCTGCGCGTCGGTCAACGTCTGCTCGGCTCGAGTCTGCCCGCGTCGAGCCAACTCGACAGCGTCCTTGGCCTGTTGGAGAGCTGACTCGCTGTGTTCGACCATGTCACCGGCTTGACGAAGATCGTCCCCGAGTCGCTGATCGGCAGACCCCGGATCCGTCGCCGCGCCCTGATTCGCGCCCGCTGGCGTGTCATGGTTCCGTTGGGCGGTGGCTTGATCGGCTTTGGCCGCGTCCAACGCCTTCTCGGCCCGTACGACATCCTCCTTGGCGCGTTTGAGAGTCGTCGCCGCGTCGCTCACCCCGTCTTCCGCACTGCGCACCTTGAGCGTCGCCAGCTCGCCACCATCCGGGGCCGAATAGCCCGCTCGTCCGTACAACGCCCGTACGGCCTCGGCCAACGCCGCGTCGTAGGAGGCTGAAGCCGGACCAGCGTCGAGCCCGAGGTCGTTCAGCGCCGCCCTGAGTTCGGTCACATCCGCGCCACTCGACCCGGCGCTCAACGAACGGTACGACGGGAAGTCGCCGCGCAGGACGAACACCGGGCGACCGGACACTTCCAAGACCACATCGCCGGCGTTGACCTGCGAGCCGACCGTGGGAACCTGGCCGGTCACGACCGCGGCAACCGCGTCTTCCGGGGTTGGCGGCGTCACCGAGACGCGATCGGTGAACGCGACATCGGCCCGACCGACCACCCGGGCCGTGATCTGACGGGCCTCAACTTTGGCGGTGATCAGCCCTTCGGTCGGCGGCGGAGAGGCCGCCCGCTGCGGCGACAACACCACCCCGCCCAAGACATAGCCGATGATCAGTCCAAGGACTCCGACCCCGGCCAAGACCCACACCGCGCGCCCCGAACGCCACAACGAGACACGCGTCAGACGACTAGAGAGCGGGTCGGCTCGTACGCCACTGTCAACGCCCGCTCCGTCTGATGGGTTGTCACGCCACGCGACAGTCTGCGGATCGTCGAAGATGAGCGTGTCAACCCCGACAGCGTGGTCGACCTCGGGTGGAGCGGCTCGTACGACCTCCTGTGACACGCTGTGATCGTCAGGTGGGGGCGGGCCTGGGGGGTTCGTCGCGCCGTCAGGAGTCGGCGTCGAAGGGTCATTCGTCGTCACAATCCCTCTCCGTACTCGGGTAGGCCAAGCTGCCCACGGTATGGCATCGAAGAGAAGAGAAACCCCCTTTGGTCTCCCCTAGGACGCTCTCGACAGTACCGACGATGAATCGGCATGTCAACCCCATGTTTGGCGAGCGCCGTCCTGACCGGGGCGGATCACCACGTCGCCGCCAACACTTCGAGGCGATCTAACTCAGCATGATGTTCGCGAATGAACTTCTCATCCAACGAGACCCGAATATCGGTCAGCTGAGCGAGGTAATCCGTCTCGGCCCGACAGTCAAAATCAGCCAACGCGACCTCACGCTCGGGAGCCGTGCCCAACAAACTCTTCTCCTCGACGGGGATGTCGGTGGATGGTCGGGTTCCATCCCACTCCCGGGTTGGCGGCTCCGGCTGTGGATGACGGGCTTGAGCCTGGCCCGCGCACGACTGGTCAGTCTTCGGATCGGCGGCGTCGTAGTCACCATAGAGCGCGCGACTATAGGCGTCAGCCTCAGCCGCGCTCAAACCGGCTTGGTGACTGGCGTTCGCATCCTGTGCGTTCTCGATCAGATCACGCGCGTCTGGTGCTTCCCTGAGCCCGTAACCGAACCTCGCCACCACGTCACGATCCGGTGACAGGAGAGGGATGGGCAGATCGGTGAGCAACCTTGTCAGGCGCAGCCCAGCGTTTGAATCCTCACCTGGCACGTACGGCCGAGGTTCGTAACGAAAACCGCGCTGCGCCATACACCTGGCGATGTCATTCTCATTAGCGCCGAAGACTTGCTGGCGCGAAGCGCGATCCGCCGGATCCTGCGCGGGTCCATCCAGCGCCAGCGCGTACCGAGCCAGCGGCAACGGCGGATCCACTGGAGTCCAGTCACTGGCCTGGGGGCTTTCCATAGCCGCTGACGAGGCTGAGGTCATGACCGGCTCTGGAGTAGTGGGCGACTCCGACCACCCCGCATCGGGGACAGCCCCGTGAGTGCAGCCACCCAGCGAGCACACTATCGCGGCCAACACCACAATCGCCGCGCGCCAGTCATGCCCTATGCGACTCATAGGGGATTAGGCCTTTCCATCGTACGCACACCAGACCTCATCCGACTCCCTGTGCTGGTTTGAGATGTGGCCCATGGCGTTGTGAGTGTTTGGTATGCCCGTGAGCCCAACCAATCCCATCGTGAGTGCTGCCAAAACGACACCCACTGTTCTACGTGTCTTCATATCATCTCCCTTCGCTTTCCTGGTCCGACCCCGTGCCAGACCAATGCTCTCCAGGAAGTCGAGGGAACCAACACCGTCCCCTCGATTTCGACATTTCGACATTTCGACGCTTCCTCGAAGAGAATCTCCTCGTCAAGTGCACAATATCGCTGGTTAGTTGTGGGAGGACTTGAGGGGTGGCAGAGGCGGGTGACCCCGACGAGCCGGCGACGGCGCGGTGGCGGAATTCATCACCACGACGCGTCGCACCGACGGAGTCCGGTAACCGTCTCGATCTTCGGCGCCGTCGTCACCGCGACCGCGGTCAGTGACCGTACCTCCTAGACGCCGACGCTGCGACGACGTGGGTTCCAGGTCAGCTCCGGCAGTGGATGCCGACCCAGAGCGTACGCCGCGATGACCGTTAGACCACTGACAGCCACTGGCGATGGCGCGAACTCCGCCAAACCGAACACACCGACCAGCAAAGCGGCCCAGACCGCGATCTGTTGGGGGGCTTGGCGGGTGATCCACGACTCGACCCTGGGGCAAATCAGATGAATGAAACCTGTTGCGGCGGCTGCGAACAGCAGCGTGTTGGATAAGCACACATAGCCACGGAAGTTCAGAACTGCGTCAGAGTAATCCCAGAACGGGTTGAATCCGAAGCGCCAGACCAGGATTTGTGCTGAGACGTATTCCACGATCGCGCAGCAGACGCCCGCCAGCAGCCACACAGCGACCGGGTGCAATCTGAAGCGCAGCGCGAACGGACGAATGCCGAAAGCGCACATCACAGCTCCCGCGCCATACACCAGGTACGGATCGGTGATGTTCGCCGTGATGGAGTCGTCGTACGCCTGCCCGGTGGCCACCCATGACACGCCGGAGGCGATGATCTCCATCCAGTGTCCGGCGAATGAGAAGGCCACGAAGTACAGCGCCACGACGCACCCACTCATGCCCAGACGATGAAGTCGGGCTAACGGTGATGTCGACGTGCTCCTACTCATAGTTCCAGTATCGCCGGTTTTCGAGTCGATGACACTGGGGGAAGCCACTGAACTTGACTAGGGAAAACATGAGGATTGGGGTAGGGATAACCCCACTGAAAAGGTTGACGCCGATCCGTACGATGTCCGGATTCGCGCGGCTGATTCCTATCACCTCGACTATTTCATGCCATGGTCGAGGTATCCTGGCTCTATGGGGGATCCTCGAAAACGTCAGCGGTGGCCACCGGCCGTCGCTTCGGTGGTTGTGATCATCGCCGCCGCCATCGGCGTGACCATCGGAATGGGCGGCTTCAAGCCTGTGACCTACCAGTACGAACCTGCCGAGATCGATCAAGTGCTGAACCTCGGACCCTGGGAAGTAGCGATTCATGACGCCTGGGTCACCGCCGACGACGGCGACGATCAACAGACGACGCTGACCATCCACGCCACGTGTCGCAACACCACAAACACTGGCGACGCTCTCAACTCGTACGTCGACACCTCGCTGGCCATCAGGGATCCGGTCAACCGACTCTACGCCGAAGACCTGACGCTCTGGGTCGGCCCATGGAACCGCGCGTTGTCCGGTGCGGATGCTCTCAACCCCGCGGATGAACCGGTGCAGTGTCGCGTAGTGGCCAGTTTCGCGCGCCCCTTCGACGGCGCTTTGGCGATCGACGTCATCGCCATGCCGGTCGTGGCTGGGGTCGGTCGGTGGGACAGCGTCGAGGCCGCGCCGTGGGAATTCGCCACCACCCATCCCTACCTGCTCCACCTGACGGCCGAACCCTCCAGCTCCAACTGAGGAACCGGCGATCAATCATCACTTTCCCAGGCGGGGGTCGCATTTCTGACGTACGCACGATGTCGTACGTGCGCGAAGCGCGTTGTCACGCTCCCGGGGTCACGACACCGACTGTCCTGAGGCCACCGGGGTCGGACTCGATGGCGATCCCGCGAATCTGATCCAGGTAGCGGTCAGGGACTTCGAAGTAGACGTCGCCGTCGTGTTCGGTTCCAGGGCTAGCCAAGGCTTGATCGCAGAGGGTCCGACCATCGGAGGCGAAAGCGCCGGTGTTGATCCACTGGTCAGTGTCAGCCCCGATCAAGCGCAGCGAGCAGCGCGCGGTCGTGGCGCCGACTGGCACGACGACCGACAGATGGGCGACGACGAAGGTGGCGCCAGGTCTGGCGATCTCATCAATGTCGCCGTCCCCATCCACGCGTTCGGTGACGCGCTGAAAACTGTTCAACCGGAAGACGACGCCCTCACTTGTGGTCAGCCTCTCGCCCGGTCCGCCGATGTGGAAACTCTCCGCCTGCCAGGCCCACCAGAATCCTCGAGCACCGGCCAACACCAGAACACACGCCAAACCGACCAGCGCGGTCTTGATCCACGGTCTCATTGGATCACCTCGACGCTGGCAGGCTGGACGTCGATCGGGCCATTCGCACCGATGAGCAGTTCGTCCACGCGTTCAGGTGTCAGACCAAGATCGATTCTCGCCACCCGATTGAAGCCACGAATCATGGCCCCCGTGACGGTGATCTCGACCTGGCTTCTCGACAAATCAGCTTGCTCCATCAACACGGGCACCATGACGTGGGAGACATAACCGGGGTTGCCGCCCAGGGGCAGATCGAGATCGTTGGAGCCGGGCACGAAAGTGCTGTGACCTGACACGACAGTCAAACTTAAGATTGGACTGGCCGGACCGGTCACTTGAACGTCGACACCGACCACCAGGTAGACCTGCTCCGTGTCTCGCTCGAGAACCCCCGACAAGTGGTGGGTCACCGCGATGTCCGTCACCGTCACAGACAAACCGGCCTCCACGCTGACGGGCTCGCCAATCCGGGCGGACACGGGTTGGATCGTCGGATCTTCCGGCGCTCGGCTGGTGATCAACGCCGCCACCAGCAGGCAGATCACCAGCGTGATCACTGCAGTCAAACGTCTCATCTCGCGTCCTCCGTCACAACCGTCGCCGCCACGCTCGTGTCCTCAGGCGTCGCTGCCAGGCCCGCCGGCGACGTCGCGCCCGTCTCCACTTCACGTGCCTGCGATGTCGCTTTCGCCGCGGCCGACGCCAACACGTACGCGGTCGCCAGCAAACACAGGCGCAACGAATCGGACAAAACCCCGGTGAACAGGGTGGCGAATTCGCCCCAGAAGGTCTGTTGAGCCACGGGTCCCGGCCCGATCACCAGGGTCAAACCGTAGCCGACCCAATCGCCGACAACCCCGAGCAGAGCGTAGAGAATGATGAAGGCGCCGAGAAAACCAGCGCCGGCGCGCATCGTCATCCGCAGTTGCTGAAAGAACGGGAGGTACTTGTCATCCAGATCTCCGAAGACGGCGTCCTGGGTGTCGGCCACCAGGCCCTGGCGGCGTAGAGCCCGAGCCGTCACAGCGGCAGTCTTGCCTTGAGCTGTCCAACGCGGCAGCCGCCCATCAGCCAGCAGATCCCGGAAGTTGTCCACGCGCCCACCCATGGCCAATCCGGCCAATGTCAGCCAGAGGAGCGGTGGAACCAGTGTGACCACGAAATGGGGCCAGCCGATCTGCCAAAACCAGGCCCACATGGCGCTGAACATCTCCGGAACTGACCATCCGATTTGGCGAAAAGGCGTTGTCAGCCAGGTGATGGCGTCTTCACGCCAGGCGGCGACCTCGCGGGTGTTCAGCCAGGCCCATCCACGGGCCAACAGTGCCCGACCGACGACGAACGTCGACAACAGGTAGAACGCCTCCAAGCCCGCCGCGATCAAAGTGACAGCCGCCCATCCGCGGCGTTCGCCGACCTTCTCGGCCACGCGGCGCAGGATGAACGCCCCAGCGATCACGACGATGACGATGAGCGTCTGCGGGAGGGTACGCGGCACAAGCGGCACAAAAACCATGGTGGTGAAGTCGCCCTGGCTCAACATCGCGCCATCCATCAAGACCCGATTGGCCGTACGGTCGACCTCGTCGAAAACCGAGTACGTGCCCAAAAACGCCAACATGGTGACCGACAGGGCCTGCGACAAACCGCGCAGCGGGGACTGGTTGTCGGCCTGATGCAGATGATTGTCGATGATGCGCCAGCAGACAATGAATCCAACCAAAACCACGAGCAGGCTCAACGCGACGAGGACGACCGCCACCCACTGGTTCCAGGTCGCCGCTGGCGCTTGGACCGGCTCATCTTGCCATTCCACCCGGTTGACCAGAGTGCCGATAGCGGCCGCGCCCATCTCCAGCAGTCGCCGGATCGTGAACGTGACCGTCAGAACGAGCACCAGCCTGGGGACCACGCTTCGCCATAGCCGAACCGTGTCCGCGGTCAGGCTCGTCAGCGACCGACCCACGTCGGACAGGTCCACAGCCGCTCGACTGCCCCAAGAACTCACAGCTATAGCATAGTGGCTCGTCAGCGTCGCGGTCGCAGCGCCGTCGCCTGAGGCCGTACGCGATCGATCAGGTCGAGGCCAGACTAAACTGGACAGCAATGTCCGGCCTGCTCGTGGATATCACACCACTGCGGCGCTCGCCGGGGTTCCGGCGGCTGTGGTGGGGTCAAGGGCTGGCCGCGATCGGCGGACAGTTCACCACGATGGCGGTGTCCCTTGAGGTGTACGACCTGACGCGTTCCACGTTCATGGTCGGTCTGCTGGGGGTGTTCGCCGTGGTGCCGCTGGTTCTCCTCGGCTTTTGGGGCGGGTCGGTCATCGACACCCACGATCGGCGTACTGTGGCGTTGATCTCCGCGCTGGTGATGTGGGCGGCCACCATCGGACTGGCTGTCGAAGCCTGGTTCCATTTGGACAACATTTGGCTGCTCTACGCCATGGTCGGCGTCCAGTCAGGGGCTGGTGCGATCAACATGCCCGCTCGGACGGCCGTCATTCCACGCCTCGTCGACCGCGACCTGTTGCCTGCGGCCAACGCCCTCAACTCGGTGACCTGGACGTTGGCGCTGATGGTCGGGCCGCTGCTCGGGTCGGTCGCCGTCGCCGCGTTCGGCTACCAGGCGGCCTACACCGTCGACGTCTGCACCTTCTTGGCCGCCCTCTACGCGGTCGTACGCCTGCCGCCGATCAAACCGCTGACCGGCGAGGGCGCGGGGGCGGTCTCAGGCGAGGCCACGGTGCCGATCCCGGACGCGGCTTCCGGCGAAGGCTCAGGCGCGCTCCCCCACGCGGCCTCCGGCGAGATCCCGCAGTCGCCGCGTTTCGGCCACACCTGGCGAATGATGGTGGACGGTTTCAGGTTCCTCGCCACCCATCCGACGGTCGCAATGACGTTGTTCATGGATTTGGCGGCCAACGTCTTCGCCCAGCCGGTGGCGATGTATCCGGCGGTGGCGAAGGAGATGATCGGCGGAGGTCCGACGACCGCCGGATGGCTGGCGTCCTTCGTGGCGATCGGTTCGGTGGTGGCGATCCTCTTCTCCGGGCCGTTGGGCAAAGTACGACGCCAAGGCCGGGTCGTCGCGATCATGGTCACCGGTTGGGGACTGGGCATACTCGGTTTCGGCGTCGTCTTGACACTGGTCGGTTCGACTCACCCCGACCATGTCATCGGCTGGGCTTTGGCCGGATCGGCGATCTGCCTCAGCTTCGCTGGCGCGTGTGACTCGTTCTCGTCAGTCTTCCGCAACACGATCCTCCAATCGGCCACCCCGGATCGACTGCAAGGCCGCCTCCAAGGCATCTTCACCGTCAACACCAACGGCGGTCCGAACCTCGGGAAGGTCTTCTGCGGCTCGATGTCTCAAGCGTTAGGCCATGTCAGCCCAGTTCCACTGGGTCTGACCGCAGTCATCGGCGGCGGCTTGTGCATGGCGACAGCGGCGCTATTGGCGAAGCTGCTGCCGAGCTTTTGGAAGTACGACGCGCGCGCTGAACGTTAATCGGGTCGGTCGCGGAACCCGGCGCGCGTTGCACAGGAGACGCGCCACTGTCTGACCACGGAGCAGCACGCGGCCCCCTGTCGCGAGTCGCGGGCCGCGAGCCACAGGCGTACGTCGCCGCGTGGAGGTGCCCTTCTCACCCGATCGCCCTCGGCTTCCCCGTGACGACCACGCTTGATGAGGCCTGACTTCACAATCTGGCCCGCTGTTCACGTCGCAAGGCCCAAGCGTCTGGAACTCAGTCGCGCGCTCCGGCCGCCTCGTACGCCGCGTAGGCCAGCGGGCCATACGCCACAAAGACGATCCGTCCCACGCTCGTCGCGGTTGCCCGGCAGGTTCGTACGGCCACCTCGGCGGCGTCGGCCAAGGGCCAGCCGTAGGCTCCGGCGGAGATCGTGGGGAACGCGATCGAGGCGACCTCGAGCTCATCGGCCCAGCGAAGGCATTCGCGATAGCATGATTCTAGGAGCGGCGTACGATCCTCTCGCGTCGAATAGACCGGGCCGACTGTGTGGATCACCCAGCGCGCGGGCAGACGGCCACCCGTCGTCGCGACCGCCCGCCCGGTCGGCAGCCCCTGTGGCCAGATGGTCTCGCGTAGTTGGCGGCATTGCGCCAGAATTGTCGGGCCGCCAGCCCGATGGATCGCCCCATCGACTCCACCGCCGCCCAGCAAAGTGTTGTTCGCCGCGTTCACGATCGCATCGACCGCCATCGTGGTGATATCCCCGGTCACCAACTCGTACTGCGTCATGAAACTAGCGTAGTCTCGTCGTCTCCATACACGCTTGCGTCCGTTCCGCGCGATCTCTGCTCTCGGGCCCGCGCGAGGCCCAGATCCTCAGTCGCACGCGTGTCGTACCTGGCCGCTAAGCTATCGATGTCATCGCTTTGAGACACCGAAAGGGGGATCGATGGCCAGCAATCGTGTGTTCGCGATGAGCTTCGCGAGCATCTATCCGTTGTACGTCGCCAAGGTCGAACGCAAAGGCCGTACGACCGCTGAACTTGATCAGGTCATCACCTGGCTGACTGGGTACGATGAGGCGGGTATCGCCGCAGTCATCGCCGACGGGATCGATCTGGAGACGTTCTTCACCCAAGCCCCGGCGTTCAATCCGAACGCTCACCTGATCACCGGCATGATCTGTGGACATCGGGTTGAACAAATCGAGGACCCGATGATGCAGAAGGTCCGCTACCTCGACAAGGTGGTCGACGAGCTCGCCAAGGGCAAGAAGATGAGCTCAATCCTGCGGCAGCCCACTTCCGACTAGGGGTACGCCATCAAGCGCAGACGGCGCCTCGACGGGCGTCCAGGTGGTCAGCTCACGAGGATGACCGATCCGACTCCGGACGTTTCCATCGCCTTGGCCAGCCGTGCGTCACCGGTCAGCAGCGGAAACCCCAAGGCTTGCGCCAAGGCGACGCAACTGGCGTCATAGGGTGAAAAGTTGTCTCGAAGCTCCCATATGTCAGGCGGCAGGGGACGATGGGGCCAGGTGTGGGTCGGGAAGATGGCCAAGTCTTCGATCGCCTGAGCCGCCCGCGTCGACGAGACCATTCCCGCGCGAACCCATCCTCTGAAAACCGACACGACTTCGACGCTAGTGAGCTCGAGAACATGGATGTCATGGCCGAGCAGGAGCGGTTCCGCGACCCGCCCGCGTCGCGAGCCGACAAGGATCTCGGCCAAGACCGAGGCGTCGAGGATTAGACTCATGGACGTTGGTCTCGCTCACTGGCGAGAATGTCGGCGGCTGAGACCGCCGGGTCGATCACTGAACGCAAACGCAACCGATCCAGAAAGTCCGCCATCGACGGAACAGCGACCGCCTGATTCAAGATGGTCGCCACGTAACCCGACGGACTTTGGCCCGCTTGAGCGGCACGTACTTTGAGAGCCTGATGCGTCTCAGCGGGCAAATCTCTCACCTGAAGCATGGACATGTGTTTCAGTCCATACGCATGCGCTTCACATGTGTCATTCGGGGTCCCGGCGAGACGGCATCAGTTCGTACTGGCGCTAGCGTCGGGACGGATGCGAAGCGGCTGACCGGCCACGACGGTGCGCGCCAGATGTTGCAGGGTTTGGCGGTTCAGTCTGGGCCCGATCTCGACGATTGAGAACCCGGCGAACATGTCGACCCGTCCCAGGTCGCGACCTTGCAGGCCGCCCTCGTTGGTCAAGGCGCCGACGATCGCGCCCGGGCGCACCCCATGACGACGACCGACACCGATCCAGTAGCGGTTGTAGCCCGACTGCTTGCCAGCTTTGCGCCCGCGCCGATCATCCGGGCCATCGACGTGGCCGTCGCGACGACGTTGGCCCGCACTCACCGGGCGATGACCGCCACGGTTGGCTGCGCGTTCGCCCTGCGAATCATCAGGGGACCTCCAATCACGGCGGTACGGCTCGCGCTGTGAATCGTGCTCCGACGCCCAGTCACGGCGACCGTTGTCACGCTCCGAATGGCCCGCCGTCTCGTGATCGCGCCGATGATCGTACGACCGCTCGTGGCCGCCACGACCTTGCGGCGCACGCTCACCGGCGTACGACTCACGCGACCAGTCCGACCCGCGCTGGTTGCGGCGCTCACCGTCACGCCCGGCCCGATCACGACTTGGGCGGTCGCGGCGCCCGTAGTCACGATGGTCGCGATCACGTGCGGGACGCTGACGTCCGCGATCACGATCACGATCCCGGTCGCCCCGCTGCGCCAAACGGGCCAGCTCCTCGTCCATGTCGTCATCGGCCAACGACGTCGACCCGCGCTGATCGATCGCCAACGCGACCAATGCTGTGGCCAGTTCGACTGCCTGCTCGGCACGCTCGCGCGCCGCAGTCAGAGCAAGCCCACGGATCTCGTCGATCACCGCCGCTTCATCCGGCAGGCCAGGCCCATCCGGCCACGCGATGTCGATTGGCTCGGGGTCTTCGCCCGTCTCCGTTCGGTCGCCCCGGTCGTCACCCTGGACGTCCCGCCCAGCCGCGTCCGTGGCTTGTTCGTCTGCGACCGCATACCACGGTGTCTCGCCCTCAGTTTCAGAACCGGTTTCAGACGCCATCACCGGATCCACATCGTCGGCTCGGATCACTGACTCCGGATCTCGCCCATCCACGGCGACTCCGAACCGCGATTCGTCTGACTGGTCGAGGAATTCCTCGACGGCGCGCCGCAGCCGACGCGGAATGCCCGAGGCGAGTTGTTCAGGAACCCGTTCGAGCAGCGCCTCGACCCGATGAGCGTTGACCTCACCCGGGGTCGGGATGTTGACCGCAACTAGTTGTGCACGGACGGCTTTCTCGATCCGGCGCAGACGATCTCGTTCTTTCGGTGTGACGAACGACAGCGCGATTCCGGTACGCCCGGCCCGTCCCGTACGCCCGATGCGGTGGACGTACGACTCCGTTTCGCGCGGCAGATCCAGGTTGACCACCAGGCCGATGCGCTCGACATCCAAACCGCGGGCGGCCACATCGGTGGCGACCACCACATCCAACTGGCCGCTGCGCAGCCGCTCGACGACCTTCTCCCGCTCGGTCTGGGGAACGTCGCCGGAGATGACCGAGGCCGCGATGCCCCGTTCGATCAGGCTCGCTCCGACTTCCTCAGCTGCGGCCTTGGTCTGAACGAACACCAGCGCCGCCTCGGCCGTGCTCGTCGCCAAAACCCGTGCCAAGGCGGCCGCCTTATGCCGTTGAGGAACGATGGCGTACCGCTGCTCGACCGACGCGACCGTCGACGATTGACGCGAGACCGCGATCTGACGCGGGTTGTGCAGGTGCGCGTCGACCGTACGTCGAATCTCCGGCGGCATGGTGGCGGAGAACAACGCGATCTGGCGACTGTCGGGAACCTGGCTGAGAATCTTGTCGACCTCTTCGGCGAACCCCATGCGCAACATCTCGTCGCCTTCGTCCAACACGACGAATTTGATCGTCCCCAGGTCGAGCGTCCCGCGCTCCATGTGGTCAATCATGCGCCCAGGCGTTCCGACGACGATGTGGGTGCCCGCTTGGAGAGCCCGTTTTTGGGGAAGGTACGGCGCGCCGCCGTAAATCGCGGTGATTCGAACGCGGTCCAGGCCCTTAGCCAGATCCTGCAACGCGTGGGCGACTTGCAGCGCCAACTCCCGCGTCGGCGCGAGAACCAACCCTTGGGGTTCCTTCTGCTCAGGATCGATCTTGGCTAACATCGGCAGCCCGAAGGCGGCAGTCTTGCCGGTACCCGTCTGCGCGACACCAACAATGTCAGCACCGTCGAGCAATGGGGGAATGGTCGCGACCTGAATCGGCGTGGCTTCCACGAATCCGAGGTCGTCGAGCGTGGTCAAGAGGTTGTCAGGCAACCCGAGTGACCCGAAGCTCGCCCCATTGTCGGCGTCGGCAGCCTGCGAACGCGGTTCGGAGTCGAGGTTCGGGAGGTCAGAAATCTGGTTGTCATCAAGCACAACGTTCTAGTCTACCGTGTGGGGGAAGAGGTACGGAGCGCGGTCGGGGTGCACCTGCGCTCCGCGACACCTTCGCTCTCATCCCCGCGTTCCATGGTCCTGCCGCCCAGTCGACGGCCCCACTCACGCGGGACCGACCACCGAGGGTTCGACGGTCCCACTCGGCCCAATGGACGACCCCACTCACGCTCGACCGACCACCTCGCCGTACGCCGGATGCTCTCCGCACTAGACTCGTCTCATGAGCGCGACCACCCCTGAACCCCCACCGTTTCACAACCCGCTGACCGCCGAGGAGCTCGATCGCCCGGTCTATCTTGGGCCGCTGATCGACGACAATGCGGAGGTCACGCTGCGCGGCGCGGGCGTGGTGACCACCCGGGACCCGGACGGCGCGGTGGTCGTCATCAGTTCACGCATTCGCGACATTCCGCCGACCGCGAAGTGGATGCACTGTCCTTTCATGGGCGTTGATTCCCTAGTCGGACGGCTGCCCGACCATATCCAGCTTTTGACTCGTACGATCACAGGAATGCCCGAGCGTATGGCCTCCTATGTCGCGACGATGGTGTGGGCCGAGCGCTGGAAATTGCATCAGTTCGATCTGCAACAGACCGACCGGAAGTGGGTTCAACTTCAGCCTGACTTGCGTGAACGTGACCCGCGTGGAGTGGTCATCCTCGGCACAGGCCAGGTCGGGAGCGCGGCGGCCCGCGCCTTGCACCACGATTTCCCGTTCATTTGGGGCGTCAGCCGCAGCGGGGCGGCCACTGCGGGATTCGACCTGGTGGTCGACATGACCTCGGCACTGGATGGCGCGGTTGACTCTGCCCTTCCCGGTTCGACGACCACCAGCCTGGCCTGGAAACAGGTCGACACCGTCGTCATCACGTTCCCGCGTACGCCCGAGACCACCAACCTTGTGTCCCACCAGCTCCTCGACGCTCTTCATGACGCGCATGTCATCCTGATCGGACGGGGTGCGACGATGGATTTCAGTGCATTGGAGGCGGCCGTCGCCTCAGGTTCAGTACGCCACGCGACCATCGACGTACTGCCCGCCGAACCAGCGCCGCCCCAGAGTTGGCTGTGGACTGAGCCGCGGGTGACGTTGACGCCTCACATCTCCGGTTCGACTCAGCCCAGTGATCTGACGACGTCCTTTCATGATGCCCGCCAAGCCTTGCTGACCGGAGCCGTTCCCGCCGGCTGGGTTCAGCTTGGAGCAGCGTACTGAATCATGTTTCGCTTCGCCTGGCCTCCCACCTCCATCGCGATATTGAGACCCTGTTGTGGCGACAGCATCGACCCTGTCCGTTCGAGAGGACCACGATGGACGAGGTCACCCCGCGGGCGATGAAGGGTCAGAACCCGTCGCGAAGGCGTGGACGTGACGCGTTCCAGCCACCCTGCGTGTGATGAAGCGTCGGCGCCGAGCGACGATTCGAGCGTATGCAAGAAACGGTGTCTGGTTTTGTGTCTGCTGTGGAGGTTGTCACTCGAGCGAATCGTCGACGTTTGCGCCTGGTACGCGCTGGTGCTGTTGGCGCTGTCGGTCCTGTTGGCGTCTGGTTGGCTCATGCGGCGAAAGCCGGTTCGCGAGGATCCCGCGAGGGGAGAGTCTGAACCCGGAAGGCCCGGACGGGTCAAGCCCCGAGGTGAATGAGGGAGCCAGCGTCCGGACAGTCGGCGTCTGAAACAGTCGACGAAACCTGTTTCGTCGGTTAGAGCTCTCCCTATCATCGCATTATGTCGATAAAGTCGCTTATCTATCTAGCTATGTAGAGTTTTATGGTTCTCTATCGCCCTTCCCGACCGCTCAAGGATCTGACTGCACCCTGCCGCGCGCGGTCTACTGGTCGTCGACCCGCATGAGGTCGAGGATGCGATCCAAGTCCTCCTCGTCGGCGAACCGGATGACGATCTTGCCCGAGCTCGTCCCGACATCGACGGTGACCTTGGTGTCGTACCGGTCCGACAGCGCTGCGGCAATCGTCAGTACCCGGGGGTTGTCGCTCCGCGGGCGCGGTTGGCGCGGCGCAGGCGCATCGCCCTCATCCTGACTGAGAGTGACCGCTTCCTCGGTAGCCCGAACCGATAGCCCTTCGGCGATGACCCGCTGCGCCAGGCGCTCGATGGCTGAGGCGTCGGCCAACCCGAGTAGCGCCCGGGCATGACCGGCCGACAACACGCCAGCCGCGACCCGCCTTTGGACCGTCGCGGGCAGCTTCAACAGGCGGATGGTGTTGGAAATCTGGGGCCGTGAGCGGTGGATTCGCGTCGACAGCTCCTCTTGAGTGCAGCCGAAGTCAGACAGGAGTTGCTGGTAGGCGGCGGCCTCTTCGAGCGGATTCAACTGCACCCGGTGCAGGTTCTCCAGCAGGGCGTCCCGCAGCAGGTCGGCCTCTTCCGTCGGTCGTATGATCGCCGGGATCGACGTCAGCCCTGCCTGCTTGCTGGCTCGCAGTCGACGCTCTCCCATCACAAGCTCGTACTGCCCGTGGGGCTGCGGACGTACGACGATCGGTTGGAGCAACCCGACCTCTTTGATGGACTGCGCCAATTCGTCTAGTTGCTCCAGGTCGAACACTGTACGGGGCTGCTGCGGGTTCGCGGTCACCGAGTCGATCGGAATATCCCGGTACTGAGACCCTGGCGGAGTCTGCACCCCGCCGGGCGCACTCGGTTCCGTCCCCACAGTGGTGTTCTGGAACAGTTCCCCCAGTCCCCGGCCTAATCCAGTCGGGTGTTTCGCCGCTGCCATGTCGTCCTTCCGCGTCGTTTCCGGACCTGCCGTCAGTCGCGGCTCGATCTTCCTCGACCCTATCTCACCAACCCCGGTTCCGTCTCCCCCGCGTCCTGCGGCTCGCCCCAGGGCGGCCTTCCGTGTGGTCCCGCTGTTTCACGTGGAACATGGACTGTCGACCCCGACCCCACCGAACCACACTGACCAGCGAAGAAGCCAGCCCAGCGTCTGCCCTGGCTGAGTCGGGCACCAGCCTTCTGGAACGGTCAAGGCGCCCCGCCACCGCGCCGGCCTAGGACGAGCCTGATCTAGCGGCGGAGCCACCGACGATGGCCGTCCCCAGCTGGCACACTGCCCACCCGGTCAAATGGCCGCACCCACGGCACCGCTCCGCCGACCACCGCACCGGCGAGGCCGCGCACCACAAAACTGACCTGGCCCTGCTCCGAGACCCCGTGCCCTGCGCGCGGTGCAGACACCTCAGGTCCTCTCGGCAGAGATCCCGACCGTGACCCACACCCGCGCACGGCGCGAAGGTTTTTCCCCAGCGCGAGCATCTCTCCGCGCGCTGACCCACTCCAGTCAACACGCCAGCCAGCGCGCCGGTCGAATGTCACCCCCGGCCAAGACCCGCGCTAGTAGGCACGCCAGCCGAGAGCGCGGAGCGTGCCGTACCGCCAGTTGGCCCTCGCGTCGCACCGGTGAGCATGCGCCGCCCGGCCCGAGCATCAGCAATTGGTGAGTGGCAGGGCTCCTCGTGCCTCGCCAGGCCCCGGGCGCGACCGTCATGCGCCTCTCGGAACTAGCGATCAACCACCTCGCGGACGAAAAGCCCCTGACCTATCGATTGAGACAGACGACGGCAACAACCCACCGGCCGCGCCCGCCGAGCGCGAAGTCTCGGCACCTCCAGCGGGATCGGGGCTCACGGGACGCGCGACCGCCGACCCGAAGTCCTACTTCGCCCGAGCGGCGATCTCGGCGGCAGCCGCCAAGTAGGCTTGACCACCCGCGGAGCTGCGATGATACGTGATCACGGTCTGTCCGTAACTCGGCGCTTCGGAGATCCGGACCGATCGGGGGATCACCGTCGCCAGAGTCTCTTGAGGAAAGTGCGCCCGGACTTCGTCCGCCACCTGAGCCGATAGTCGCGTCCGTCCGTCGTACATCGTCAGGAGCACCGTCGACAGAACCAGATCGTCGTTGAGGTTCCCCTTCACTAGATCGATCGTACGGAGAAGCTGGCTCACACCCTCCAATGCGTAGTACTCGCATTGAATCGGAATCAAGATCTCCTCTGCCGCCACCAAGGCGTTGAGGGTGAGCAACCCCAGTGACGGCGGGCAATCGAAGATAACATAGTCCATCTCGCGATTGCTGAGGTACGCACCCAAGGCGTCTTTCAACCGCTGCTCGCGGCCGGAGACGCTGACGAGCTCCAACTCTGCTGCCGCGAGGTCAATCGTGGCCGGCAAGACCCACAAGTTTGGCGCCTCGGCGCTTTTCACCACATGCCAATCCATGTCGTCCCCGTCGAGTAGAACCTCGTAGGTTCCCCGAATCCCTTGACGATGGTCAATGCCGAGCGCGGTCGAAGCATTGCCCTGAGGGTCCATGTCGATCAGCAGTACCCGCTCACCCCCCATCGCGAGACCAGCGGCGATGTTCACCGCACTCGTGGTCTTACCCACACCACCCTTCTGGTTGGCAATGACGATCACCCGGGTGTGCGATGGACGGACCAGTCGTGTTTCACGTGAAACAGCCTTAGGTTCAACAGACTCTGGTTCCGGAGGAACCTCCGGAGGAACCTCCGGGCCGTCGAACAGCTCCGTCCGCGGATGTGGGGGCCAGCTCATCTGCTCTCTCTCCTCCTCTTGACCGGCGGCCAGTCTATCTGGATGACCTCGTCAGCGCGAAGCATCTATATCGATACATCGCTCTATTAACATCAGCTTCCCCACACCCCAGCCAACCACCCGACCAGGCGATCCACCATTTCACACAGTCTCCCATACGACGACTCGCCCTCTACCCCGACACCGGGCAGCCGCCGAGACCCACCTCCGGCGAGGGTCGGCCGCGGCCATCTGCCTCCGGCACCTAGGCTTGCGTCGATTCCCGCGCCCAACACCGCGCAGGCCTCAGGCGTGACGCAGCCCTGGTCCCCGTCCCCCGATCACGCGTCGTACTCAAGTCCGACCCGCCTCAGACCTGCGGCCCGGACCTTGATCCCTCGCCGTCTCCTTGATCACCTCGGTCGACCCCACCACGTACGTGTCCTGATCCGCGCTGAGGTCACCCAACTGCCCAGCCTGCTCCGCTCCACCTCTCGCGCCCTCACCGACCCCGCCCTCGTACCGACGACCGCCACGCCGCTCGTCGGCCAAAGCCTGCCGCTCCATCGCCAGCGCCACCTCGGAGACGATCGTTTGCAGGAAGAATCGGCTGTACGTGCTCGGTCGACTGAGCTGCGCCGAGACCGCGATCACGCCGAAGCTGACTCCGCGCGAGACCACCGGCAGGTACAACGCCCCCGCCCCCATCAGCGTGTCCGTGCCTGAACCGGCCATCTTTTGGTTCACGAAAACCCACTGGGCCACGGCCCGCTCGTCGGGCGCGAGCAGGAATCCAACCGGGTCGCCGGGCGCGGCCAACACCCGCGGCTCGTCGTCGCCGTAGGAATAGAACGCCACCGATCGACCAAACAAGCGTACGACATGCTGATTCGTCAGATCGATGATCCCATCGCGCCCCTCAGTTCCGACCAACTGCCGACTGATCTCGTAGAGCAATTCCGTACGTCGTTCTCGTTTCACCGCCAGACGAGCCTGCGTCTTGACGCGATTCGTGACCCCACTCGTGATCAAGGCAACGCCCAGCATGATCAGGAAAGTGATCGGATACCCGGGCGCGACCGCGCTCAGCGTCATCGACGGAACGACGAACAGGAAGTTGAACAAAACCACTCCGACGACACTGGCCACAACGCCCCAGACATATCCCCTGGTCACGCGGGACACAACCAGAACGCAGAGCAAATAGACCATGATCAGGTTCTGGTCGCCGACTCCGAGTCGAACCAACCCTTCCGACACCACCGTCGCAGCGGTCAACAGACCAAGGGTCTTCAAACCATCCGCGCCCGACAACGGCAACGATCGTACGCGTCGTGGCCGCTCCTCGTCGCGGGCCGCGCCCTCCGCATCCGTTGGCACCAAATGCAGTTGCACCCCCGGCACCAACCGAATCAGCCGTTCAGCGAAGGTTCGACGCCAGCCCACCTGCGCACTTTGTCCGACGACCACGGTACGCGCACCGCTCGCTTTGACATACTCCGCGAGCACGACCACTGGGTCCACCCCGCTCAGGGTGACGACCTCGGCGCCAAGCTTCTGCGCCAGGTCGATGTTCGCCCGCTTGGCCTGATGAGCCTCCGCGCTCAACCCATCCTGATCCTGATCTTCCACATAGACCGCGACCCAATCAGCGAACAGCGCCTGGGCCATCCGGGCGGTCCAGCGCACACACGTGCCCGATCCGGCTGACGGCCCGACACAGACCACGATCTTCGGCTCGACCGACCGCTGCGGACCGCTGCCACCGGTCTCGTGACTGATACGGTCGGCGGCCTCCCGAATGGCGATCTCGCGCAACGCCCGCAGATTCTCGCGCGTGAAGAAGTGCTCAGTCGCCACCGACACCCGCTCGCCGTGGTAGATCTTGCCCTCCGCCAGCCGCGTCAACAGATCATCCGGCTCCAAATCGATGATCTTGACCTTATCGGCCCGATCGAACACGTAGTCAGGAACGGTTTCTCGTACGGGCGTGTTCGTCACCCCGGCGACCACGTTGTTCAGACTCTCCAGATGCTGAACATTGAGCGTCGTACTGACGTCGATGCCCGCGCGCAAAAGTTCCTCCACGTCCTGATAACGCTTCTTGTTGCGCGAGCCGGGCGCGTTGGTGTGCGCCAACTCGTCGACCAGAATCATCTTCGGATGCCTGGCCAGCGCCGCGTCGACGTCGAACTCCTTCAGCTCAATGTCGCGATAGGCCACCGTCTTCGGTTCCAGGCAGGTCAATCCGTCGACCAGACGCTGAGTCTCGGGGCGGGTGTGCGGCTCGACATAGCCCACGACGACATCGATTCCAGCTCGAGCCTTCTCATGAGCTTCGGTCAGCATCGCGTACGTCTTCCCGACTCCGGCAGCGTACCCGAAGAAGATCGTCAACGCGCCTCGTGGCGTCTCGCCAGCTTCGGGGGTGTCACCGCCGACCCGGTCATCCCCGGCGCGGTCGACCGCAACAGCTCTCGTCTCGCCCCGAGTCCCAGCGAGATCCGACTGGCCAGACGACGTCTGCTTCGCCGAGGAGGATTCCGTACGAAACTCATCAAGCGCGGATCGGTCACGCCTGACACTGAGAGCCTCGCGCCAGTCACCGCGCGCGGTCCTGGCGTCTGCCGACCGTATCGGGCCGGTCCGATCGATCTGCGTCATCGCCCCTCCTGAGTTCGCCACGGGATCAGGCTATCCCGATCCCCCGTGGCCACGCCAGACCACACTTCTGGTCCGACACCAGACCCGGCTACACCGACTGGGCTGCGACGCGTACGACAGTCCCCAGCTCCTGGCCAGCGACAATCGGACGCAGAATCTCAGCGCTCAACCGATGAGCCTGAAGCGCCGACGCCGCCTCTTCGACTTCGACCCCAGCCCGAGCACCTTTGATCGCCAACAACACTCCCGGCGGAACCAAGGCAGCGGAGCCGCCCGACGGCCCCGGACGCAGGACATTCGCACCTCTGTCGGCGAACACCCCGCTCCGCGCCGGTTCACCGCGCCGCGCATTCATGCCAGACACTCCGCCTGACAGGCCATGTGACTTGCGCGAACGCCGCTTCGGGGAGCCGGTTGGAGACTGACCCGTCGCCTGACGCGAATCAACGCTGCCTGAACCAGTCCCCTCGACACCGGTCCGCGTCACCCATTCGACCAACCGGCCCACTGGGGCTAGCGCACGACAGGTCACCACATCGGGACGACCGCGGTACTCTTCGACACGGGACCGTACAACACTGACCCGATCACTCAAACCCAAGCGTTCGACGCACAGGGTCAGAAAGTCGATCCGACGCTGCATCGGTTCGACCAAGTCGATGTGAAGATCGGGGCGAGCGATCGCCAACGGGATCCCGGGCAGCCCGGCTCCGGAACCGATGTCCGCGACCACAGAGTTATCAGTAATCACCGGGGTCAGGCAAACGCTGTTGAGAACATGCCGCTCCCACAACCGATCGGCCTCGCGCGGGCCGATCAAACCCCACGCGATGCCCTCGTCTGACAACAGGTCCACGTACGCACGCGCCAGCTCGAACCGATCAGCGAACACCGATCGTGCGAGGTCGAGGACCTGGTCGGACTCACTCACTGATGCGGATGACCACGTGGCGTTTGTCGCCCTCGCCCTCCGACTCACTGGTCAAACCAGCGGCGGCCACCGTGTCATGCACGATCTTGCGCTCGAACGGGTTCATCGCTGCCAAGGCGACCGGTTCATTGGATTGGCGGACCTCAGCGATGGCTGCCGCCACGATCTCTTGAATCTCTTGACGACGCTTCTCACGGTAACCAGCCACGTCCAGCATCAGGCGGGAGTGACGGCCCATCTTGGTCAACACCGCCAAGCGGGACAGATCCTGCAGCGCCTCCAGAACCTCGCCGTGAGCGCCGACCAACTTGTCCCCAGAAGTCAGGATCGACACGTGCGGTCGCCCGGCCTCGACGTAGGTGTCGATGTCGCCATCCAGATCGGCGATGTCCAGCAACTCTTCCAGATAATCGGCGGCGGTCTCGCCTTCAAGAGTCAGGGCGTCCATCTGTTCGTCAGCGCTCTCCTCCACTATTTCTGTCATTGTTTCTCTCCTTTTTCAATCCCCCATAGGATCGAATTGTCGGTGTGCCGAATCAAGCCGCCAAATCCGTGCGACGACTTCACTTCGACTTGTCATCTTTCTTCTTCACTGTCCGGCCCGACCGTGACTGTCGATTCGGTTGCTGACGCTGAATCTGTTGTCTGGCCACCCGGTTGGGATCGGAAGCGGGAGGTTGGTTCCCGCCGCCGTCGGCCCGCGGACCGTTCGGGTTGGGCTTGCCGTCGTTGGACGGCGCTCCTCCCACGGTGCGCGAGGTCGTCGTTGTTGTCGTGTTGCGTTTGCCCTGTCGCTTGGCGCGACGCTCTTCGGCGATCTGCTTGGGATCCTTGCCCTGCTTGATCATCCGCTCTTCCCAGTCGACGTACGCCGGGGTCCCTGGTGTCGGATTGTTGTGGATCAGAATCCACTGCTGGACGAAGGTCCACAAGTTGTTCGTCACCCAATAGACCAGCACGCCCACTGGGATCATCGCGCCCATGAACAGGTAGATGAACGGGAAGACGTAGAGCATCATCTTCTGCTGCTGCGCCATCGGACCGGTCAGCGCCTCGGGAGGCATGTTTTTGCTCATCAGCTGCCGCTGCGACAAGAACAACAGACCGGTCATCAACACGACCAGAATGAGCGCCAAAACCTGGGTCGCCCCGAATTGGCTCCAGTCACTGAGCCAGAAGTGTCCAGCCAGCGAAGCCCCCATGAACTTGGCGTTGACCAGGGATTGAACCAGCTCAGGGTTCTGTTGGAAGAAATAGCCCAACGCTGTGCCGTTCGCCGCGGCGTACAACACCTGGTAGAGGGCGAAAAAGATCGGCATCTGCAGCAGCAACGGGACACAGGAAGCAGTCGCGGAGACCCCTTCCTCCTTCATCAGTTTCTGCTGCTCCATCGCCAGTTTCTGACGATCCGCGCCGTACTTCTCCTGTAGGGCTTTGATCTTCGGTTGGATCAACTGCATGTTGCGCGCCGAGTTGATCTGGCGGATGAACAGCGGAATCAGCATCGTGCGCACCACGACCACCAAGGTCATGATCGACACCGCCCACGTCACACCCTGATCCGCGCCGATGATCATGCTCCAGAAGCGGTACGCCCACATCAACACGAACGACATGGCCGCGTGCAGCGGTGTCATGATCGAGTTGAAGAAGTCGCCGATCCCTGCGAGTAGCATCGGAACCATGGTCATGCGTACGCTCCTTCAATTGTGCGCCGAGCCCGGCGACCCGGGCGAAAACTAGGGCGGGCCGATGTCGGCGCCGAACTGTCGGTCACCTCGGCCGCCGGGCGGGGCTTCGCGGCCACCTCGTAGTCGCAGACGACTTCGCCTTCACTGCGGGCGAGCGCGGTCGCGGCCTGTTCTTCGGCCCATTCGCGAGCGGCTTGGGTGCCTGGAACCGGGTCGTACCCGCCTTTGGACCAGGGGTTGCAGCGCAGAATCCGCCACACGATCAACCCGGCGCCTTTGGCCGCGCCATGGGTTTGGACCGCTTCAAGGCCATAGGCCGAGCAGGTCGGATAATACTTGCAGACGTTGCCATACCATGGCGAAAGGATCGCCCGCCAGGCTTTGATGAAGCCGATCAGAATCCACTTCATAGTTGCTCCGTCCCACGTCCACCGGCGCGGTCGTCAACTGGCTTGATCGGGCTCGCGGGGCTGTCGTGACCTGCGCGATCGTCGATCCGCCTCGCTGAGTCGTCGCGCGCGCCGTCGGCGCGATCCCGATTCAGCAGCCGAGCCGCCTTGTCCCACGCGTTGGTCAAATCTTCACCCAAGCGCGACCCGGCCACACCAGCTCCAGGCAGCGCACGTACGACCACACGCAGATGATCGGAGTGTTCCATCAGGGGACGAGCCTGATGACGCAGCTGCCGCTTCACTCGATTACGGACCACTGCTGGGCCCACCCGTTTTCCCACCACGACACCGAAGCCGGGCTGATCACCGGGTTGGGCGTAGAGAACCAATGTCATTGTGGCGACCTTGCGACCGTGGCGGATGACGGAAGCGAAATCCGTACTCCTGCGCAGCCGGAGCCCGCGCGGCAACATGGTGCTCCCTAGACGGTCAGCTCGGAGCGACCCTTGGCCCGACGAGCCGACAAAATGGCTCGCCCGGCCCTCGTACGCATCCGCGTACGGAATCCGTGCGTGCGATTACGACGCCGGTTACTCGGCTGATAGGTCCGCTTGCTCACAAGAAGCTCCCACATTCATCAATCTATCCTGCTGGATGTCAGCAGGGGAACCGCCGCCACGAGAGCGACTGTCCAACGATACGCTGCTCACGCAAGTTTAGGCAAGTCACCGATGGCTGACTCAGCCAGCGCCTGGCCGCCCTCAGCCTCCACTGCCAACCTCGTGCGCCCTCCACGATTGACATCGAGCCACTTATCGACAAACTGACTATGACTGCCGCGTCCACGCGACACGCCGAGAAACACAAAACTGATCGCTTCAGGAGTTGAATCTTGCGCCGTACAAGCATTACGGTAGGGGCTGAGTCTCTCGCACTGTCGTCTATCCACACGCTGTGGATAAGTGTGTGGACACTTATCACCGAGAGGAGTCGCCGTGTCGGAGACTGACTCTCCCCTGGCTTTGAATTCCTTCTGGGATCACCTGCTCGACACCATTGATCCGGCCTCTCGCGCGCTGTTGACCTCCTGCCAACCCGATCGGATCGAAGACGGCCGCCTCCACCTGTTCGTTCCCAACGATTTCACCCGGGACCGGGTCGAATCACGCCTACGGGACAAGATCGAACAGGCTGCCAGCGACTATTTCGACACCGAGATCCGATTGGTCACCGAAGTCCAAGAAGCCTTGGATCGGACACCGTCGGCCACAGTTCGCGCCCCGGCAGCAGTCGAACCAACCCCGGCCCCAGCCGTCAGCTCCCAAGAGCGTGAGCAACAACTCGAACGACTCAACCCGAAGTACACTTTCGACACTTTCGTCATCGGTCCATCCAACCGTTTCGCCCACGCCGCAGCCGTCGCCGTGGCTGAGAGTCCCGGCAAGTCCTACAACCCCTTGATGATCTACGGCGCCTCCGGATTAGGCAAAACCCATCTGCTTCACGCCATCGGACGCTACATTCACGACTATCACAAGCGTTTGAGAGTCAAGTACGTCTCCACAGAGGAGATGACCAATGACTTCATCAACGCTATCTCTGACAATCAGACGGCGCATTTTCGAGCGATGTACCGCGAAGTCGACGTCCTGCTGATCGACGACATCCAGTTTTTGGAGTCCAAGATTCAGACTCAGGAAGAGTTCTTCCACACGTTCAACACGCTCCACAACGCCCAAAAGCAGATCGTGATGACCTCCGACCGGCCTCCGAAAATGTTGGAAGCGCTCGAACCGCGACTGCGCTCCCGATTCGAGTGGGGTCTGATCGCCGACATCCAACCGGCCGATTTGGAGACCAGGATCGCGATTCTGCGGAAAAAGGCGGCCGCCGAACGGTTGTCGGTCTCACCCGAGGTGCTCGAATTCATCGCCACGAAGATTCAGGCGAACATTCGAGAGCTCGAGGGCGCGCTCATCCGCGTCACCGCTTTCGCTTCACTCAATGGCCAGCCAGTCAACCTGTCACTGGCTGAGATCGTCTTGCGCGATCTGATCTCTGACGGCGCTGATCGACTCGTCACCGCCCAGATGATCATGACCAACACCGCCCATTACTTCAACCTCACCATCGACGACTTGACTGGCTCCAACCGTACGGCTTCGATCGCGTTGGCGCGCCAAGTCGCGATGTACCTGTGTCGTGACATGACCGAATTGTCGTTACCGAAAATTGGAGCGCTGTTCGGCCGCGACCACACCACCGTGATGCACGCTTACCGCAAGATCGCTGACATGATGATCAAAGACCGGGGAGTGTTCACCACCATCTCCGAGATCACTTCTCGTCTGAAGCAGCAGACCTCGTAATCACGGTCGAGGATCATCACCCTCTGGGCCGCAGTGGCCACCACGACTCCACAGTCGCCGCCTTAGCCGCTACCCGATTCTCCTGTGGATAACTCTGGGGACACCGTGGGGACGACCATCCACAGCCGTCGTACGAGCCTGATCATGCACAACCTATCCACAGAATCCACAGACTTATCCACAGTAATGACATGACTGAGATTCAGTTCACAGCCGCGTGGAATGACAACTATCCACAGAATCCACAGTGGTGATGACGATGATGAAGTAGATAGAGAACACAAGCTTCTTCATCAGCGGGCTGTGAATCTGTGGATCGCAGCAGTCGCGGTTCGCGGTCCGATGGGATCCAGCCAACCCAGCCGTCCTCCACCTGCCTTGGTGAATACGTCACCATAGCGATTTAGAGTATTGTGTGTGTCGCTCTGTCGGCGAGTCACCTCGTCGCGAGTCTTGGTCTGGTGTCAGGCCGACACTGTGAAGGAGACTGTGATGACCCAACCCCCTCAATCGGGCCCGACGCCACCCAGTGAAGGCAAGGCTTCGTCCTACCTGCCGAACAGCCTCCCACCAAACCAGATCGCGCCGATCGAGCCAACGCCAGTCGCAGCGAATCTGAACCCACCGAACACCCTGATGCCGCCAAACCCCGCCCTGACTAATCCAGGACTCGCGGCCTCAATGGGGGACGCGCCCACGACCGCTCCGGCGAACTCGCCGAGCACCCCGCCGTACGCTGGACCGGTTCCGCCCAGTGGACCAGCCTATGCCGGGCCTCCGATCCCGCCCAACGCTCAACCGTACCCAGGATCAGTCAACCCGCCTCAACCCCCGGTCAACGCGTATTTCCCGGCCTCGACCCCACCCAAGAAAGCCCGCCCGTGGTGGGTGTTCGCGGTGGTCGGCGTGGTGATCGTCGCCGTCATCATGGGGATCATGTCTATGCTGCGGAACCCGTCGAACTCTGACGGGAGCCTGGACGACGACGATCCAGGCCCAGTGCCCGGGGCTGCGACCAGTGGTAGCCCCGAAGCGGCTGTCCAGGGCTATCTGGAGGCGCTGGCCGCCGGAAAAGCAGCCGACGCTTTGGCCTACTTCGCCACTCCTGCCGAAGACACGACTTTCCTCACCGACGCGGTTTTGGCCGCTGGCTTGGCTGTCAACCCGATCACGGACATCGCCGTCCAAGACAACCAACACGACGACACCGAGTCGGCGTGGATTGAGGCGACGTACTCGATCGGTGATCAGTCGGTCAGCGGCATGTTCGAATTGGCTGACCACGGCGGATCTTGGCTGTTGGAAGATGATCTGGCGTACGTCGACCTGAATTTCGAATATCGCCAAGGCGTGGGCATGACACTCAACGGGGTCTCGCTGGACACTGTCGCCGACCGGTCGAAGATCGAGATTCTGCCAGGGACTTACACGGTGGCGGTGTCGAATCCGTTCCTGACCGTCGATGGCGGGGTGTTCGTGGTCGAAGAACTCGATCCGTTCTTCGACAATGACATTGCGATCACTCTAGCCTCCGACGCCGCCGCCACGTTGGCGGCTCAAGCGACGGCCGCGCTGGACGCCTGTCTGCTAGAGAAAGCCTTGCCGAACAGTTGCGGCTTGGGCGGTGGTGAGTTGGAAGGTGGAGCCACCCCCGATCTGAACACGGTGGTGTGGAGCTTCACCTCAGGCAGCAGTGACTTCTCGACTGCCGACTTCATTTTAGATAGTTATAACCCAACCAAGGCCGATGCGATCATCAACGCCGAGCTGAAGATCGATGTGTCTGACACCGCTGGCGACTCGTACTCCGGGTCAGAAAGGCTCTCCAAACTCTCGGTCGATTTCGCCGACCCAGCCGCAGTCAGGATCACGATCTTCTGAGGGGAGCTCCAGGGGGTAGGCTCCAACCCCCGATTCCCAGCCGTCGGCCCACAACCGGTAAGCTCGTGAGCCGTACAATGGTCTGTCCAACTTGGCCGTACGCGATGGTGTGACAGAATCGTTATGATTCTAGAACAAGGAGTATCCATGAAGATTCAGCTTGACAAGGATGTCTTCGCCGACGCTGTGGCGTGGGCCGCTCGTAGCCTGCCGTTGCGCCCTAGCTTCCCGATTCTGGCCGGTCTGATGATTCGCGCTGAGGCGGATGTGGTGACAGTGTCGACCTTCGACTACGAGACCTCGGCTCAAGTCACGATCGCCGCCGATGTCACCACTGGTGGCGTCGCCCTCGTGTCCGGCAAGCTGCTGGCTGACATCACCAAGTCTCTGCCCGCCAAGCCGGTGACCTTGTCGGCCAGTGAGTCCGAAGTCGAACTGGTCTGCGGTTCGGCGCGCTTCGTACTCCAAACCCTGCCCGTCAACGAGTATCCTGAACTGCCGACCATGCCGAAAGCTTCCGGGTGGATCGGTTCAGAAGAGTTCTCGAAAGCCATCTCCCAGGTGGTCGTCGCCGCCGGCCGTGACGAATTGCTGCCCGTTTTCACCGGCGTCAAGATCGAATTCGACGGAGAGAACCTGTCCCTGCTGGCGACCGACCGCTACCGGATGGCGCTCAAAGAACTCACCTGGCATCCGTCGGTCACCGTGTCAGACACCTCGGTGTTGATTCCCGGCAAAGTGTTGGCCGACGCTGCCAAATCTATGCTGTCTTCGGAGCGGATCACGGTCTCTTTGGCTGACGTCGCCGCCGGTGAAGGCTTGGTCGGGTTCGAAGCTGAGACCAGTGGTGGTCTGCGTCAGATCACGACCCGCCTGCTGGATGGTGAGTTCCCGAAGCTGCGCCACCTGATGAACATCCCCAACGATTTGACCGTGCGCACCTCGACCCAAGACCTGATCGCGGCCGTACGACGGGTGGCTTTAGTGGCGGAGAAGAACACGAGCCTAAAAATGAAGATCGGGACCGACTCAGTCACCCTCGAAGCCGCCCGCGGCGATCAGGCTCAAGCTTCTGAAGCGGTCAGCGCGATGGTCGACCACGGTGCGGGCGACCCGCCGCTGACCGACGCCGGCTTCAACCCGCATTATCTGCTCGACGCCTTGTCGGTCCTCGACACCCCGTACGTCCACATGGCTTTCACCGGCTCGGGCAAGCCCTGCCTGATCACGGCTCTGCCGGATCTGGATGGGGAGCCGCTGGACGATTACCGTCACGTCATCATGTTGATGCGCCTGTCGAGCTAGCCTCCGTCGACGTGTATCTGTCCTATCTGCGCCTGACTGACTTCCGGTCGTACGAGGTGGCTGATCTGGCGCTCAAACCTGGGGTCAGCGTCTTTCTGGGGCCCAACGGATTCGGCAAGACGAATCTGGTCGAAGCGGTCGAGTTTTTGGCCACACTCGGCTCGCACCGAGTGGCCTCCGATCAGCCGCTGATCAGAGCCGGTCGTGACGCCGCGACGGTGGCTGGGCGGGTTCAGGCGGGGATCGGCGACGACCGCTCGTTGACGGTCGCGGTCGACATTCGCGCGGGGGCAGCCAATCGGGCCCAATTGAATCGTGCGCCCGTACGCCCCAGAGACGTCATCGGCGCGGTCAGGACGGTGGTGTTCGCGCCTGAGGATCTGGCGATCGTTCGCGGTGACCCGGGTGGACGACGCGCCTTCATCGACGAGCTCATCACCAGCCGTTGGCCACGTCTAGCCGGGGTGCGAGCGGAGTACGATCGAGCGCTCAAACAGAAGACCGCCTTGTTGAAGGCCATGTCAGGCCGTGGATCGCGTCAGGCCGGAGCTGGTGGGGAAGAGGCGCTTGCCGTGTGGGGTCAGACCATGGCCCACCTCGGCGCTGAGATCGTGGCGGCTCGACTGCGCACCTTGACCGAACTGGCGCCGCTGGTGGCGGCCGACTATGACGCGATCGCGCCGGTGTCGTCAGCGGCCAGCGCGGTCTACCACTCGTCGTCGATCCCAGCCGCCACCGTCGCCGAGGTGACGCTGATCGAACAACTTCTGAATGATCAGATGAGCGCTCGGTTGGGCGACGAGACGACCCGCGGGGTTTGCCTGGTCGGTCCCCATCGCGACGACATCGTGTTCTCGTTAGGGGATCTGCCGGTCAAAGGCTACGCCAGCCACGGCGAGGGGTGGTCGTACGCTCTGGCTTTGCGTCTGGCCAGTTTGGAGCTGTTGCACGACGACGGCGTCGAGCCGATCCTGATCCTCGACGACGTCTTCGCCGAACTGGACGAGCATCGGCGGGTCCGCGTGGTGGCGGCGATGGAGTCGGTCGAGCAGACGCTGATCACTGCGGCCGTACGACGCGACTTGCCGACGAACCTGACAGCCGAGGTCTTCTTGGTGTCCCGGGGCGCCGTTCGGTCGGCGGGGGAGTTGTCCGACCTGTCGGATGGGGTGGAGGTCGATGCTGCCTCCAACGGCGAAATCGGGCCTGTGAGCGACGAAACTGGGGTGACGGGCATCGACACCCAGCCGACGACTCGTGAGGCCGTGGAGGGGGAGCGATGACCAGCGAAGACGGCCTCGCCGACGACCACGGGTTCGACGATCAGCCAGACGCGGCGGAGGGGACGCCCGGAGCGGAAGCTTACGTCAGACCGCATGATCCGACCGGCACCGATGTGGCTGAGCGGATCGCCGCGGCCGCCAGGGGAGTGGCGCCCGTCAAACGTCGCCGCCGCCGCGCCGGGGTCGAACCCGAGCCGACGGCGTGGTCGTCAGCCGGACCGTCCAGTCGGGATCCTCAGGCCGCCGGTGTGGTGTTGGATCATGTCCTGACCAGACGCGGCTGGAAGAAGCATGTCTCGGTCGCTTCGCTGATGCCGCGCTGGGCGGAGTTCGTCGGCGAGGTCAACGCCGCCCACACCGCCCCCGAGAAATGGGAGGCCGGGGTGTTGACTATTCGTACCGAATCCACCACCTGGGCCACCTCGCTGCGGACCATGGCCCCCCAGATCATCGTCAAGCTGAATGAGATCCTCGGTCCGAAGACGGTGACACGGCTGCAGATCGTCGGCCCGCAGCCGCCTTCGTGGAAGAAAGGGCCCAGGTCAGTCCCTGGGCGCGGTCCGCGCGACACGTACGGCTGATCGGGCCCCGAGCCGAGCAGCCGGCGACGCCTAATCGCTCAGCGCGCGAAGCCAGCGATCCGACCCGGTCGAGGTGTCGGTGGCTCCGTTCGTACGCTCGCGGCGCGCGCACCGAGCTACGTACGACGCGCTCTAAGCATGACGAAGCCGGGTGGCGATCCCCCTCGACACCCGGCTCCGTACGACAGTGTGGATTTCAGGCCACGGTCGAGCGGCGCTTCGACACCAAGTCCCAGGTGACCGCCAACAGCAGGATCAGGCCCTTGATCGCCATCTGCCAGTTGGCGTCGACGCTGAGGATCGACAGGCCCATGTTGAGCACGCCCATGATGAGCGCGCCGACCATCGCCCCAGACACCCGACCGATGCCGCCAGTGACCGCCGTGCCACCGATGAAGCAGGCGGCGATGGCGTCGAGCTCATAGCTCTGACCAGCGGCGGCCACAGCCGCGCCAGCGCGTGAGGTGGTCACGATCGCGGCGATCGCGGTCAGCAGACCCATGTTGACGAAGATCATGAAGTCGGTCTTGACTGTGTTGACTCCGGAGAGCAGGGCGGCGTTGCGATTGCCACCCACGGCGTAGATGTGACGACCGAACACTGTGCGCGTCATGACGAAGGCGTACGCCAGAATGAGCACGGCCACGATGACCAACAGGATCGGGCTGGAGCCGAGCCCTGTGCCCGACACGCTCATCGACAAGATGAAGGTGACGAAAGCGATCGCCAACGAGATGATGACCCAGCGGGTGATGGTCAGCCCCATCGCCTCGACGGGCAGGCCATGTTGGATTTGACGGGCCCTGGTCCTCCAACCGGTGACGATCAGGCCGACGATGCCGATGACGCCGATCAGGATGGTGACCGTGTCCAATGACTCGGCGAACGGGCTGCCGGTGGGAATCAGCCAACCCGCGAACGGGTTGGGCAAGAAGCCGAGGAAGTGAGGCAAGTTGCCGCCGGCGATGGCGTTGAACCCGGCCGGGAATCCGGCCATGGTCCGGGCCGCGATGACCTGGGCCAGGCCGCGGAAGAGCAGCATGCCAGCCAAGGTGACCACGAACGCCGGGATTTTCACCACGGCGACCCAGAAGCCCTGCCAGGCTCCCATGAGCAGTCCGATGACGATGCCGGCGACCACCGCGAGGATCCAGTTGAGTTGCCAGGTGTACATCATGTAGCCGATGATCGCGCCGATGAAGGCGACACCGGATCCGACCGACAGGTCGATGTGTCCGGCGATGATTACCATCAACATGCCGAGTGCGAGGATCAGAACGTACCCGTTCTGTTGGATCAGCGACCAGAGGTTGTCCGGCATGATGAGTTTGCCTCCGGTGGCGAAGGCGAAGATCAGTACGATGGCGACCAGCGCCAGCATGATCCCGTACTGGCGCAAGTTCTTGCCGAAAATGTCCTTGATAGTGGCGTTCATGCTCAGTTGTCCGTTTCTTTCTCCTGTGTCATGAGTTGCATGAGTGATTCCTGGGTGGCTTCTTCGCGGGTCACACAGCCGGTGATGCGACCTTCACACAAGGTGTAGATCCGGTCACAGACCCCGATGAGTTCGGGCAGCTCCGAACTGATCATCAGCACAGCCTTGCCGGAGTCGGCCAAGGCGTCGATGATGGTGTAGATCTCGTACTTCGCTCCGACATCGATTCCTCGGGTCGGCTCGTCGAGGATGAGCAGATCCGGATCGGTGTAGATCCACTTGGCCAAGACCACCTTCTGCTGGTTGCCGCCGGACAGTTTGCCGACAGCGACCTCGATGGTCGGAGTCTTGATGTTGAGCTCTTGACGGAAGTCGTCGGCCACGGTCGACTCGGCCTCGGTCTCGATGACCCCCATTTTGGCCAGTTTGGTCAGACCAGCGGAGGTGATGTTCTCTTTGACGGATTGGATCAAATTCAATCCGTAGCGTTTGCGATCCTCGGTGGCATAGACGATGCCTTGGCCCATGGCTTGGTCGACCGTCCGAGTCTCGACTGGGTGGCCGTCTTTGAGGACGGTGCCGGAGATATTGGTTCCGTAGGTGCGTCCGAACACGCTCATCGCCAGTTCGGTGCGCCCAGCGCCCATCAGCCCGGCCAGCCCCACGATCTCGCCTCGGCGTACGTTGAGGTTGGCCCGGTCGACGACTTTGCGTTCGGTGTCGATCGGGTGGTGGACTGTCCAGTCTTTGATGGCGAAGACCTCCTCGCCGATGGTCGAGGTGTGATCTGGGAAGCGATGCTCCATCGGGCGTCCGACCATGTCGTGGATGATACGTTCCTGTGAATGGTCGTCGTCGCCTTTCATGTCGATCTGGGAGATCGTGGCGCCGTCGCGGATGATGATCGTGGTGTCGGCCACCTGCTCGATCTCGATCAGCTTGTGAGAGATCATGATGCACGTGATGCCTTGGGATTTCAGGTCCATGATCAGTCTGAGCAGGTTGTCGGAGTCGGTGTCGTTCAACGCCGCGGTCGGCTCGTCCAGGATCAACAGTTTGACGTTTTTCGCCAGCGCTTTGGCGATTTCGACTAGCTGCTGTTTGCCGACGCCGATGTCAGCCACGCGAGTCTGTGGGTTCTCCGCCAAACCGACTTGCTCGAGGAGTTTCTGGGCTTGCGAGTTAGTCTCGCGCCAGTCGATGACTCCGGCCGTGGCTCGTTCGTTGCCCAAGAAGATGTTCTCGGCGATCGACAGATACGGGCTGAGCGCCAACTCTTGATGGATGATGACGATGCCGACCGCCTCGGAGTCGCGGATGGAGTGGAAGGCGCAGGTCTGCCCGTTGAAGATGATGTCGCCGGTGTACGAGCCGTACGGGTGGACTCCGGACAACACCTCCATCAGAGTGGATTTTCCTGCCCCGTTCTCGCCGCAGATGGCGTAGATCTCGCCGCGCTTGACGTCGATGTTGACGCTCTTCAGAGCCTTGACACCGGGAAATTCTTTGGTGATGTCGCGCATCTGGAGGATGTAGTCGTCGCTCATGTTTCACCTATCGGTCATTGAAAGGTTGATGGTTAGTCGTTGATGGTTGGTCGGCCCACGTGGCCGAGGGGTGGAGGTGGTGTGCGGGAACCGGCCCCGCACACCACCCTCACTTGTCACAGACCCAGTTGATCCGCGGTGTAGAAACCGGAGCCCACCAGCGCGGACTCCACAGTGTCCTTCGTCACGACCTGAGGATCCAGCAGGTACGACGGGACGACCTTGTTGCCGTTGTCGTAGGTCTCGGTGTCATTGGTGTCGACCTTCGAGCCCTTGATGATCTGGTCGACCATCTTCGCGACCTGGTCGCCCAGGGAGCGAGTGTCCTTCCACACGGTCATCGACTGCTTGCCGTCGAGCATGTTCTTCACGTTCGCCAAGTCAGCGTCCTGACCGGTGATGATCGGCCAGTCGGTGCCCACGGTGTAACCGGCGCCTTCAAGCGCCTGCTCGATACCCAGAGCCAGAGAGTCGTTGGGAGACAAGACAGCGTTGACCTTCTTGCCACCGGTGTAGAACGAGTTCAAACGGTTCTGCATCTCAGATTGAGCGGTTTCCGACTTCCAGGCCTGGATGCCGATGCTCGCCCAGTCGTCGTTGGTGGCCGGAGCCTTGCCGGACGGCACGACGAGCTTGCCCGAGGTGACGTACGGGCTCAGGATGTCCCAAGCGCCGGAGAAGAAGAACTTAGCGTTGTTGTCATCGGGGGACCCGGCGAAGGGTTCCAGGTTGAACGGGCCAGCGGCGTTCTTCAGATCCAGCTGCTCTTCGATGTAGGTGCCTTGCAGTTTGCCGACCTGGTAGTTGTCGAAGGTGGCGTAGTAGTCGACGTTCGGAGTGTCGTTGATCAACCGGTCGTACGCGATGACCTTGATTCCCTTGTCAGCCGCGGTTTGGAGCACCGGGCTCAGGGCCGTTCCGTCGATCGACGCGATGACGAGCACCTTCGGGTCGGAGTTGATCATGTTCTGAATCTGTGAGATCTGCTGATCAACCTTGTTGTCGGCGTACTGCAACGACGTGGTGTAGCCCATGCCTTCGAGCACCTCGACCAGATGCGCGCCGTCGTTGTTCCACCGTTCCAGAGACTTGGTGGGCATCGCGATGCCGACCAAGCCACCGTCGGTGCTGGTCGCGGTGGTCGCTGCGCCGCTGGTCGAGGTTCCACCGGTGGCGTTGCGGTCTTGTGAACAAGCTGCCATGGACATCGCCAAGGCGACGCCAGTCAGGCCCGCCACGAGTGTCTTGAGTTTCATTCTCACTCCTCCTTGAGAGACTGCCTCCAGTCGCTTGCCGACTGGTGGAGGTTTCGGGATTGGTTCCCGATAAAGCAACACTAGGCACATTGAGTTTGGAACTCAAACCTATTGTTGGGTTGTTATGGAATTGTTACGTAGAGTCTCGAAGTCAAATCGGCGGGGCGTGTCTACCAGTGGATGGGCGATCCCGGCGTGACTGAGCCGTGTTGTAGGGTTGTGGCGTGGTGGCATCGACGGTGACTTTCGGATCGCAGAGTTCTCTGCGTGAAGCCAATCGTGGGCGCATTCTGGAAGTCATCCGAAAGTTTGGCGCTATCACGCAAGTCGAATTGGCCGATGCCACCGGCCTGAGTCCAGGGACGATCTCCGTCATCGTCAAAGAACTCCACGAAGCCGGAGTCATCACCACGAAACCGACCTCGCGCAACGGTCGCCGGGCAGTGCTGGTCACCTTGTCGCGTCGACTCGGCCTGGTCGCCGGAGTTGTCATCGGACGCCGAGACATGCGGGTCGGCCTGGCCAGTCCGGCTGGTGAGATCCTGGCCGAACAACACCTGCCACTGGGCAACCAACACCGGGGCGACACCGGTCTGGATCGGGTGGCGCTGTTTGTCACCGACATGGTCGAACGCATCGGGGCCAATCGCGAAGAACTGCTCGGCGTCGGGTGCGGCATCGCCGCTCCGATCGATCGGGCCACTGGCATGATCTGCTCGCCCGGATTGATGCGCGGCTGGGACGACATCCCGATCGGGCAGTCCCTCCAATCGCGGATGGGGGTGCCGGTCGTGGTCGACAATTCTGCCAACCTCGGCTGTCTAGCCGAGAGTCGATTGGGGGCCGGACAAGGGGCGTCTCCGGTGGCGTACTTGTCGGTCGGTCACGGCATCGGCTTGGGCTTGAGTGTCGACAACCAAATCTTTCACGGCTTCTCCGGCACAGCCGGCGAGATCGGGCACATGTGCGTCGATGAGAACGGTCCGATCTGTTACTGCGGCAATCGTGGCTGCCTGGAAGCGATCGCCGGTTCGACGGCGATGCTCGAGTCGTTGCGGCTGACCCACGGCAATCTGTCCTTGGCTGACCTGATCCGCCAAACCCAAGACGGTGACATCGCCTGTCGGCGGGTCATCGACGACGCCACGCGCTACATCGCCATCGCTTTGGGAGCGGTCTGCAACCTGCTCGACCCGCAGCGGGTGGTCGTCGGCGGCCCACTGGTGGACGTCGGCCAGCCTTTCCTTGACCCCCTGACCGCCTACACAGCCCGGTTCACCTTGCCCGGCGCCAGACCGACCATCGAGATCCTCCCCGGACGGCTTGGCGAACGCTGCGAACTGTTGGGCGCGATCGCGTACGCCTTGGACACTGTTCATCTACCCGGTGATTTGGAAGGAGTGACTTTGCATGCGCTCAGCTGATCAACCGATCCCAGAAGAGACGACCGTCAGCCAAGACGACGCCCCCGCCGTGTCCGCTCAGGCGGACCCGGTTCTGACTCTGAATCAACTCAGTGTCAGCTTCGGAGGAGTGTGCGCGCTCGACCGGGTCGACTTCGAGGTCTACCCGCATGAGATCGTGGCGTTGGTCGGGGAGAACGCCGCCGGAAAATCGACGCTGGCCAAAGTCGTCGCCGGGGTCTACCACCCCAGTTCGGGCACGATCCTGGTCGACGGTCGTGAGGTCACGATCGGCTCGCCCCAAGCGGCGACCAGGCTCGGCATCGCGACCGTGTTCCAAGAGTTGGCGTTGGCCGACAACCTCGACGTCGCCGCCAACATGTTCCTCGGCCACGAGATTCACCAAGGCTCGGTCATGCGGCAAGCCGAGATGGAGAACGCCGCGCGGCAGACTCTGGACGAGATCGGGGCCAGAATCCCGTCGGTGCGATATCCGATCGCCCAGCTGTCGGCTGGGCAACGGCAATCGGTGGCGATCGCCCGGGCGCTGCTGATCAAACCGCGGATCGTGATCCTGGACGAGCCGACCTCCCGACTGTCGATCACCCAAACCGCCGAGGTCTTGGAGTTGATCGTTCATCTGCGCGACAAAGGGCTCGGAGTGGTTCTGATCAGCCACAACTTGGCCGACATTCAAGCGGTTGCCGATCGGATCGTCATTCTGCGTCACGGACGCGTCGTCGCCTCGTCGCCGATGGCTCAGGTGAGTTACGAGGACATCGTCGCCACGATGACGGGCGCGGCCCACACTTTGCCCGTGCCACAAGCCGTGAGGGTCAGTCGCTTGGTCGGGCCCTGACATGACGTACGAGCGTCGCGGTTCGCCTGATCGTACGGCCGTGGGCTCCAACCCCTCCGGGTCAGACGAGCTGAGGGCCCAGGTGGAAGCGGTGGTCGACGACATCCCGCCAGGGCGGGTCATGACCTACGGTGATGTGGCGGGATGTTGCGGACATCCGGGGGCCGCTCGTCGCGTCGGCGCGATCGCCCACGATGGCTCACCGGGGCTGCCGTGGCATCGGGTCGTACGGGCCCATGGACTGTTGGCGCAGATCGAGGGATCCCCCGCGCAGTGGCAGGTCGAGCACCTGGCCGCCGAGGGTGTGCCGGTCGTCGACGGCCGGATCGTCGATTTCAGTCGCGTCAGATGGCATCCGGAACTGGAGGTCACAACCAACTGACCGGGATCAGGCGGTCGTCGTCTCTCGATGTGATGAGATGGTCCTAGGCGCAGAGCACGCCCCCAGGTTGCGAGTGATCGTGGGAATCCGATCCAACACGCGAAAACGTCGGTGTCATAAACGCTTGGATCGGCGTGCTTCTTGATCTCCAGCGGGCACACCACCGCGCGATGGCGGCGGATCGTCGATTTCAATCGCAAATTTCGGGCTCGAACGACTTCTCGTACTGAATCGCGATCAGCCGTTCTCGCTTTTCATGATCTCCCAGTGTCCTGACTTCGTGGGCCCGACCCTTCTCACGCGACCTGCCTCCCGGAGTGATTTCAGATATCTTTCAATGGTCCGTGCAGTCTTTCCCAGCCGTCTCGCCAGGGCGACCGCGCTCAGCGAGGGTGATTCCCGGAGGAGCCGCAACACAGCATCCGAGCCCGTTGCTCCGACGTCTATTCCGACCTATGCTCTGACATTTGTCGCATCCGTACGGGTCCGCAGTTCGTAGCCAAGCAGTGACTCCTCCACCACGCCCAACATCTAGGTGATGAACGGTGCCGCATCGATCTCAGGTTCCCGTGACCCTTGCAGCGCCAGATAATCGCCCTCTCGATGGGCTCTGATCAGCGTCTCAACCGGCATCCAGGCGAAGATGGAGCGTCACCGACTCAGAATCAGTGTTTGCCACAGCCGACCAATGCGACCATTGCCGTTTCGGAACGGGTGAATATGCTCGATGAGGAAGTGCGTCGCACTGGAGACGATCAGCGGGTGATCTGGCGACGTACGACCGTGCTCCAACAACTCGGCGATCAACCGAGGCAGCTTCTCAGGCCACGACCCACTGTGAAGCACCTGGCCGTCGGCGTTGACAATATCGACATTCGCTGTGCGGAAGGCGCCACCTCAGATGAGCATCGGCGTACGGGCGGCCAACCCCAGCGCGATGACGGCCAGGGTGACTCCGATCAGGATCCACTGATCGCGGGCGCGATGGGGTGAAGGTTTCGTGAAAACCCAGATGCAGGCGAGGATCGCGCCACCGACCAGACCACCTAAATGCGCTTGCCACGAGATGGATCCGCCGCCAACGAACGTGATGACGATGTTCAATCCGATCCACATCAGCAATTGGCGGAAGTCACCCTTCTGACGCCATAGGATGATCGCCAGCGCGCCCATGACACCGAACAACGAGCCCGATCCGCCGTACGACAAAGAGTACGGCGCGCTCAACCAGTAGACGGCCAGCGAACCGAACAGTCCGGCTAGCAGGTACGTCGCCAAGAATCGGGCGCGGCCCAGGTAGCTTTCCAGCGGTGGACCGATGAACCACAGCGTCAGGCAGTTCATCGCGATGTGCATGATCGACACGTGGGTGAAGATCGAGGTGACTAGCTGCCACCACGCGCCATCGGCGACCCCGGGGATCCATAGGCCATTGGCCGTCGCCTGGCAGGCCGCCTGATTCATGCCCTGCCAATACATCCCCGATCGGTCGGCGACCGCGCAGATGCCTTGCGGCATCAGCCCGAGGTATTGTTCCAACGGAATCTTGGGGGCCAGCCGACCCATGGCGGTGATGACCGCCCACACGACGGCGTTGATCACGATCAGGACGATCGAGGTCTGGCGGGGGTTGGTCGAGATCTGCCCGCCGTACGGCCCCTGATTCTGGCGGGTGGCTCGTGCGCCCTGTTTGACACATTCGGGGCATTGGAAGCCGACCGCCGCTTGGATCATGCAGTCCGAGCAGATCGGTCGTCCGCAGCGACGACATGTGATCGACGTCGGACGATCCGGATGGCGAT
Organism: Propionibacteriaceae bacterium; assembly: GCA_031285845.1. Classification (GTDB taxonomy): domain Bacteria; phylum Actinomycetota; class Actinomycetes; order Propionibacteriales; family Propionibacteriaceae; genus WQYJ01. The sequence continues at coordinate 129,651 of JAITVK010000032.1, forward strand.
AGCAGTACGAAGGCGTGTTTTGATCCACCGTCCCAGTCTACGGGAGCCTGTGCTGGCGCAAAACGCGATCACGGCAAGACATGTGGTGATATCCTCACTTGTCGGACGATCGGCGCCAGACCCGTAGAATGGCTCCGGGAAGGACACACGAAATGGATGGCTTCGAGACGTACGCCCAGGTGGATCTGGGCGCTCTGGAACGCAACCTTGACGCCATTCGTCGCCACGTCGAGTTCCGCAAAATCTTGCTCCCTGTCAAAGCCAACGCCTATGGCCATGGCTTGGTCGAACAGTCGCGTACGGGGGCGTACTCCACTCCACTGGTCAGTTGGTTGCAGGACCGTTCCCTGGTCGACTGGCTCGGCGTGGCCACGGTCGACGAGGGTGTCGGGCTGCGGTCGGCGGGCATCACGTTGCCGATCCTGAAACTGTCTCCGGCTCAAAACCATGAGGTCAACCGCGCCGCTGAGGCCGGGTTGACGTTGACTGTGGTCGATCCGGTGACGATCTGGGCGGCCAGCGCGGCCGCGGAAGCGGTCGGACGGGTGATGGACGTCCATCTGAAAGTCGACACCGGGATGCGGCGAATCGGTTGCCCCCCACAGTTGGCGGCCCGTTTGGCTCTTCTGGTCGAGGAGGCTCCTTTCCTCAACCTTCAAGGCATTTTCACCCATTTCGCCGCGTCCGAGGATCCCAACGAAGACGATTTCACGAACCGCCAGATCGACCAGTTCCAGATCGCGGTCGACGACGTCGAATCCCAGTTGGGTCGGTCTTTGTCGTTGAAGCACGCCGCCAACTCGGCCGGGGTGGAACGTCACTCGCGGGCTTGGTTCGACATGGTTCGCCCCGGCATTCTGGCGTACGGCTACCCCCAATCCCCGGAGCCCACGATCCACGTCGACCCGGTGTTGTCGCTGGTCAGCCACGTGTCGTACGTGAAAACGGTCCGCGCGGGGGAGACCGTCAGCTACGGGCGGACCTGGATCGCGCCGCGCGACACCCGCGTGGCGACAGTTCCGGTCGGGTACGGCGACGGTTACACCCGGCGACTGTCCAACCAGACGACGGTGCTGATTCTGGGGCGGCGCTACCCTCAGGTCGGGCAGGTCTGCATGGATCAGATGATGATCGACCTCGGGCCTGAGTCTGACATCAAGATCGGCGAGCAGGTCACGCTGATCGGCCGTGATGGCGGCGACATCATCGGGGCGGAGGACTTGGGCGCGTTGACGAACACGGTCAGCTATGAGGTGTTGTGTGACATCGCTGACCGAGTGGCGCGAATGTACATCGGCTGACCCGATCGGTCTTGCGTCGCACCGGGCGTCTCGCCCACGTGACGCTGATGTTCCACCGCCTGTGTGGGCCGCCACGCCGCTCGCGGCGATCGTACCTGATCAGATATCTTCCAAGCGTGCTAGTGTCATGGTCCAAGACCCCGTGAGCCAGGAGGAACCATGCCGCAAATCAATGTGTTCGGAAACGCGATTGGAACAGTGATGCCCGATGTCGCGACCATCTCGGTCACAGTCGGCGTCACGGGCCACCCCACCTTGGAGGCGGCCCAGGCCCAGTTCGCGGCGGCGATGCCTCAAGTCCAGGCGATTCTCAAACCGGCCGCCGGCGCTTACACCCAACGTCGGATGCGCGTCGGATCGTATCGTGACTATCCCAAAGACATTGAGTTGCACACCGTGACGGCCGAAGTGACGGCCAAATTCGCCGATGACAGCGTCGATCAGGTGGGTGAGCTGGTCACGCGACTGGCCGTCGTCGCGGGCATCAGCGTCGACACGGCGTGGTCGGTGTCGCCTCAGAAGATGAAAGACGCCAATGACGCACTGTTGGCCGAGGCGGTGATTGACGCGCAGCGTCAAGTGAACGCGATCGCGCGGGCTGGCGGAGTGCAGGTGGTCGAACCGATCCTGTTCGCCGAACCGGAACTGTTCCCAGGGGCGATCCCGTCTTCGGGTGGCCGGGAGCCGGGCTTGTTGAGGGCCGGATTGGCTATGGCCAAAGCTGAGACGACGACAATGGACAACGTCGAGGTCGACCTCGAGCCCGAACCAGTGGACGTCAGCGCCCGAATCGCCGTGTCGTACTTGGTGAAGTGACAGATCGCCTGATCAGAAAGCCGGGCTCTGGGGTGGGTTGTCGTGACCGGTCGTCGGTGGGGCAGGATGGTTGTTGTTCTCAGTCAGACGCTGTTTGAACGTACGATTGGGCATCCCGAGACCCAACCCGAGGAGCAGGCCGCCGACCAGTGCCGCTCCCGCGCCGAGCAGGACCCAGTTGCGCGGGTTCGCGTTGAAACCGGCCGCGTTGGACTTGTTGGCGTTCGCCACGGCGACGACTTGGTTGATTTGGATGACGTCCCACACCATCAACACGATGGTCGCGACGATGAGCACGGCGCCCAACACGAGCAGGAAACCTTTGAGGAACTTGAGCATGATCAGCCTTTCGGACGTACGGCGCACAGCCTTCACGATGATTCTATCGGCCAAAACTGCCAGCGTCGGCGTTTTGAGATGCCAATTTCACCGTGACTGTCGTGACCGTCCTGCCGCGCGGGACACTAGACTGCCTTGATGTCGTTCATGCCGCGGGCCGGGTTCCGTGACACCACCGTGACCGAGATCAAGAAGTCACGTTTTCTGACGACGGTGGCGCGGACCGACGACGAAGCAGAGGCTCGTACGCTCATCGCCTCCGTGCGCTCGATGTATCCGGACGCTCGTCACCACTGCGTGGCCTTCGTGGTCGACGACGACGGTCAGCGACAGTCGCGATCCTCCGACGACGGGGAACCGGCGGGAACCGCGGGCATCCCGATGCTGAACGCGCTGATTGGCGCCGATCTGATCAACATCACCGCCGTGGTCACCCGCTATTTCGGCGGGATCAAACTCGGCGCCGGCGGATTGACTCGGGCGTACGGCGGCTGTGTCTCCTCGGCGGTGGCGGCCATTCCGCGGGTCGAAGCGCAGCGACGGGCGGTGTGGAGCCTGAACCTGCCTTTGGCGGAAACGGGGCGCATCCAGGAGGAGTTGCTGCGCGGCGGCGCGACGATCCTGCGATCACAGTACGACGAGACCGGTCAGCATCTGAGCCTGACCTTCCCGGCAGACCTGACGGCGACGATGGCGCGGATCAGCCAAGGCCGCATCATGCCGATCCGCGACGGCGACACGGTGGTCGAAGTCCCGGTGGACTGATCGCACTCCCCCGACGAAAGGCATCGCGGCGCTCACAGTGTTCGCGAAGCCGCCTGCAGTCGGTCGCACGGGCGGTCTTGGGGCCTGTCAGAACGCCTCGCGGTCAGCCCGACGGCCGGGACCGCGTGGCGGCCAACCCGGCGTCGTACGCCCGAAAACTACAACACCTCAGCGTTTTCTGAGCGCAGCTTCTGCTAGCCTTGAAGCGAGGTAAGGTGATATGCCAAACATGTTGAACCGAGACTACGACGTCCGCCACCGAAGCGCGCATCACGGCAGACGACTGTTCGCCCTAGTCGCGCCGATAATCGTGCTGCTGATCGGCGGTCTAGGAGCGCCAGCGTTCGCCGAAGCCCCGCTCACCTCGATGTCGGGACCGGTCGAGGATCGGGCCCATGTCTTGAGCGCGACCGACACCACCACGGTGAACGAGGCGCTGACCCGAGTCGCCGACAAGACAGACTTTCAGCTGTTCGTGGTCTACGTCGACTCGTTCGATGGGGCGAGCGGCCAACAATGGGCCGATCAGACTGCGATTCAAACGCACATGGGAACCAACGATCTGCTCATCGCCGTCGCTGTGACAGACCGGTTGTGGGGATTGTCGGTCGACGATCAGTCGAGTTTGAGCACGTCGACCCAGTCCGCGATCGAGAACGCGGTGGTCGACAAGTTGCGGATCGGCGATTGGGCGGGCGCTGCCGTCGCGGCGGCCGACAAGCTGACCGGATCGGGCCAAGCGGGCGGCACAGTCGGGGCGATCGCCGCTGGCGTGGTCGTCGTCGGCGGTGTCGGCGGCTGGTTGTGGTGGCGACGTCGCCGCAAGAGCGCGACTGGGTCGGCGTCGGCCAGCCAGGACGAATTGGCAGGGTTGACCATCACCGAATTGAATCGCCGGGCCGGAACCGCCTTGGTCGAGTTGGACAATGCCTTACGTACGTCCCAGGACGAGTTGGGCTTCGCCCAAGCCGAGTTCGGATTGGAGGCGACTGATCCGTTCCGAGCGGCGTTGGACAAGGCCAAACAGAATGCGTCCCAGGCGTTCGCGATCCGCAAACAGTTGGACGACTCGACGCCGGAGACTGAACCACAGCAGCGCGCGATGTTGACCCAACTGCTGCGACTGTGCGTCCAGGCGGCTGACGCGCTGGACGAGCAAACCCAGTCGTTCGAGCAGTTGCGTGACTTGTCGTCGCGCGCGCCACAGGTCCTTGATGAGACGGCGCAGCGGGCCACCGAAGTCGAGCAACGAATTCCGGTGGCGGCCAAGACACTTCAGACGTTGGCGGCAGGCTATCCCGCCTCCGCGCTGGCGTCTTTCGTCGCCGTGCCCGATCAGGCGACGGCGCTGATTGAGGCCGCTCGCGACGGCGTGGCTAAAGGTGAAGCGGCTTTGAAACAGGGCGACAAGAACCAGGCTGTGGCGTTCGCGCGGGTCGGACAAACCGCGATCGCTCAGGCGAGCAAGCTGCTCGACAGTGTCGATCATGCCCAGACCGATCTGGCGCAGGCCGGGGAGAAGCTGAAAACCCAGATGGCTTCGATCAGTGCCGATTTGAACGATGTCGCCCGGCTGGCGACCACATCGTCTGAGGTGACGACTGCGGCCGCCGGGGCGCAAGCGGCGCTGAAGCAAGCCCAAGCGGTCAGTAGTGGTGGCGATCCGATGGCGGCCTTGGCGCGTTTGACGGACGCTGAGGCTGAATTGGATCGGGCGTTGGCTCCGGCGCGCGGCCAAGAACAAGCCGACGCACGGGCCAGTCAGGCCACGTCGGCGATCCTGGCCCAGGTTCAGCAAGTCACGACCCAAGCCAGCGCGTACATCGACGCTCGCCGCTCAGCCGTCGGCGCTCAAGCTCGTACGGCACTGTCAGAGGCCTATCGGCTGGCGGGCGTGGCCCAGCAGCAACTGACCGTCAGCCCAAGTCAGGCGTACGCCACGGCGACGACCGCGCTCAATCAGGCGCAGCAGGCGATGAGTTTGGCCCAGGCGAGCGCCGACTCCTGGCAATCCGGCGGATCGGGTGGTGGCAGCGGCATGGGTGAATTCATCACCGGCTTGGTCATCGGCGGGCTGACTAGCGGAAATCGGGGTGGGTCGATCTTCGGCGGTGGCTCGTCAGGCATGGGCGGTTTCGGCTCCGGACGCGGCTCGGGCTCGATTTTCAGCGGAGGCGGCGGATGGTCCTCCGGCGGTGGCGGCCGATCATCCGGGGGAGGCCGCTCGTCCGGTGGTGGCGGGTCGAGAGGTTCCCGCTCCAGCGGTGGACGGTTCTGATTGACCGAAGACGGTGTGACCCGTACGAGAATCAGCAACAGACTTGTGTGGCAGTCAAGCCATCAAGAAGAAAGGGAAAACAATGGCAGAGAAGCAGTCGATCTTGGGAAGGATCGCCCAGTTGGCCAAGGCCAATATCAACGCCCTGATCGACCGGGCCGAGGATCCGCAGAAGATGCTGGATCAGCTGGTCAGGGATTACACCAACAACATCGCTGACGCCGAGCAGGCGATCGCCACCACGATCGGCAATCTGCGTTTGGCGGAACAGGACTACAACGAAGATGTCGACGCCGTACGAGAGTGGGGCGCGAAAGCCCAATCGGCTTCCCAAATGGCCGACCAGTATCGAGCCAAAGGTGACACGGCCAACGCCGACAAGTTCGACGCGCTGGCCAAGGTGGCGTTGCGCAAGCAGATGGACGCCGAGGCTGAGGTCAAGCAAGAGCAGCCGATGATCACCAGCCAGCGTGACACGGTTGACAAGCTCAAATCGGGCCTGGCGACGATGCGTGACAAGTTGGGCGAGCTGAAGAGCAAGCGGGATTCGCTGGTCGCGCGTCAGAAGACCGCCGAGGCGCAGCAGCAGGTTCAGCAGTCCCTGTCGAGCATCAACGTGCTCGATCCGACGAGCGAGATCTCTCGCTTCGAGGACGCCGTACGTCGGGAGGAAGCCCAAGCTTTGGGCCAAGCCGAAGTGGCGGCGGTGTCGTTCGATTCGCAGTTCGCCCAGTTGGCGGCGGCTGACGACAATGTCGAAGTCGAGGCCCGCCTGGCCGCGATGAAGCAAGGCAAATCGCCGGCAGCGGCCATCGAGCCGACCAATGTCACCCCGGCGATCGAGTCTGGACAGTACGCCGCCTATCCGTCGGCGGACAACTGATCCTGACGTCCACTGGGCACGTCGTCGAGGCTAGTGGTGGAGGCTGGTCCGGCGACGTGCGGTGGGCTGTCGGGAGTCATGATCGTCCCGGTGTTCGAAGTTTTCGGGCGCCGGGACGAATCATGTTCGCAGAGCTCGTCGTTGGCGTCAGTTTCTGACTCCGGAGGTTCTGCTTCGAATTCCTCAGACCGACGCCGACTTGAGTGAAGATCTGGCTCTGCTCGCTGATGAGACGACAGATTGAGGTTCGATTCCATGATCGGGATAGCGCGACATTCGCGGCTGCATGGGACGGTGGTCGTACGTGGGTGCAATCCCCCGGCCACAAGCGGATTCGATTTGACAAATTACTGTACGGGCGTACAGTATGCGGTATATGGATACAACGACGACGTCGATCACTCCCCTCAATCCTCGCCGCTCAGCCGATCGACATGATCTGACTGCTCGCGCGCGCATTCGTGATGCTGCGCTGTATTGTTTCGCCCGCGACGGTTTCCGGGTGCCGTTGAGGACGATCGCCGAGGAGGCTGGCGTCTCGGTGCCGCTGATCACTCATCACTATGGAACTAAAGACCACCTTCATCATGTCTGCGACGAGCGGGTGTTGGAGCGCTTTCTCGACATGAAGATTCTCGCTATTCATGAGCCGGACTCGATCAAAGACACTCTTGCTGACACGTCCGCCGCCTCGGTGCTGACCGTCTATATGGTGCGCAGTTTCCTTGACGCCACCAGTTCGGCCCAAGCGTTTTTCAGTCAATTCGTCGACCATTTGCGTACGATCGTCGCGGCTGCTCGGGGGGCTGGGATGATCACCGAATCCGGCGACGAAGAGGAACGGCTGCATTTGCTCGCCAGTCAAGCGATCGGCTCACTGATGGTCGAATTCGCGATCAATCCGCCCGCCGACCCCAGAGACTTCGTCGATCAGGTCTACACCTCGCGCAACCTCGCCGCGCAGTTGGAGTTCTATTCGCGCCCCTTCTTCACCGAGCACCCCGCGATGAAGACCTACCTGGAGCACGTACGCTCACGCGGTCAGGACTGATTGACTAGGTCGTACGCCTGAATGGCAGCTTGGCGGGCGTCTCCGGCGGCGCCGATGACGCAGGCCACACCCATCAATTCGAGGGTGTGAAGCATCGGCGGCCCGGCGTGTCCGGTGACGACGACGTCGACGTGGTTGTCTTTCAGAAAGCGGACGATTCGCGCGTGATGAGCGCCATGTCCAGCACCGTGCGCATGCGAGTGGGTCGAGCCCGAGTCGACCGGGGAACCTGGGGCCGGGGTGTCACCTGGAACATCGGTCACCGGTGTGGCCGCGGCGTCGGTGGTCAACGGCGTACGACCAGGCGCGGGCGCGTCATGGAGCACATCCCACCCGACTTCGATCGGCGTCCATGACCGGATCTCGTCGTTGTCGATCTCAGCCACAGCCATCGTACGGGCGCGGCCGAGGCCGCCACCAACCTCGGTGTCATTCACATTCACTGCCAGAATCATGAGGTCCATTCTGCCGTATCGACGGCTGGGTGACGCGACGAGATTCGCTCCGAGTGGTCGGGCTCAGACGGGTTGCCGAGGGGCCGCCGCAGTCCAACATGTTGCGACCCTCGGGTCGAGTTGAACAGAGATTGTGCCTCTTGACAAGCGGTTTCGATTACGCGTACTGTCGAGCTATCCGAGCAGAGGGACCAAGGGGGGTTCTCTCTCTCCCCGGAAACGAATGGCCAGACACAAGGTTTGGTCAAGTGACTGGAAGGAGATGAATATGGATATGAAGAAAAGGATGGGTACGGTCTTGGCTGCGCTCACGATGGTGTTGGGTGGGTTGGCTGCGACTCCTCAGGTGATCGAGCCAGCTCACGCAGCGGCGCAGTATACCTGGTGCAACTCAGCGACTACCACCGTGAGGGGACCATTCACTGGGTTTGTTCCGGCCCGAGATGGCGGTACCCGCTATTGCCAGATGAGTCAGGGATCGGTGAGCGATGCAGTGGGCGTGATGCAATCAGCGCTGAGCATCTGTAACGGGGTTCGAGTCGGGAAGTTTGACTCCAACTGGGGGCCTCAGACAACTGGAGCCCTTACCACGTTCCAGAGATATAAGGGAATCGCCGCGGATGGGGAGTACGGTCCACAAACGCACAATGCGATTGGCAAGTGGGCGAATGTTCCTCCTTTCTTGCTGACGAATCTGCCAGCTAGCTTGAAGTGCATTTCTGACTCCAACATCTAGGCCCTTGGTGTACGAGTCCGAACAGACAAACGACTGATAGTTGTCGCGATGACTGGACCCAGGGGCACGGGGTGCGTGATGAGAGGAATTGCTTGTGTTGGTACGGAGGTCCCTAGGTTTGGTCATCGCCGTCTTCGGCTTGTTGGGCGGTTGCACTGGGATGAGCGAAACGGTATCGCCCGTGGCGACCACCGAACCGGTGACTGCCGAATCCTCGATTGCTAGTGTTTCGGCAGCGCGTGCTGATCTTCCGGTGGCGAGTTGGGTGACGGTGATGGAGCCGCCGCCCCCGTTGATGCAGTACGCGAACGGAATGAACGGCCCCGGCGAGGACCCCGGGCACCAGGCTGCGCAAACGCAGTGGAATGCCAACTGGCAGAAGTTCGTCTCCGACTGCATGCTGGCGCAGGGGTTCACGTGGGTTCCTCGACCGTCACATACTGCGGCTTCAACAACTCCGCAAGTGAGCCTGGCCTTGGGGGTGTTACCGGTCCCGAGGCTGTCGGGGGATCGGGAGGTGGTCGCTCGCGAAGGCTATGGAGTGATGAGCACGCCGGAGGAGCAACTGGTCGCCGTTGGTGGAGACGATCCCAATCTCGTGAACCAACAGTCTTTGAGTTCAGCAGAGCGCCAGGCGTACGATTTCGCGCTCTACGGTGACCCGGCGAATCCGGCCGGGTCCTCCGGCGCGTCGTGCACGGGAAGAGCGAGCGCTGAGTTTCCTGAGCCGAGCCAGTCGGAGCAGACGGTGGCGTTTCTCGCTGAGTTTTGGGATCTGACGTACGCTGCGCTGGTCAGCGTGGCGGATGATGATCGCCTGGGAACCTTTGGTCAGGATCGTCGGGTGCAGAATCTGAATGCGCGATGGGAATCCTGCATGAACGGGAAAGGGTATGTCTTCCAGAAAGTGAGCTACGAAAGTGGTCCGATTCTGGGCATGGGCCTCGCTGTTCGGACGCATCCGGACGGGGTTGTGGGCCCAGTTCGCGACGGTGTTCCATCTTCAGAGATCCCGGATGATGAGAAGAGTCTGTCCGGTTCCGAGCCGGAGCGAGCCGTGGCTCTAGATGACTATGATTGCCGAGCACAAGTCGACTTCATGACCCAGTTGGCCCAGATTCGAGTGTCCCGCGATGAGGATTTCATCACCAATAACCATGACGCGCTCGATCGGCTGATCGCTGCGGCCGAGGCCTGGTGATCGACGGCGTCTCCGCCGAATCTGGTGCCAAAAGTTGCGGGCGTGACGCTAGACATGATGTCTAAATCACAGAAATGGGCAAGTACGACCCTCAGAAATGGGAGAGTAGAGCGTCCAGAAATGGGCAAGTACGGAGCCCAGGAATGGTAGAGTACCACTGTGGACTACGTGAGAAGGCTGGTTGATGATCAGCTCGACGAGTTGCTGCCAATCCTGCCGGCGATCGCGGTCGAAGGGGCGAAAGGGGTGGGGAAGACCGCGACCACTGCGGCGCGGGCTGCGCATACGTACTCATTGGATCGGGCCGCAACCCGTTCGATCGTCGCCGATGACCCGGAGGTCATCACTAAAGACCACGGGACGACATTCATCGACGAGTGGCAGCGGGTTCCTGAGACGTGGGATGTCGTCCGTCGCGCCGTCGACGATGGGGCTGAGCCTGGGCGTTTTCTGCTCGCCGGGTCAGCCACGCCAGATCCGAAGGCGAATCTGCATTCGGGAGCGGGGCGTATCGTGCGGCTGATGATGCGACCGATGTCGTTGCCGGAAAGACGCATTGCTGCCCCGACTGTCTCACTGAGGTCTCTGACTAGCCCGGATGAGTCTGAGGTGGGTGGCGACACCTCGTTGACTGTGGTCGACTATGTCAGTGAGATTCTGCAATCGGGTTTTCCAGGAATTCGTCGAGCTGCTCCTGCCGCCCGGCCGTACTTGCTCGACAGTTACATCGACCGCATTGTTGATCATGACGTCGCCGAAGTCGGCGACACGGTTCGTCATCCTGAGGCGCTACGACAATGGCTGACCGCTTATGGCGCGGCTAGTGCCACCACCGCGTCGTACGCCTCCCTGCTGAACGCCTCCACGCCGGGTGAGGAGGCGAAGCCGTCGAAACAGACGACCATGGCCTACCGGAATCTGCTCCGACGGATGTGGGTGCTCGATCCGATTCCCGCGTGGGCTCCCGGCTTGGCCAATCTGGCGGCGCTGGGGCAGTCTCCGAAGCATCATCTGGTCGATCCGGCCTTGGCCGCGCGTCTGGTTGGAGCCACTGCGGATTCTCTGATCCACGGTGACGGTCCTGCGACACCCCATCAGAGCAGCACGTTTCTTGGCGCGCTATTCGAGTCTTTGGCGGTTCAGACGGTCCGGGTGTTGGCCCAGTCGCTGGGTTTGAAAGTCTTCCATCTCCGAACCCACGGCGGGGCCCACGAAGTTGACTTGCTCGTTCAGCGACCCGATCTGACTGTGGTCGCCATCGAGGTGAAATTGTCGTCGATGGTACGCCCAGGTGACGTCGCTCAACTGAATTGGCTGCGCGAACAACTGCCTGATCTGGTGATGGATCAGGTGGTTCTCAACACCGGCCCGCAGGCGTACCGTCGCAAAGACGGCGTGGCCGTCGTGCCCTTGGCGCTCCTCGGCTTGTGAGCGGCGGAAACCGAAAGACCGTCAACCGGCGTGGGGTTTCCTGCGCCAGGTCTTGCGTGCGGGTGGCTCGATGACGGGCCGCCGACGGGTGTGAGGAATTCTCTGACCTCCGACCGTTCACTTCGCGCGGATGCTGGTGAGCACCTGCTCCGTCCGAATCATAGGGATTGGACGCCCCAGATGCGGGTGACGTATTCGCGCATGGAGCGGTCGGAGGAGAAGTAGCCG
>JAITVK010000034.1 GCA_031285845.1 Propionibacteriaceae bacterium
GCCGCTGTCATCATCGGCGCGCAAGTCGTGAAAGACGCGGCAACCGCTGGACCTGCTGCGGGCGGCTACATCGGCGACACCGCAATGGGCCAAAGCGAAGCCGCCCAACCCACGCCACCTTCCAGCCCCGCCGCGTCGCTTCCTCAGACGGTGTTCATCCCATCCTCCTCGACACCACCACCGGAACCACCGCCCGCCCCAGCCTTGAAGGCGTGACCCATGACTGTCACCAACGCGCGACCGGACTACGAACTCAACCCGGTCAAGTTCTCACGCCTAGCCAAACGCGGCCTGCTCCTGGGTCTGTCCGGCCCGCAACTGGTCTGCCTCGCTATAGCCGCGATCTCCATCGTCGTCGCCCTCTACTCCGGTGGCGGCATATGGCTGGCCTGGACCGCCCCGATCTGGGCGACAACCACCGCCTTGGCCCTCGTCAGCATGAACGGCAGAAAACTCATCGACTGGACACCCATCTGCGCTCGCTGGGCCAAACGAATCTACCAAGGACAAACCATGTTCAACCGCCGCATCGCCAAACCCCGACCCGCCGGAACCCTCGCCCTCCCCGGCGACGCCGCCGCCCTACGCCAGTGGGTCGATACCCAAACCGGAGCCGTCATGATCCACGACCCGCACAACGCCACTCTCACCGCTGTCGTTGATGTCACCCATCCGTCATTCATCCTCCTCGACCCCGCCGAACAAGAACGCCGAGTCCAATCCTGGGGCAGCGTACTGGCAACCTGCTGCCGATCAGGCCGCATCGCCCGCCTCCAAGTACTGGAACGCACCCTGCCAGACTCCGGCTCCGGCCTGGCCGACTGGTGGCGACTCAAGGGAAACGATGACGGCTCATGGACCGCCAAGGTCTACCGGGAACTCATCGACCGGGCCGGGCCAGCATCCGAACGCCACACCACGACCATCTCCCTGGCACTCGACATGAAGGCCGCTGGGCGGGCCATCCGAGGCGCTGGTGGCGGGATGCGCGGTGCTGCCGCCGTATTGGTCCAAGAAATGAACACCCTGACCACAGCCTTGCGCAGCGCCGACCTGAATCCCGGCCACTGGCTCACACCCGAGGAACTCGCGTTCATGCTCCGCACCGCCTACGACCCCGAATCAGCCACAACACTTGAGCGCAACCCCACCATCGGACGAGACCTGGCCACCGCCGGACCAGTCGCGGTTCGTGAATCATGGAGCCAGATGCGCACCGACACCGCATTCCACGCCGTGTTGTGGATCAGCGAATGGCCCCGCGCCCAAGTCTTCCCCGGCTTCCTCTCACCTGTCCTCCTGTCCTCGGGTATCCGCCGCAGCTTCTCCCTCATGGCCATGCCCATGCGAGCCGACCAAGCAGCCCGAGACATCCGTCGCAAGAAAACCGAACACATCGCCGACGCCGCGCAGCGAGCCAAAATCGGCCAAATCGAAAACGCCGCCACCACAGCCGAATACACCGACGTACTCAAACAAGAAGCCGACCTCACATCCGGCCACGGCATCATCCGCTACGTCGGACTCATCGCGGTCAGCACCAACACCGAAGACAAACTCCAAGCCGCACTCGCCGGCATCGAACAAGCCGCCGTCCAAGCCAGTTGCGAAACCAGAACCCTCGTCGGCCAGCAGGCTCAAGCATTCACCGCAGCCGCGCTGCCGCTGTGCCGGGCCGTCTAGTGCAGATACAAATGCATCGGCATTAGGACCGGAAGTACGATTTCGGTGAACAGACTATGGTGTCCGTGATTGTCGGTGATGAGCGTGATCCATCAGGGTGACCCCTTTGAGGTGAACATGCTGATTATCGTGTCAGCACTCGGTTCAATCGTCTGATGTCTGAGTGTATTGCTCCATGTCGCTGGGGTTCTCGTTTGATCCGGCAAGCTCATTGTTCAGGTGCTCATCTTGTTTGGGTAGGAACCGCTGAAACAAGTCGCCTACCTGGCCGATGGCGGCGTTGCCAAGCTTGGCTGCCATCGTCAGTCCTCCTGCGCCTGCCTCTAACGCTCTGTCTCTCACCTCTACGACAGCCTCATCCCAGCGCCGAGAATCGGCATCTGCGTACTCACTCTTGATCCCGAGCCGCGTCCAGAACTCGCAGACACCACCTACGACGTGGTTGCGGGACTCGACCACGGCTGGAGATGAGAACGGATGGAACAACACCGCATCATTAGCGGACGCTACTGCGGCATCCATCCGAGTAATCAAGTGCTCAGTGGCTGCGACAATGTCATCGCGGCTCCTCTGCCTGGCGATCCGCAGCCCGATCCGGTGCTGCTCCAACTCTCGGGGCGCAGTGACGAAAACCCGGTCGAGTTCCAGAATGCCCAACGCTTCCTGAAGTTGGAAGCATCGGGCGAGAATCGCGAGCCATTCGTGAACTTTGACCTGTGCGTCTCTCGTCACAGCCACCAAGTCCTGGATAGCTACGTTGCGCTCTAGTTTCTCGGTAATGGTTTGGATTTGCCGCATGGCGTACACCTGTGTCTGCTTTATCTGCGTGGAGGTGGCCTGCACCTTAGACCATGTGACCTCCGAGACCTCACCAACCTGATCCCGGATAGCCATCGCTTCCTCAATCTCGAGGCCGACACCGACTATCCCCGCCACCACGGAGTCCTTTTGTGCCTGGAGGATGTCATCAACCTTCTGGTCAATAGCCGCCAGATAGTCGGTAATCTCGGCCATCGCTTGCTGCATGGCCATTTGAGCCATTATCCCCGCGACCCCGGTCAGAATCGCGGGATTGCCAAGCATCGAGCCGGGGCCTTTGGCGAACTCCGCCAACGCTCTAATCTTGCCGTCCGGCCCAGTCATGACAGCCTTCAGTGTGCCGTCCGTGCCCTTCATCAAGTTGAACTACCTGAGTTGCTGCACTGATTTCTCAGTTAGCTGCACCCACCGTCCCGAGGCTGCTGAAATCTCCGCAGCCGCCTGTGCGACCGTCGTCCCGGACCCGACAACCCTGCCCAGCCGACCCAACGCCAAACTTTTGCTTGGCACCTGATCCAACTCCTGCGAAGCAAGAAAACGATCCACATCCTCGGCAGCACCGATCACTGCCAGACCGTCACCATCACTGACGAGTTGAATCTCGTTGCCCATGCCTTCCCTTCAGTGGTCTATGTCGTGTTAAGTCGTGTAGGTTCTCGGCGAGCAGCCTCGTTACCGGAGCACGCAGTCTGGTGAACGAAAATCCAGTCAAGGGTCGATTTCACATCATCGACGCGCTTTATGCCGATTCGCTCCTCTCCATACCGATAAGACTACCGGTTGGGCGGGTGGACGTACCTGCTGGATGTGGAAACAACCGAGACTCTGCACACCGCGCTGTTGTCCCAACCTGAGCGGCTTACTCGCCGCGAGCGGAAGGCGCTGCGTCGAGCGGCCATGAAGCTGGACAAGGCAGCAAGACATGCTCGGAAGGCGAAGTACCGGCAGGAACGTGAGGACGCCCGACACGAAGCTCATGCGGCAGCATTTCTGCCCGCATGGGGTGAGCCTGGACCAGCACAGTTACGTACCCCTGGGCACTTCTGGCTTCCGAAGCATCAGGACACTACGGCTACCTTGGCGGGGGCGTATCCGTTCCTTGCTGAGGGTGGTTTGGGTGCGGATGGGGTGTTTGTTGGTTCGGACATGTTCGGTGGTGCGTCGTTCGTGTATGACCCGTGGGTCCTGTACGCCGCCGGAATCATCACCGCACCAAACATCGTGCTGGCCGGGATTGTCGGCTCGGGCAAGTCGTCGCTAGCGAAATCGCTTTACACTCGGTCGATTCCGTTCGGGCGGCGGGTGTATGTGCCGGGCGATCCGAAAGGCGAACACACCGCCGTCGCCGAAGCCGTCGGTGGGAAAGCCATCCGGCTCGGCCACGGGCTGGCCACCCGCCTCAACCCCTTGGATGAAGGCTACCGGCCCAGCCATCTGACCGACGCTGAGTGGCTGGCCCAGGTCACCTCCCGCCGCCGTGACCTCATCGGCGCGCTGGCTGAGACTGTTCTTGACCGGACCATGACTCCGCTGGAGCACACCGCTATTGATGTGGCACTTTCCAGCGCCGTCGCATCGGCGAGGGTGCCGATCTTGCCAATGGTCGTCGAACGCATCCTCGCGCCCGACTGTGTGGATGATCCCGACGGTCGTTTGACTGAGGATGGCAGGCAGGTCGGCCATGCGCTGCGTCGCCTCGTTGCCGGTGACCTGGCCGGGCTGTTCGACGGACCCTCGACCGTCCGATTTGATCCGTCGTTGCCGATGGTCTCCCTTGATCTGTCCGCTGTGGCGGAGAACTCGACTCTGATCTCGGTGTTGATGACCTGCTCATCGGCATGGATGGAATCAGCCCTGCTCGACCCGGAAGGCGGGCAACGCTGGGTGATCTATGACGAAGCGTGGCGGCTCATGTCCCACCCCGCCTTGCTGCGGCGTATGGATGCCCAGTGGCGATTGGCCCGTCACTACGGGATCGCCAACATGCTGATCTTCCACAAACTCACCGACCTGGACAACGTTGGTGACCAGGGCACGGCCATGCGTTCCCTTGCCTCGTCGCTGCTGGCTAACGCTGAGACTCGGATCATCTACCGGCAGGAGTCTGACCAGACCAAAGGTGCCGCCGAGACCCTGGGCCTGACTGGCACGGAGATGAAGCTCCTGCCGACACTCTCAACCGGCCAAGGCTTATGGCGGATCAAGGACCGCTCTTTCGTCGTCCAGCACCAGCTACACCCCGCCGAAATGGCCCTGTTCGATACCACCGCCCGCATGACACAGGAATCCCGTGGGATAACCAACGAGATGACCTCACACCACAGCCCTAGACACGCCTACCTCGAAGGAGAACAACCATGAGCCCCACCGACTCTTTTTGGCCAGCAGATGCAATCGGCTCTGAAGGGAAAGCAGAAGCCCCCTCCTCTCGCAGCGATCACCTGTACAAGTCTTGGACCCCGGACAAGCCGTGGGTCACGGCCACAGTGACCGAACCCGACCTGCTGGATGTGCAAGTGTTCGGCATCTGCTACTACCCGCCCGAAGGTTTCCCACCCCTGACTCGTGCGATGTTCGGGCTGCTGATGGATCACCTGTACGACCGACTGCGCCAACCCTTCACCGTCGAACTGATCGAGACCGACGGTACCCACGAGATCGGCACTATCGACCTACGTGACAAACCACAATCCGTCGAAACAGTCGAAGCCTTGTCTGTGCCGCCCCGGTCAACGGAAGAATTGCCAGCACGTCGACATTTGGAGTCCGAATCCCCGACAACACCAACACCGGCAGCGCATATGTGGCTGCCTGCACCACCAACCGGTGACTTGCCCCTCGCACCTGGCCCCGCCCATCCCGGCAGCGTCGGGGCAGGGCTGAATGTGCCGGTACAGGCGAGCGGGTTCATCCCCGGTGAAGAAGCCGCTGTCGCATTGGTCGTGTCAGGCATGGTCGCTAGCACCACTGGTGAAGTCCAGGTTCAGATTCCCCACCAGGTCATCCAATCCCTACCCACTGGCGAAATTGTGCTTCTAGGCCGATCATCAGGCCGCTTCACGACACGTCAACCCTTGCCCGAAGCATGACCAATCCTGGCAGCGCCCCAGCAGGCCGAGACGGCCTGGTCAACCTTGGCCTAGTGCTGCTCGGCATCACGACAGCCATCGGTATCATCCTGCGCGCTTCCGCCTCCATGACTGCGTTCATCACCGGGCATGAACAACCGACCGGCGGGCCATTCACGGGCATCATGGCTATCCTCGACCCCCATGACCCCGGCGCAGGGATGGGAGCCGCAGGACTCAACGTCTGGATGTACTGGTCATGCGCGGTCGGGATGCTCATCCTGACCGGATGGCTGGTCGCCTGGTCCTGGCGAGCACTCCGGCGCTCTGAACAGCGAGCGGTGGTTGATCCGCACCACATCGTCGGTACTGCCAGCCGTGACGAGATCAAGCGCCTTGCGTCCGCTAAGACGCTGGTCAAACGCGGCGGCACGCTGCGTCCATCCATCACAAAACCGGAGCCCGCCGAGGTCGGCTACCTTATCGGCTCCGGCCACGGCATCGGCGTGTGGGCTTCAGTCGAGGACTCAATCCTGCTGATCGGTCCACCACGCTCCGGTAAAGGCGTACACATCGTCATCAACACCATCCTCGACGCGCCCGGTGCTGTCGTCACCACCTCCACCAGACCCGACAATCTGACCGTGACACTGAAGGCCCGTCAAGAGATCGGCCCGGTGGCGGTGTTCGACCCCCAACACTTAGCTGACGGCTTGCCAGCCGGATTACGGTGGTCTCCCGTCCGGGGTTGCGAACAACCATTGACCGCGATGATCCGAGCCACCGGATTGGCGTCGGCGACCGGGATCGGTGGTGGCGGTGTTGAGAACGGTGGCTTCTGGGAAGGTAAAACCCGCCAAGCTCTCCAAGCCCTCCTCCACGCCGCCGCCCTCGACGACAGGGACTCCGCAGAACTATTTCGCTGGACCCTCGACCCGATGGCCGCCGTCGATGCCGTCACCATCCTGCGCTCCAACAGCCAAGCCGCAACAGGTTGGGCTGAAGCTCTCGACGCCATGATCCACGCCGATCCCAGAACCCGTGACTCCATTTGGCAAGGCGTCTCCCTCTCCCTATCAGCACTCGCCGACCCGCGCGTTCTCACCGCCGTCAGCCCACAACCTGGAGAAGACTTCGACCCCGCCACTTTCCTGCGCGACAACGGCACCCTCTACTTGCTGGCGACCGGGGCCGGAGCTGGGGCTTCTTCCGCCCTAGTCGCCGCGTTCGTAGAAGACCTCGTAGAAACAGCCCGCGTGTTGGCCGCGAAATCACCAGGCACACGTTTCGACCCACCCCTACTGCTCGCGCTTGATGAGATCGGGAACCTCGCACCACTCCCATCCCTACCGATCCTGATGGCTGAGGGCGGCGGAACTGGTATCACTACCATGCCCGTCCTCCAATCCCTAGCCCAAGCACGCCAGAAATGGGGGCAGGACGCGGCATCAGCTATCTGGGACGCCTCAATCGTCAAGATCATCCTGGGTGGTGCTTCCTCTACCTCCGATCTGCGCGACATCTCCACCCTGATCGGTGAACGTGACGAAACCACCACCAGCGACACTCACACCGAGACCGGAGGGTTCTCAACCCAACGATCCATCCGCCGTGTCCCGATCATGCCACCGGAAACGATCCGCACCCTGCCCTTCGGAACCGGCGTCACCCTGCTGCGTTCAACCAAGCCAATCGTCACCGACCTGCGTCCCTGGACCGCCCGCAAAGACGCTAAAGAGCTGCGTGAGCAGCGATCCGATCTTGAGCAGCGGCTGCGTGGTTAGCGGTTGCCCATCTTGAGAATGCCCTCAGCCCATGACTTGGCTGGGAGCGTTTCGCGCACCTGATGGTCAAGAGCGGCTGCTAATCGTGGTGGCTGCGTGTTCAGCAAGGACTATTCCGATGCCTATCAAGACTTCCACGTCGATGTCGGGGTTTGTTGCCTCGACACCCATGTTGTCTCGTGCCGAGTCCGGGGATGCCCGGTGTTACATGAAGGTCGGCCAGGAGCATTTCATTCGTAACCCTGACGGGTCGTTCACACAAGACGAGACCAGTTTCCATGATCTGGTGATGTTCCGCCGGGCCGGGGAGAAGGCTGCCGCCCAGTTCGTCAAGGGAGACAAGTTCGTCGCCGAGGGCTACATCCACCAGTACACCGTCACCGACCAAGACGGAGTGATCGAAGACCGCGAGGAGTTCGTCGCCCGCCATATCGGCCACGACTCTGCTGCGACCCGTTACAGCGTGGATCGCACCCCGAGGGTTCAGCAAGGCCCCACGATGCCCACCAACTCCACCGGGGTCGCGTCCTTTCAACACGCCAGGCCTGAACCGGCCACGGTCGGCATGTGAGGAGTGATCATGACAGACAGCACCGCCCCGGAGACGGGGTTCACCCTTGATGATCTGGGGAACTACGACCCCACCTTCGACGAGACAGACAACGCCTCCACGACTGACGGCCCGCCTCGCCCAATCGTGTGGGCAGCCTTGTCGTCGGATGAGGCCGAGTTCGAGTGGCTCCGGTTGAACGAGTGGGTCGAAGACCTGCGCCACACGTTCGCCTTATCGGCTCAGATCGTGCCGCCGTTCTGGCACCGCCACCCCCTCCTGGTCGAGCACCTGTCCGCCCTGCATACCCATTGGCTGGCCGCCTACGATCCTGAGCAGCATGGTTCTGCACCGTTCGGTTGGATCAGGGACTTGGACGAGTGGAAGCTGCGGATGCGTGAAGCGGTGGCCATGCTCGGCACCCGCCTGGACTCCGACCGTCCCCACAAGCTCGCCCCCTGGCCGGGCGAACCCGAACCGGACCCAGACGACACTCCACCACTGGTGAACCTGGCCGACCGCTACGACGACTTCGTGACCTACATTCTGTGGTGGGTGGACCACCGCCGCGCACTCGAAGACCGCTACTACGCCATGATCGCCGAAACCACCGCCACCGGCAACCAAGACCAGGAGGCTGAAGTATGACAAAACGTCAGCGTAAACCGGCCAGCAGGCGTGGCGAAGCCGAGCGGCAACTGAGAGCCAAGACGGTCAAGCGCCGTGAACCTGACCTGGAACTGCTGGGCCGGATCATCGTGGAAGCGGCCCTGGCTGATGCTGGACCGGCACGGTCTGGCGCTATCGACCACACCGGACTCCTGCCAAGACCCCCGCGCTGAAACCACAACCCGGCCAACACCGGCACCAGCCTGTGAGGAGAGCGACATGATCGCTCTCCTCACAGCATCTAAACGCCGCTGAATAGGTTGACCGGTTCAGGTCGGGGTAAACTGAAGGTACTGCGCGTCACGGATGCACAGTCGTGTGGGCGGCGGCCAATCTGGCCAATGCGTACTGGACCAGCCTTCAAGGCTGGGACTGTCCTCTTTAATCTTCTTTACTGGCATCCACCAAGGCCGTGACGCGCCCAACAAAAAAGAGGACACACCATGGCCGTCACCACACGCACACGCCAACCCAAACCCCAACACATCACAAAACCAGCAGTCGATCCCGGTGGTCCGGTCGATCCTGCCGCTGATGCCGCCACCGCTCAACGTCTGACCGGGGTGGCCTATCTGCGGGTCTCCACCAAAGAACAAGCCACCAGGGGCGGGCGGGCTGAGGGGTTCTCCATCCCTGCCCAGCGTGAAGCGATCCACAAACTAGCCCGTGACAAAGGCGTCACCATCATCGAAGAGTTCGTCGATGCAGGCGAGTCAGCCACCAACGCGCGTCGTCCCGAACTGCAACGGATGCTGGCCTTCATCAAAGAACACCCGGTCAACATTTGCTACGTTCACAAACTCGACCGGCTCGCCCGCAACCGGGAAGACGACGTGGCCATCAACCTGGTCCTTCGCCAATACGGTGTCCGGCTGGTGTCCTGCACCGAAAACATCGACCAAACCGCCTCCGGGGAACTGGTCCACGGCATCTTCGCCGCCATCAGCGAGTTCTACAGTCGGAACCTGTCCACCGAAGTCACCAAAGGCCTACGCCAAAAGGCCATCAACGGTGGCACCATCAACCGGGCACCTTTGGGTTACATCAACATCCGTCGAACCGATCCCAACGGGCGGGAAGTCCGCACCGTCGATGTCGATCCAGCGCGAGCCCCTTTGATTGCGTGGGCGTTCGAGGCCTACGCCACCGGAGAATGGTCCCTGTCCGACCTGTGCGACGAACTCACCCTACGTGGTTTGACATCACTGCCCACGCCGAAACGCCCCGCCAAACCGATACGGATCAACACTTTGGCCAGGATGCTGCACAACCCGTACTACCGAGGGGAAATCGTCTACAAAGGAGCCAGACACATGGGCACCCACGACCCGCTGGTGAACGATCTGGTCTGGTTGAAAGTCCAAGACATGCTCGCTGCCCACAACAAAGCAGGCGACCGCACCCAGGTCCACGACCACTACTTGAAAGGCTCCCTGCACTGCGAGTGCGGCTCTAAGATGACCGTCAACCTGGCCACGAACCGTCACGGGGAAACCTACCCCTACTTCATCTGTCTGGGCAGACACACCAAGCAGAACGGCTGCCGCGCCCACGCCGTCCTCGTCTCAACCGTGGAGAAACTCGTCGAGGAGCACTACAAGACCGTCGAGATCAGCCCCGAAGCATCCGAAGCCTTAGAAGGCATGATCGGCGAAATCTTCACCCGCATCGACGCCACCAGCGACCAAGAACGTACCGCTCTCCGCAAACAAGCCGAGAAACTAGAGGCCGAAGGACTCAAGATCATCCAACTGTTCTACGACGACTCCATCACCTCCACCCAAGTCAAACGCGAGCAGGAACGCATCGAGGAGAAACTCCAGCAGATCAAGAGCCGCCTAGAAGCCTTCGAAATGGGCTGCAAAGACGCCCAAATCCGCATCCGCGCCTACCTCGCCCTAGCCACCAACGCCCACGACTTCTACATGTGCCTCGACCCAGCATCCCGCAGGCTGTGCAACCAAGCCTTCTTCACCAAAATCATCCTCACCAAAGACTGGGTTATCAAGCACACCTTCGAGGATGTCTACGACACCATCATGCAACCCGAAGTCCGCCTCCACGCCGACTACTGGCAACGCACCAAACAACTACACCCATCCATCAGTCTCGACGCACCCCTACCCCCACAACTAGCTGAGGACAGGGTTGGAACGTCGAACATATGGTGGAGCTAACGGGACTCGAACCCGTGACCTGTTCGTTGCGAACGAACCGCGCTACCACCTGCGCTATAGCCCCTCGGCGGATTCAGACTACCACAAGCCGGTGTCCTGAATCTGACGAGCCTCCGGTGGGTGTCGAACCCACGACCTTCCGCTTACAAGGCGGATGCTCTACCGCTGAGCTACAGAGGCGTACCGTCGGGATAGTCTAGCAGCCGCCAAGCCGCCAAAACCTATCCCAGCGATGACGAACCATGACCACCAGAGGTCCGGTGCGACTCGTCCGCCGGTGGGCGCGTGGACCTGGACATCGCCGCTCAGGGTGACGCGAAGGTCGAAGCTTAGCTGCGACACCGCACCATCGGCCGTGTTGCCTTCTGTGGCCTCCGCGGGGAAATAGTACCCGGCGCGAATCGTGAACTGCTCGCCTTTGGCCACCGAGAAACTGACAGTACGCGCCGAGCCAGTGGTCTCCCAGGCCGTACGGGCGTCATGCCACACCTGGTCACTGGCCAAGCCGTTGGCCATGACCACAAGGTGGATCAAATCTTCGAAGCTGGGAGTCGCCGCGACGGGCTCGTTCGTAGTCGTCACGTTGACCACTTCGATGGTCGCCCGCGCGTCGGACGGTCCGTCGTTTCTGACCGTGGCGTCGCGCTCGACTCGATCACCGGGCACGGCGACCGCATTGCCCACGAACGAGCCTTCGACAGTCTGGGCAGTCCTACCATCCCACTTCACCGAGGTGGTCGGTCCATCCCAGTCCATCGCGATGATCCTCGAGGTGTCACTGGGCGTCGGAGCAGCGGTTGCCATTCCCGCGCCACCGCAGGTCAGCGCCGCCGCGAGCACCGCCACCCAGGCCGCGCGAATCCACCGTGGCCCGCGGGCAAAACGATGATCAGCCATGGTACGACCGCCTAGCTTTGGCACGCTCTTCACGCGACGCCCGTCGATCGGCCGCAGCGGTCAACTCATGCTTGGGCTGTTTCGATTGATCAGGACGACGCCGAAAACTGGAGACGAAAGCGACCACGGCGTACCCGATGAGAACGACCGCGACCCCGACAACGATCCATTGTGTGTACGGCCCCAGCCACTGCCTCACGTATCCCAACCGTGGGACGACGTAGAGCACTTGTCCGCGAATTTGGTAATCCTTCACTGGGCCCCAGCCGTCAGGCGCATTGTTGTTGTCCCCCTGAGTGACGAAGGCCAGCCCATCACTGCCCACCGTTTTCGAAATGATGCGATGAGTGACCAGCGTCGGATCGTCGGGATACGGCAGAAAGGTGATGATCTGACCGATCTGAAGACTCGGAGCCGTTTTGACGTCGACGCCTTTCGTGACGACGATGTCGCCAGGCTGAATTCCCGGCTCCATCGACCCGGTCAACACGGTCAGACTCATCCCGCCCATCATTTTGGGAATCACCACCAAAACGATCGCCAATCCCAGCAGAGCCAAGGCGATGACCGTAGTCACTATCGATCCGATTCTGGTTCCCCAGCGGCGAGGCTTCGACACGACCACTCACCTCCTCTGCTTGGTCGACATCTGATTCCCGTGATTGTCCGGTGATTCCCGTGATTATCCGGTGGTGTCACTGCACCGGTCGTACGCCCTCCGCCTGGGCGGGCCATGCTCGGCCGCCCGACCTGCAGGCAGTGCCGAAGATGAAGTGGTGGTGGCGGGTCGTCCCCCGAAAACCCGCCACCACCGGGACCACCACCGCCCGGCCCGCACACACGGATAATGCGAGCCCGGGGGCTGGCAGCGCGGCCTAGAACCGCGGACCCGCCAGCTGCGGCGATCCAGCTCAGTCGCCAACTCAGGCAGGCGGTTGCTGAGGCGCGGTGAACAGGTCGGTGCCGGAACGAACCTGGGTCAGCGCGACCGGGATCGAACCGAGAGCGTCCGTCGCAGCGTAGCTCGAGGCGTCCTGGGGCGTCTTGTCCGCGAAGTGGCCGAAGATCACCAAAGTGACGCTGGCCGTGCCATCGACACCGACGGTCGGCACCAACGCGCCCGCACTGTCTTTGTCGTCCTGGCCCGAGTTCTGCCCGTCACCGTTCGCCTGGAATGTCGCCACCTTCAGCGCGGCGTTGCCCGTGGCAGTGTCTAGCGTCTGAACAGTGCCGATCTGTTTGCCATCGTCACCGAAGATCGCGGCCTGGTAGACCATGTCTTTGTTCGTGATCTTGCCAACCAATCCCGTGGTGTCCATCGTCAGATCGGCGACCAGGTTGTCCCCCTTCATGGTCACGTTCAGCGGCATGCTCACCAAGACGGTGTCATTCGGCGTGATCATCCAGGTGCCCAGACTCGTGATCGGATGCCCACTGATGGCATTCGCAGTCTGCTTGACATTGACGACTTTGGCCGCCTCATCAGTCGACGCGAAGGTCAAAGTCGCGGGCGTTGACGCGGTGTTCTGCACCGCGGCGATCGTGGAGTCATACCGGTCACCAGACACGTCGTACCCTGCGACCGTGCCCACGGTCATCTCCAGAGTGCCAGACGTGATGTCTCCGCCGGCGATGTTGCCCGTGGCTGACCACAGAGCATAAGTCGAGCCGCCGATGAGCAAAGCGACACCGGCCGCCGCTGCGATCACCGCATTGCGTCTCTTCGTTGTTTTTTCAGTCATTTCCTTCTCCTTGACTTGTTGGGTTCGGATGTGCCCCCAATTGCCGTCGGGTTATGAACCCGGCTCGCGCACGCGAACCCTTGAAGGCGACCTCGATCGAGGTCAGCTCCAAGCTTGATGTCTCTCCACCCATCAAAGGGTTGGAGACGGCCCCGCCGCTCGGCGGCGAAGCCTTCGGCCCAGTGAGGCCTTCGCCGTCATTCGGCGACAAGTTCCACGAAACACAGCCTGATGACGCCCGGTCTGATCGTGCTGGCACCCCGTCCACAGGCTCACCGGCCACGATAATCGTCGCCTGCGAGCCCGCCTGAAGATCGGAACTCAGCCAGACCCTGCCCACATCAGCACCCGAGCGGGTGTGCGTACGCGGGATGTCCGTACCCGCCACAGCCATCGAGCCGGCATCTGTCGCGACGACCGATGCGCCCGCCCCGGTCGACTCAGGCTTCACGAACACCATCAGATAGGATAGAGCCGCCGGTCGGCCAGGAACTTCGGCGAAAGTGCGCCTGCGTACACCAGGAAAACAAAGTAGGTAATCATCATGACTCCGACGGGCGATTGACACCGCACGATCAGCAGCTTTCCGGATCGAGGCGTGCCTCAGCTGGAATCGCCCACGTCTCAGACCGACTCTCGTGGCCACCTCGCGCTGGCGGTCGTCCGGCGAACACCCAGCCCGAGGACCATCCCCGTCTGAGCGAGTCGTCTCGCATGGGCGGCCGTACGGAACGGACCGTGGCCGCCACCGCGCTCGTGGACGAGCCGTCTCGCGCGTGCGGTCGTACAAGACGGGCTCCTTCGCGACATGGTGGTCCAGCCCGGGCCGACTGGCGTCGGCGACGGCGACGGCGTCCACCACAACACTCATTCCTCGCATCATCGCGGCAATCATAACCGAGCGACTCAACGCCTCCGGGGCGCTAGCCCGCGTTCCCCGCTCGACAGCCGCTGAGCCGATCCGGTCGCGACCGCCCGTGGACCGGAGCGCAGTGGGAACCACGCCAGACGCACGTCGATCTCGCGCGACGCGTTGTCTCTCGTCAGAAGACGAAGACGCCACGACACCAACCCCCATGCGGACCCCCATTTATTGTGTATTTCCCAATACAAAAGCTGCAACACATTCTACCATGCGACCCACAAGCAGACCATGGGCATTTTGCCCATTCGACCGAGTCAGCTGCGGATTGCTGACCCGACATCCGCGTGATGGCATGACAGCTGCCCCACCGGCCAGGTCAGCCAGCAACGAGGTTGATCCGCTGGCCGAATCAGGACAGATCCCTCAGGACAACTCGCTCAGTCGCAGAGTGAAGCCCATGGAATGCTCTTTGCCGGGAGCCAGCGTGATCGCATGCTGGCCGACGTTGCCCGTCTCGACGCACAGCATGGTCTGCCATTCGTCGTCGCCAAAATCCGACATCGCCCGAGCTTTGTCAACCCACGGATTCCACACTACGGCGTCGCGCGAATCGGTTCGATAGACCGTGATCCGACGCCCCATGCTCGGATCGACCACGTCGATATCAGCGGTCGTCTGGTAAATGCGATCAGTCTCTTCGACAAAGGTGAGATCCCCAACCTGCTGATGCGGACCGATCTCATGCCCGCTGGCCTTGTCGAGGTAGGAAGCCCCGTCCAATCCGACCACGCTGATCTTTCGGATGTCCCCCACCCTCAGATAGGTGTGAAGCGCCTCTTCGAAGGTGAAGCGGTGAATGCCAGTGTTTCGTACTGTGAGAACTGCGGAGAATTTACGACCGAAGCTCACCTCGTAGGTCAGTCGGTAAGGATAATCGAATTTGTCCTGGTGGGCATCGACCAGCAGGTACGTCACCGTCACCGCGTCATCGTCGGCCACATTGCGCACCATGCGCCACTCCGACAGCCGAGCGAAGCCATGCAGTGGACTGGCCACCCCGCGCAAACCCGCGCCGAACCAGGGCCAACAGATCGGAATGCCACCGCGGATCGCAACCGTGGTGTCCAGCCGGGAATGCTCGCTCATCCACAACACAGGTTCCGCGCCAGCGGGCGTCCAATCGACCACCTGAGCTCCATGGTGATAAACCGCTCCTGTGGCGGTCGGGCACTCAATGGTCCTCGGAGGAAGTAAAGCAGTCACGCGGTCAAGACTACGCGGGCACTCCAGCCCCTGTCGAGATGTCGAAAACAGGCATCTGACAAGTCATGATGCCACTGAGACATGTTCGACGCATCATGGTCTTTACGCCGTGGTCTCATCAGTGGATCAGCGCTCGTCCCACGACTCCTCGTAGGCTTCGATCATCGCCAGCCGACGCACATGACGGGCAGCCCCACTGAATTCGGTGGTCAAGAAGGCCAACACCATGTCCACCGCCTGCTCCCGGCTATACATCCGCGCGCCGAGCGAGGCGATGTTGGCGTTGTTGTGTTTGCGCGCCAACACCGCAGTCTCGTGAGAATACAACAGGGCCGCCCGTACTCCAGGAACCTTATTGGCGGCGATGGCTTCGCCGTTGCCTGATCCACCCAACACGATCCCCAAAGACCCCGGATCAGCCAGGACAGCTTGCGCGGTCGGGATGATGTAGGCGGGATAGTCGTCGTCAGAGTCGTAGGCCTCAGCACCGTGATCGATGACCTCGTAGCCTTTGGATGAGAGGACCTCGACCAAGAATGTCTTCAGTTCGAAGCCCGCATGATCGGTGCCGATGTGTAAACGCATGATGTCTCCTTGAGTGATAGAAATCGATGGTGGGTCGAGTTCAGTTGAAAATGCTGAAGCGCCAAGTCGTGTGTCTGACGTAGGTTTCACCGGGACGCAAAACGCACGACGGGAAGTCGGGGCGACGGGGCGCGTCAGGGTATTCCTCCGTCTCCAACGCGATCCCGTTCATGGCCCGACCCGCGCCGCGAGGGTGGTCGAGTCGCGGGTCGTTCAAGAACTGGCCGGTGTAGACCTGCAGAGCCGGATAATCGGTGAAGATCTCCAATCTGCGCCCAGAATCGCGGTGGGACAACGTCGCAGATGGCTGGTCTTGGGGCTCGTCAAGAATCAGCGCGTGGTCGATCCCACCGTGTGCGCTGAGCTGGGGATCAGACTGGTCGAGGGCTGCGCTCAACTCAGTGGCAGCCCGAAAATCAAACGGAGTTCCTGCCACGGTCGCCGGCGCCTCCGCAGTGGGAATCGAGGCGTCATCGATCGGAAGATACCGACTGGCAGCCACCATCAACTCATGATCGCGAATCGGCTGAGCCTTGCCCGACAAATTGAAGTACGGATGTGACACGACCGAGATGACCGTCGGCTCGTCGCAGGTCGCCGTCACCGTGTGAGTCAACTCACGCCCTGCCAACTGATAGGCCACGTCCACATGAATCGGGCCCGCGAAGCCCCCGGTCGGATCAGTCCAGTCCAGATGGAACGCTACGCTCAGATCGTTCGCCTGCGTCATCTGCCACAGGTCGCTGCTCCAGCCGTGAGACCCACCGTGCAGAGTGGAGGTTCCGGAGTCGTTCAGATCCGGGGTGAACTGTCGCCCGTCGACGACATAGCCTCCACCGGCGATCCGATTGGCGAAAGGCCCAACAATCTCCCCCAAATAGCCTTCACCGGCGACACGATCGGCGTCGGTGGCATAACCGAGCAACACCGATTCGACTCGACCGTCGCGATCCGGCATGCGCACGTCGTTGACGCAAGCGCCCCGGTTCCACACTTCAACTGTGAAATCACCGCGCCCAAGAATGACTTTTTCCATGGCCCCTACTCAATCATGAAGGTCAGACAAAACCAAAAGTTGGCACACCAGCTCAGGTGTGCGCCACGGTATCAGGTGAGCCCACGGTGATCAATGCCCAGCCAGCAGGACGCTCCGGTCGGGCATACCTGGTCACCCAGGGCGGGCCGCACCGTCGAGTTGGTCGAATCGCCGGACGACGCGACATCCCGAATCGGCAGGCGCGGGTTCGATGAATCCGCGGTTTGGTGTGACGCTGCTCCGGTGGGCGAGAATTG
Organism: Propionibacteriaceae bacterium; assembly: GCA_031285845.1. Lineage (GTDB taxonomy): Bacteria > Actinomycetota > Actinomycetes > Propionibacteriales > Propionibacteriaceae > WQYJ01. Next base: position 17,396 of record JAITVK010000034.1, read on the forward strand.
CTGCCTCGTCGACGCACTCGACGTTCCGCGATGGGACCTTCAGCCTTCCGGGTGGGGTCTGCGACGGCCTGGGATCGGGCCCGTGACCTTCCGGATGGGAACTGCGGCCTTCCGCGATGAGGACTGCGACCACCCGGGATTGGGTTTGCGGCCGCCCGACCGAGCGCCGGACCTCGGTAAGATGCCCACTGTCCATACTCAGGCGCAGAAAACCCTGAACGTCCAACCGAAACGAGTCCCCATGGCCGATCTCCTGATACGCGACGTCACGCTTCCCGATGGGAGTCACACCGACCTCGGAATCCATGACGACCGCCTAGTCGACGCTAGCGACGTGATCCACGCCCGGATCATCGACGCCTCTGGACTGGTGGCACTTCCTGGCTTGGTCGATCTTCATACCCACCTGCGCGAGCCCAGCCCACATCCCGCTGAGACTGTTGCCAGTGGCACGGCTGCGGCCGCCCGTGGCGGCTTCACGGCGGTGTTCGCCATGGCGAACACCGACCCGACCGCTGACTCTCCTGCAACAATCGCTCGCCTGCTTCGTTTGGCCACGACCGCCACTGCGGAAGTGATTCCGATCGGCGCGATCACCGTCGGTCTGGCGGGTGCGCAGCTCGCTCCGATCGCAGCGATGCATGCCGCCGGAGTGACGTATTTCTCCGATGACGGACACGTCGTGATGGACGCCTCGCTGATGCGGCAGGCGCTGCTCGCCGTACGCGAATTCGGTGGGATGATCGGACAGCACAGTCAAGACCATCAACTCGCCGGCCCGACCGCCTGTCTGCCGGATCGGAGGTCCTCAAACCAGGACAGTCGAAAGCAGGCCAGGCTCGACCACGGCCCGACAGCGCCAACTGACACCTCGGCCACGGTGTGGCCGAGGGTCGCCGAAGCGGTTATTGTCGCCCGCGACGTCCAACTGGCGCGTGACACCGGCGCACGGGTCCACGTTTGTCACGTGTCCACCGCTGAGTCGATCGACATCATCCGCTGGGCCAAGCGCCATCGTCTTCTGGTCACAGCCGAGGTCACGCCCCATCATCTCCTGCTCGATCAAGGCCTCACGGATCTTGGCGACACCACGTTCAAAGTGAACCCTCCACTGCGTAGCGAGGAAGACCGCTTCGAGCTTCGGCGCGCCTTGGCTGACGGCACGATTGACATCGTCGCCACCGATCACGCTCCCCACACATCGGCCGACAAGGCACTGCCATTCCCGCAAGCCAAGCCGGGCATGGTCGGCCTGGAGCAGGCTCTGGCGGTCGTCATGGAGACGATGCTGGCGCCAGGCCTGATGGATTGGTCTGGGATCGTCGAGCGGATGTCGTACACCCCGGCTCGACTGGGTCAGATCGCGACGCGCCAAGGACGCCCTTTGACTCCAGGGGAGCCCGCGAACTTTGTCCTGATCGATCCCACCGCACGACGCCGGGTCGACAAAGACGCCGCCACATCGATGGGTCGCAACAACCCCTATGACGGGTTGAACCTGCCCGATCCGGTCATCTCGACCTGGTGGCGCGGTCACCAGACCTTCTCCACTCAGGCCGGATGAATCGACCTGCCGGGACAAACCACGAGCGCCTGAACGACGGCGGTCAGCAATAGCCACCTCAAGCACGTCAACTCCTTGGGGTCGCCACAGCGGTCCACCAGCCGGGTTCGCTTTGTCGAGCGAACCCCAACTGCTCGAGTTGGGCCAGGCAAACTAGCAACGGCAATGCCGGACTGGACAGTCGGAGAGCCAACTGATCCACACAGACCCCGCGTCGGACCGGCAGCGCCTCTTGGACCTGCTTCTGGATCTCGGTCAGCCCGTCAAACCGCGACGGTTTCTCGCGACCCTCATCCACCGTCGAGGCGTCCAAAGGCTTCATCGCCTCGAGCACATCACTGACGCTGGACACCAGGGTCGCCTGTCCAGAGCGAATCAATCGATGCGGAGTCACCGACATGGCTGATGTGACCGGGCCGGGCACGGCCAGGAGCAACCGCCCCAATGAACCCGCCCAGCTTGCCGTGTTCTGGGCCCCACTGCGCAGCGCCGCCTCAACCACGACCGTCGCACCAGACAGAGCGGCGATCAGCCGATTGCGGACCAGGAACCGAGCGCGGGAAGGAGGCCGATCGGGCGGGTACTCGCTCACCACAGCGCCGGTACTAGCCACCGCCTGCAACAACGCCGAGTTGCCGCTCGGATACAATTGCGCCAGTCCGCCGGCCATCACCGCCACCGTCACTCCCTCGGCCGCCAAGCTTCCGCGGTGAGCGCAGGCGTCTATCCCGTAGGCGCCGCCCGACACGACCGCCCGATGCGCCCGCGCCAGCTCTGTCGCCCAGTCCCCCGCCACGTGCTCGCCGTAGGTCGTACTTGCCCTCGATCCCACCACGGCCACCCCTGTCGCCGCGTCGCACAACCGAGCCGGACCTCGCACCCACAGGCCGACGGGCTCACCGCCAAGCCTGCCCACCGGGTCAGTCCAGGCCAACTGATCCACCTGGGTCGGCCATTCAGAGTCTGAAGGAATCACGAAGCGTGCACCAATCGCCTGCGTACGTCGAGCCAGGACATTCAGATCCACTGACATCGCTCGCTGCGCGAACCCGGTCGATCCTTTGCCAGACCGGGCATAACTCCACACTGACTGAACACCGCGCTCGCGGAGCAACCGCGCCAGCGAGAGGTCACCGGCGTCCTGAGCCGCAGCGATCCCCATTCGGATCAGTCTTTCATCGGTCATGGTCATCGTGATTGTCCTTGTCGTAGTGCCAGCGCTGCGAAAACATGATCACTGGTCGGCCGATCGGCCCCGGCCAGATCAGCCACCGTCCAGGCGACACGAATCACCTTGTCCACCCCTCGCGCCGTGAGCAGTCCCGCCGCCACCGCATGGTCGACCGCCTCCATGCCCAGCGGAACCGGCAACCGTTTGCGCAGATGAGCACCCGGAACCTCCGCATTCGTCGACCACGGTGTGGCTGACAGTCGATGTGCCTGCCGCGATCGGGCCTGCCCGACCCGGTGGGCCACGACCTCAGAGCGTTCGGGTTCACCGCCCAACCCTGTCAAGAGCGACTGTTTGAGGGGGAGCACCTGGGTCTGGATGTCGACTCGATCCAGGATTGGTCCAGACAGCCGCGTGGCGTAACGCCGAATCGCCATCGGAGTGCAAGTGCAGGTGGACTGCGGCGTGGAGGCCAACCCACACGGGCAAGGATTGGCCGCCAAAACGAGCTGAAATCTCGCTGGATATCGAATCGTCGACTCCGACCGCCCGAGAATGACTTCTCCAGACTCCAGAGGAATACGAAGGGCCTCCAACGCCTGCCCAGAAAACTCCGGAGCCTCATCAAGGAAGAGCACGCCCCGGTGAGCCCAGGAGATTGCCCCCGGCCGGGCGATCCGCGCTCCCCCGCCGATCAGCGAAGCCAAGGACGCTGTGTGATGCGGCGCTGAGAAGGGTGGCCGCACAGGCAAAGCCTCAATCGAAGCGTCCGCCAACGAATGCAGTGCCGCGACCTCCAGCGCCTCGGACGGACACAGCGCAGGCAGAATCCCTGGCAAACATGAGGCGAGCAAGGTCTTTCCCACTCCCGGCGGACCGTGCAGACACAGGTGGTGACGCCCGGCAGCCGCCACCTCCACGGCCCAGCGCGCGGCGGTCAGACCGACCACATCTGCTAGATCCGGTCCTGCGGCAGTGGCGTCTCCTGTCACGACGACCGGCGGCGGTGTGACACCGTCTCCGCCACGGAGCACCGCGACCACGTCAGTCAAGGTGTTGACCCCGCGTACGGTCATCCCCTCCACCAGACGAGCTTCACGAAGCTGACTGGTGGGCACCACTGCCTGCTCAGCTCCGCGGCGTCGGGCTCCCAGCAACGCCGTCAACACTCCTCGAACTGGATGAACGACTCCGTCCAGTCCCAGCTCGCCCAACAAAATGATTCCACGTAGGCTCGACGCGGCCAGAACCCCTTGGGTCGCAAGGACAGCGGCGGCGATCCCCAGATCATAATGGGAGCCCGTCTTCGGCAAGCTAGCCGGGGTCAAATTGATAGTGAGGACCTGAGCCGGCCAAGCGTACCCCGCGCTCAACACCGCAGCTCGGCACCGCTCTTTCGCCTGCGTCAAAGCAGCATCCGGCAACCCAACCATCGTCGTACGGGGCAGCCCCGACCCTGTCCAGGCCTCGATGTCGACCACGGTGGCGTCCACGCCGAGCAGAGCGACAGACTGCGCTTGAGCGATGCCCGACACCGCACTCATAGTCGCACCGCCTTCACATGCGTGATCGTGGCCTGTGCACCCGGGGGCGATAGAACCCCGATCGCATCGATCCGCACCTTGTCGTACCCCATCTCGTGAGTCGCCATCCACAGACAGGCCAGTCGGTGGAGCCGCTGGAGTTTGACATGGGTGATGGCTTCCAACGGCTCACCGAACCCTGTTCCAGCCCGCGCCTTCACCTCACAAAAGACCAGGGTCTGTCGTTCTTCAGCCGACTCGACCGCGACGATGTCGATCTCGCCGACTCGGCTGAAGCGCCAGTTGCGCTCCACAATTCGCCAACCCAGTCGCCGAAGATAGTCGACCGCCAGATCCTCTCCGGCTTGTCCTGTTTGTCTACGCCTGTCCATGATCACCTCCGCCCAGACCTTGTGGCGAGACGTCGTCCAGATGCCTTCTATCCACAGGCGACCTTCAGAACAAGAAGTTATCCACAGCCGCGAAGGCGCGTGACAAAAGCCCATCCGAAACGCGCATAGTGTGATCGGATCTGTCCTGGACCCAGAAACGCCACGATGTCGAACAACCATCGGCAGAATGAGGGTATCGCGATAGAATTGCGCTTCGCGACAGGTCGCGAAGGGCGGGAAGGCGGCTCAGTGCTCCATCTGGATCAGATACGCAAGACGTATCATGCGGGCAATTTCACCCAGGCCGCGCTGGACGGGGTCACGCTCACGCTCCGTGACAACGAGTTCGTCGCGGTCCTCGGTCCGTCCGGCTCCGGCAAGACCACCCTTCTGAACATCGTCGGTGGACTGGACCATTACGACTCAGGCGATCTGGTCATCGACCAAGTCTCCACCAGTCAGTACAGCGATCGCGATTGGGACACGTACCGCAACAATCGCATCGGCTTCGTCTTCCAGTCCTACAACCTGATTCCCCACCAAACCGTTCTCGCTAACGTCGAATTAGCCTTGACCCTGTCGGGGGTTTCAAAGCCTGAGCGAACCACGCGTGCCAAACAGGCGTTGGAGCAAGTTGGCTTGGCCGAGCACATCCACAAACTGCCCAGCCAACTGTCCGGTGGCCAGATGCAGCGCGTCGCGATCGCCCGCGCACTGATCAACGACCCGGAGATTCTTCTGGCTGACGAACCCACCGGCGCGCTGGACTCCAAGACCAGCGTCCAAGTGATGAATCTGCTGCAAGGCATCTCGCGGGACCGGTTGGTCGTCATGGTGACCCACAACCCCGAACTGGCTGAGCAGTACGCCACGCGGGTCGTCTCGCTGAAGGATGGGCAGGTGGTTGCCGACACCGACCCGTACACCCCGACCACGACCAGGCGACGAGCGAAGCCCGTCCGACGCACCTCGATGAGTTTCTTCACCGCCATCGCGCTGAGCTTCACCAACCTGATGACCAAAAAAGGTCGTACGCTGATGACTAGCTTCGCCGGCTCGATCGGGATCATCGGCATCGCGGCGATCTTGGCGATCGCGAACGGAGTCAACGCGTACATCACCTCGGTCGAACAGAACACCCTGTCGCTGTACCCTCTGACGATTCAAACCCAAGGCCTCGACCTGACCAGCCTGGTCGCTTCTGCCACCGGCGGGGACTCGACCGCCGCCGCGCCGACCCCTGCCAGTGGCAATACTGCCGAGGTTCACGAGACGAGCATGATCTCGCGCATGTTCTCTCGTATCGGTTCCAACGATCTCACGTCCTTGAAGACCTACCTCGACTCAGATAAATCCGATATCGACGACTACGTCAACGCCATCGAGTACGCGTACAACGTCAATCCTCAGATCTACGCGACTGACACCACCGACGGGGTTCGTCAGGTCAACCCGAACTCCGCGTTCGCCTCACTCGGATTCAGCTCGGCCTCATCAACCTCGATGCTGTCCTCCATGGGCATGTCCACCGACATTTTCTCGCCGCTGCCCCACGACATGAACCTCATCACCGGGCAGTACGACCTCGTGGCGGGGACCTGGCCGACCAGCGCTGATCAGTGCCTGCTCATTCTGACCAGTTCCGGCGGAATCTCAGACCTCGTCGCCTACATGATGGGGCTGCGCGATCCGAAACAGTTGGATCAAATGATTGCAGAGATGGCGGACAACAAGCCGATCGAGGTCCCCACAGGATCCTCCACCTACACCTACGCCCAGTTGATGGGTGTCGACTTCACGGTGGTGAACGCGGTCGACTATTACCAGTACGACCCGACGTACGATGTGTGGACCGACCGATCGGGTGACCAAGCGTGGATGACCCAAGCGATCGCGAATGGCGCGCCGCTTCACATCGCGGGAATCGTACGGCCCAACGACGCGGCCACGGCGACCATGCTGCGGCCCGGGTTGTACTACACCACCGACTTGGTCGATCGCCTGATGAAGGAAGCGGCGGCCTCCCCCATCGTCGCTCAACAACTGGCCTCCCCCTCGGTCAACGTCTTCAGTGGCGAGACCTTCGCCACCGAGGCCAAGAATCCCACCATGTCGGACTTCGATTTCTCTTCGCTGATCCGAGTCAACCAAGACGCTCTGGCCGGATTGTTCTCGCCTGATCTGAGCGGACTGAACTTGTCTTTGCCTCAACTCGACTTGTCAGCGGCCTCGGCGGCGATTCCGTCGATCGCGGTCCCCGACCTGGCGACGATGCTCGCGTCGATCAATATCCAGATTTCACCCGAAGACCTGACGACGCTGCTTGAAGGAACCATCGGCGACTATCTCAAATTCGCGTTGACACAGTGGCCGGACCTGAACCCTGACACCTGGCCGCAACTGGCTTTGCCCACCCCGACCTTGCCGCCGCCCGCAGCCTCGACGACCCCAACACCGAGCACACCGACCCCGACTCCGGCCCCGACACCGACTGCGGCCCCGACACCGAGCACGCCGACCTCCACAGCCACACCCACACCGACCACATCGGCGACACCGACCGCCTCGGCGAGCCCGTCGAGCAGTGCCACGCTGACCCCACTCCAACCGCCGAAGCCAGCACAAGCTGGGTTGACCGCTGCTAGAGCAGAGACGGTCTCGCGTTCAGTCTCAGGCACGTCCACCCCGGCGCGACCCACAGTCACCCAGCAGACCGGGATCGCCGGGAACCTGGAGGTCATCGGCACACCCAAACCTTCGTCAGCATCACCCACAGTCACCCCACCAATGCTCCCCGCGATCCTTCCGATGGGCCCGGACATCGCGCCCACCGCGTCGCCGGGCGCAACACAAGCCTCCGCTTCGAGCTCGCCGGTTGGGGGCGACCCTGACTCCACGACGACGGCCACCCCCGGTCAATCGGCGTCACCATCGACTCTCAACCCCGCCTCGAAGCCCACCCAAGCGGTGGCAGATGGCCCCTCGACGCCAGGGCCCACAGCATCGACCTCGTCACGAAACTCGTCGGCGGCGTCATCCTCACCGACGGCGTCGGCCACACCGACCACCTCGACCTCTCCAACTCCAACACCGAAACCTTCGACCACCCCGTCTGCCCAGCCGACCCCGACGCTGCCTAGCCTGCCCACACTCGACCAAGTGATCACATCGTTCTCCACCTGGTTCAACCGGCCCGAGGTTCAGGCGCGTTTCGTCCAACGCTTGGCCAGCGCGATCAACACCGATGCCCTGGAACAGGAGCTGTCTCGTACGCTGACCGGTTACATGGAGCAGGTCATGACCTCGATGATGACCTCCATGATGAGCACATTGCAGACTCAACTCAGCGCGGCGCTACAGGCCACGATGTCACAGATGGGTACGACGATGTCATCAGCAATGAACATGGACCCGTCGAAGTTCTCGGAGGTTTTCACCTTCACGATGGATCCGTCCCAACTGACCTCCGTCCTGATGACGATGATGAACAGTCAGACCCACTCGCTGGACTCCAACCTGAAACAACTGGGGTACGCGACAGCGGGCACTCCGTCGAGCATCAGCATCTACCCGAAGGATTTCGCTGCCAAGCAGCGGGTCTTGACTATCCTCGACTCCTACAACGACTCGATGACCGCCACAGGTCAGGACGACAAAGTCATCACGTACACCGACATCGTCGGCACTTTGATGAGTTCGGTCACCGACATCATCTCGAAGGTGTCCGCTGTCTTGGTGGCTTTCGTGTCGATCTCGTTGGTGGTCTCATCGATCATGATCGGCGTCATCACCTACATCTCGGTTCTCGAACGGAAGAAGGAGATCGGAATCCTGAGGGCGCTTGGGGCCAGCAAGCGTGACATCGCCAACGTCTTCAACGCCGAGACACTGATCGTCGGCTTCGTCGCCGGGCTCATGGGCGTGTTGTTCACGGTAGGTTTGGCGCAGATCGCCAATCCCATCGTCGGCTCGCTCTACAACATCGACCGCATCGCACGACTGCCCTTCAACGCCGCGGCCATCTTGATTCTGATCTCGATGGCGCTCACGTTCCTGGCGGGGCTGATCCCCAGTTCGGCGGCCTCGCGGCGTGACCCGGTGGAGGCGTTGCGCTCAGAGTGAGACCCGAACCACGTCAAGACCAGCTCCATCAAAACCGGCGCCAGATCTTGGTCAGAACTCGACCCATCAGCCTTGGTCAGGCACCTGCAGATCCGAGTGAGCGATCTCCTCGATCGAGACGTCCCGGAACGTCAACACCTTGGCCGTCTTCACAAACCGGGCCGGACGATACATGTCCCAGACCCAAGCGTCGGCCATTGACACCTCGTAGTAGACGTCGCCACCCTCGGTGCGTACCTTGACGTCGACATGATTGCACAGGTAGAACCGCCGCTCGGTCTCCACGGCGTACCGGAAAATGCCGATCACATCTTTGTACTCCCGGTAAAGGGCCAGTTCCAGATCGGCCTCGTAGGATTCTAGGTCTTCAGCGCTCATGATCCCCCCACTCTAGTAGTTCGAACGACATTCCCATAGCTCATCCGATGCTGCGGGCAAGGACCCAACAACTCCAACTGACGTTGATGGTACGCCGTGACGTAGCCTTTGTGCTGGGCGAAGCCATATCCCGGGAAGACAACATCCAGATCGTTCATGATTCGATCACGCGTCACTTTGGCTACGATCGAGGCCGCCGCGACACACTGAACCACCTGGTCACCCTTCCACATTCCCAAACTTGGGCACTCCAGCCCTTCGACTGGAAAACCGTCGATGATCGCGAAACCGGGACGGACTCCAGCCCCGCTCAACTGCGCCACCGCCTGCTTCAAAGCCCCCAGATTGGCCGCCTGCACACCCAAACGATCGCATTCACCAGCCTGGACGACCACCCAATCCACGGCCAGCGCGTAGCGAAGAATCTGCGGAAACATCCGGTCACGACGAGCCGGACTCAGCGCCTTGGAGTCATTGAGACCGGGAATCGCTAGCTGAGGATCCGGCGACAAAACCACAGCCGCCGCCACCAAAGGCCCAGCGCAGGCGCCACGACCGGCCTCGTCAGCTCCGGCCACAGGTCCGAAACCGGCGTCGACCAGCATCTGCTCATAAGCACTGATCATGGCGGTCGTCCACCGTAGACATGATCGTACGAACGGCGTCGCGCCGTCTGATCAACGCGGACATGTCCACTGTTCGGCAGTCGGACTCGGCGCAGGCGTCGTCGACGCGGGAACGTCAGCGTACGCCGACGGAATCGAGAAGGTTCTCAATCGCGGTAGCGGCAACATGACGCCGAAAACCTTGCCCTGGATCGAGTCGATACTGGGGAAAGTCAGCTCCGGGGTCGGCTGAGTCCCCTGACACATGTGATAACGCGAATCGGCCGACCGATCGCGATGATCCCCCATGACAAAGATTCGACCCTCAGGAACCACCAGATCGAACGGGATCTGAGCCGCGGCGGCGTTCTGGTAATACAGATATTGCGATTCGTCCAATGCGGCGCCGTTGACCGTGACCGAACCGGACGCGTCACAGCAGGTGACATGGTCCCCGGGCAGGCCGATCAGTCGCTTGACGAGGTACTGCTCGTCCGGTGGCGACATCACCTTGATCCAGCCCAACACCTTTTTCCAGGTCGGGGGCTCCTCAGGCAGCGGCCCCAGCCAACCCAGATCGTCGCGGAACACGACGATGTCGCCGCGCTGAGGCGCGCCGGGTTTCCAGGTCAGAATCGTGTCACCTTGACGCCCGAGAGAGTCGTCGGTCCCCAGCAGGGTCTGCTCCATCGACTCAGACGGAACCCGGTAGTGCTGAATTAACAACGCCCTCACGAAAGACGTGATGACGATCGCGATCAGCAAGATGATCAGGAATTCGGCCAACCATCGCCCAATACCACGCAACACACCGCGCCCACCCGAAGGTCGCCCTTCGTCGGAGCTACGTCGTCTTGGGGAAGAATCGTCTGCCATGGTACCCCCTACCGGAGGAGTCGATCGTGGATCGAGGGACTCAGACGTCCCGCTTCTCCTTGATCTTCGCGGCCTTGCCGCGAAGACCGCGCAGGTAGTAGAGCTGGGCGCGACGCACATCGCCGCGACGCTCGACCTCGATGTGATCGATGATCGGGGAATGCAGCGGGAAAGTCCGCTCGACGCCGACACCGAACGAGACCTTGCGAACAGTGAAGGCTTCTTGGATGCCTGACCCGGTCCGGGAGATGACCGCACCGGCGAAAACCTGGATACGGGAACGATTGCCTTCGACCACTTTCACGTGGACGCGCACCGAATCACCTGGGCGGAAAACTGGAATGTTGTCGCGCAGTGACTCGGAGTCAATCGCGGTAATGAGTTGGTTCATCTCAAACCTCCCGGCGCCACAGGTCACCGTCATTCGTTGGTACATTCGGTCGTACGGCTACCCCCCTGTGGCAGGGGCCGTACGGCACGAGGTCCTATTTTGCCACATGGGCCCTTCGCCCCGCCAGTTTCGCGCTCCGAATCAGACCAGGTCGGCGACGATCTGCTCCAACTGCGCCAGGTGAGACTCGATGTCACTCAACAGCGCGAACTGGTTGCGCGCCCGATCCAGATTCTGTGTTGGGTACGCCACGCCATAGTAGCGGTCGCCATCCAGATAGTCGGTCAAGAATCGCATCCCCTGCTCCAACGTCATCGCTCGAACACCCCACACCAGGTTGGCTTTCTCGATCGGGGTCAATCCAGGGCCAAAGCCGCGAACCCACCCGATCGTGAACGCCTCGAACATGGCCCGGTCAAGCCCGACACGGTCGATATCGGGATCGTCTTCGTCCGTCCGATTGGCTCCATAGCGAATCGCATCGCCAAAGTCATGAACGGCGAGGCCCGGCATGACCGTGTCCAAATCGATGACGCAGGCTCGCCGGCGATCGGCCGGATCCATCAAGACATTGTTCAACTTGGTGTCGTTGTGCGTGACACGAATGGGCATCTGACCAGCGTCAGCCAGACCCATCAAGCGGGCACATTGGTCACGGCGAGCGAGCACGGCATCGATCTCTGCCGGACAGGTGGAGACTCTTCGCACCCGATCACGATCGACCGCCACCAAGAATCCGGCCAACCGGACCCGAGTGTCATGGAAAGAGGCGATCGTCGAATGGAGCACATCGACCGGAAACTCATCCAGACGGCGCGCGAAGGTCCCGAAAGCCTCACCGGCGTCGTGAAAAACCTGCGGGCTCGACGCCGACTGGTGACACACCATGCCGTCGACGAAGAGGTACGCCCGCCAGGGTGAACCGTCGTCGTCACGCCACCATGACTGCCCCATTCGGGTCTTGACCACGCTCAACGTCTCACGAAGAGGGTCGCCCCCTTCAGCGGCGATGCCGGGCTTGAGATAGTCGGTCACCGCGACGATATTGTCCATCAGAGCACCCGGATCGACGAACACATGGGTGTTGATCCGCTGCAGAACGTACTTCGGCCACCTTGTCCCACCGCGAGTCGAGATGAGGAAGCTCCCGTTGATTCTCCCCTGTCCCAATGGAGCGACATCGACCACCTCGCCGCCGAAATCGAAAGCCTCGACCACGGCCGACGGCACCTCGATCTCACTCATGATCCTCACCCCACAGACGTGGCGGATACACCCCGCGCTCGTGGGCCGCCGCCAGCGCCCGTACGACATCGTCACGATCCGAGCGATAAGTGACGCCGTGCCACTGTTCCGTGGTGGGAATCACGGTCACATCGGCCTGGCCAGCGTCCATCAACGATTGGACGACCGACGGCAGGAAGAACTCGCAGCGATCAGGATTGGTCGGCAGGTTGTGCATCAGGAATTCGGCGAATTGCGCCGACAAGCCGTCGAGGAACTGATGAGTCAGCCCCCACAGATTCATGGAGACCAAGGTCGAACCCGCCAGATCGGTCCAGGTCTGACCCTCATCGCTGGTGTGGCGCGCCCCGGTGGCAGTCTTCTCGATTGACGTGCGTTCGACGATGTTCACCAACCGGGATTGGGCGTCGACCTGGCAAACCCCGCGCGCCACCGTGCCATACTCGGTCACCGTGTTCACCACCGGATAACCGACCATCCCCAGGTGTTGGACTCGGCCAGGTTCAGGCTCGCGACGCAGAAACTCGCCGATGGACTCAATCGCAGTCGACCCATAGAAGTCATCGGCGTTGAACACGGCGAATGGGCCATCGACGTAGGGGGCGGCCGCCATCACGGCATGAGCCGTGCCCCACGGCTTGACTCGCCCCGGCGGCACACGAAACCCCGCCGGCAGATCGTCCAAAGTCTGATCGGCGTACTTCAGGTCGACATGACGGGCCAACCGATCCCCCACCTGGGCGATCAGAGAGCGCATCTGCGGATTGATCACGAGCACCACCGACTCAAAACCGGCTCTGACAGCGTCGAACACTGTGTAATCCAGAATCGTCTCACCGTGGGGCCCCATCGGGTCGATCTGTTTCAAACCGCCGTAGCGACTGCCCAGTCCGCCAGCCAGAATCACCGAAGTCAATGTCGTCACTCGGACCTCCTCGTTTTCATCCCCTCATCATCTTGTCACGTTGGCGGTGGGGACCCCAACCTGTGATGACCGCCGCCGAGACTCATCAATGCTGGCCACGCCCCGACCCATCGACGGCCCAAGCCCACCCACGCTCAGCGAGACTGGCCGACACCGACCGTCACCCACGCCCCGGCTCACCGCCCTTGACCGGCAGTCGAGATCAGCGCCAGGCCCGGATAACGCCAATCACGAGACAGTGGCCGACCAACACCGCGTCGTACGGATGCTGATCGGCCACTGCCGCCTTGATGAAGCTGTCAGAGCAGACCCTGGAACGCGAAGCGGAACCTCAAGGTCTGATCAGTCGGCAAACAATACTGCGGATGGGTCATCGCTCCCCACGAGTTGTCCCCGCCCACGCCGCGCCTGGCCAACGCCGGACGCAACACCGTGTGATGGATCGGCGGCAACTGGGTGTGATGGGCCGCATTCTCGATCTCGAACGGAGTCCACGGCAAGGCCGAGAACTCCATTGGATCCGGTCGACCGTCGCGAGTGTCGCACTCGAACCGCAGCCCAGCGCCGTGATCATCGGTGACGGTAGCCCACCGCACGCCGGTGTGGCTGCCTGCCTCCTGGGGGCGAAGGTACGGCGTCAGTTGATCAGCCACCTTCGCAGCGTGCAGACCCAACCTGGCGCCACCACGACGATCGGAGTAACACTCCTGTGGCCCTTCGCCATACCACCGCAGATGGCTCAAATCGGCGTCGGCCACCATCATCAGACCGAACTCGGGCATGTCTGGAAGCCCCGATCCGGGTTCGACACTCATGTCGACCTCGACTCGACCATCACCGTCGACCCGATACGTCACCGTCGCCCGGCTGATCGGCCTGGTCGGCAGAACGTAGTCGTAGGTCACCTCGACACGACCGTCGGTCTCGCTCACGGCGGGTCCGGCTTTCGGGATGTCGAGTTTGGCGTAGCGGCTGGCGAGCAGCCAATCACCATCCTGGAAACCCATCTTCCAACCCTTCTCATTGGAGGTCGGGGCGTGCCAGAAGTTGATCGACGGCAGTGCGCGCAACAGCTCGCGACCGCCGTCGCGGGTCAACCCGTAGCGGTAGGATGACAAGCCATGATCGTGGGCGAACAGGACCGAGAAGTGCCGACCGCGAACCCCGACGTTGTGAACCCCACGAATCAGCTCGGGCTTGACCGGCCCGCGACGCGGCGATCCTGGACTGGCGATCAGCCCGCCGGTCGGCATTGACGCCGACCCTCGAACCGAGGTGACCGCTTGCGCCCAGCCCACCTCATGCCCGGCTGGGGCCCACTCGGTCTGTGTGCGCGTCTCGAAGCGGATCTGAAAGGCGTACTCCCCGGCGATCGTCGGTTGCGCCCACGGCAGCTGAGTGGTGACCGTCTGACCAGGACCGATGCGCAGCGGAACCACGCGTCGATCGATCAGCGAGCCGTCGCGCAGGACCAACGCGACGCAATCGAAGGCGTCGACATCGGTGAACAGGTGACGATTGGTCACCGTGAAGGTCAACGCCTCAGGGTCGATCTGGATGGCGAAGTTCTGGTAGACGTGGCGGACCTCGGCGACCTTCGGACTCGGGCTGTGATCGGCGAAGAAGATCCCGTTTCCACAAAACTCATAGTCCGACGGGGCGTCGCCACAATCGCCGCCATATCCGAGATAGGGCACGCCGAAGCGGTCTTTCAACGCGATGGCCTGATCCGCGAAGTCCCAGATGAAGCCGCCTTGGAACAGTGGCTCGCGCTCGGTCAGATCCATATAACGGTCCACCGCGCCGAAGGAGTTGCCCATCGCATGGGCGTACTCGCACAAGATGAACGGCTTGTCCCGATGCGTGGCCAAGAACTCCTCGACCTGATCGGCCGGGGTGTACATCTCGGAGACGACGTCGGAGGTCTCTTGGTATCTCCAGTCGCGGTACACGCCTTCGTAGTGGACCGGTCGGGCCCAGCCTGGGCAGTCGATGGCGGTTCCGGTCTGGTCGGTCGACGTCTGCGCCCACGGGTCACGCTTCTCTTGGTCACGGAAATACTGCGACACGGCCAGAATGTCCTTGCCGCTGAACGACTCGTTGCCGCACGACCACATCACCACACTGGCGTGATTCTTGTCGCGCTGATACAGACTGGCTGCCCGATCCAACAAGATGGCCGCCCACTCCGCCCGATCACCGGGGAAGGCCTCCTCCACCGGCAGGTCCTGGCGCATCATTCGATCCCACCAGCCGTGAGACTCCAGGTTCATCTCGTCAATGACATACAACCCGTACTCGTCGCAGAAGTCGTAGAAGTACTCATTGTCTGGGTAATGACACGTTCGTACGGCGTTGATCCCGGCGGCCTTCATCGCCAACACGTCCGCCTTCGTCTGTTCGCGGCTGATGACGCGCCCGTTCAGGCCGAAATCATGACGGTTGACACCCTTGAACACCACCCGCGACCCGTTGATCTTCAACAGACCGTCTTCAATGCCGAACCGACGCACCCCGACCTTCAACGGGACACACTCACTGACGAGACCGTCAGGCGCGCTCACCGTCAGGCGAAGCTCATACAGGGACGGATCCTCGCTGCTCCACAGGCGTGGATTCACCAGTTCCGTGGTGAGCGTGACCGTCGATCCCACACCGTCGGCTTCATCGTTGGGGGCAGTCGAGACGACCTCTAGCTCAGCCCCATCCACGAACTGCGCTTTGACCACCCCAGCACTCAGACGTACGGTCACCGCGACTCTGGCCACTGTGTTGTCGGAACTCAGCGCGCACACGACACGCACGTCATCGACATGGCTGGCCGGACGGCGCAGCAGGGTCACATCACGGAAGATGCCCGAGAAGCGATACATGTCCTGATCTTCGATCCAACTGCCCGCGGTCCACTTGGTCACCCGGGCGGCGAGTTTGTTCTCTCCGACCACCAGGGCCGAAGTCAGATCGAACTCCGACGGGGTGAACGAGTCGGTGGCGTGGCCCAGGTACTGCCCGTTGAGCCACACTTCGATGGCCGATTCCGCGCCGTGGAACATCACCGTCATCCGCTCACCTTGGGCAAGCGGCTGGTCATGAGTGAAACTGGTGACATACAGGGCGACGGGATTGAACCGGGTCGGGATCTGGCCGGGCTCGATCTGCTCATGTCCATCCCAGGGGTACTGCACATTGACGTACTGCGGTCGGTCGTAGCCCTGCAACTGGATGTGACCGGGAACGGGGATGTCGTCCCAGGCCGAGCAGTCGTAGTCCGCCCGCGCGAAGTCGTCGCTGGAGAATTCCGCATTCTTGGCGTAATGGAACTTCCAGACACCATTGAGGCACTGCTCAAAACTGCTCACCCCCAGTTCCGACTCAGACCAGGTGGCGTACCACCGGTGGGAAGAGTGCGCCGGCAAGCGGTTGTCAGCGAAAAAGGTCGGATCGGCCAAAGGATCGACAGCAGTGAAGTCGTCGGGTGAGGAAGTCATGAGCACTCCTTAGTGTTCGATTGTGTGGGGTTGAGGCGGTCGCAACCGAAGACAGTCATCCAGGCATGTCTTCGCGTCGCAGGTGTGGCGGTTGGTCCAACCGACGTCGGAACTAACCTGGGTGTGGTGGGTGATAGCAGTCGACTACCCCGATGCGGGTCAGTGGCGCGATTCAACCTGAATGGGGTGGATGAGGATCTCACTTGATCGCTCCAGTGATGCCGTTGGCGAAACTGCGCTGCAAGACCAAGAAGATGATCATCGTCGGCAGCGAGGCGATCAACACGGCGAGCATGAGCACACCATAGTTGGTCACATAACCGGCGACAAGGTTGGACACCAACATCGGCATCGTTTGACTGGCGTTGCTGGTTAGAATCACCTTCGGCCACAAGAAGGCGTTCCAGGCGTTCATGAAGATGATGACTGCGGCAGCGGCGTACGTCGAGCGCATCGTCGGAATGAAGATGCGGAAGAAGATCGTCATCTCGTTCAAGCCGTCGATGCGGGCCGCCTCCAAGATCTCATGCGGGAAACTACGGGACGACTGCCGGAAGAGCAGAATCATGAACGGGGTGGACACCGCCGGCAAAATCACCGCCAATGTGGTATTGCCCAGGCCCATCGTGGAGAACATCCGAAACAGCGGAATCATCGTGGCAGAGAAAGGGATCATCATCGCCAACAGCAGGATGCTCATCACCCGGTCTTTGCCGCGCGAGTGAAACACCTCGAAGCCGTAGCCCGCGATCGAGCAGACGATCAGCGCGAGCACGGTCGCAGTGACCGCGTTGACGGTCGAATTCCACAACGCTCCGGTCAGATCTTGGACCCCGGTCAGATCGCGAAGATTGCGCAGCAGGTTCGATCCGAACCACAGCCGCGAACTGAGGACGTCCTGGGTCGTGTTGGTCGCGCCGACGAGCATGAACCACAGCGGAAACACCGAAGCCACCGCGACGATGGTCAAGAAGGCGTAGAGCGCTGTCTTACGAATGACCTTAATCACGTTTGTCTCCTACTTTCATCTGGAGCAAGGCCAAGATCGCCACCATGATCAAAATGGCGTACGACAATGCCGAGGCGTATCCGACGTTGGGGTTGTTCTGGAAGGCGATTCGGTACAAATAATGTGACATCGACATCGAAGCGTTGGCCGGACCGCCTCCGGTCAAGTTGTACGACTCGTCGAACAGCTGCAACGTGCCGTTGGTCGACATGATGGCGGTGAGCACGATCATCGGCTTCAACTGCGGCACCGTGACATAGAAGAACGTCTTCACCGGACCAGCGCCGTCGATCCTGGCCGCCTCAAACGTGGAGTAGTCCAGATTCTGCAGCGCCGCCAGATAGAACACCATGTTGTAGCCAGTCCAGCGCCACAGCAGACCCAAGATGATGACGAAGCGAGCGGTGCCCGGCTGCCCGAGCCAATTGATCGCGTGATCAGTCAAGTGCATGCCCATCAGCACGTCGTTGACGAACCCGTCGGTGGCGAACAGCGTCCGAAACACCAGCGAGTACGACACCAGCGACACCGCGCAAGGCAGAAAGATCGCCGTGCGCCACAGGCTCTTCCAACGCAGGTGTTTGCTGTTGAGGATGGTGGCCAGGATCAACGCCATGATCAACATGATCGGCACTTGGATCACGAGATAGATGGCAGTGTTTCCGAGAGTGGTGCGGAACAGGTCGTCTTTGAGCAGTCGGGCGTAATTCGACCACAAGGGCTCCGCGAAGTTGAGGCGGGCGCCCTTGCCGGTTTTCAGCGACAAGACGAACGCTTGAATCATCGGCCAGAAGTTGAGCCAGGCGATGAGCAGGGCGGCCGGGGCCAAGAAGGCCCAACCCGTCAAGCTGCGTCGACGCTCGACTCTCATACGCGAGGGTTGTCGGCGGGCGCGGTGGGTGCGAGCCGGTGAGTCACCCGGCGCCGGTTCGGCCGTCGTGTCAGGCCGTGTCAGGGCGGTGATCGTCACAATTGTCTCCATCCTTGGTGGTGTGAGGGGGCCGAGAGCGTCGGCCCCCTCACGATGGTCAGTGTCACTGTTGGGCGAATTCGACGGCGTCTTGGGCTTCCTGCAACGCAGCCTTGGCGTCGCCACCGCTCAGCGTCTTGGTGACCGCGACGCTCAGCGCGTCGATCGCCTCGTACAGGTAGGCCCCCGGGGTGAACTTGGGGACCTTGGTGGAGAAGTCCACGATCGTCGAGTAGATCGGCTGACCGCCGAAGAAGGACTGTGGCTTCTCGTAAACGCTCGACTTGCCGGCCGGAATCCAGTTGGCCAAAGCGCCAGAGGACGGCAGGATCGTGTCGTAGAGTTCAGTCGACCCAGCGAAGGTCGCCTTCAAGAAGTCCGCGGCCAGACCGAAATTGGCTTTGGAACTGATGGCCCAGCTCGAACCGCCGTTGGTCGAATAGTTCGTCGCTGAGGAGACCCCGTCGAGCTTGGGCAAGTTCGTCAGGCCCCAGTCGCCTTCCTGATTGGTGGCGGTCTGCACTGATCCGAGGATCCAGCAACCGTTGATCACGCCGAGCACACCGTCGTTGACGAATCCGTTGACGTATTGATCCCAGCCGTTGACCTCAAGGAAAACGCCAGCCTTGACCATTTGCTGATACTGGGCCACCGCCTTGCCCAAGATCTCGTTGTCGACCAGGACCGGCTTTCCGTCTTCGGTGAACAAGCTGCCGCCGGCGGAAATAACCATCATCATGATCAAGTCGACCGATTTGGACAGCCCGGACAGCATGGGCTTGCCCGTCTTCGCCAACACGTCGGTCGCCTTCGTCATGAAGTCACTCCACGTGATGTCGGTGAAGTCCTGCAAGGTATACCCGGCTTCCTTGAGCACGTCCGTACGATAGGCGGCGATGGCCGCGCCATTGTCGAACGGCACACCGTAATGCACTCCGTCGACCGTCGAGTAGTTGACCACTGAGGGTGAGTACTGGGTGTAGTCGACCCCAGCGTCAGTCAGTGCGGTGAACAACTGCGGGTAGTTGGTGGCGTTCTTCTGGAAGGCGTTGTTCTGCATCAAAAAGATGTCGGGCAGCTCATCCAATTGGCCAGACTGGGCATAGGTGGCCAGTTTGGTCTGGACATCCTCCCATGGAACCTCGACGACGTTGAGGGTGAAGTTGGGGTGATCCTTCTGATATACCTTGCCCGCTTCCTTCATCGCGTACACATTGAACGTCGGGTCCCAGGCCCACACCGTCAAACTGTCACCGGTCACAGCGGTGTCGTGGCCCGAACTGGGCTGAGTGGAACCGCCGCAGGCGCTCAGGGCCATGGCGGTGGCAGTCACAAGGCCGATGGCCGCGATCTTCCATGAACTTCTCATTGCTCTCCTTTGTTTTCCCGATCAGACGTCCTGATCGTGATGAGTCAATCCGCGCGGATCAGAGCCGCCCCGCAGGATTGACGTCGTTGACTCAACCGACCGGGAACGACCGGGTTGGCCCCAAGGATGACCATCACTGACACCAAGGACCGACCTGTTGACTTGCCGCCGAATAAGCGCTTCGGCGACGACATTCAACTTGCTGGGGCGACGACCTCCGTGATCCTCACCCCACCCAACTGTGGGCTTCCCACCCAGCTTTGGGTTTCTTCATACCGTGAACACTGTCCGCGTGGTCCAAATTCTGGCACCCGGTCGAAGTTGTGTCAAAGAATGTAATAACTTTAATCAGGTTATTATCACGGCTTACTATCATTGCTGGTTTTGACTGGCGAGCATGGCGTCTCCGGCGCGCTGCGAACCCCCAAACGCGCCGAAGACCACCACGGTCTCTCCGCCCGACCCCGATCAGTGCATCGCGAATTCGACCGTGTCCTGCGCCTCCTGCAGCGCCGAGGCGACGTCGGTTCCATTCAGCATCTTCGTCATCGCCGCACTGATCGCCTCGCGCGCCTCGTAGAAGTACGCTCCGGGGTTGTTGTTCGGAACCTTCTGGGAGAAATCCACGATCTTGGAGTAGATCTTGTCCCCGCTGAAGAACGGCTGAGGTTGAGAATAGACGCTCGACTTGCCCGCAGGCATCCAGTACGCCAATGCGCCAGCCCCCGGCAGGATGGTGTCGTACAACTCCATCGAACCGGCGAAGGTCGACTTCAGGAAGTCGGTGGCCAACTCATAGTTGCCAGTCGAGCTCACCGCCCAGCTCGAACCGCCATTAGAGGCGTAGTTCGTCGCGCTAGCGATGTTGTTCAACTTGGGAACATTAGTCAGGTCCCACTTGCCCGCCTGATCCTCGGCCGATTGGAGCGTGCCCAACACCCAGCAGCCCTGGATGACGGCCGCGACCTGGCCGGTGACGAAAGACTTGGCATATTCGTCGCGAGAGTTGACTTCGAGGAACACCCCGGCGCTGACCATCTCCTTGTATTCGGCGATCACCTCGCGCAAGATGTCGTTGTTGACGATCGTTGGCTTGCCATCCTTGTCGAACAGACTTCCACCAGCCGAGCGCAGCATCAACGCGATCGTGTCGGAGTCTCCGGCCAGTCCTGATAGCAGTGGCTTACCCGTCTTCGCCAACACCTCACGGCCCTTGGCCATGAACTCAGCCCAGGTCAGATCAGTGAAGTCGTCGATCGTGAAGCCCGCCTGCTCCAAGATGTCGGTTCGGTAGGCCGCCACCGCGGTGGCGTTGTCGAAGGGCAGCCCATAGTGCCTGCCCTCCACCGTGGAGAACCCGACCACCGACTCAGGGTATTGATTGAAATCGACTCCCGAATCCCCGAAATCCGCGAACAGATCCGGGTAGTTGGTGACGTTCTTCTGATAGGCGTTGTTCTGCATCAGGAAGATGTCGGGCAGCTGGTCGAGTTGCCCCGACTGGGCTATGGCCGACAGCTTGGTCTGAAGATCTGCCCAGGGGGTCTCCACGATGTTGAGAGTGAATCCCGGGTGGGTCTTCTGATAGATCGTGCCCGCCTCCTGCATGGAGTAGACATTGAACTTCGCATCCCAGGCCCACACCGTCAAACTGCTCGGAGCCGCACTGCTGCTCGCCGTGGTGTCGCCTGACTTGGGGGCATCGCTTCCGCCTGCGCAGGCGCTCAAGCTCAAACCCATCGACACAGCGACCGCGACCGCTGCCATCTTCATTGATTTCTTCATCGTTTCCTTTCGGGTCCGCCCAGACCGCCTGGGCGCGACTCTCGAGCGAGCGATCACCTATGACTGCCTCGTCTGATCCCGTCGCGCGCGATGATCGTCAGTGTCCACGTCGGTACAACCGCGGCACTGTCGTGATGCGCCCGTCATCGAGGCTCGTCCGACTACTCACTCGTAGAGCATGCCCACATACTTCTACATCATATGAAAGACTGTCAACAAAAGATATACATCATATCTTTGTGGACATCATGCGAGTCTCTTCGTGATCCTCGTGAGTGCGCCGCCGCGTGACAACCCCACTCAGGATCGAGAACGGTTCCGTCACCCGATCGGCGTCGTCGTCGCCGACGGTCGGTTCGGCAGGTCGTTCCAGATCGAACTCATCTCCGTCAGCGAGCGGGCCACGATCGACTCCATCGCCGACTTCGCCTGGTCGGCATTCCCCCGCTGAATCGCACTGGCCACGTCGACATGGGCTTGGAGCGCCTCGATGTGCGGATGAGTCGGAATCAATCCAGCGTGAGTACGACTGGTGAGGATCTCAGTCACCACCGGAGCGAAGGCCGTGAACATCTCATTGCCCGAACTGACCAACACCAAGCCATGGAACTGAACATCCAGATCCAGATAGACCGACGGGTCATCCGATTGCCCGGCCACCCACAGCCTCCCCGCCAAGCTCATCAGATCCCCGGCTTCATCCAGGTGAGCACGTGTGGCGGACAGAAAGGCCGCCTCCGGCTCGATCGCCGTACGCAACTCTGTCAGCGAACGAAACTGAGCCACCCGCTCGGAGCTGGCCAGACGCCAACGAATGATCTGAGGCGCGAATAGGTTCCACTGTCGCATCGGCTGCACCACGATGCCGACGTGGCGACGCATGGCCACCATACCCAAAGAGGCGAGCACCCGGACCACTTCGCGGATCACCGAACGCGACACCTGATAGTCGGTCGCGAGTTGGTCCAACAGCAAGCTTGTTCCCGGCCGGATCTCCCCCGACGCGATGGCGGGCCCGAGGCGCTCTGTCACGGTGTCATGCAAGTTGACGGCGGCCTTCGCCACCCCAGTCGTGGCCTGAGTTGGCGTCGCCCCCGGGAATTGAGCGGTCATTGGACTCCCCTTCGCAGATCGTCGGACAGACGAACTCAGTCTACCCGTTGCATACATATGATGTTTTGGCGTACTCTACTGGGGTTAGAACCTATGAATTCGCATGACTGGCCAAGCGCTCGCCACACCGTCGCATCGGTGTCGCCGCGTCGTCGCGAGGCGGCCAGGCCGGATCAGGCCCCGTGAACACGGCCAAGGAGCATCGGAAAGGATGAGCATGATTCAACGGGTGGAGACTTTCGCCGTCGCGCCACGCTGGCTCTTCGTCAGGATTGAGACCCATGATGGTGTCGTCGGCTGGGGGGAAGCGTCGTTGGAAGGCAACACGGCACCGGTGCGCGCGCTCGTGACCCAGTATGCCGACCTGCTCATTGGAGCCGACGAGACCCGCATCGCCGACCTGTGGCTCACGACCACCCGAGCGGGGTTTTATCGCGGTGGACCGGTCATGGGATCGGCTGTCGCCGGGATCGATCAGGCGCTGTGGGACATCGCCGGCAAGCGCGTCGGCCTGCCCGTCCATCGACTGCTCGGCGGAGCAGTTCGTGATCGGATCCGCGTCTACTCCTGGATCGGCGGCGACGCCCCAAGCCACGTCGCCGAAGCGGCCGAAGCTCAGATGGCCGCCGGCATGACGGCCGTCAAAATGAACGCCTCAGCCCAACTGTCCCCACTGCCGTCCCGCAGCGAAGTGAGCCAAATTCATCAGCGTGTCGCCGCAGTGCGTCGGACCATCGGCGAGGATCATGACATCGCAGTCGATCTGCACGGGCGTGCCACAATCATGGCCGCCCAACAGATCGCCGCCGCCTTAGAAGAGCTCAATCCGATGTTCATCGAAGAACCCGTCGAACCCCATCATCAGTTCCGCTTGGCCGACTTGCGCACCACCATCCCGATCGCCACTGGCGAGCGCCTCTACAACAAGGAGGAGTTCCTCGGCGTGCTCACCGGCGGAGTCGGGGTGGTCCAACCGGATCTGGCTCACGCGGGAGGCATCTCGGAGGTGATACGGATCGCCGCGCTGGCCGACTGTTTCGGAGCCGCTGTGGCCCCCCACTGCCCACTCGGTCCGATCGCGCTGGCCGCCTGCCTGCAAGTCGGTTTCGCCACCAGCAACCACCTCATTCAGGAACAATCGATCGGCATCCACTACAACACGACCGGCGAAGTGCTCGACTATGTCGCCGACACGGCGCCCTTGCAGTTCGTCCGCGGCCACATCGAACGCTGGGAGGCCCCTGGCCTCGGCATCCAGATCGATGAGTCGGCCGTACGCGAAGCCGACCGTCACGCGCCGAACTGGATCACCCCACTGTGGCGTCACGCGGACGGCTCCTTCGCCGAGTGGTGAGACCTCCGCGACACAGCACAAACGCCGGTGGCCCGTACCGTGTAAGTACGGGCCACCGGCGTTTGTCGTAGATGCTCAGGCGGTCTTGCCGTCGCCGCGGAACAGCGACGCGATCAGATCGCGATTGAGTTGAGCGATCGACTCCAGCGGGATCTGCTTGGGGCACACCGACGCGCATTCGCCGATGTTCTGGCAGCCGCCGAATCCCAGATCGTCATGAGTGGCGACCATCGCCTTGATCCGCAGATGACGCTCGGGCTGGCCTTGAGGCAGATTCGCCAGGTGCGTGATCTTGGCCGAGGTGAACAACATGCCCGACCCGTTGGGACAGGCCGCCACGCAGGCGCCGCAACCGATGCAGGTCGCCGCGTCGAAGGCCTTGTCGGCCTGACGCTTCGGCGCCGGTGTGGAGTGCGCGTCCGGGGCCGACCCGGTGTTGACGGAGATATACCCGCCAGACTGGATGATCTTGTCGAAAGCCGAACGATCGACCACCAAGTCCTTGATGACCGGGAAAGCCCCGGCACGCCACGGCTCAACCTCAATGACGTCGCCATCGTGGAAGTTGCGCATGTGCAACTGGCAGGTCGTCGTCGCCACCGGCGACTCGTACCGCCCATGGGGTGAGCCGTTGATGACGACCCCGCACATGCCGCAAATGCCTTCGCGACAGTCGTGGTCGAACGCCACCGGCTCCTTTTTCTCGCCGGTGAGCTGTTCGTTGAGCATGTCGAGCATCTCGAGGAAACTCATCTCCGCAGAGACATTGTCCAACTCGTAGGCCACCATGGCGCCATCGGCGCTGTTTCTGGCTTGACGCCAAACCTTCAGGGTGATTTTCACTTGTAACTCCGTTGCTTCAGCTCGATGAACTCGTACTCCAGGGGCTCCTTGTGGAGGACCGGCTTGACACCATCCCCGGCGTACTCCCAGGCGGCGACGTAAGCGTACTCGTCGTCATGACGCAATGCCTCGCCATCCTCGGTTTGAGACTCGCGGCGGAAATGCCCACCACAGGACTCGCGCCGGTTCAAGGCGTCGATGCACATCAGTTCGGCCAGTTCCATGAAATCGGCCACACGACCAGCCCGCTCCAGCGCCTGATTGAAGTCCTCATTGACGCCGGTCACATTGACATCGCGCCAGAACTCCTCGCGCAGAGCGCGAATCTTGTCGATGGCGCCCTTGAGGCCGTCCTCAGTCCGCTCCATGCCGCAGTATTCCCACATGATCGCGCCCAGTGCCTTGTGGAAGGAGTCGACCGAGCGGGAACCTTGGACCGCCAGCAGCTTGTCGACCCGGCCCTTGGCGGAGGCCAACGCCTCGGCCGCCTCGGCCGTCGAATCGTCGACCTTCTCGAATGGACCGCCAGCCAGGTAGTCGTTGATCGTGTTCGGCAAGACGAAGTAGCCGTCAGCCAAACCCTGCATCAGCGCCGAAGCGCCCAAACGGTTGGCGCCGTGGTCGGAGAAGTTCGCCTCCCCGCACACGTACAACCCAGGAATCGAGCTTTCCAGATCGTAGTCGACCCACAGCCCACCCATGGTGTAGTGGACCGCCGGGTAGATCCGCATCGGAGTCTCGTACGGATTCTCGCCGGTGATCTGCTGATACATGTCGAACAGGTTGCCGTACTTCGCCTCGACCGCCTTGCGGCCCAACCGCTGGATCGCGTCGGAGAAGTCCAGGTAGACCCCGCGACGACGCTGCTGACTCTTGCCATCCTGAGTGACCTCTGTCACCAGCGGCCCGACACCGCGACCTTCGTCGCACATGTTCTTCGCCTGGCGAGACGCGATGTCACGCGGGACCAGGTTGCCGAAAGCCGGGTAGATCCGCTCTAAGTAGTAGTCACGATCGGCCTCAGCGATCTGACGCGGGTCCTTCGTGCAGTCCTCAGCCTTCTTCGGCACCCAGATGCGACCGTCATTGCGCAACGACTCCGACATCAAGGTCAGCTTGGACTGAGTGTCACCGTGGACCGGGATGCAGGTGGGATGGATCTGCGTGAAGCAGGGATTCGCGAAGTACGCGCCCTTGCGGTGTGCGCGCCAGGTGGCGGTCACATTGCAGCCCATGGCGTTCGTCGACAAGAAGAAGACGTTGCCATAGCCGCCGGTGGCCAGAACCACCGCGTCGGCATACCACGCCTCGATCTGACCGGTGACCATGTCACGGGTCACGATGCCGCGGGCCCGACCGTCATGGACGATCAACTCCACCATCTCATGGCGGTTGTGCATCTCGACTGTGCCGGCGTTGATCTGGCGCTCCAGCGCCTGATAAGCCCCGATGAGCAGTTGCTGGCCGGTTTGGCCGCGAGCGTAGAACGTGCGCTGAACCTGAACCCCGCCAAAGGAGCGAGTGTCGAGCAGCCCGCCGTACTCCCTGGCGAACGGAACACCTTGGGCCACGCACTGATCGATGATGTTGCCCGAGACTTCAGCCAGACGGTAGACGTTGGTCTCGCGAGCGCGGTAATCGCCGCCCTTGACCGTGTCGTAGAACAGCCGGTAGACCGAGTCGTTGTCGTTGCGGTAGTTCTTGGCCGCGTTGATGCCACCTTGAGCGGCGATCGAATGGGCGCGGCGCGGCGAGTCCTGGTAACAGAAGTTGAGGACATGGTAGCCAGCCTCACCCAGTGTCGCGGCGGCGGCGCCACCAGCCAGACCAGTGCCCACGATGATGACCGTCAGCTTGCGGCGGTTGGCCGGGTTGACCAACTTGGCGGTGAACTGGCGCTGTGGCCACTTCTTCTCGATCGGGCCAGCCGGGGCCTTCGTGTCATGAATGTCCTCGCCCGGCGTGAAATACGTCGAGTCGGGCGCGACCTCAGGCTCGGTCGTCTTTTTGTTTGTCACTGCCATATCAATTCACCATTCCAAACAGCACAGCCACGGGAGGAAGCAGGAAGCCCACGAACAGCGCGGCGGCCGCGAAGTAGGCACAGACGTTGAGGACGACCTTAGCACCGGGGCCCACATTGGCGCCCAGGGT
Organism: Propionibacteriaceae bacterium; assembly: GCA_031285845.1. Classification (GTDB taxonomy): domain Bacteria; phylum Actinomycetota; class Actinomycetes; order Propionibacteriales; family Propionibacteriaceae; genus WQYJ01. The sequence continues at coordinate 44,673 of JAITVK010000034.1, forward strand.
GGTGAAAGCCGACCAGAAGCCATGGCGCACGTGCATGCAGACCGCGCCCATGAACACGACGTAGATCACGACGACCCACCAGTTTTGGAAAGCGCCCATGAACATGTCGTACGGCGCCTGTGTTCCAGACCACCCGATTTGCACCGAGTTGGTGGTGAACATCAGGATATGGAAGACCAGAAGCAGAAGCAGCGTCACCCCGCCCCAGCGCATCACGCGACTGGACAGGGTCTGCTCCTTGCGGTTGGTTCGCACGTACTTCGAACCGCGGGCGTTCGCGGCGACGAGCCACAAACTGATCGCGCAATAAACATGCAGGACCAGGCACACCAACAGGACGAGACGGAAGATCCAAATGAACCAGCCGTGGGGAAGGATAGGATACAGCAGGTCTTGCTTGAGGAACTCGGCGTAGTGGTTGTACGCCTCAGGTCCGATGAAGATCTTGAGATTGCCAAACATATGCATGAGAAGGAAGGCGATCAAGATCAACCCGGTGACGGCCATCACAGCCTTCTTCGCCACGTTGGATCTCAGCGCCCTCTGATGCACGCTCAAAGTTGTAGATGCCACGGGCTCCACCCTATCGGAAACGCCGTCGAATACTGAATCAACAGTTGGGTATGTTCACCGCCAATCCACCTTGCGAAGTCTCCTTATACTGGACGGCCATGTCCTTGCCGGTGGCCAACATCGTGGCGACGACCTCGTCCAAACTGACGATCTGGCGACCGTCCCCAGCCAAAGCCAGCCGAGCGGCCGTGATCGCGGTGGTCGCGCCGATCGCGTTGCGCTCGATGCACGGAATCTGAACCAAACCGCCCACCGGATCACAGGTCAAGCCCAAGTGATGCTCCATCCCGATCTCGGCGGCGTTGACCACCTGCTGGGGCGAGCCGCCCAACACTTGGCACAGCCCGGCCGCTGCCATCGAACTGGCCACCCCGATCTCGCCTTGGCAGCCGACTTCCGCTCCAGAAATCGAGGCGGTGGCCTGATAGATCGACCCGATGGCGCTGGCCGTCAGCAGGTAGTCGTGGATGGTGTGCGCGTCGCTGCCCGGCAGAAAGGTGAGAGCGTATTTCAAGATGGCCGGAACGATGCCTGCGGCGCCATTGGTCGGAGCGGTCACCACCCGACCACCGGCCGCGTTCTGCTCATTGACGGCCAACGCCCACAAACTGACCCAGTCCAGTCCCGACATCGGGTCAGACGAACCGCGATGCTTCAACGTCCGCAGCAACCCGGCCGCACGCCGCCGTACACCCAAGGGCCCAGGCAGCAGACCTTCGCTGGCGCAGCCGGTGTCGATGCTGGCACTCATCACTTGCCACAGCTCCAGCAAGCCGGTCGCGATCTGTTCGCGAGTTCGACCCCGAGCCAATTCATTGCGCGCGCTGACCTCGGCGATCGACAGGCCTTGACTGTGACAGTGCGCCAGCAGTTCGTCACCCGTACGGAAGTCGTACGGCAGCTGAATCTCGACCGGTGGGGGAAGGATCGGGTTCGCCGAAGCGTCGCTGGCCACCACGAACCCACCGCCGATCGAATAGAAGACCCGCTCTTCGACCTGGTGTGGACCGAATCGGATTCTAAAGCGCAGCGCGTTGGGATGATAGACCAGTCGCTGATGGGGTGAGAAGACGATGTCACGCTCGGGAACGAAATCGGTGATCTCCCGCTCGGCGTCCGTGTCGGGATCGACCAGGCGCAGTCGATGGCTCGCGCGGACCCGGTCGTACGACCCGGTCACAGCATCGGGATCGACCGTGGCCGGTCTGAGTCCTTCCAGGCCGGCTATCACCGCCCGATCCGTGCCATGGCCGCGACCGGTCGCCCCCAGCGACCCCAGCAATTCCACGGCCACCCCAGTGATCCTCGACCAGCCCCCAGCGAGATCCTCGCCGGTGGAGCGAGCAGAACCCGACGATCTCGCGGCTAGTTCGCGCACCAGCATCCCCGCAGCGCGCATCGGGCCGACCGTGTGTGAACTGGAGGGTCCCACCCCAATCGAGAAGATCTCAAAAACCCCGGTGTTCATGGGACCATTGTCCCACAGGACCACCGCGATGAGGCGGGCGACGACGCCCCGATCCACCCTGCCTGCCGCCCTGCGAGCGACCCGGGCTAGAATCAATGGAAGGACCGCGACAACGGACCGACCGGCTGGACGATCACGGCAGGAGGGGCGATGAGTGACCAACCAGAACCGCAGTCAATCGAAGACGAGGTGGCGGATTCGACCTTGATGGACGACAACCTGGCCAACCTGACCTTCGCCGAGGAAGACCAGAACGGATCTAGCGCAGTGGACGACACGCCAGATGCTTCTCCTGAGACTCCTCCGAGCGTGCAGACTCGAGCAGACCACCCTGACTCGACCAGCCCACGACAGGCACAAAGGGCGGCCACTCGCGCCACCAAGCAGGCGTTGATCGCCCAAGCTGAGCTTGTCGCAATGCTGTCCGACTCCAAAACCGCTCCCGCCGAGATGAAAGCGCTGCTTGAGCAGTGGCGACGAGCCGGGCGTACGACCAAGGCTGAAGACGACGCGCTGTGGGTTCGATTCAACCTGGCCCAGGACCAGTTGTTCTCTCGGCTCGATCTGCTCAGACAACGCCGACAATCGCAGATGGCCGAGGCCAAACACGACAAACTGAGTCTGATCACCACCGCCGAGCAGGTCGCCACCCGCTCCGATCTGCGGCAAGCCGCCGACACGATGGCTCAGCTGATGGCCCAATGGAAGGCCATCGGACCGGCCCCGGATGACAAGAGCTTATGGCTTCGGTTCAAAGCCGCGCAGGATCAGGTCTACTCCCGGCTGGGCGAAGAGCGGCGCCAATCCCACGACAGTCAAATCGAGGCGGCGAACACCAAACGCCAGATCATCACCCAGGCGCAGGGCTTGATCGGATCGGCTGATCTGCGCCAGGCCATCGAGGACTTGAAACAGCTCGACACCCGATTCCGCGAAGCCGGATACGCCGGTCGTCAGGCAAATCGAAGCCTGGCCGACGAGTTTCGGGAAGCCCGCCAGCAGTTCTACGCCTGGATGCGCAAGGAACCGGTACGGCGACGCGAGACTGGCCAGCAGGGAGCGTACGGTCGCCGGGCGCGCCTGGTTCAGCAAATCGAGCAAACCCGTCGTGACATCACCGCGGCCGAGGACCAGTTGAAGTCGGTCGACCCGTCCGGCGGCAAACGTCCACACGGTCGCGGCATCACCGTCACCTTGGGACAAGCTGGCGCGTACGGCGCCGCCGCGACCGACGCGGTGCGTCTGAAGGTGAGGCTGTCCGATCTGGAGAGCCAACTGGCCGCAGTGGACGCCTCGTTGTCGGCCGAATCGACCTCGCGATCCAACACCGAGTCGGCCTGACACACTCCTGGGGATCATCACGAGTCAGTGGCGATGCCCGCGAAGGAACCACTGGCCTGACACCATCCAGTCATAGCGCCTGGCTAGCCCGGATCGGGTGCTGCTCGAAGTCGCGGTCACCGGCGCAGGGGAAGATCGACCGTCTGCAGGTCTCGCATGACGTACGACTGAGGAAAGACCTCCCTCGCTTGTTCTTGCATCTGATCAAGGTCGGCGTCACCATAGCGTTGACTGACGTGGGTCAAGAGCAGCCGGCCCACACCGGCTTGCGCCCCGATGTGGGCCGCGTCGACGCAGGTCGAGTGGGTGTAGCGCGGCGCCATGTCGGCCTCGGTCGCAGCGTAGGTCGACTCGTGAACCAAAACGTCAGCCTCACGAGCCAGCTCAACCGTACGCAGAGTGGGACTGGTGTCACCGGTGATCGCGACGATCCGACCGGGACGAGACTCGCCGAGAAAGTCAGACCCGACGACCAACCGCCCGTCGGGCAAGACGACCGTCTGCCCGTCTTTCAGTCGACCGTAGTCTTTGCCCGGGCCGAGCCCCAAAGCCCGCAAACGATCGACCTGGAGCTCGCCGGGCCGGGCGTCCTCCTCGAAGCGGTAGCCGAAACAGGGGACGACGTGGTCCAGTTTCACCGCACGCACGGTGAACCCGTCGGCATGGAACAGGGTTTGATCGTCAGGGATCTCGTGGACGGTGCACGGGTAGGTCAAATGGGTGCCCGACAGGCGCAAAGACGTCTCGACGTACGACGCGATGCCGACCGGACCGTAAACGTTGAGCGGCGAGGCCTGGTGGAAGGAACGCGTGCTGAGCAGGCCGGGCAGTCCGAACAGGTGATCGCCATGCAGATGTGTGATGAATATACGGGTGATCCGGCGCGGGGTGATGGCCGTCTTCATCAACTGCAGTTGGGCGCCCTCGCCAGCGTCGACCAGCCACACCGAACCATTCTCCGCGATCAGGTTGAGGCCGATCGATGACACGTTGCGTGTTGGCGATGGGACGCCAGCGGCCGTGCCCAAAAAAGTCAGTTCCATCGTCACCCTGCCTTCGTCTCGACACCGTGTCGTGATGGCATGGTCGTCATCGATCCGCCACCAACACGTCAGTGGTTGGCGATCACGCGCGACTCACGCCATCATCCTCTCACATCCACCACGAGGCGCTCCCCTAAGGTTCGCCGATAGTTTCCGCATCGATGCCTCAGCGGCTTGTGGACGTCAAGGCAGGACGTACTCCCCTTTGATCACGAAGTACGATCCTCGGATCACTCCGGCCAGTTTCGACTTCTGGTGCGCAAAGTTGAAATCGGATAACGCCGCGGGAACCTCCATCCCCTCAGACAGTTTGAATCCGACGGCTCGTTTCTTCGGATCATCGATGGTGTACAACACGTTGACCCCCAAGCCGTCAGCATAGAACACGTACGTCCAGTCGATTCCGTCGACGTGGACCCGCGCGGTCTGAAGCGGCGTCGCCTCAAGGTGGATTCCTCGTTCGGTCGCCAAAATGTTGGTGACGTAGTCGACCGTGACCTGATCCTGCGACGCGTCGGTGACTGCGAGCTGGTAGTTGTGCTTGTTGGCCAGATAGCGCGCCTCGTTGGCCCTCAAACCGGCCAAGGCCTGCGGCGACGCGGCCTTCTCCAACCCGGCGGTGGACACATGGACAAAATCAACCACGTACGACATGGACATCCCCCTGCTGTCGACGGTTCGCCGAAATGGCGATCTCGCGCCAACAAAGTTATCACACAGTGATCCGAGTCCTATCACAACCCAATCGGCCAAGCACGGGTGAAAGCCGATCAGCCAATCATGGGATCAGTCAAACCCCTCATCAGAGTAGTGTTTTTCACGAAAGTGGGTGGATGATGACTCAAAGCACTGAAGGGTATCGGATTGTCAAGCAGAACATGCGCCGACTGTATCCGTATCAGATGGCGTCGTTCGGATTGGCCCTGGTGGTGATGGTGATATCGCTAGTGTTGGTCGATCGAATGAAACGCTTGATCGACGCGCTGCCCGCAGGCATGAACGCGTCGGTGTGGGGACCCCTGGTCGGATTCGGCCTCGGATACGTGGTGATGGCCCTCGTGTTCGAGTTCGTGTTCCGTCGGACCCAGATCGTGGGACGCAACGAGATCCTGGTCGTGTTGTTCACCAGGATGCAAGACAAACCCTTGGCTTACGTCCGAAAACAGGACTCCGGTCACATCATGTCCTTGATCAACAACGAGGGCCGCGAAGTCGGCGACTGGTTGTCGTTCGGCATGCTCGCATTGTTCCAACTGTGCTCCCTGCTCGTGCTCAGCGTCGGATTGATGGCCTATTACAGCCCGGTTCTGGCCGCCATCGCCTGCGTCGCCGTCCTGCTGGTGTACGCCTCCTCCACCTTCCTCGCCTCGAAAATCGCGAAGCTGACCGCGAAATCCTTCGAGGTCACCAGCAGGATCAACCGACTCCTCCTCCAGACGCTGAAGGCCGAAACCATCATCCACATGCTGAACGCTCACGACTGGTTCGTGGGACGCTTCACTCGACTGGTCTACCGCGAGCGATACCCCCTTGACCGTCAACGCATGAACATCCACGCGGTCTACACCACCATCTATCTGTTCCTCACCCTGCTCTTGCCTATCCTGGTCGTCGTCATCGGCGCCATGCTCTCCGATTCGCTCAACCTCAGCGTCGGCAGCCTCCTCGCGTTTTACGCTCTGACCGCCCAGTTGCAGGAACCTCTCCAAGTCATTCCCGAACTGCTCGCCCAGCGCAAGACCGCGATCGGCTTGGCTGACCACCTGGTCGACATCCTCGACAACACTCCAACCACACCAGACACCGCGGCCACTGACACTGACCGACTGCCCGACATCCCCGGTGAGTTGACCGTCGACATCGACCACTTCTCGTACGACGCCGACTCCCCACGGCTGCTCGAAGGATTCCATCTGGCCAGCCACCCCGGTGACCTCATCATCCTCAAGGGAGCCAGTGGAGCAGGAAAGACCACCCTGCTCAACCTCATCACCGGATTCGTGAAATCCGACACCGCCTCGATCAGCCTCAATGGCCATGATCTGACCCAAGCTCGCGACACTGATCGGTGGCGTCACATCCTGCTCGCCGAACAAGAACCCCTTCTCATCGACGGCACCCTCATGGACAACATCTGCTTCGGCCAGCCCTACCCGACCGAGGCCATCCGGGACATCCTCCACGTCACCTGCCTGGACGGTTTCACCGACACCGACGGTCTCGACACCATCATCCAGGGCGACAACGACGCGATCAGCGGCGGCCAGAAACAACGCGTCGCCCTGGCACGCATGCTCATCCGACACCCCGACATCCTCATTCTCGACGAACCCACCGCCGCCCTCGATCCCCACACCTCAGCCCAGCTCGCCCACCGGCTCGTCGACTACGCCGAGGCTCACGCCATCACTCTCATCGTCGTCACCCACAAGCCCGACTTCGACCCCTGGGCCACCACCACGTTCACCATCACGAGCCAACAGACCACAACCGTGCCACAGCCCTAGCGGTCGTCGGATCCCCCACATCGACGCCAGCACCCACGCCCACCCTGCCACCCACACCGGAACCGGCGCCTGAGACACCCGTGTCGACTGTCCCGCTCCAGTGTCGCCACCGTCGGCATCGGAACCGGCCTGCGACCCGACTCGGACTGGCGGATGATCTACGTCGGCGCGGCGCGGACTCACACAGCCGCGAAGCCTAACCTCATGATGACGCGCGGAAAACCCCCAGCCACGGAATCCGTCTGCGCCGCCTGATGGAATCCGGCCTGTTCGAACATGGTCTTCGTGCCAACGTACGACATCACCGTGTTAACGCGCTCGCCAGCGTTGTCCGTCGGGTAACCTTCGACGGCCGGAGCGCCTTGGCTTCGTGCGTACGACGCCGCACCTCGAATCAACTCCACCGCGAGCCCGTGATGGCGAAACCGAGCGAGCACGCTGACACACCAGATCGCCCACACATCCAGATCATCCAGATGAGGAATTTTCGGACTGCGCGCGAACGTCGTCTGGGAACGCGGCCCGACCGCGGCCCAGCCAGCCGCCTGACCATCGACGTAAGCCAACACCCCCGGCGAAATCGAGCCCCCGCAGAGCTGGCGGACGTACTGCCCACGCGCCTGACCGACCAACGCACGATTGTCTTTCGCAGACAACCGATGAGACAGACACCAGCACACCGTCGCATCAGGACGCTTCGGCCCCAAAACCAGACTCACATCGTCGAACCGATCCGCTGTCGCCGGCACAACGCTCACCACTCCACCCATGTCGCCCACTGTACTGAGGAGCGAACGGGCGCGCCATTCGCGACCATGCTGGTCAGCGAAAAACTAGCGACGCGGACGGAGGTTCACCGGGCCTGTCTTGTCACTGTGAACCATGGCGCAGGAGTGGCTGCTCCAAGAATCCCTGCCATATCATCGTGTCGCTGGGATCGACGCAGGAGGAGGCCGCTGAATGACAACTCACTCGGACGAGCACGACTACACCATTCTCAAGGACTACCTGTACTTGGCCATACACGTCCCCGAAGGTATGAAACCGCCGCGGTAACGAAGGCCGCCCCATCATGGTGTCCAGACTGGCCGACGACGACGGTCGCCACATAGAACCAAGCGCCACAAACCCTGTCGAGGTCTGAGACCGAAGATCAGAAGGTTTGAACAGAACTGAGCGAACCGCCCTCGGAATACCTGCCGGGAAACCGGCTTCTCGCGGCAACAGTCACAGACCTGACGAAACCTGTCTTCGCATTGGTGTAGGCGTCACGGTCATGCTCGAAACGAGCCAGCAGACCTCGCTTGAGGTCCGCGTACTGACTGCGAACATCAGCGTCCACACGAAGCACATCACGGAAATACAGCTCATCATGATCACCGGGACGAACAACATGCAGATGGAAGACCCTCTCCGCGAACCCCCGTGTCGTGTATCCCTTGTTCAAATCGACACGGAACGGCTGATCCGTCGTCGCCATCACCAACCAACCCTCAGCCATGAGCATCTCGGTGACCGAGTCACCGGACAGCTCCGGTTTCACTTCCAACAGCACGTCAACGATGGGTTTCGACAGCAACCCGGGCACAGATGTGCTGCCGATGTGACTCACCCGGAAGACCGCCTGACCGAACAACGCATGCAGCCGCTCTGACTCATGTTCATACCACGACGGCCAGCGCCGGTCATACGTGCTCAACTGAATCGGGAACAACCGCCAGAGTTCCTCCAGACTCATTTCTGACAACGCTCGCTCCACAAGCTCACCCTATCGGTCTGGACAGCCACTCGTGTCGGCGGTTGCTCAAGAGCCCGAACACGTGGATGCGTCTGAGTTCCACCGGCAACGAGTGGTCGAACCGAAACAACCCAACCTGAGCACGTGGACACGCGAGCAGGGGCGGAGCGCCAAACATATAGTGTTCGAAACCCCCTGTGTCCTACAACGCAGCGATAAGCAGTGGCGTGGCACGCTCGTGATCTGCCACGCCACTGCCCGTCACTCAACGTTGCTGCAGCACGAAAACGCCCCAGCCGACATACTCCCGGGTATAGCGGGCGTACCGTGCGGGCTCAGCGTGCAGGAGTTCCCGCACCTCCTCTGCCATCTCGTCATCGGGGTTGGCATCCAGCCACTTGCGCATGGTGAGCCATTGCGCGCCCTGGTAACGATCCCAACTGTTCTGATCGGCCAACACCATCTCGACGACGTCATAGCCCAGACCGCTGAACTCGGTCAACTGGTCGGGCAGTTCCTTGAAGTCGTCGAGGGTCGTGGCGCCGCAGGCCTCGATCGCCACCTGATTCGGCGGAGTCTGTCGCCAGTAGGGCTCACCGATCAAGATGAGACCTCCAGGACGCAGACTACGTGACAGGAGTTCGATTGTGCCCGCGACACCCCCAGCGATCCAACTGGCGCCGAGACAGGCCGCGACGTCGACCGGCTGATGGGTGACGTAGCCAGCCGCGTCCGCCTGAATGAACTGAAGCCGATCAGCGACATTAAGTTCGATGGCTCGGGCGTGAGCCTGGTTGCTGAAAACGATTGACATGTCGACCCCGACACCGCTGATGCCGTAGTCCCGCGCCCAGGTGCAGAGCATCTCGCCGGAGCCGGACCCGAGGTCCAACAACTGCTGGCCGGGAATCAGGTGAAGCGCCTGCCCGACGGTGGCGAGTTTGTCGTGAGTGAAGGGGTTATGGATGCGATGCCCACTCTCACGAATAGAGAAGATGCGTGGGATATCAATTGTCATGATTGTTGTGTTCCTTGTGTTGTGATGAAAATGGCGTCAGTGACCTGGACGCTACCGAGCAGTCGGTCCAGGGGCATGCCCCGGCCCGCGCCACCAAGTGTCAGGCACGCGTTTGGAGGAATTGCCCAGACGACCGACACGACGATCCGCCGGGTCGGGAATGGATGGGGTGGCACATGGCCTGCGCGACACTAACGACCTCGCGGTCGGACCAGTGATGGCTCAGTCCAAAGAGGCGCGACAAACCAGCACAGCCACCACGAGCCGCGTCATCCGTCATCACCTCAAGAAAGTTGATTGAGCAAGTGCTCACTGAGCACACTAGCAGAAGGAGTCCGTCATGTGGAAGTCTTCGATCCTGAGGGCGATGTGACTGACCAACGCGTGCGGTGAGCGCCACGCCGACTACTGGCAACGCACCAAACAGCTCCACTCATCCATCAACTCGGACGCGCCCCTGCCACCAGAACTTGCTGAGGACAGGGTTGGAACTTCGAACATATGGTGGAGCTAACGGGATTCGAACCCGTGGCCTCTTCCATGCCATGGAAGCGCGCTACCAACTGCGCCATAGCCCCAACGCGGGTCACTAGACTACCTTCTCGTGCCGAAGATGTCCAGCCACTCGACGCCGATTCAGCTGAGCATCATGAACAGGCGTTCCAGTTCCTCGATCGTCAAACCGGCTTTTTCCCGGGTGTCGTCGGTCGAATTGGACGTACGCTCAGTGGACTCGGCGTCACTGATCAGGCAGTGTTTCATGCCGGAGGCGACGATGGCGAAACCAGCTCGCTCGACCGCCGAAGAGACGGCCGCCAACTGGGTCACGACCGTACGACAATCAGAATCGGACTCGACAGCGTTGATCACGGCGCTCAACTGGCCGTGGGCGCGCTTGAGCCGGTTCAAGACCTTCTTTTTCGCCGCGACCTGATCGATCGTTCGTGCCCCTTCTGACGGCGCGTCGCTCAATCCGGACGCGTCGTACAGTACGGCATCTACTTCGTGGCTTGTCAACCGCTCATTCCCGTCGCCTCATGCTGAGGACACGCCACAGCCGTTTCTCCTGGTGACCACCGCCGACCGAGGGCGGCGATCCCCCTGAAGAATACCCCTGGGAGTATCCAGATTCAAGCCTTTTCTCACCCCCTGCTAGAGTCAGCCTCCATGAGCAGCAGAACATCCAAGACCACCTTGCCGGCGACGGTCGTCGTGATCGTCCTCCTGGCGGGAGCGTATATCGTCGGCCAGTCCGGACTGCTCGGATCCGGCTCCCCTGACACCCCGGCCACCACCACGGATCGATCGGACCAGACACCGGCGGGAGCCGCTGCGACAGCCACGAAACCCACTGCACCCGACAACGTCGCCGACGCCTCAGACATCGACCAGCTCTACCAGGACCAAGCGGCGGATGTCGAAGTCACCGGCAGTGCGGTCGTGTCACGCCTGCTCAGCGACGATTTCGAAGGCGACCGCCATCAGCGCTTCATTCTGAGGTTCGACTCCGGCCTGACCGTGCTGGTCGCCCACAATATTGACATTGCTCCTCGCCTCGACGGTTTGACCGTGGGCTACCGCGTCAGCTTCCGTGGTGAGTACGTCTACTCTGAACAAGGCGGTACGATCCATTGGACACATCACTCCCCTGACGGCTCACACTCCGACGGGTGGCTCGAGTGGAACGGAAAACGTTACAGCTGAATGCGGTTCTCCCTCACTGCATTTCCACGCATTCCACTGACCAGCGCACCCACCCACAGACGTACAGCTGACTGCAGTACATCCTGACGAATACCCGCTCAGGCGGTGGCGGCGATCTCGCCGCGCTGATCGGGGTGGCGCGCGCCGATGCCTTCTAGGGTTCGCAGCAGACGCGGGCGATTGTAGCGCTGGATGCAGATGAACGGGACGTTGCCGAACACGGCGATGACGAAACAAAGCCACCACAAGCCGCTCGGCGTCCAGGCCCGCATCAGCATCACGAACACGATCGCGCTGACATGATTCGACTCGGCGCGGCATGTTTCCATGACGAAACGTTCCAGGTATTCACTACGCAGGCCGAGGATCGTCTTCTTCGAGAATCCAGTCAGCGGAGTCAGACAGGGCAGATCGTCTTTCCAACGATCGATTTTGAGAATGTCACGATAAAACTCGCCGTCCCTCTCCCATGCGGCGCTACGAAAACGTCGACGGCGCGGGTCGAAAAAACGGTCAGGCAACCACACGTCGACATGTCGCCGGACGACGACGAAAACGACATAGCAGATGATGTTGACGAGAAACAAGTCCCACCCTGCCCCTAACCCGAACAGCGTCATGGGCTCAAGTCTACACAGCACTCAGGCAGTCGTACGTGGGCCGACCGCGGGTCGTGCTGACATCAGGCTCCAAAAGCTCGCGCTTGGACGGCGTACATCTGGGCGTACACCCCACCCGCGTCCAGCAGACTTCCATGATCACCGCGTTCAATCACCTGACCTTGAGACAGAACCACAATCTCATCAGCCATGCGAACCGTCGAGAATCGATGCGAGATCAGGATTTTCAGCGCGGCGCTCTGACCGCGCAACTGATCGAACACCGCCTCCTCGGCTTGAGCGTCCAGAGCCGACGTCGGCTCGTAGAGCCGGGCCAGCAGCTTGACGATCGTGGACTTGCCGGCGCCATTCGCGCCCACCAACGCGACCGTACAACCTGGAGCGAAACTGGCCGAGAAGTGACTGAGAGCGACCGAATCCTGGCCCGGATATCTGAACGTGACATCGTCGAACACGACCGTGGATCGGTCCGTCACCGGAGCAGACAACCTGGGATGGGCCGAGGGTCGGTCATGGGCCACGAGGTCGAGGAACTCGAACAGGTTGCCCAAGAACAAGGTATGCTCGAACGGCTGACCGACACCGCCCATCAACATCTGAGCGGCGGACGTCACTGTTGCCCCCGCGCTGATGCAGGCCGCCAAGCGACCGACATCACCGAGCACGAACGCATCCTGAATGGCGAACATGATCGCCAACGCGGTCACCACCACACCGACCAGCCCGGACACGACCGAGCCGATTCCTCGTTTTGCCTCGACACGGCGATCGACCTGAAGGAACCGATCCTGCATCGCATGATAAACGGCGATGAAATGAGGCACCAGGCCCAAGAGCCGGGTCTCCTTGTACGTCTTGTCATTGGTCACCAACGCCAGCAGGTACTGACCGCGACGGCGCTGCGGCGCGCGTTCGCGCTCGATGAGCCAAGACCGTTTGGCGAAGATCTGCCCGACCACCACCGGGAGGATCGGGCTGATGAGGATCAGGACTGCGACCAGGGGATTCCAGGCCAGAACGATGCCGGTGACGCTGACCAGCGACACCGCACCGGAGATCGTCATCACGAGTTGCCCGAAGAACATGTACGGCCGACTGGTGGCTCCCTGGTCGCCAGTTGCAGCTTGTCGTACACCGCTGGATTCTCAAAATCGGCCAAACTGAGCTGCCCAGCCTTGTCCATCAGCGCCAGATTGAACCCGTTGGCGACCTGCTGTTCCAGTGACGCCGACCAATACTCCTGAGCCGCCGTCAATCCGAGGTTCACGACAGCGACGGTCGCGAACGCCAGCGGGTAGACCATCAGCGCGCCGAACGAGGTGGCCGCCAGCACGGCGTTGACCGTCAACCCCAACAGGATCACTTGAGCCCCTGGCACCAGTGCGCCACGGCGGTCGCCACCACGATTCCCACCACGGCAGGCCGATTCGTCTTCCGGATCAGCCCGAGCACTCGCGGCCAATTCTTCATCGCGACTCCTGGTGGTGTAACTCCAATGCGCCATCATCATGACTTCCCCGTGGCGCACTCCGATCACTAGTTTCACCCTACACCTTGTCAGACCAAGAATCCGAAGAGGCCTAGCATGATGCCATGAACGATTTCGCAACCGAATTGTTTCGTAATTCTCAAACTTGCGCTAGTGTGGCTCCGTCCACTCCCCCAAACAGAGACGACCAATGTCTTCGACCTCCCACTCCCGGCCGATCTGCGTCACGCCGACCCAGCCGCATTCTCTGCCATCCCAGCTGGCCTCGGCCCCGTTGCGCCCGATTCTGATCGGACTCGGCCTGGCCTGCCTCGGCCTCGGGCTCGCCGGAATCCTCCTCCCCCTGCTGCCCAGTTGCCCCTTCTTCATCGTGGCCTTGGCCTGCTTCGCCAAGAGTTCACGCCGACTCCACGGCTGGTTCCTCGGATCGCGGATCTATGTCAAGTACGTTGAGCCGGTCCGAACCAGACGCCCAGTCACATGGTGCCGCAAGGCACTCCTGATGGCCAGCGTCACCGGATTGTTCGCACTGTCCGTTTGGGCGATGCGAGGTGTGCCGATCGGTCAAGTTGTCGTGGCGCTGGTGTGGCTGGCGCACATGGTTTTCTTCCTGACGCGCATCACCACTATGCCTGTCACGAAGACCGAGGACAACCGGACGTCTGCGCTCGACGACGCCGATCACGGAAGCCGACACCCATGGTGAACTCGCGCCTCCTGTCCATGCTCGGCCGCTCGAAGAACGCTATCGTGGCCTGCGTCCTGCTCCGGTATCTCGCACTGGCCGGTTCGGTGTGGACGACCGTGACTTTGGCTCGACTGCTCGGACAACTCGTCACCAGTCAACCACTGGCAGACCTGCCCGGGTTCATCACCGCCGTCACAGTGGCGACACCGGTACGCTTCGCCTGCCTGGTGGCCGCCAACCAGCTCGGTCACCGAGCCGCGCGACAGGTGAAATCCACCCTTCGCCGCGCGATCTTCGCCAAGATGATCCGACTGGGGGTGTCACACACCGGCACGATCTCGACTGCCGAGGCCCTCCAACTGTCGACCGAGGGAGTCGAGCAACTGGACATCTACTTCGGACGGTATCTACCCCAACTGTTCTATTGCCTACTTGCCCCGATGTCCCTCTTCGCCGTCATGAGCTTCTCCAGTCTTCAGGCGGGCTTGACACTCCTTGCCTGCGTCCCGCTGATACCCATCGCTATCGTGGCAGTTCAGCGGTTCGCCAAAAGACTGTTCCACACCTACTGGGGTGAATATGTCGGGCTCGCCGAAAGGTTCCTCGACAATGTTCAAGGACTAACCACCCTCAAGATCTATCAAGCCGATGAGGCGCGCAACATCGAGATGAACCGTCAAGCGCAACGTTTTCGCGCGGTCACGATGCGGGTGTTGACGATGCAACTGAACTCCATCACCGTCATGGACCTGGTCGCTTACGGCGGTGCGGCGCTGGGAACCCTCATCGCCGTGCACCAACTGGCCGAGGGTGACATCACCGCTGGGGCCGCCATCACTGTCCTGCTGCTCTGCGCCGAATTCTTCATCCCGTTGCGTCGCCTCGGCTCGTACTTCCACATCGCCATGAACGGAATGGCCTCCTCAAAAAAGATCTTCGCTCTACTCGACCTGCCCGAAGCGGAGTCGAAGCAGTCCACACTGCGCGGCGCAGGCTTCCAGTCGCGGGACCTGTCCTACTCCTACGACGGGAGCCGGGATGTCCTGACCGACGTGCGCATGGACATCCCGCCGATTGGCCTGACCGCGATCGTGGGTCAATCCGGATCCGGCAAATCCACCATAGCCGCCGCGCTGACCGGACGACTCACCAGTTATCGAGGCAGTCTGACCGTCGGCGGAGTCGAGATCCGCGATATGGATCCGGGTCAGTTGCTCGGTTCAGTCATGCTGATCGACCAGCGCAGCCATCTGTTCGCAGCCACCGTACGCGACAACCTGCTCCTGGCCTGCCCGACCGCTTCCGACGACCGTCTGATTCACGCTCTTGACCAGGTCGGATTGTGGCAGGTTTTGGCCGCCCACGGCGGGCTGGACGCTTTGCTGACCGAGAACGGCGTCAACCTGTCCGGCGGACAACGCCAACGGCTGGCCCTGTGTCGAGCGCTGCTCTTCGACGCGCAGACGATGATCTTCGACGAAGCGACGTCCAATATCGACGTCGAATCCGAGAACGCCATCATGGAAATGATCCACGAATTGGCGAGAACGAAGGCCATCATCCTCATCTGCCATCGACTGGCCAACGTCGTGACGGCCGACCGTATCTGGGTGATGGATCACGGACGCGTCGCCCAAGCCGGCGCACACCGCGAACTGCTCGCTGTTGATGGCCCCTACCGACGCCTCTGGGACGAACAGTACGCCCTCGAACAGTTCCGCCGACCGCAGGAGACACTCGCATGACTCGTCGACCCCTCCGCCTGGCAGCCGAGCTCATCACGCTGACCAGCACCATGACACCCCGACTGCTCGCCGCCATCGTGCTCGGCTGCCTTGGACACCTGACGGCCATCGCGATCCCCGTGCTTGGTGCGATAACTATCTGCCAGGCGCTAGCGCACGAACCCATCACAGCCGGATCGATTGGGATCATCGTCTGCGGACTGGCGCGAGCCGGACTGGCCTACGGCGAACAGCACTGCAACCACTTCGTGGCCTTCACTGTTTTGGCCACACTACGCGACGCGGTGTTTCGAGCACTGCGACGCCTCGCGCCGGCCAAGCTCGAGGGCCGTGACAAGGGCAACCTCATCTCGATCATCACCAACGACATCGAACTCATCGAGGTCTTCTACGCTCACACCATCTCCCCGGTGGCGATCGCTGTCACGGTCAGTGCGATCATGACCGCGCTGTTGGGCAGCATCCATCCGTGGCTGGGATTGATCGGAGCCAGCGGCTATCTCATCGTCGGGCTGGTCACACCGGTGGTGACCTGCGCCAAGAGTCGAGCCTTGGGGACTCGACATCGCCGTGAGTACGGCGAACTGAATGGGTTCGTCTTGGACAATCTGCGCGGGTTGCGTGACATTCTCCAATTCGGCGCCGCAGACGAGCGGGCTGATCAGATGCGTCGACGGGATGCCGATCTGGCGACTGGCGCCCGGCGGATGGCACTGATCGAAGGGGTCAGTCAGGCCTGGTCGATCGTGCCGGTCTTGGGGTTCACTGGCGCGATCTTGGCCACCAGCCTGTCGCTTGTGGACCACAACATCATCAGTTCGGCCGCGGCGGTCGTCGCCAGTGTGGCCATGATCTCATCGTTCGGACCTGTGCTGGCCCTGGCCGCCCTGTCGAACAACTTGGCGCACACCTGCGCAGCAGCCGACCGTGTGCTCGACATCCTTCACGAACAACCAGTGACCGCCGAGGTCGTCGGCGGATTCGACCTCGCCCAGAGTGGCGCCGCCCTGGCGGCCGTCAGCTTCGGCTACGACGAGAACGAGGTCCTGACCGATTGCTCGATCGACCTGCCTTCCAACAGGATCATCGGGATCACCGGACCCAGTGGTTGCGGAAAGTCGACTCTACTGCGACTGCTGATGCGCTTTTGGGACGCCAACCGAGGCGTGGTCACCATTGGCGGTCACGATGTCCGCCAGATCGACACGAACAGTCTGCGCGCGAGTGAGGCTTTGGTGACCCAGGACACGCATCTGTTCTGCGGGACCATCGCCGACAACCTACGCGTCGCCAAACTTGACGCAGACCTCGACGAACTGATCAAGGCCTGCCAAAAGGCCAGCGTGCATGATTTCATCATGTCAACTCCGCAAGGGTACGACACCCCAGTCGGCGAGCTTGGCGACACCCTGTCGGCTGGGGAACGCCAGCGCATCGGCGTGGCTCGGGCCTTTCTCCACCATGGCTCGCTGATGATGCTCGACGAACCCACCAGCAACCTGGACTGCCTCAACGAAGCCATCATTCTGCGATCGATCGCGCAGGAAACGGCTGGGAAGACGGTCGTCCTGGTTTCGCACCGCTCCTCGACCATGGCGATCGCCGACACAGTTCACCGACTATTCGTCCCGTCGACGATTGACTCCGGCGCCTCGCCACTCGACGCCGAGCCCCTTCCGTCCGCCTGACTATCTGGGTCGACGGGCGGCGTACCCCGTGAATCCACCAGGTCACACCCGGCCAACGTGAAACTCATTCCGCGCGGGTCGATCAGGACCCACACCAATCCGACCACCACCCATCCGGCAGCGATCCAGCCGCCGAACCGAACCCAGTAGACCGCGATCAGCGCTCCACCCAGCCCGAGCATGGCTCGTACGACCAACCACAGCCTCGGCCACCGCCATCGGGGCGCTGGTTTCAGATAGACCACCCGCTGTCCTAGCGAAGCGCCGGAACCGACCAGAGCGAACACCATGATCACAGCGATCGACTCGACTTGGGTCATGAGGTTGGCTGATCCTTGGACCACCTTCGCCAAAGCAGTGTCTTCACGGCGTCCGCCCCCGACGAAGACGTAGAGCAGAACCGCTCCGACCTGAGTCACGCAGATGATGATCACCTGGACGACCAGATCGAACAGCACCCCGGCCAAGCGGCGACTTCGGGTCACCGGTTTGGCCTGCCCACGGGTACGTTCCATCGTGTCAGCGTCGGCGGTGAACCGTGGGATGACCATGGCCACCAATCCCCCCAGGAAAGCTCCCAGCGTGTTCGTCATCAGGTCATTGACGTCGGCCACGCGATACGGACACGCGGCGGTGAACCAGTTGCCGGTGTACTGGGTCGATTCGATGAGCAGCGACACCACGAAGCCCACCAGCGTCGTCCGAATGACCCCGGCCTTCCACAGGTGTCGTACGATCACACCCAACGGCATGAACAGCAGCACGTTGAGGACCATCTGCATCACGTTCCAGCCGGTCAGGATCGACATCCATGACATCCCAGCCTGATGGTCGCGCCAGATTTGGCGGAAATACACCCACGGATCCAGCTCCAGCGAACCCCGTGATCCGTCGCACCACTGCGCGTCGGGCAGCGGAAACAGGGTGTACGCCACAAGCCCTGTGACGTACACCATCAGGCCGGCCATCCAGGCCAGACGAGTGCCGGAGAATCGACCGTACTGACGATATTGATAGAACACGTAAGGCACGAACCCGATGACGCAGAGGACTGCGCCAACAGCGATCGAACTCAATGCCTTGTCAACCATAGAAATATCTAGTATAGATCGAACCTGGCGACGGACCGAATCGCCACTTCGACCCGCCGATCAGGGCTGGAGCTCATCAGCCAAACGCCGAACCGTTCCGCCAACCGCGGCCGGAAGCCCCAAGAAGTCCACCACGCTGGTGACCGACTCGTCCAAGGTCCCTCCACCCAAACGGTTCCCCTCGTCGAGGCGAGCGTCATTGACCGGCGTCGAGCGTCCACGCAGATGCCAGACCCAGGCGGCGACCGCCCGCAGGCCGCCGAGCGCCGAACGCCCCGCCGCCAACTCAGCTCGGATCGTGGGAACCAGCCGAATCGGGAGCTTCTGGGAGCCGTCAGCGGCGATGCGCGACAAGACGTCCCTCATCGCCGGGTTCTCGAAACGCTCCACCAGCGCCCTCTCGTAGGCCACGATCTCTGCCGTCGGCAGTGGGACGTACGAACTGGCTTCCGCCCACCACTGCTGGACCCAGGCGGCGACCACCGGGTCGGCGATGGCCTCCTGAACCGTGACATGACCGCGCAGTGGCCCGGCGTAGGCCATCAAGGAATGCGCGCCATTCAACAGCCAGAGCTTGCAGTGCTCGAACGGGACCACGTCGGCGACGAACTGTGCGCCCGCGCTGGCCCAATCGGGATGGTCAGTGCGGAACTCGCCCGCCAGAACCCACTGGGCGAACGGCTCGGCGACCACACCTGCCGGATCGTCGTACCCAGTCAGAGCCGCCAACGCCTCCAGATCGGATGACGTGGGAGTCGGGGTGATCCGGTCCACCATCGTGGAGACGAACCCGACGCGCTCCTCGATCCACCCGACCAGCGTCGGATCGACCGCTTGGGCCACCTGGTGGACGACGTCGGACACCATCCGGCCCGACCCGACCACATTGTCGCAGGGCACGAACGTGATCGGATCATCACCGACCTGACGACGTGCCAGCAGTCCAGCGACGAAGCGCCCCGGCGCGGTGGTGACCGGTGCAGACAAAGGCGCTTGGCGCAGCGCGGCGACATCAGCCCTGACGGCGTCCAGTCCAAGATCCACCTCACCGTTGGCGTCACACAGATACCCCGCTTCGGTGATCGTCGAGGTCACCACGCAGACTTCCTTGCGCGTGAAATAGTCGCGCCAAGCTGCCAGGTCAGCGGCGACATGAACTGCCGACAGAGCCGAGACGACCTCGGTGCGTGGTTGAGCCGACTGGAACATCGCGGAGTAGACGCAGCCTTGGGCCCGCAAGTCCGCCACGTGAGTGGCCGTACGTCCGCTGAAGGCCGCAATCCCCCACTGGTCGGCATCCGAGGCGTGTTCGGTGTACCAACAGGTGTGGGCCCGAAAAAAATACCCCAAGCCCAGATGAACGATCCTGACAGGCGCGGCTAGGCGACCATCGCGGCGAGTGAGCCGAGGTTTGGAACCCCCTGAACTGGTCGGTGACGCGGGGGCGGTGGGCAGATCCGAACCGAACTCAGACATGGAACACCTTCCGCGGATTGGACGCCACCAGGTCGTGGGCCACCTGAGCGGCTTCATCGACGTCGAGTCGATGTTCGACCACCAGCCGCGCCAGATGCCCACAGTCCATTCGGCGTGACATGTCATGACGGGCCGGGATCGACAAGAAGGCCCGGGTGTCATCGATGAACCCGGAGGTCCGCGAGAATCCGGCGCTCTCCGACACCGCCTCGAGGAAGCGGCGAATCGCGTCCGGCGCGTCGATGAACCACCACGGCACTCCGACGTACATGCTGGGATAGAAGCCGGCCAGCGGAGCCAGCTCGCGCGAGTAGACCGTCTCGTCGATCGTGAACACGACCAGGGTGAAGTTCGGCTGGACACCGAAGGCGTCCAGCATCGGCTGCAACGCACGCGTGAACTCCACCGAGAGAGGGATGTCAGCGCCGACATCGGCTCCGTACCTCTGATGGGTCGGCGTGTGATGGTTGCGGAACACCGCCGGATGCAGTGTCATCGTCAGGCCGTCCTCACTAGCCATTCGGGCCTGCTCGAACAACATCGTCTGCTGCAAACCCTTGGCCTGACTCGAACTGGCCTGGCCGCGCAGCGCCCGACCATAGACTCGCTCCGCTTCGTCGCGAGTCAGCGCAGTGGTATTGACGTCAGAATGTGAGTGATCCGACGACACCGCGCCGTGGGCGGCGAAATAGGCCCGCCGATTCTCCATCGCGGCGATCCAACCGGCGTACGTCGACGTGTCCTCGCCGGCCACCTCGCCCAGACGAGCGACGAGGCCGGCCCACTCGGCCCGACCGGGCTCGAGATACCGATCCGGTCGGAAAGTCGGCACGACTCGATGATGGAACGACCGATCGCGAGCCAGCTTGTCGTGGTGAGCCAAATCATCACAGGGGTCGTCGGTCGTGGCCATGAATTCGATGTCGAACCGATCCATCAGCGCACGCGGACGATAAGCCTTCGTGGCGATCGCCGCCGCGATGACGTCGTAGATCGCGTCGGCCGTCTGCTCACTGGGACGCACATCGACACCGAAGACCTCAGCCAGGACCGCTTCGGTCCAATACTTCATCGGAGTGCCGTAGAACAGCGGCCAGCGCCCGCAGAAGACTCGCCAGGCAGCCCGCGCCTGATCCTCACTGAGGTAGTCGCCGCCAGGCGGCACACCGAGGGTGGCCAGGCTGACCCCGTCGGCGTGCAGCAGGCGCGTGACATAGTGATCGGGGGTCAGCAGCAAGCTGACAGGGTCGTGAAATTCGAGGTCGTCGGCGATCCAGACCGGTGGCACGTGGCCATGAGGAGAAATGATGGGCAGATCTTTCACCGACGCGTACAACTCGCGCGCGACCTCCCGCACGGCAGGATCGGCCGGGAACAGGCGGTCCGGATGAAGACTCAACGGATGTGACATGCCTCCATTATGAGGTGATGACTAGGGGTTGAAGTGGCCCTTGGCACCTGTTTCCGTCAAACCCTTCCCCGCGAGGCAGCGGCGTCGCCGGCCGGCGGCCCGAGGGGCGGGCATCCCAGTGGGCGACGACGTCGACCATCGAACGCTGCCCATTGTCCGTACTCCTGTTTCCAATTGTTGCCCGGGTGGTATGCTCCAGGGCATGTCTGATGAAAACGTTGAACGTCCGGTGACGATCTACGAAGTGGCGGCGGCAGCCAAGGTCAGTCCGTCCACCGTCTCGCGGACCTTCTCCCGGCCAGGACGAGTCTCGGTACGAACCGCCGACCACGTCCGCGCGATCGCCACGAAGATGGGTTACCGCGAGGAGTCGATCTTTCGTCCCGTTCTCGCCACACGTCACCGCACGATCGGGCTCGCCGTGTCAGACGTGACCAATCCTTTCTACTTCGGCATCTTGCGGGGGGCCGAATCCCAGGCGACCAAGGCCGACTACACGATGGTATTGATGGACGCTCAAGAGTCAGTCACTCATGAACGCGACAACCTTGACCGGATGCTGCCCCTGGTCGACGGTCTGATCGTGGCCTCGTCGCGCATGTCCGACACCGTCCTGCGCTCGGTGGCCAAGAGCCATCCGGTGGTGGTCCTCAACCGCTACGTCGGCGGACTGCCGTCGGTGATTCCCGACACGGCCCACGGTATGAAGCAGGCCATCGCCCATCTCCTGCAGTTGGGCCACTCCAGCGTCCACTACCTGGCCGGACCGGACGCCTCCTGG
The DNA here is from genome assembly GCA_031285845.1 of Propionibacteriaceae bacterium. Classification (GTDB taxonomy): domain Bacteria; phylum Actinomycetota; class Actinomycetes; order Propionibacteriales; family Propionibacteriaceae; genus WQYJ01. The sequence continues at coordinate 67,054 of JAITVK010000034.1, forward strand.
ATCTCGGGCATGCGATGGCTGTCGGCACGCGAGGCCGCCGCCTCGATGGGATTCAGCATCCACCGCCTCGGGCCGGTGCTGCCGACCGTGGAGGGCGGAGCCAGCGCTGTCGAGCAGGTGATCGCGCGCAAAGCGACCGCAGTCATCTGTTACAACGATCTGACCGCCATGGGACTGATCCGTCAATTGTCGCGGCGCGGACGGTCCGTTCCCGAGACCGTGTCGATCATCGGCTGCGACAACATTTTCTCGTCCGATTTGATCACTCCGTCTCTGACCACGATCGCCGCGCCGATGGGCGTGCTAGGCGACACTGCCGTGAAGAACATCGTCGCGATGTTGGGCGGGGCCAGACCCCTGGCCACAGGCCCGATCACCATCCCCGTGAAGCTGATGGTGCGCCGCTCCACCGGGGCCTGCCCGATCCCGCGCGACTGAATTCGGTCGCCAACCTAGCGGAAAACCTCGTGTGCGGGCATCAGACCACTCGGGGATCGGGTGCGACCCGCTCGGCTGCTATGCCGACGCGCTCTCGGCGGGAAACTTCGTGCAAGAGCGGGCGCGGGCAGGCTGTCATCCAGGAGGATAGTGAACGCACCATCACTTCGAGGAGAACAATGTCATCCACACAAGGTTTCGCACAGATCGGCGTCATCGGCATGGCCGTCATGGGCTCCAACCTGGCCCGAAACCTGGCCCATCACGGTTATCGCACCGCCATCTTCAACCGGACCGCTGCCAAGACCATCGAGGTGGCAGCCACTTTCCCTGAGGAGGGCTTCATCGTCGCGCAAACCCTGGAAGACTTCGTGGCCGCCCTGGAGCGTCCACGCCGCATGATCCTCATGGTCAAAGCCGGGCCCGCCACCGACGCGACCATCGACGCTCTCATCCCACTGCTTGAAGACGGCGACATCATCGTCGACGGCGGTAACTCGTTCTTCCAAGACACGCGCCGCCGTGAGGCGCGACTGCGCGAACTGGGTCTGCACTTCGTCGGCACAGGCATCTCCGGCGGTGAGGTCGGCGCGCTGGAGGGGCCAGCGATCATGCCAGGAGGGTCGCGTCATTCGTACGACTATGTCGGCTCGATTCTGGAGGACATCTCGGCCAAGTACGAGGGTCAGCCGTGCTGCGCCTACATCGGAACCGACGGCGCGGGCCATTTCGTCAAGATGGTCCACAACGGCATCGAGTACGCCGACATGCAGTTCATCGGCGAGGCCTACGAGCTGCTCAAAGCGGCTGGGTTCACCGCTCCACAGATGGCCGACATCTTCCAGACCTGGAACACCGGCGACCTCGACTCGTACCTGATCGAGATCACCTCAACCGTGTTGCGCCAGGTCGACGCTGACACGGGACGCCCACTGGTCGACGTCATCGTCGACGCCGCCGGCATGAAGGGCACCGGCACCTGGACTGTCCAAGAGGCGCTGCGTCTCGGGGTTCCGTCCGCTACGATCGCCGAAGCGGTGTTCGCCCGGGCCGCCTCGTCATCTCCAGATTTGAGGAGCGCCGCCCAAGCCGCGTTGACCGGCCCTGACGGACATATCGAGGTCGCCGACAAAACCACCTTCGTCGACCAGATCCGCGAAGGACTCTGGGCGTCGAAGGTCATCGCGTACGCCCAAGGCCTGGATGAGATCAAGAGTGCGGCCGTCGAGTACGGCTGGACGATCGACATCGCCTCAGTGGCGCGCATCTGGCGGGCCGGGTGCATCATCCGAGCCAAATTGTTGGATCGGATCGCCAACGAGTACGCCGCCAATAATCTGGTGACACTGTTGGAGGCTCCATCGATCCGCGAAGGCCTCGCCAAGGCTCAGACCGCGTGGCGAGCGGTGATCGCCGAAGCGACTCAAGCCGGTGTCCCTCTGCCCGGGTTCTGCTCGGCGTTGGCCTACTACGACCAGGTGCGCGCGCCACGCGTCAACGCCGCGTTGACCCAGGGGTTGCGCGATTTCTTCGGGGCCCACACCTATCGGCGAATCGATCGGCCGGGCTCGTTCCACACGTTGTGGAGCGGGGATCGCAGTCAAGTCGAGGTCCCTGACTGAGCGCTCACTGAGGCTCAGGCTCCCCCAGGTGATACTGGGACAGTCCTTCGCGCAGTTCAGGAGTCAACGGCGTGGGAATCCCTTGTCCGTCGGCGAACACCGCCACAGCCGCCGCTCGGGCACAGATGGTGCCCGTTGTGGGGTCGTCGACTTGGGAGCTGAAAGTCACCGAGGTGCGACCGATGTGCGCCACGCCCGTACGGACAATGTACGGCTTCTTGCGGAATACGATCGGATTGAGGTACCAGGCGTCTTGACGAGCCAGAAACCACAGGTTGTCGAACTCGGAGGTCTCATCCGTGCCGCGCAACGGCGCGGCCGTGAAGGTGATCCTGCCCTCTTGGACATAGTCGAAGATGATCGCGTTGTTGACATGATCGTAGGCGTCCAGATCCGACCACCGCACCCGCATCGAGGAGACCTTCGCATGATCGTCCATCGGAACCCACTCGATCTGACGCAAAGGTTCGACCACCGTCACCATGGAGGCGAAGACTTCCCGCGCCCGATCAGGCAAGGGTCGACGACGACGAAGCTCCACCGCGTAGCCGGACAGTTTGGTGCGCGCCACGGCCACCTCATGCTCGTTCTGATATAGGCTGGCCGCCAACACCACACTGTCGGGGTCGACACTGGCCACGGTGATGTCCGCGTCGAGTGGAACCTCAGAGAAGAACACTGGCGCGCGGTATTCGATCTGGTTGATATCGACCACGAACCCCTTGCCGAGCAGATCGTCCAACCCCAAGCCGTAGAGGAAATCCGCGCGAGCGTCTTGCAGATAGTCGAGATAGCGGGCGTTGTTGACATGGCCCTGCGCGTCGAGGTCTCCCCAACGCAAAGGCACCTCAACCCTCATCGACACTGTCCTTGACATCGTCGAACAGCGAATCCACGATACCGCGATGAGTGGCTATGACATTCGCACGCTTGATTTTCATGCTCTCCGTCACCGCGCCAGACTCCACCGTCAACTCGTGGTCCAGAATCGCGTACCGCTTGACCGTCTCCCAATGCTCCAAGTGAGTGTTGGCGCGCGCCACGAAGCGATCGATCGAGGCTCGGATCTGCGGCAACTGGGTCAGTTCGGCGTACGAGGCCTGCGGGTGACCATGATTGCGACCCCAGCGCAGCAGCCCCTCTCGATCCATCACCAGCAGGGCGGCGATGTACTTGTGTCCGTCCCCGACGGCGATCGCGGCCGAAATGTACGGCACATTCGCCATCAGCGCGGCCTCGACCTTGGTCGGCGCGACGTACTTGCCGCCGGAGGTCTTCATCAGATCCTTCTTGCGGTCCGTCACTCTCAGTTGCCCATCATCGCCGAGATAACCGATGTCACCAGTGTGGAACCACCCCTCAGGATCGATCGCCTCGGCCGTGGCTTGCGGATTCTTGTGATAACCGTCCATCACCACCGGCGCGCGGAACAGAATCTCGCCGTCGTCGGCGATCCGGGCTTCCAAACCAGGGATCGGACGGCCCAGCGACCCGAAAACCGGCTGCCGGTAGTGGTTGACGGCGTTCACCGTGGCCGTCTCGGTCATGCCGTATCCTTCCACGACGATGATGCCGGCGGCGTAGAACCACTTCTGGACCTGCGGACTCAACTTGGCCGCACCCGAAATCATGAAGCGGATGTTGCCACCCATCTTGTCGCGCAGCTTGGAGAACACGAGTTTGTCGGCCACAGCGAAACGGGCTCTCAACACTGGAGGCATCGGTTTGGACGCCAGTCGGTAGGGAATCGCTTTGTAGCCGGTCGCGAAAGCCCAGTGCGCGATCCGGCCTTTCAACCCATGACTGGTCTCCCCTGTCAGAACTGCGGCGCGCACCTTCTCGAAAATCCGCGGCACCCCACACATGAAGGATGGTTTGACGATCGCCAGATTCTCCACGATCTTGTCGATCCGCCCGTCGATCGCAGTCTGGAAGCCGTACTTGGCTTGGAAAACCATCATCGACTTGCCGAAGGTGTGGCTGAGCGGCAGCCACAGGTAGCTCAGCAGATCAGAGGTGACCAGATCCATCATCTCCACCGATTCGGCCAGGTACGTCCAGGCGGAATGCTTCAGCCGTACGCCCTTCGGCCGCCCAGTCGTGCCCGAGGTGTAGATCAGGGTGGCCAAGTGGTCGCGGGTCGTACGAGCGACGGCCTCATCGACACAGCCCGGATGCTCACTCAAGTAGGCGCGACCCTCGTCAAGGAAGTCTTCCCACGCCAACACGCGATGACCGTCGCCGGGCCCGTCCATGACGATGATCAACCCAATCGCGTCATCCAGGTCGTGATGAGCGGTGACCTTGTCGACCTGGGTGGCGTCTTCAGCCAGGACGATCTTCGAATCCGAATCCGACAAGATGAACGCCACATCTTCGACCTTGGTGTTGGGGTACACCGTCGTCGTGGCGCAGCCAGCCAGTGTGATCCCGTAGTCGGCCAAGGCCCATTCGATCCGCGTCATCGCGATGATCGCGACCCGATCCTCTTGAACCAAGCCACGCCCGATCAGTCCAGCCGCGAAGGCGTACGCCGCTTCCGCAGTCTGAGCCCAGCTGAGGTCATGCCAGACCTCCTGCTTGTCAGGGTACAGAAACGCGCGATAGTCAGGAGTCTTGCGGATTCGGTCGACCAATATGGCCGACACTGACTGCGCCGACCGGGCGGAGATTTCGGATTGGAGGGCCGCCGTATCGCTGGGAGTCTGCTTCATCATGAACTATCTCTCCTAATTCGCTAGTCACACCGGTGATGAGCCTCGAGCCGCGCGCTGCGTAGAAACAACAGTTCCGCGTGATCATGTGTTGGCTGAAGCCAAATTTACCACTTGCGACATCTGGGCAGGTCACAAGCAATGCTCGCGCGTGCCGTCGCCCGGCGCACGGTCGGCGATTCGCTGCGCGGTCGCACCATCGCCGGTCGGAAAACCCACGGTCAGCCGTCGGCTGGCGCGCGGTCGTGACGCTGATCGACCCCATCGCCGCGTCCGTTGTTCAGGCAGATCCGGGCCAGGTTTGGGCCCGTGGCAAAATGAGTGGGTGCATCTGACGACCAGCGGAACGCCAACGCCCGACATCGTGGGCGATTTCCTCGCCGCCTTGGACTCATCGACCCGGGCCAGCGTGGACACGACGACGCTGACGCGCGCGATGTACTCCACTGACGCCTCGATCTACCGAGTGGTCCCCACCGCGGTCGCCCGCCCGCACGACGGCGATGAAGTCGAGGCGTTGCTCAACGCCGCCTATCGGGTCGACCTACCCGTCACCGCCCGTGGATCGGGCACGTCCTGCGCCGGAAACGCCGTGGGTGCTGGGCTGGTGATCGATTTCCGCCGCCACATGAACCACATCCACCGTATCGACCCGCAGGCGAAGACCGCCGAGGTCGATCCCGGGGTCGTTCAGGAGACACTGCAAAACGCGGTCAAGCCGTACAACGTACGGTTCGGACCCGATCCGTCGACCTCCAGCCGCTGCACCATCGGCGGGATCATCGCCAACAACGCCTGCGGGCCGCGCGCACTAGGCTACGGGGTGGCCGCGACCAACCTGATCGACGCGACCATCCACACGGGGACGGGTCAGCGTCTCAACCTGAGCCAACTGTCTGGCGCTGGGGCGCGTTCCCATCGCCTCTCCACTCAACTGGCCGACCTGATCGACGCCAACCTCGCTCCGATTCGCACCCAATGCGGTCACTTCTCCCGCCAAGTGTCGGGCTATGGCCTTCAGCATCTCCTACCAGAGAATGGCCGCGACTTGGCCCGATTCTTCGCTGGCAGCGAAGGCACGCTCGGCGTCGCGACACGGCTGACCGTACGCTTGGTGGCCGATCCGCCCCACACCCTCACCGTCGCTTTGGGTTACCCGACAATGGCCGACGCCGCCGACGCGGTGACATCGATCCTCGCCATGAACCCAACTGCGGTCGAAGGCATGGACTCTCGGCTGGTCGACGTCGTACGCGACGCCCGCGGTTCACAAGCTGTGCCCCCACTGCCGGCAGGCCAAGGCTGGATGTTCATCGAACTGGGCGGAAACGACACCCGTGAACTGAGGGAGCGCGCCGACCGTCTGATTGCTGCGTCCGGTTGCCTGGAGGGTTGGCGTCTCGACGACCCGCGCCAAGCGGACACGCTGTGGAAGATCCGCTCCGACGGCGCCGGTTTGGCCGGTGTCAGTCTGAGCGAACCGGCCTATCCAGGGTGGGAGGACGCGGCTGTTCCTCCGGACAAGTTGGGTTCCTACCTGCGCGGTTTTGAAGAACTCCTCGATGCTCATGGATTCCACGCCCTGCCGTACGGGCATTTCGGCGAAGGCTGCGTTCACGCGCGCATCGATTTCCCTTTGACTCAGCCCGGCGGTTCACATCGCTACCGCGCCTTCGTCACCGACTGCGCTCGACTGGTCGCCAGTTTCGGGGGCTCTTTGTCCGGCGAGCATGGGGACGGGCGGGCCCGATCCGATCTGTTACCGCTGATGTACTCCCCCGAAGTCATGGCCCTGTTCGCCGGTGTCAAGCGCATTTTCGACCCCTCGAACCACCTCAACCCGGGCGTGATCGTCGCCCCGGCTCGACTCGACGACCAGATCCGCTACACCGGGTTGATCGACAATCCAGTGGTCGAAACTCATGGTGACTTCGCCGCTCAGGTTCATCGCTGCACTGGGGTCGGAAAATGTGTCGGGGTTCACCACGAGGCGGTGATGTGCCCGGCCTATCAGGCCACCGGCGAGGAGAAAGATTCCCCGCGCGGCCGAGCGCGGGTTCTGCAAGAGATGGTCAACGGAACCCTGCTTCACGGCTGGGACAGCCCCGAAGTCGCCGCTGTCCTCGACTCATGCCTGGCCTGCAAAGGATGCTCATCCGACTGCCCGACCGGGATCGACATGGCCGCCGCGAAGTCGTACGCGCTGGATCAGCGCTATCACGGCAGTATGCGACCGCGCAGCCATTACGCCTTGGGGTGGTTGCCGCGCTGGGGACGATTGGTGACGCGTCTGCGGCTGGGAGCGGTAGCCAACGCGGTGTTGGGATTGTCCGCCGTCGGCGGTTGGGCCAAGTGGTTGGCCGGGGTCGACTCCCGTCGAGCGCTGCCACGGTTCGCGACGCAGTCAGGTCGACGCCGAGCCGCCGCGATCATCGCCGATCCACGCCACGAGGCGGCCGTCACGCAGCGCCAGCCCGTGGTGGTGTGGGTCGACTCGTTCACCGACTGTTTCGAAGGCACCGCGCTGCCAGCGATGATCAAAGTGCTGCTCGCGGCCGGGTACGCTCCGAGGTTCCTCGAACGCACGGCCTGCTGTGGTTTGACCTGGATCACCACCGGGCAGCGAAGCGCCGCCGCCCGACACATCCGAGCTGCCTTGGACCAACTGGCGCCAATCGCCGCCGCCGGAACACCGATCGTGGCGATGGAGCCCAGTTGTCTGGCTGTGTGGCGCTCCGACGCAGCCGAGCTTGTCGTGGATTCGCGCCTGTCGCAGGTGCGAGACCATCTGATGACCTTGGCCGAGTTGCTGACCCAGCAGGACCAGTGGACGCCCCCGGATCTGAGCGGCCACGAGATCATCGCCCAACCCCACTGTCACCAAGCCAGCGTCATCGGCTGGGCAGCGGAGGCTCAACTGCTCGATCAGGCTGGTGCGACGGTGACCACGCTGAACGGCTGCTGCGGTCTGGCCGGAAACTTCGGAGTCGAAATCGGCCACCATGAGATGTCGGTCGCCGTGGCTGAGACTCATCTTCTCCCGGCGTTGCGCGAACAACCCGAAGCCATCGTCTTGGCCGACGGCTTCTCTTGTCGCAAGCAGGTGTCCGATCTGAGCGGACGCGAAGCGGTCACCTTGGCTGAATTGCTCGCCTCACACATCCCCGCGCTGGTCAGCCCCGCTGTCGGGCACGGCGCACACTGACACCCATTGGCCGTACTCGCTGAAGGTCTCCAACTCCTTGATCGTCACTTCGATCGACGAGTTGGGTGAACCAGCGGCCGGAAAGACCGTCTGAAATCGACGCAGCGACGTGTCGAGATAGACACGCACCCCTTCAGCCAGGCCGAAGGGACACACCCCACCGACACCGTGCCCAGTGGCTTGCTCGACCTGGCTGGGACTGATCATCGAAGCTTTGACACCAAAACGCGCCTTGTACGCCCGATTGTCGATTCTCGCGTCTCCGGCGACCACGATCACGATCGGACCATCGGGCAGCGTGAAGGCCAGAGTCTTCGCGATGCGCTGGGGTGTGGTCCCCACCGCTTGGGCAGCCAATTCGACTGTCGCACTGGACGTCGGATGTTCCACCACACGCTCCGCCGCTCCGAACCGCGCCAGATGCTGGCGAGCGGTCGTCAAAGACATCAGACCACCTTCCCATCGAATCGTCGTGTCGTCAGTTCATCAACACCTGGACCGGGCAAGCGTGCCGTGACCGGCCCGTGAGCGATCGGTCAGTGTCGCGACAACCTGGCCCGACGGTACGGACCGGCGAGCGGACTGGGCGCGCCGAGCGCGAAAGCCGCCTGCTCCGGCCATCCGGGGTTGCGCAGCGCCTCACGACCGAGCATGACCGCGTCGGCTTGACCGGTGCGCAGAATCTGCTCAGCCTGCTCCGGCTTGGTGATCATTCCGACCGCTGAGGTCGCGATCTCAGCCTCACGACGCACACGCTCGGCGAACCGCACTTGGTAGCCCGGGCCAACCGGAATGTCCGTGACGAGGTTTCCGCCCGTGGACACGTCGATCAGGTCGACGCCGAGCCCTTTCAGGTCGATGGCCAGTTGCACGGTGTCGTCGCCGTTCCACCCCTGGTCGACCCAATCCGTGGCCGACACGCGGACGAACAACGGTTTGGATTCAGGCCAGACTGCTCGTACGGCGCTGACGACTTCACGGACCAAACGTGTCCGTCCGGCGAAGTCGCCACCGTACTCGTCATGACGGGTGTTCGACAGCGGCGAATAAAACTCATGGAGCAGGTAGCCATGGGCGGCATGCACCTCCGCGACGTCGATTCCGGCGGCATCGGCCCGGCGAGCGGCGGCGGCGAACGCTGCCGGAACGGCGCGAATCTGCTCGATGGTCAGTTGTTGCGGCACGGCCAGCCCAGGGAACGGCTGGTTCGTGGGACCCACCGGGCTGTAGCCGCCCTGATCCAGCGGTTGGAACCCGCTGGGAGCCCCTGGGCGATCCGGCCAGGTCGACCCTTTTCGACCAGCGTGGGCCAACTGGATGCCGACGGCGCTGCCCTGGCTGTGACAGAAGTCGACGATGGACCTGAAGGCTTCCGTTTGGGCGTCATTCCACAGCCCGAGGTCGGCGACCGTGATGCGCCCCTCCGGGACGACACCGGTGGCTTCGATGACCGCCAATCCGTAGCCCTGAACGGCACGGCTGCCGTAGTGGACCTGATGCCAAGCGGTGGGCACCCCGTCATCGTTCGTCACAGTGTACTGACACATTGGTGACATCCAGACACGGTTGCGTAGAGTCAGTCCAGCGATGGTATAAGGATCAAACAGCATGGCGACCAGTGTAGAGCCTGCGATGACCTGACCGATCCACAGATCATCAGTGGACTCGTGTGCCCCGCCGCGTTCAGTCTCTGGTCAAGCGTCGGTGGGCGGCCCGATGCGGCCGTGCCGCTTCGATGCCCAGACGCTGGACCTTGTTGGCCTCGTAGTCTTCGAAGTTGCCCTCGAACCAGAACCACCGAGCCGGATCCTCATCGTCGCCTTCCCAGGCGAGAATGTGGGTCGCCACGCGATCGAGGAACCATCTGTCGTGGGAGATCACCACCGCACAGCCGGGAAACTCCAGCAGCGCGTCCTCCAAAGATTGCAGAGTCTCCACATCCAAGTCGTTGGTCGGTTCGTCCAGCAGCAGAACATTGCCACCCTGTTTCAGAGTCAGGGCGAGGTTGAGCCGGTTGCGCTCTCCGCCCGACAACACCCCAGCGGGCTTCTGCTGATCAGGGCCTTTGAAACCGAAGGACGCCACGTACGCGCGACTGGGCATCTCGAAGTTTCCGACTTTGATGAAATCGAGTTCGTCAGACACCGCCTGCCACACGTTCTTCTGCGGAGCGATCCCGCTACGACCCTGGTCGACGTAGCTGAAGGACACCGTCGAACCGACCCGCACCTTGCCCGAGTCGGGGGCCTCTTCCCCGATCAGCATCTTGAACAAGGTGGTCTTCCCGACACCATTGGGCCCAATGACCCCGACGATGCCGGCTCTCGGCAGAGAAAAGGACAGGTTGTCGATCAACATCCGGTCATCGAAGCCTTTCGTCAGCTTGACGGCCTCGATCACATCCGAGCCCAGTCGCGGACCGGCCGGGATGTTGATCTCGGCTAGATCCAGTTGACGATTGCGCTCCGCCTCGGCCGCCAGTTCCTCGTACCTCGCCAGACGGGCCTTGTTCTTCGCTTGACGGGCCTTCGGGTTGGAACGGACCCAATCCAGTTCGCGTTCCAGAATCTTGGCCCGCTTGGCGTCTTTCTTGCCTTCAATGCTCAGTCGAGCCCGCTTGGTCTCCAAGTAGGTCGAGTAGTTGCCTTCGTACGGATGCAGTTGGCCCCGGTCGACCTCGCAGATCCACCCCGCGACGTTGTCAAGGAAGTACCGGTCATGGGTGACCGCCAAAACCGCGCCAGGATAGTTTTTCAAATGACCCTCCAGCCAGGTGACCGACTCCGCGTCCAGATGGTTGGTCGGCTCGTCCAGCAGCAACAGATCGGGCTGTTGCAAGAGCAGCTTGCACAAGGCGACGCGTCGACGCTCGCCGCCCGACAGCACATCCACGATCATGTCGGGGTCAGGGCAACGCAGCGCGTCCATAGCCTGCTCCAACTGGGCGTCGATGTCCCAAGCCTGACGGTGATCCAGCTCGGTCTGGAGCTCTCCCATCTCTGCCAGCAGGGCGTCGAAGTCAGCCTCGGGATCAGCCAGAGCGGCCGACACCTCGTTGAAACGATTCAGCTTCGCCATGGTGTCTTCCACCGCTTCTTGGATGTTCTCCAAAACGGTCTTGCCCTCAGTCAGCGGCGGTTCCTGCAACAGGATTCCCACGCTGGCGTCTTTCGCCAGCAGGACTTCCCCATTGTTGGGTCGCTCCAGTCCCGCCATCAGTTTCAGCAACGTCGACTTGCCTGCGCCATTGGGCCCAACCACACCGATCTTGGCGTCGGGAAAGAACGACATGGTGAGGTTTTCGAAGATCACCTTCTCACCCAACGCTTTGCGGACATTGTGCAACGTGAGAATGAACTCGGCCATGGATCTCCTTGGATGGGCTGCCAGAGCGGGTCGGTGAATGAACCAGAACGCCCATATTATGCCAGGTCTGACCCAGGTGGCGCTCACCGACAGGCCATCCAGACCGACCCGCCGAGCCTCATCCGATCAACGGCAGACGAAGATCAGGCGGCCTGCTCCGCGCAGGAGTCGTCACAGAACTCGTCAACCGTCGCGGCCATCATCGGATCGACCAGATCGGGCGCCAGTTCCACGGGCGAGCCGGAGGACTCCACCTGGTCGGCTCCATCCAAGACAAGACTGCGATCGTCGACTATCCGAAGTGAATTGCGACAGAAACTGGACGTTCCCCGGTTGAGGTCGTGACCGATGACTGTGGCTTCGATCACCGTCTTCTCATGATGGGCTCCGGCGTCGTCGACCCAGGCCTGAGTTCGCACCCGCCCCTGAACGAACACCGGGTCGCCTTTGGCCAGACTACGGGCCACATTCTCCGCCAACCCGCGGTAGCAGGTGACATTAGACCAGGTCGTGGCCGCGTCGACCCACGTCCCGTCCACACGCATCCGGGGGGTCGTCCCCACCCGGAAGGCCACCATCGGCACCCCGGTGCGTGTCATCTTCACCTCGACATCATGACCGACATAGCCGGTCAACACCACCGTCGACTCCATCTTCTTCCTCTCGATTCTTGTGTGATGTGGGCGGAGCACTGACACATCCGATGGCGACGACAGCGCATGGGAGCGGACAATCCGCTCGGCTCACCGCTCGTGGACAACGGCCCGCCACCCCGATCACATCGGACCGGGCCGTCGCGACAACCAGACGCACTCGCGCTGGGCTAACCCAGCGCGAGGTCGCCCCGTACTCCACCGGATGGCCAGTGCTCCTCGGCGAGGTCCGTGGATGGCTTCACTCATCGTCGTGACCTCACTGTGAGACACCATGTCCCGAACCGGCCCCGTACTGCTCCGCTCATCGCGACCTGTGCATCAGATCGTCGTTAGCCACCCCACCTGTGGACAAAACGCACTTCTGCTTCTGGGCCACGTCAAGTCCAACGCCGAGCCCAGCGGACAGATTCCACGAACGCCGGGCGACACTTCCGGACGCCTCAAATCTCACCCCGCGCGCCTCAGCCGAGGATGCCCTCCAGCGCATGCCAGGCCTCATCGTGTCGTCGCAACTCAGCGTTCACCGGCTCCACCAGCGTGGCTTGAGCGGTCTGCTCCAAGGACCTGCGCAACCGATGGGTCGCGCTCACCGCTGAAAGACGCGCGCCCGCGCGCACCGCGAGGCGAGACAGGCCAGCGGTCGCCAAACCGAGGACCACCCCAGCGATCACCATCAGTGTGGGCAACCCGAGCCTGCCCACCGTGGGTGTGGGCAACGTGCCGAGCCCCAGATAGGCGTTCATCACGAAGTTTGCGGTCAACCACCCCAATCCGATCACGGTCACGGCCAAGATCACCCACTGAACCGCCCGAATCGCCTTCCACCAACCATGCCCCTCGTCCAACCCAAGATCGGTGGTCACCACGGCTTGGTCGATCTGGTCAGGCAACTGGTCCATCTGCTGTTTGACGACTCGGGCCACCGCTGATCGCCACAACCTCGGCAACGAGGTGTCGACATCAACGAGCATCGATCGTACGGCCAAGTCGATCCCGGCCCGCGCGACGGGTTGATGCGGGATAGAGGTCCGAGTCAGGCTCGCCGGGTCACCACCGGGTTTGCGCGACCACAACTGATCCAGGTGGAACCGCTTCAGCGGTTCAGCCTTCAACCGAGAAATCCACGACAGGACCGGCCATCCGGTGGCCATGTGCCCACGTCGGCGTACCGACTGCTCGACCGCGTCGCCGATCCGATCCACACCAGCCGCGTTGACGCAAGCATTGGTCAGATCCGCCAGACGAGCCGGATTGATTCCGCCGACGGGAGCCGAGCCGATCAAACCGCGCAGCGTGGTGGCCTGCTTGACGATGTCGGCTCTCAGCCGAGCGGCGGTGGCCCTCTTCGACGCCGCGATCTGAGTCACATGCCGCCTCAAATCATCGATTCCCGCCCCCGACAGCGCCGAGACTTCGTAGATCACCGGCGAGGCCAGCCCATCGTCGGTCAGTAAGCGCTCCAAATCATGATGAACCTGAATGGTCTGTTCGCTGGTCAAACGGTCGATCTGGTTGAGGACGAAAGTCATGACATCGGAGTGGCCCGACATCTGCCGCAGATAACGCTCGTGCAGGGCGGCGTCAGCGTACTTCTGCGGATCGACGATCCACAAGAATTGGTCCACCATCTCGATCAGACGGTCGACCTCCTCCCGATGAGTCACCTCGATGGAGTCGTAATCGGCCAAATCGAGCAGTACGACGCCATCCATGCCTTCACCGCTGGTCACGTGGCGCCGCTGGATCCCCAGCCAGTCGAGCAGCTGCGAGGTGTCCTCGGAACCGAACGTGACCGCCATCGCCTGTTGGGTCATCGGGCGTTGCAGGCCCGGCTCGGCCAGCACAGTGCGCGTCAACGCGTTGAACACGCTGGATTTGCCTGAACCAGTCGCCCCGGCGATGGCGACGACCGTGATGTCGGGAGCCACCGCCAGACGCTGGTCGACTCGATTGACCACCGTCTGCGCCTGGCTGATGGCCTCCGGCTCGATCCGTCCGCGACAAGCCTCGACGGCTGTGGCCAGCCAGACCAGATCGGCTTTCACGTTAGGCATCGTCGCCTCCCGTCATGACTGAAGGCATCGAGTTGGCGGCGTCCTGAGTTTGGACGATGGCCAGACCCTCCAACCGTCGCATCTGGGCCTCGCGCGCCTGACCGAGCAGGGTTCCGAGGTTGGTCAGGCGTACGGGGTCGACACTTTCCGCGGGGAAGCGGTTCAAAGTCGCCGACATCAAGTTGCTCAACTGTTCGTCGAAGACGGCGTCGATACGGGCACCGAGTTGTTCCCCCGCCGCGGACGCCAGTCGTCGAATCGCCTCGTCGCCGAAGATCAACTCAAGCACCTTCTGAGCGACGATGGCCGTTCCACCGGCGATGCCGATCTCCGCACCAGTGACGCCAGCGGTGTAGGCGAAGGCGACCATCATCAAGGCGACGCCGGCGGCATTGACGCCGAGCGCCGCCAGACGGGCCTGGGTCCGTTTGCCGGAACCCTCCTGATTCACAATCGACAACACGTCGTCTTGCCAATGACGGATCGCGGATTCGACTCGGGTCGTCAGGTCGGGGGCGATCACTCCGACATCGACCCCGGTTCGAGCGATCACAAAGCGGCCAGCCGGACTGGAGGACCACGCGGTCTCCACACGGGAAGCCGCCGTCTGCGCGGCGTCGATGATCAGCGTCTCAAGTCCCGACTTGACCGCCACTTGAACGTCGGCGGCTTTCTCTGGCTGACCAGTGAAGAACTGTGTCACCCGGTCGCGCAGCCGTCCCACCCGCGATTCGAGGGACTTCATGAACTCCCCGGTACCCACGAGGTCTTGCCAACGAGTCATGACTTCGCCACGCAGCAATGTCCCATCGGAGCTCTGTGATCGCGCGGTGCGTTTGGCTTCACCGTAAACCGCACCAGCGTCTGCTCTCAGCTGCGCCAAGGCGAGGTTTTGCGCCGTGATGGCTTGGGCGAGCGGGGCGATCCCGCCATCGAGCGCGACCATCGCGCCGTCCAAGGTCCGCATAACCACGCGGGCGCGGGTGATCTGGTTCGATGCCAAGTACGCCAGCCACTCGCGGATCGGGCGTACTGCTGCCACCGGCAGCAAACCTTGGGAATCGGTGACAGTCTCGGGAACAGCGAACAACGCCGAGTCTCCCAGCCCGCGATCGGTCATCATCTGGGCCAAATGCTCGGGAACGGCAGACATGGCCGCCGGTGGGACCCGGTCGACGACGACCGCGACCGCCGCGCTGCGCGCGGCCGCTTGCGCCAGATAGGACCACGGCACGGCATCGGCGTACCGAGCCGCGGAGGTGACAAACAACCACAAGTCGGCCGCTGAGAGCAATTGGCCAGCCAACGTACGGTTGTCCACATCCACGGAGTCAATGTCCGGCGCGTCGATGATCGCTAGACCTTCGGGAACTGCGGCCGAGGCCACGGTCTGCAAGCTGCGCGGGTTGTCCGTGGCCACCAGCGAGCGGGCCAACCCGGGCAGAATCCGATCGGTGGTGAACCACGAGGCGTCGGATGGATGGTGGATCAGAACCGGGGCTTTCGTGGTCGGACGGATCACGCCGGGCACTGTCACGACCTTCTCAACCAAAGAGTTCACCAAAGTGGATTTTCCCGCCCCAGTCGAACCACCGACGACGGCCAACAGGGGCGCTTCGATCGAGCGCAGTCGAGGGACGATGTAGTCATCGAGTTGGCTGGTGGCCTGCCCGACCCATCGAAGAGTGGGCTCGGCGTCGGCCAGCGGCAGAGCCAACCTGACCTGAGTCAGGGCGCTACGCAGGTCTGCGAGCAGGGTGGACAACGCATCTGTCGCCATCTCGCCCCTTTCTCAAAGACCGAACCACAGCCACGTTTACTGTGGCGGTCCCCAGCGGGGATCAACAGCAGAATACTTCATTGGGGATGCCGATGTCGCATTACTTGAGGGGCCAAGCAGCCAGTGCCGCAACGACGAGGTCCACCGCGACGGGCGCCACCGTTTCCAGGGCCACACCGGACGCAAACCAGTGCCGTCGACCAAACCGCCACTGGCCATCAACTGATCGATGCGTTCGACCAATTCCCGCTCACGCCCCAAACCTCCACGATCGACCGTGCCGGCGGTGATCGCACAGCGGAGCACGGCCAGCTCAGTCACGGTCGTCTGCAGTTGCCAGGTCTTGACCACGTTGGCGTGGAACAAACTCATCACCACGGTCCAGGCGCGCGTCCGCAAGCGACCGAAGGCGGCTGGAAACTGAGGCGGCAGCCAGCCCATGGTCACGTAATCGCTCAGCCGAGCGGCGATGACGCGGCCTTGACGCACCGATGAGGTCGCCAACCGGAATCCAACCGAGGCGACCACGAGCCACACCATGGCGAACAGGGTCGGAGTCAGTTGCTCCTCAGACAACACAGAAGCCCACAAGTTGAAGAACATGTGCAAGAACGCGGCGAACAAATAGCCCGCGACTGGCGCGACGACGCGTACGACTTTGGAACGACTGGTGACAGCGAAGGCCACACCCAAACCGGTCATCATCGTGAACAGTGGGTGACCGAAACAGGTCAGCACCCCGCGCATCCACACCAATTGATCCAGATAAGCCATGACATCGCCAGCGCCTGAGGTGTACGAGCCGTAAACCACCACACGCGCGTAGTAAATGATGTTTTCCGTGAACGCGAAACCGGCTCCGGCCAGGCCGCCGATCACCGCGCCGGAAACCCTGGATGAGAATCGATGTCGATTCACGACGGCGATCAGGAAGACGACACAGGCTTTCGACGCCTCTTCGACGAAGGGAGCCACGAACACCGCCACTCGAACCGCGGCCACCCCGGAAGTCTCGTCCACCACCGCCATCTGGGTTCCGACCCAGCTATTGACGTAGTAGGACCCGGTCACCGCCGCACAAGCGCCCCAAGCCACGGCCAAGAACCACACCAGCACCCGCTGAGGCTTGTAACGGTCGACCAGGATGAAACACACGATCCAGAACGCCAGTGTCGGCCAGGCCTTGCCAGCCGACAACCACAACGCGTCGGCGTTGAGACCCGGGGTGACCGTGCCGTCCTCGGCGGTTCGCGAGCGGGCGACATCCGACATCAAGATCCACATCGTGGCTGCGTACACCAGGATCAGGATCAGGCTCAGCCAGGTCCAGCGCGAATGGATCAGACGTTGACGCCACGACAGTGAGGTGGTCGACGCCGCCACACCAGTGCGACGCCGAAGATAGGATTCCACTTCGGGCGAGGTCAATTCTGCAGCAGCCACCATCTAAGGATAACTTGTGGTGGCGCCCCATAGAGGATTCGAACCTCTGACCAATAGATTAGAAGTCTACTGCTCTATCCAACTGAGCTAATGGGGCTCGCGAAGACAGTTTAGCCTGCGGCAGGTCGCAGTCGAGACAGCCAACACCGGTTCCATGGTGCGACTAGAGTGGACTGATCATGTCTACTCCCGCTCCGCCGACTTTCTCCTGGCCGCGTTTTATCACCGCCGCCTATGGACCCAGTTTTCTGTCCACGATTGGGTACGGCGCGGTCACCCCATTGGTGGCGTTCTCGGCGCTACATCTGGGAGCTTCGATCGGGCTGTCGGCATTGATCACCGGTTTGACTGGCATCGGGCAGATCGCGGGCGACCTGCCGGCCAGTTGGGTGGCGACCCGTTTCGGAGAGAAGAAGGCCATCGCTTTGGCCTGCGTGTGGGACGCGCTGTGGCTCGGTGTGGCCTTCCTAGCGACCAGTCTGCCGCTACTGTCGGTCGCTGTTTTCGCTTTCGGCTTGTCAGGGTCGGTTTTCGGACTGGCTCGGCAAAGCTACATCACCGAGTCGATGCCCGCGAAATTCCGCGCGCGGGCCCTGTCAAGCCTGGGAGGAACCTCACGCATCGGCGGGTTCATCGGTCCGCTGATCGGCTCGGCCATCATCGCGACCTGGAATCTGCAGGCCGCGTACGCCTTCGCCGCTTTGATGAGCCTGTTCGCCGCCGCTGTGACGATGCTGCTGCCCGACCTGCCGCAGGAGGTCCAAGACCGCCGATCCGACACCCATCACGGTCCAACATTGCGGCAGATCCTGGCCGACCATCGACACACTTTCGCCACTTTGGGAGTGGGAGTGTTGTTCGTCGGCCTGATCCGCGCGGTCCGACAAACCGTTCTGCCGTTGTGGTGCGAGTCGCTTGGCATGGACGCCGCCAACGCCTCACTGGTCTACGCAGTGTCGATGGGCATCGACATGAGTCTGTTCTTCTTCGGCGGTTTCATCATGGACCGGTTCGGACGCATGTGGGTCGCCGTTCCGTCGATGGTGGTCCTCGGCCTGGGACTGGCGTCCTTGGCCTTGGCACACTCCATTCCAGCGGTGATCGTCGTCGCGATCGTGTTGGGACTGGGCAACGGGATCGGCGCCGGGATCGTGATGACCTTGGGATCCGACGCTTCCCCGGCCATGGGGCGAACCCAGTTCCTCTCCGAATGGCGGCTCTTCGGCGACACCGGTGGAGCAGCAGGGCCGGTCATCTTGTCTGGGATCACTGCTGCCACGTCTTTGGCTGTCGCCACGGTCTCCATGGGCGCGCTCGCGCTGGTCGGAGCCGCCTGGCTCGGATACTGGATCCACCACTCCGCCGTCGGCGGGCACTCGGAACGCCGCGGGCGCTGAACCTCGTTGAGACGTACGGCGAGTGGACGTACGTCTCTGTTCTTCATCGGCGGCCGCTCATCGATTCACGCCGGGAAGCCACGGCCATGGCGGCCAGTGGACTACAGTTGGGGGAATGGAAAACTTGGTGTGGATCGACTGTGAGATGACCGGGCTCGACCTGAACAAGGACGCGCTGATCGAAGTCGCGGCGCTTGTCACAGATGCTGAATTGAATGTGTTGGGAGAAGGAGTCGATGTGATCATCACTCCCCCGCCCGAGGCGCTGGCCAACATGGGAGATTTCGTCACCCAGATGCACACCAACTCGGGACTGTTGGAGGCCCTCAGCGGCGGAATGACCATGGCTGAAGCTCAAGACATCGTGTTCGACTACGTCCGGACGTACGTTCTCGAACCCGACAAGGCTCCACTGGCGGGCAACACGATCAGCACCGACCGCGCGTTCTTAGCCCGCGACATGCCGCTGCTCGAAGGGTACCTTCATTATCGCAACGTCGATGTCTCGTCGATCAAAGAGTTGGCCCGCAGATGGTACCCGCGAGCCTTCTTTTCCGCTCCCGACAAGCGAGGCAACCATCGCGCGTTGGGCGACATCCAAGACTCGATCGACGAGCTGCGCTTCTACCGCGACACGATCTTCGTCCCCGAACCGGGGCCCGGCCGCGAGGACGCTCGTCGCATCGCTGAGCGGTACGTCACCTTCTCCAATTTGGCGCCGGCTAGGTCTGACGGCGACTGAGGGGGCACAAGCCTCCAAGATCTCGCCCCTGGAGTGTTTCGTCGCGAGTGGGCAATCTGTGACGCAGGTTTGGATCGTACGACACAGGGTTTCAGCCAAAATGACCGAGAGGCCGTCCGAACGTCGACAGTTCCCACCGACGAGCGATGACTTCTGGCCACGTGCAGCACGGCCCCACCGGCGACCTGTCACGGCTCTAGTCAGGACCGTTTGGTCATGGAACGAATCAGGCGAACTGAGCTCGGAAGAACCAACCAGCCTTGTCCAAACCGGCGACGATCCCCACCAGGATGTCCTGACTCGGCAGATCATCGGCCAGGTCAGCGAACTTGGCTGAGATCGACTTCGAGGCTGCCGCGAGACGATCAGAGAATCCCTTGATCACGTCGACGTCGCGCAATGTCCCACCTTCCAGGGGAGCGACCGACGTCGACGACGCGATCGTCGCGGGACGACCATCGGGATTGCCAGCCAGAGCCGAAATGCGCTCCGCGACAGCGTCCTGCCATTCGAGCAGCTGCTCGACCACTTCATCCAACTGCAAGTGAACCGGGCGGAATGCCGGTCCTTCAACGTTCCAGTGAGCCTGCTTGCCGATCAAACCGAGATCCAGCAAGTCGACCAGCACACTCTGCAACACCACCACCGATTGAGCCATTGTCTCATTCCTTTCGAAAAATATACCGATATCATCACCTTAGACTCAACTGGGTCTCTTTCATAACCGACATATTATGAAATCTTGATTCACGGGCACACTGACGGACGAAGTGCCTCAGTTAGGAATGAGCGCGTGGCTGGTGTTGGTGCCTCACGTTGTTTGAGCGCGTGGCTTGCGTTCATTGCTGGGTTGCCAATCGGTTGATTGATGCTTTTAATGGTCT
>JAITVK010000035.1 GCA_031285845.1 Propionibacteriaceae bacterium
GACCATTAAAAGCATCAATCAACCGATTGGCAACCCAGCAATGAACGCAAGCCACGCGCTCAAACAACGTGAGGCACCAACACCAGCCACGCGCTCATTCCTAACTGAGGCACTTCGGGGCGCGCGATATGCGACCCCGATCTCATCCATGACCGTTTGATACGGCGTGCCCGATGAGCTGGCGGCCCGTACGACGCGCTCAGTCAACTCACTGCGAGCGATCTGCCAAGGGCTGCCACGCGAAGCCGCCGCCGTCTCGATGATCCGCGCCTCAAGGCAGGCCGCGTCGTCCACCAGCGTGTTGCCCACATCGAAGAACAACCAGTCGCACCGCGTGAGCGATGACTGACGACTCATCGCCACCCCCCTCAAACCTTGTCGCGACGTCGGGCCCCACAGCCTCCGCTGCTCGGAGCCGGGACGCGAATGATCAGCTCGCGAGGTTGAGCCTAGTCGCCCCGCAGCCTCCACTCACCTCACCGCTGCATTCGGCAGGCGAGTTGATCCAGCACCACCGCGATGTGCTCCGGGGATTGTGGAAAACCTGCTTCGATCCAGGCCCGAATGACGCTGACTGTGCCTTCTTCGATGAACACTCGCGCGTACGCCAAGTCGTCGGGGCCCATTTCGGGAAAGCTGGCCTGATACATCTGTCGGGTGCGTTCGCGTTGGAAGGCGAGCACTCGCGTGATGAGTGACGATCCCGGTCGGATCATGACCAGAGCCGTCTTCGGCACGCGGGCTAACTCTTGAACGATGGACAAGCCGAACTGGTAGTCGTCGATGACGTCGGCGTCTTGCCAGCGGGCGACGAAAGCGGCGAAAAGCTCTGTTTCCACCCCTCGAGCAGTTCGGCCGGGCTGGCATAGTGCAGATAGAAGGTCCCGCGATTCAAATCGGCCCGTCGACACAGTTCGGTCACCGTGATCGCGGCCAGAGGTTCGGTTTGAAGCGCGTCGATCAGCGCCTCGCGCAACACTTGTCGCGTGTAACGGGTCTTTCGACTCTCCTGCATCGCTCCTCCTCAACACTGCTGCCCTTCGGTGTGCATTTCCCGTCACACGTACGAAAAATGTCGATGGACAAGGTATGACGTCAATACTAGCATTCTGTCACGTAATAAACACGCTGGTGATTACTCACCAGATTGAAAGGAAACATCCCATGAAAATCCTCGTGATATTGGCTTCGCCTGACGCTGACAGCTTCAACGCGGCGATCTGCGACACGTACGCCGCCAACATCGATCGGACGAGGAACGAGGTCAAGACACTGAAGCTGGGCGAACTCGACTTCGACCCCGTCCTGCGCTTCGGCTACCGCGAGAAGATGCCGGCCGATCCGGATGTCACCACCTCACAAGAACTGTTGACCTGGGCCGACAGGGTCGTCTTCATCTATCCGATCTGGTGGTCGTCCATGCCGGGCCTCCTCAAAGGGTGGATCGACCGGGTGCTCACACCTGGCTACGCCTACAACCTCGAAGGGGTCAAGCATGTCGGCCATCTCGCCGGACGTACGGCAGAACTGTGGATGACGAGCAACGGCCCCGGCTTCTACTACCGCTGGTTGTCGCCGCTGCCCGTCAGACTGATGTGCTACCACATCTTGCGGCTGTGTGGGATCCCAGTCCGTGGCGTCCACATTTTCGGCAACGCTGAGGCGTGCGCACCAGCGAAGCGGTCCGCCTGGCTGAAGCGGGTCGCGAAGGCCGCCGCCAAGCTGTGATCTCGCGCCCATATCGCCAGGCGTCAAGGATGATCGGGTCGCCTCGCGACCACGCCACCTTCCCGGCTGGCGCTCATATCATCAGGATCTAAGATGGACCAATGATCATGGTCGTTCAAGGGTGGCTGATCGCCGCCTGTTTCATTGGCATCATCAGTCTGGTCGTGACCCGGGTCCAGTGGCTGCGGCGACGCGGAATCCGTGCTTTCCTGTTCGGGTCGACCCAGCGCTCCGACCTGATCATCGCGCCCTTGGTCCTCCTCGGCCTCTACTGTCTGACAACGCCCGCGACCGGTTGGCCGATGTGGACTCCGTTGACGTGGCGCTGGTGGTCGAGCGCGATCCCAGGCTGGTTCGGCGTCGCGCTCGCTGTGATGGCGGTGGCCGGTTTGACCTGGACGTTGATCAGCTTCGGCGACTCGTTCCGGGTCGGCATCGACGAGGATCGCCCAGGAGGTTTGGTCACCACTGGCGCTTTCGCCCACAGCCGCAATCCCATCTATGTCTGCTTCGCCGCTTTCATCCTTGGGGTGTTCCTCACCCAAGCCAATGCTGTGGCGGCGGTGATCCTCGTCATGCTCCTCGGATTCGTCATTCGCCAAATCGGTCGCGAGGAACGTTTCCTTCGAGTCCACTACGGCCCCGAGTTCGAGGCCTACTGCGCACGCGTACGACGGTGGATCTGACCAGCCAGGTCACAGAGGTACGACCGCTGGCTCAGAAGTCGCGCCGCAGATAGAACCGAACCGACAAGGCGTACGACCCGAGCACGACACCGCCCCAAATCAGGATCAGGGCGGCGATGACCAACCCCAGGTTCCCAGCCATCCAGGCTCCAACATCGGTCATCATCCCCGCGAGCCGTTCACCGCCGACCAGCGGCGGCAGCGCCACCACAGGAATACCCACCACAGCCAGCGGAAGCCAAGTCCACAGTTGCGCCTTGGCGTATCCAGCTTTGAACTGAATGGGGAACTGACAGGCCTGAATGAGGCTGGACAAGACAAAGACCAGAAGCAGCCCCACCAGACCCATCGGGTCGATCTGTTTGTTCCGGATCACCTCCACCACGGTTCCCGCCAGATATCCGATCAACAGGCCGGCCAGGATGATCAACTCACCGAAAACGTACCGCCCGCGAACTACCGTCCGCCTGGACAACCCCAACGTGACGTAGAGCATGTCCAGATTGATCTTGTCCGATATCGCGAAAGGGTACGCCGAGAAGATCAGCCCGAAAGCGGCGAAGATGCCCAACTGTGAGGCGGTGCTGCCGAGAGTGACCCCAAACACGACGGCGATCGCCGCGAAAACCAGGACGGTTCGAACAGTCAGGTAGACGCGAATCGTCGAGAAGTCGAGCCGTGCGAAGACCAGAACTTTATTCATGGTGAGCCCCTTTGTTCAAATAGATGACGATGTCGTCCAGACTGGGCTTCTCCGCGAGAACCGCCGCCGGAAGAAGGTTCCGATTCCCGGCCTCCACCAGACCGTCGAAGCCGGCCGGATGGGATGAGTAGCCGACGATCAGGCGCTTCTGATCACTGGTCAAGGCCGAAGGATCGCCCGCCACCCGCACGTACTTCTCCAACAGATCAGAAGTCGCCCCACTGAAGGCGATCCGACCGGCGAGAATGAACGTGATGTAGTCGGCGACGCGCTCCAAATCTGAGGTGATGTGGGTCGAGAACAGGACACTATGCCGCTCGTCGCCGACGAATTGACGCAACAGATCGCCGACTTCTTCGCGCGCGATCGGATCCAATCCACTGGTCGGCTCATCGAGGATCAACAGCTTGGCGTGGTGAGACAGCGCAACAGCGATCTGGAGTTTGACTCCCATTCCCCGTGACAGATCCTTGACTCGCTTGTCCAGGTCGAGCCCGAAACCACGCAAGCGGGCGGTGAAAACAGTGTCATCCCAGTGTGCGTAGAAGGGCTTGAGAATTCCGCGCAGTTGGTTGATCGTCCACTCCCCGACATAGATCGGTGTGTCCATGACCACCCCGATCTCTTCCATCGACGCGATCTGGTTGTCAACCCCGCCGATCATGACCTGGCCGCCGTGGTGGATGACATTGATCATCGCTTTGAGCGTGGTCGTCTTGCCCGCGCCATTCGGCCCGATGAACCCCATGACATAGCCTGACGGCAGCGCGAAGCTGATCGGACCGAGCTTGAAGCTGTCGTACGACTTCGTCACGTCGCGCAATTCGAAAGCAAAAGTGGAATTGGTTGTCTCAGGCGTGACGGCCTGTTCGATTCTGTCAGTCATCGGTGTCCTCCCACAGAAAAGTGATGCGAGTCTTGAGGTCGTCTTGGTCGATGCCGTTCCGCTTCGCGATACTGATCGCTTCGCCCAGAGCAGTTTCGATCTGACTGAAAGCGTTCTCCTTGGCCAGTTCCTCATTCCGAGGCAGAACGAAGCACCCCTTTCCTGGCATCGTGGCGATGAAGCCCTCCGACTCCAGTTCGGCGTACGCTCTGGTTGTCGTGATGACCGAGACTTTCAGATCCCGCGCCAGCGCTCTGATCGACGGCAACGCCTCGTCAACGCGCAGATCGCCATCCAGAATGGCCGTCTTGATCTGTTCACGGATTTGCTCATAGATCGCCACACCCGAGCGGTTGGAGATGACGATCTTCATCGGCGCCCTTTCAGCGATCAGTCGATCCGGCGAGTCACGGAGCAGGATTGCTCGCGATGCGTTATATACAGTATAGACAGTACATACAGTGTGTCAACTGGGAAACTGCACCGCGAGGCCGCCGAAGCCGGTCACCGCGTCGCATCCATCACAAAGCTCAACAGCCCTCCCCATCGCCACCAATCACTGCAAGGTCCGACCGAAATTGCTCAAGATCGAGGACAGGGCAAGACGGGAGGCCGCAGCACATCCCGACCGAGAGACAAACTGCGGGGGTTCGCCGGGTTGAGGGAGTTCGTCAGCCTGACGCTCAGCGCAGCCGACCGTGGATGCTTCATTCGACTCGACGTGGTCCACCCTGCGGTGAACCATGGGCATCGGATCCGACCGGCCTATCACCGCAAACGCACTCAAGAGCATGTGCTATCAATCCTCACCTTGGAGGCGATTATCCGACACTGCAGGTGTTGGGCCAGCCTTCGTAATCGAGGCAAGTGATCGTAGTCGGGCCGCCTCGACCCGTCCATGGGCTGGTCATAGTCCGCCCCCACCTTTGCGGTGTTCCACCACAGCCAACATGGGCCCGCCACTGCTTTCCTTGAGTGTCGTACGACCAACCGGCGATCCTGTGATCGGATGTCGAACGGAGCTTCGCCCAGTCACTCTTGCCCCCACGGACCTCAATCCACATTCCCACAATGCTGTTCACGCCACACTGGACGTCACCGGCTGCCGCGTAGGCGGGCGCAGGCGCTGAAACGGCCAGTCCGGAGAAAACAAGCCCCAGCGCCATCACCAGCACCGAGCCAATAGTGTGCTTCCTCATTGCTTCCCTCTCTGTTGCGCTACCGGCAAATCGAATCATCTGCCGTCTGTCGTTCGAGAGGAGAGAGCCCCCCTTGGTCTCCCCTGAAACACCGTTGACGTTACTCGCGTCGTATACATCAATCAATACTTACAGTTAGTTCGTCGGCCATGTGGCCAAGACCATCACCGGAGCGCACCAACCGCTCACCGCGTCGTGCAGCAGTCGCCGTGCCTCACGATGCTGTCGTGACCTGTGGGGTCACGGTGATGGTGGCATCCGCCTCGTTGTCGGGATCCGGGCTGAGCGCCGCTTTCCATTCGCGCGCCGCAGTCACGATCCGGCCGTTGACACCAGTGGCTCGTACGTCGACCTCATTGATGTGTTCACCGTTGGAGTCGAGCGACGGGGGGAACTTGACCGTGACACTGAACGCGTCCGAGCCGGAGACCGTACGCCCATCTGAACCGGTCCCACTGGCGAGCGCCACGTTGGTGTGATCCCCCGGCGGGTCGGCGTCCCACATCATCGCCACACACCACAACTGGGTGATCTGATCCTGGCTAGGATTCGAGTTCGGCGACTGGAGGACTTGGTCGGCGATGGTGACGACGTCGCCCACCGTCGCCGAGAGATCCTCCACCGGATCGGAGCAGTCACCTGCCGCGTCAGCGCGATAGACCTTCATCTGTGTGCCTTCGCGCACGGTGTCGATGGCGTCAGTGCCATCATCGACCTCGACGTAGCTGACATCGTAGGTCAACCCGGCGCTACCCATGGCGTAGCCAGTGACCGTGAAACGCCACACGACCGTTCCACCCTCAAGCACGCCAACCAGGACCTTGCCCGGCAGAGTGACATGAACCGGAGTGCCCATGACACCACCGCCAGACTGGGAATACTCCGGGGTCGGGTCGACCTGTTCCTCGGCGGAAAAGCTGACAGCCCCGCGTCGAACCGGCGGCGGCGTCACCTCGTCGTGATCGGCCCACAACGCCTGAGCCAGACTGGCTGAGGCGGCGAACAAAATCGTGGAGATGATGGCGACCGCGACCACTCGCCAAACCGGCCAAGAGTGAGCAGTCCGTGTCAGTGACCGGCGCGCGGCGTGCCCGACTCCGCGCCGACCGACTGCGCCCGGAGGCTGCGAGGCACCAGCCGCCACCCGCCTCGCGTTCACCTCGCCGCCCGGCGCCGCTCGACCGGGCTCGAACTTCCGACGCGCCTCACCCATGATCATCACCCCCCCGTCACAAACCCAGGTCCTTCGCGAACCTGAATCAAGCGGTAGGACAACGTGCCCACGGTCCACGACGACAAACCACCACTGCCGACACCATCGGCGTCGAGCCAGGTCGGAGTTCCACCGACCACGGCCCGTACGACCACGTTCAACTCGAGTTCCGGGTTGTCGGATCGTCCGACCAAGCCCGGGACGATGGCCGGCTGACCGAGCGCGAGCTCACCGGTGGCCGGTGCGACTTGATGACCTTCAGTGTCTTCGACGTGATAGGTGATGCTCACGTCGTCGTGGTCAGCCTCGGCGTCCTCGTAGTCGACCAGCAGCGCGCCTTGGAGGTTGTCACCCTTCAGGATCGTGGTGACCGGCGCGGTGATCATGATCACGTCGCCAGGCATCGAGTCGAAATTCATCGGTGTGGCGTCCATCAACCCTGAAGCCGGGTCGTCGACCCCGGGAGTGGTTTGTCGCCAGCTGACCTGTCCCAGTTCAAGATCCAGGTCGCCGGATCGTACCTCGATGTCAGAGCTCGCACCCGTACGACTCATCAGAGCATAAGCGGATCCCGCGCCGAACCCGAGAACGACCAACGCCACCAACGCGGCGACCACCAGCCGTACGGATCGACGGTGACCGAACTGGGGATGGTCGCGCGACCCCGCGAGACGGTCACGTGACGCCGCTCGCCGACCACTATGACCGTCACTCATGACGATCAGGCCGCGATATCCGCCTTGGTGTGCCGCTCGCCGACCGAGCCGCGCGTCCATCATGACCCCTCCGGCGGATCGGTGATCTCGACCGCCACCGGATTGGCCTGGTAGGCCAAGGAGATCGAGGCGCCGTCAGCTAGAGTGTTGACCGAATCGGCTGGCCAAGCGATCGGACCCAACACCGTGTCAGTGACCGTGATTCCAGTCAGTTCGGTGTCCCAATCATCCCCTGAGGCATTCGTGACGGTGAAGACGAACCACACCGGCTCATCGTCATTCAGCGAGCCTCCCGAAGGCACGGGCGTTCCCGTCTTCACAATGTTGTCCGGCGTGTTCTCGCCTTCCACATCGACGTACGCGGCCTTGGTGACCGTGATGCTCGGATTGGTCGAATACAAACTGATGTCTTCGTCAGGGACGACCAGCCCGTCGTCGTAGTCACAATCAGAGTTCGGGACCGCCATGGCCAACCAGGCGTCGATGTCGCAGCCCGCGGCGCTGACGGTGTGCGCCACACTGGCCGGGCTGCCCGCTGGAACGGACTGCCCGGCGGCGGGCTCATCCGCACTGACATCGACCTCCACCGACGTGCCGCCGCTCGGAATCACCAGCGAAGATTCAGACAGATGCACGCCGAAACCCTGTCCGGCCTGATCCACGGTGGCTGTCAATGTCAGATCGGAGGTCGGCGGCGGTGCCGAGGAGTCGATGCCCACCTCGTACGTCTTCTGCGTGGTCGCGCCAGTGATGACTGTCAGTGGCGAGGGCTTCACCTGGAACGGATTGACGTAATTCACTTGGTTGTCGACGCTGGTCGACGCGGAATTGTCCAAACCAGTCAGACTGGTGACGGTGCCCGCAGGCAGACTGACCGTGATGACGCCCGAATCATTCGCCCTGGCCACAACCGTGAAGACGCGATTATTCTCGCCTGGAATGACGTGGGTCACTCGCGCGCCCGGCGCGGTCGAACCGGCCACCGAGAAGTCACTGGGTGTCAAAGTGGTCGGGTCGATGGCCAGACTGGCGTGAATCGTGAAATAGACGTTGCGGCCCATCGCCGGATCATTCTGAGCGACCTGGCCAGTCGCCGCGTCAGCGGCTTGCTGCTCGATCGTCAAGGATGGCGCACACGTGCCCCCGATCGCAGCCACCCGGGAGTATTGCGAGGACATGAGAGTGCCGCCCGGATGAGCGTTGGGATCTTGAGTCTGAATCCGCAGGCCACCATGGACTGAACCATCGGCGGCCACCGGCAGGCTGGCCCCATTCGACCCGTCGGTCGTTCCATCGGGGAACACCGGAACGAGCTTGCCCTCAGCGTCGCGAACCACATCGCCGTTGTCATCGACCTGGGGCACTTTCATCGAATCGAACACCACGTCGGTGGTGTCCATCGGCAAGGGAACCTTGAGCAGATAGCGCCCGTTGACCAGATCCGCGGTTGACACGTCGTACGATCCAAGATGCAGTTCGGCGGTGATCCCATTGGTCCAGTAGGCCTCCAGCGTGACTGGAAGGACAGGAGTTCGCACGCTGGCGTTCGGTCGCCCGGCCAGGTCGACCGTGTCTGCCGGGTCGTTCGGTGGCGCGACTTCCAGGTCGATCGTGCAGCCTGTGGGCTCCAGGTGGCCGTTGGTCTGACCAGGCGGCACGACGTTCGGCGGAGCCGACTGGGACTGTGTGGCCAAGGTGCTCTGCCCCGTGGAGACCACGGCCGTGGGGAACCAGGCGTCCATCTTCGCGTTCGAGGTGGTGAAGACGTTCTGCAACATCGTGGCGTACATGTTGCCGTCGTCGATCGCTTCTTCGCGAACAGTGACAGTCTGCGAGACCGTACGCGGGCCGAACGTGTTGCCGCTGACTTCCAGTGCCCCGACATCAGTCAGGACGATCGTGCCTCGATAGACGTCGTAGCCCCAACCGTCGAAATAGTTGTCCTGGATCGTGACCATGGAATCCGTGGTGCCACCAGCTATGCCGTATGGTCCGTTCCATCGGATCGCTGGGATCTGGATGAGCCCCTGTGCCGGATCGGTGATGAAGTAGTTGTTCTTGATCGTCGTTTTCCCGATGGCGCGATCCGTCGGCAGCCGCAGCACGCCGTTGTCAGTCTCACTAGCGAGACTAGTGACCCCAGTGAAAGAGTTCCCTGTCATCGTCAAAGCGGTGATGCCAGCCCCGTTGAGTTCGATCAAGGGGCGACTAGGCTGAATGTCGGGACGCTCGACAGTGTTGTCCGTGATTGTCACCGAGTTGACCGTGCTGTTTTGCAGGTCGATCAACATTGAGTCGTACTGACCCTCATGGTTGAGGTTCTGAGAACGGTTGCCTGTGATCAGCAGATCATTGATGAACTGGCCTTGAGACCGGATAATCGGCGTGTTGCAGCCACTGGCGTCGGTACCCCCGCAGGCTCCACCGGTCGGAGTGGTGTAGTAGGTGTTGCCCCTGATCGTCAACCCTTCGACCGGCCACTCCTCAGACGTGCCATCGACCACAAACTGGCCCCAGCCACCATCATCGTTCGCGAAGCCCTGGACGAAATAGTCCGACAAGGTGATGTTGGTGGCGCCTCCTCGAACGACGACAAACCGTTCCGGGTAATAGGTCGGGGTGCTCACACTGCCATCCGTTATGGTGACATTTTTCGCCAACGGTCCGACATAGAACGACGTCTCACCGCTCCACGGATTGTCAACCCCCTGAATCGTGATGTTCTGACCGTTGATGAAGAATACGGCGACCACTGGGTTGTCACCGCCCCCGTCAGCCGGAACCACGTTGGAGTGCGGAGAAAGCTTATGTTGAAGGTCCAACGTGAGTGGAGTGTCGATGACGAAGACCGCCCCTGAGCCATCCCCCCAGTCGTTGCCCGCCGGGCTCGTTCCACGACTATCCGTCCACGCCTGAGTGGGTTTGGCGTCGATGTAGCCGGTTTTGGTTCCCACGCCGTCATCCATCATCCAGTTCTCACTGCCCGTCAAATCCAACGGGATCACGCCACCGGCGAAACCCTCAGCCAGCGTGACCAGGTCATTGTCTGGTTGGGCGTTGGCTTCCTGAAGGGCGGCCCGCAGGGTGCATTCGGCGGAGCCGTCAGCGATCTTCTCTCCCGTGTCACACGCACCGTCGCCGATCTGGATGTCGGGCGACTGCCCCAACGAGTTGATGCCGTGAGTGTGCACCGGCCCCGGATCTTCCGCCCAGACGGCAGCCGTGATGCCACCGGCGATCGCCAAGACCGCGACGACCACCACCATCACAACCCTCAGACCACGGCCAGCCGAAGACCTGGGATAGTACCGTTTTCCACCCGTCACCATATATCCATCCCCCTACCCTGCCAACCCATGCCAGCAGGTGCGAAATCGACCGGGTTCAGCGTCCACCACTTGGGTGCACGCCGCGCTCATTGTCGTACGCTGGCGTTTAGCTGAATAGTCGACCACTATCAGTATCATCAGTGG
>JAITVK010000012.1 GCA_031285845.1 Propionibacteriaceae bacterium
TGCCAAGAGCACGGCTGGTTGGCTACGTTGGGAAGTGATAACCGCTGAAAGCATCTAAGCGGGAAGCACGCTTCAAGATGAGGGTTCCCACAGCATAAGCTGGTAAGGTCCCCGGAAGATTACCGGGTTGATAGGTCGGATGTGGAAGTGCAGTAATGCATGGAGCTGACCGATACTAATAGACCGAGGGCTTGTTTCTTACAAAGATGCTCGCGTCCACTGTGTTGTTCCCGAGATGTGGTCGGGAATGATTCGATACATCTCAATAGAGTTTCGGTGATCATGGCATTAGGGAAACACCCGGCTCCATTCCGAACCCGGAAGTTAAGCCTTTTAGCGCCGATGGTACTGCACGGGGGACTGTGTGGGAGAGTAGGACATCGCCGGACATTTCAACAAAACCCCCAGGGCTTGCCTTGGGGGTTTTGTTGTATTCGGGTACAATTGAGTGCTTGTCTTCGGACCCTGGTATCTGGGGCGGGCATCACCGGGACGGTGAATCGTACGTGAAGCAAGAGAGGCACAACCCATGACATACCAAGATTCGGGCGATCCAAACCGAGACCCACACAGGAGCCGGGGGGATGCCTCAAGACGATCGGGATCGCGGCCCGGAGGCTTTCGGCGATCGGGATCTGCCGGGGGCGGGCGCGCGACCAGCGGCCGCAGCGATCGTGGCCGGGGAGCTGATGGCGGCTCATCGTGGCGGGAACGGGACGAACGTTCTGAACGCGGCCCAAGCAACGGTCGGGAGCGTTACGATCAGCGAGGTTCCTCCGGAACGGGTGGATCTGGGCGATTTGGGGATTCAGACAGCAGAGGCTCGAGGGACTATTCGCCGCGATCATCGTCGCAGGGGGGTGGTCGGTTTGGCGCAGGATCCCGTGGGGGGTCCAGCCGATGGTCGTCTTCAGGTGGGTCTGGCCAAGACAGGGCGTCGCGCGCGCATCGTGACTACGGTGACGAAGGGTCAGGCGGCGGCTCGCGCAGGCCTTATGGCCACGGTGATCGCGAGGAACGATCGGGTGGTCGTCGGGGCCCGGCGCGACGGTTTGGGCCGGCGCCGCGGTCGCATTCAGACCAGTGGGACGCGGATGGCTCAGGTCGACGACAAGATCGTCGCTCGGCAGATTCACGCGACGACAGATCGGCTCGATCGGATGGCGCTTCCCGGTGGCAATCGGGCGGTTCGGGCCGGTCTGACGATCATTCGTACGGACGCGGACCGGTCAACGGCGATCGGCGCAGCGGCTGGTCCAATGACACAGGTGCGCGGGGGCGGAACCAAGGTGGTGACGTCCGCGCTGGTGGTCGAACGCAACGGTCGACCGATCGTCGTGGAGATGGACCTGTGGGCGATTCACGATGGGGCGGGTCACGACACTCAGATCAGCGCTTCGACCGTGAGGGTGAGCGAAGCGGTGATGCGCTAGGTGGGTCGTACCGATCCTCTGGGGGAGAATCCGGTCGTTGGCGAGATGGCGGGGGTCAGCGCGCTGGGCGGACGCCGCGATCGGGCGGTGAGTCCTCGCAGGGGCGAGACTATCGGTCATCGGGGGGCCGCGACTACCGCAAGGATTCTGTCGGGCGGTCGTACGGTGAAGGCCGAGGCCCAGCAGAGCGTCGGGATCGCGCAGATGGCGACCGTGGTCGCTGGGGGAGTGATCGCCAACGGGACGGTCGCTCCATGGGTTCTCGGTGGTCCGAGGATCGGCACACACAGGATTCCCGGCGGCGCGATAGCGACCGGTACGACGGGTTTGGTCCAAACGAGGATCGACGGCCACAGAAATCACGGCGTGACGATGGCGACCGGTACGACCGCTTCGGTGGCGGCGGTGACCGCCGCAGCGCCGAGTCTAGAGGCGAGTTTTCTGGTCGACCCCCGGCACACAGGTCAGACCGATCTGGCTCGTGGCAGAAGGAGCGAGGACCGCGCGATCGTCAGTCCTTCGGCCCGGGTCGCGATCGGTTTGAGACGCAAGGTCGTGGCTCGTACCATTCCAGAGATGACAGGCCAGGTCTCGGTGATGAGCGGGAACCGCGGATCGTACCCCCGGGACTTGAGCCGCGCGAAGGCGAGCCGCCGGTGCCGCCGATGTTGGATGACGTCCAGATGCCTCGGGCGATGAAGGCTGAGTTGCGGGGATTGCCGGCCGAGATGGCCGAGATCGTTGGCGCCCACCTGATGATGGCCGGGCGGTTGATCGACGAGGACCCTGAATTGGCTTATCGGCACGCGGAGGCCGCTCGGCGTCGGGCGGCGCGTCTTCCGATCACCCGGGAGGCCAGCGCGGAGGCAGCCTATGCTGCGGGGAAGTACGAGGAAGCGCTGATTCAGTACCGCGCACTTCGCCGTATGACCGGTTCGGTCGACGTCATCCCGGTCATGGTCGATTGTCTTCGTGCGATGAAACGCTATCGTGACGCGCTGGAGCTGGCGCAAGAAGGGCAGTCAGTCATCGCCGACGCGTCAATGCGCGTGGAGCTGATCATTGTCGTGGCAGGAATCCGGGTGGACATGGGCATGCTGGATGAGGCACTACGCCTGCTTCGGGCAGAAGTAGAGCATCCCAGCGTACGGCACCCTCGGCTGGCTCAGGCTCGACTGCTTTACGCTTTCGCTGATCTGCTGACACAGGCTGGGGATCTGGCAAACGCGTATCGTGGGTTCTCGATGGCGGCGAGCCTGGATCCTGATGGTGCCACCGCCGCGCTCGACCGGCTCGATGAGTTCGACGGCGTGACGCTTGATCTGAACGAGGACGAGTTCTTCGACGATGACCAGGATGAGCTGACCGACGGCGAAGACGGTCAAGACCGCGACGAGGCCACAGATGAGGATCGCGAATCAGTGGTCGCTCAGAACGACGACGAGGTGGACGACAGTGACGAGTACGAAGGTGACTCGCCCCGCGATGAGTCCGACGAGGACGCTCCCGCCGAGGACGACCCGGATCGCGGCGGATTCGCCGTCGACGGCGATCAGTCAGAGGATAGCCGTGGCGACGGCCAGGATGGCGGTGAGCTTCGCCAGGTCGGTTCTGGCGAACTCGGTGGCGGGAATGACGCAGGTGCCGCAATCGGCTGGGCCGAGGAGCCCGGTCGCGGTGACGACGATGGTCTCGCCGAGGACGAGCCAGACGAACCCGGCGACAGTGGGTCCTGGTCCGACGCGGAGGATTCGGAAGAAACTGACGGAAAGCAACCCGGCAACACCGCCGACGACGCCGATCACCTGGTCGGGCAGATCGAGGATGTTGAGCCGACAGAAACCGACCAGGACGACATCTCATGACGGCGCTGATCGATGGTTACGACATGGTCAGTTTCGACCTGGATGGAGTCATCTATCGAGGTCCACAGGCCGTGCCTCACGCGGTGGAGACTTTGGCTGAGTTGCGGAAGCGGGCAGTACGGATCGGTTTTGTGACCAACAACGCTCAGCGCAGTCCTCAAATGGTGGCGGACCATCTGAATCAGTTGGGAATCGCTTGCGATCCGGCCGACGTGGTGACTTCCGCCCAAGCGACCGCTCGCGTGATGGCCGAGCAGCTTGAACCCGGCGCCGAGGTTCTCATCCTGGGTTCAGCGTCACTGGCTCATGAGGTGAGCACGGTCCGCTTGACGCCGACCACTGGTCGTACAGCGAAC
Organism: Propionibacteriaceae bacterium; assembly: GCA_031285845.1. Taxonomy (GTDB): domain Bacteria; phylum Actinomycetota; class Actinomycetes; order Propionibacteriales; family Propionibacteriaceae; genus WQYJ01. Next base: position 3,655 of record JAITVK010000012.1, read on the forward strand.
ACCGCGGCGATCTGTGTCGGCTACGATCCGACGCTGACCTTGGCCGCTCTCAACGAAGGATGTTTCGCGGTCGAGTCTGGCGCCGTCTGGTACGCCTGCAACGACGACCTGAATCGTCCGACCGAATCTGGCCTCGCGATCGGCATGGGCGGAGTTCTCGCTGCGATGTCTTTGGCATTACCCGAGCAGACCCCGATCATGGGCGGTAAGCCGGCCCGGCCGCTGCTGGACGAGACCCACCGTCGTCTGGGCGGTGACAGAATTCTGTTCGTCGGCGATCGCCTCGACACTGATATCGCGGGGGCCGTACGGGCAGGATGGGACTCACTGTTCGTGTTGTCTGGGTCGCACACTCTGCGTGACGCCGAGGCAGCGGAGGCGGGATCGACCCCGACGTATGTCGGTGACGACGTGTCCGCTCTGCTGGAGGAGCCCCGTGTCTGGCAGTCGGTGGTCTCATCAGGTCTCGATTCCACCACACGGTAGAGTCGGGCCACCGGTCTGACCTCGGTTGTGCGCTGGGTCAGCGCGACCGAACCGGGGTCCGGTCGGTCTTGGGGCCGTCCGAGGCGTCATCTGCGAGACGTCCGCCGCTCAGCCGAAGGCGAAGAAGGAACCGTAGACCTTCACGCCCGTGCCATCACGACGGTCATCGCAGTTGGAGACGTTCCGCGGTGAGCCTTTGGCGTCGCAGGCGCGTACTGGCGGAATTCCGACCCACGCCAGATCCAGATGAGTCTGCCCTTTGAGGAAACGGTGGGTTCTCACCCCGGTCGTGGCGCGCCCCTTGGCCGGATACTCGCGCAGAGCAGTCTGTTTGATCGTGGCGACACTGTCACGCCCATTGGCCAGTGTCACGACGACCACATCATCACGATCGGATTTCGCGACCGCGGTGAAGAAGATCGCCTCGGAGTTGTCCGTCACTTTGATCCCCGCCATGCCACCGGCGCTACGCCCTTGGGGGCGTACTTCTCGTGCGGTGAGGCGCAACAGCTGAGCGTTGGCGGTGATGAAGACCAATTCGTCGGCCTCTCCGGCTTGGCTGACACCGATGATGGTGTCGTCGGGCTTGACTGACATCACCTCCCACTGCGACCACCCATTGTATTCAGGGCTGACCCGTTTGACGACACCGTTGCGAGTGCCCAGCGCCAGAGCCGGCGCGTCGAGGTCGAGACTCAATAAGCCAACCACTTCAGCGGGGGCGTCCAATCTGATCATCTCCTGGGCCTTCGGCGCATCCCACAACGACCAGGGCCCGCCTGGCACCAATCGCGGCAGATCCCCGGTGTCGATCCGGTGGGCCGACCCGGTCGAAGTGATCAACCCGACGCCACCGTCGTACGCGACGACAGCGCTGCGAATCACATCATCGTCGGCTCGTGCCCCTTGTTGAGCCTGTCGGGCGGTCCACACCGACGATTCCACGTCGACCACGCCGAGCCCGCCGGTCGCTGACAACACTACCCACTCCATGCCCTGCTCCTTTGAACCACATCCTCCCCGGTTCGCCTCAGTCTATCCAAGGGCCGCACGGCGATAGACATCCAGGGCTGCGCGTGGCGAGTCGTCGGCGATGATTTGACCGGCGTCGACGACAAGGATGCGGTCAAACTCTGACAACAGGTCAAGATCATGACTGACCATGACGACCTGCTGGTCAAGCGCGGCGATGACCGCCATGATGCGGTGCTTGTTGCGCAGATCCAGCAAGGTGGTCGGCTCGTCGAAGATCACGATCTGGGGTTGAGTGATCAAGACAGCGGCGATCGCGAGCAGTTGCTTTTGGCCACCGGACAGCAGGTGCGCCGGATGATCGCGGTGCGAAACAAGGTCGTATCGGCCCAACCAGTCATCGACCTGAGCGGAGATTTCCTGCTTCGACAGGCCACTGGGACGCAGCGAGAATGCCAGATCTTCAGCCACGGTAGGCATGATGATCTGAATGTCGGGGTCTTGGAAGACGAATCCCACCTGGGACCTCGCTGCGGCAGCGTCGCGTCGGGTGTCGTGGCCATTGACCAGCACTTGACCAGCAGTGGGCAACAGCAATCCGTGGCACAGTCGAGCCAGGGTGGACTTTCCGGACCCGTTCGCCCCAACCAACCCGATGCGATGTTCGGCCAGATTGGCCGACACCTGCCGCAGCACCGGCCGAGCGTCGTACTCGAAGCTGACGTCGCGCAACTCAATCATCGTCTGCCCGAAACTGACGGGACGGTGATCAGGGGGTAGGCCTTTTTCACGGCCAGGATGGCGACGCCGGCGGCACAAGATTTCACGATGTCACCGGGCAAGTACGCGACCCACGACCACCACGCGGTCGAGGCTGGTAGTCCCAGCATGACAGCGAGCCAGGTGTGTCCGACGACGTAGAGGCTGACCGAACCGAGCAGCGCCGCGGCGATGGCGCGAGCCGGGGTCAAACCGCGCCACCACCGTTGAACGAGTGCCCCGGTGATCCACGCGCCTGCCGGCCAGGACCAGATGAAACCGGCGGTCGGACCGATCAGCTTGCCTAGCCCGCCTTGGCCGCCGGTCAAAACGGGCAGCCCGATCGCGACCAGGACGATGACCAGAACCATGGCGATCGCTCCGCGCTTGGTCCCAAGGATGCCCCCGGCCAGGATGACGCCGAGTGTTTGGAGGGAGAAGGTGATTCCGATGAAAGGCAGCGGGATGACGGGGCTCAGCCCGAGCACGCAGGTGAGGGCGGCGAACAGTGCGATCAGGGCAAGGTCTTTGGCTCGCATGAGATGTCTTTCTGTGTGAGGGATGGTGGAGATAATCGGTTGAACTACCGTGTCATTGAACGATGTTCAGTGGTGGAGGCGCCGGCTCGGGCTGAGGACCCCAGGCCGCGTACCTCCAAAGCCTCGCCCACACCGTCGGCCAAACGCAGCGTACGGATGACCAGTGGGACGAGAAGTGTGAATGGGGCTTTGACACCACGGGCGGCCTGAGCTTCGCGCACCCGACACGCCTGCTCGCCGAGCACAGGAATGAAGCGAATGGCCAGAGCCACCGTCACGCCGATCCGGTCCGGATGGACCCCCCAGCGGGTCAGCGGTCGAGCAGCCGCTTCCACCACGGTGATGAGATCGGCCGTGCGGGTGGTGAGAGTGACCAGGTTGGCGGCAGTGATGAGGAACAGGATTCTCAGCCCGACAATGATCGCTGGGCTCACACTGGTGAAAAACGCCTGGCAGGCCGCGACAACCATCACGATGACCAGCGCCGTGCGGGACAGTCGCCACATCGTGCGACCTGGGATTCGCGCCATGCCGTAGCCGACAGCGACGACCAGGATGCCACTGGCGAGCACAATCGGATCGGTGAGGATCATGATCAGGGTCGCCGCCAGGCACAATGTGATCAGTTTGGCGGCGGCTGGACAGCGGTGCAGGAGCGAGTTACCCGGTGTGTACAACGTCAGCATGGCATCCTGGCTTCGATTCCGGCCACGAACAGCGCGACGGCGTCATCAAGCATGGTGGTCGAGTCGGTCGGCGCGTCATTGGCAAGATTCAGTTGTACGGCCTGGCGGCGCTGATCATCGGTGAAGGCTTGGCCGAGAACCAGATGAAGCAGGCCTTCAGCGGCCGATCGCGCGAGCTTGTCCTCGAGCCCGGCCTCACGCAAGGCGTCCTGGACTGGATAGGCGATGCTCGACTCCCACCGACGCAAGCTGAGCACCGACCAGACCAACTCGGCCGCGTCGCGATGACGGCCAAGCAAAGTGTGCAGGCGCGCCGCCCACAACTGAACCCGTGTCAGATCTCGGCCGTGAAACGGCGGCAGGCTCGGGATGATCGCGTCGGCGACCGCTGCCAGCAGAGCTTGCTTTGAGGGAAAATGCCAATACAGCGCACTGGGTTGGACTGACAAGGCGCTGGCGACGCGGCGCATGGTCAGGTCGGGCAGGCCGTACGTGTCTAGGATGGACAGTGCGGTGGTCACAATCGCGTCGCGAGTCAAAGTCACGCGCATAGCCTAGAGGCTTATTGAACACTGTTCAAGTGCTGGCGCAGAGACGCGGTGGCCTGGCTGACTATACTGTCCAACCATGAGTGCTCCTGCCGACACCCCTCCGACCACCGGGGACGTACGACTTGACGAGGCCCTGCGCGCGGTGACACGTTTGAACGATGTTCCCTTGTCGGAGGCTGCGGCGATCGTGACAACCGCTCAACAACGGCTGCAGAGCTTCATGGATCGCGGAAGCGGGGATCGTGACGCCGATCCGTCTTGATCTGGCGCTGGTCGGCGCCGGTCTGGCTCGATCGCGTAGCCACGCCCGGCAGCTGATCGACGCCGGTCGGGTGGAGGTTCCAGGGCTGGACCGTGTGAAGCCCGCGACCTTGGTCGACCCTGCTTGTGATCTCAGCGTGCGAGTCGATCCGTACGTCTCTCGAGCGGCGCACAAGTTGGTGGCGGCGTTAGACCAAGCCAGGATCGACATCCGTGGACGAGCGCTCGACGCTGGCGCCTCGACCGGTGGGTTCACCCAGGTGCTGCTGGAGCGTGGTGCGGAACAGGTCTACGCGATCGACGTCGGCCATGGCCAGATCGCTGAGACGATTCGGCGCGATCCGCGAGTGGTGACGACCGAGGGTCTCAATCTGCGCGATTTGAGTCTCGCTGATGTGGGGTCTGCTCCGGTGGATTTGGCGGTGGCTGACGTGTCGTTCATCTCCTTGCGGTTGGTGCTGGAGCCGATCCTGTCAGTGGTCGACCACCACGGATTCGCGCTTGTCCTGGTCAAACCTCAATTTGAGGTCGGGCGCGCGCAGTTGGACAGTCACGGCGTGGTCACCAGTGATCGGGCACGGCAGGCCGCGGTCGCCCAGGTGGTTGATCACGCGACCGGCTTAGGCTGGGCGCTCCAGTGGTCGGCTGACTCGGTTCTGCCGGGTCAAGACGGTAATCGAGAAGTCTTCTGCCTGTTTCGTCGCCACAGCGCTGATCAATGAGTCGCGGTTGCGAACCGGCGACGATCATGATATCCCGGCGAGTCACATCGGCGTGCCGACGGATCGATAGGCTCCATCGGCACCGACGGGTGGACCGGCGCCGCGCTGAACTCAGGCCAGCCGGACTGCGCCGCGGCTCAGTTCGGCCTTCACAGCGGGAAGGTTGTCCGGCGCGACCGCCGCCGTCAGGTCGAGGATGACCGTGGTGGAGTATCCGAGGCGAGCCGCGTCCAGTGCGGTCTGCTTGACGCAGTAGTCGGTCGCGATCCCGCTGATGACCACTTCGGTGATCTGATGGGTTCGTAGCAGCGTGTCCAGGGTTCGGCCCCAGGGGTCGATCCCGTCGAATCCGGAGTAACTGGCCGAATAAAATCCTTTGTCAACAACGGAATCTAGGTGTTTCAGGTCGAGGTGGGGGTGCAGGGCTTGCCCGGGGTCGCCCACACGGCAATGCGCCGGCCATGAGTCCACGAAGTCGGGATGGTCGCTGAAGTGGGTCCCCGGATCGATGTGAGAGTCACGCGTGGCGACCACCAGATCGTACGACTGATGGCGCAGGTGGTCGGTGATGCGCTGCGCCGTCGCCGCTCCGCCGGTCACCGCGAGCGCTCCGCCCTCACAGAAATCGTTTTGGACGTCGACGATGATGAATGCGGTCGTCATCGGTGGGTACTCCTTCGCTGTGGTGGCTTTGACCCCCATCCTGCCATGTCGGCCTGGGGAAAGCGACATGGATCGGTCCGGTCGGGGAAGGGGTCTGAGGTAGGGGCCGTCGCATCGAGGGGCTCCGGAGACATCGGCCGTACGACAGGGTCGCCGTCTGAGTCGGGTGGTACGACAGGGTGGGCGGTACGACAGGGCGGGCGGGGTGCATCGGCGGCTCAGGGCGCTGATGACGTGTGAATTGCGTTTCGTCCACAGGGATGACCCGGTCTTCGTGGGGCTGTGTATCAGTTATCCACCTCATGAATGATCCAGCTACAGTAGAGCCCGTGGATAAAGCTCGCGTCCGGAGAATCGCTGTGTGGATTCACGCTTCACGTGTGCCAGCGTTGCAGGCGGCGTGCCAGTTCGTCGAGGAGTTGCCCCAGGACTTTGAGTGTCTGATCGTGCCTGATGCGCGGGAGCATATCCAGGCTCAGGTGCCGCGAGCTCGTTTGGTTGACATCACTGAAGACACTTTGCCGACAGCCGAGGTCATCGTGGTGTTCGGTGGTGACGGTACGATCCTTCGGGCCGCTGAACGTGCTTTGGATTGCGACATTCCGGTGCTCGGCGTCAACCTGGGCCACGTCGGTTTCCTGGCTGAGCTTGAGATGTCGCAGATGCCTGAACTGGTCAGTCACGTGGTGGCTGGCGAGTTTTTCCTCGAACGAAGAATGACGATCGAAGCCACGGTGCGTTTGGGGGACGATCCTGAGCCGGTGTGGCGCTCGATCGCGATCAACGAGGTGTCGTTGGAGAAGGCGTCGCGAACCAAAATGGTGGACTGTCTGGTCTCGATCGACGGTTTGCCCGTGTCACGCTGGGCTTGTGACGGCATCCTCGTCTCCACGCCCACCGGTTCCACCGCGTACGCGTTCTCGGCTGGCGGGCCAGTGATGTGGCCACAACTCGAGGCTTTTCAAGTGGTGCCCTTGTCAGCCCATGCGTTGTTCGCTCGGCCGATGGTGCTCGCGCCCGATTCCCATGTCCGCTTGGACCTACTCGGTGATGTCGCTGGTTTCGTTTGTTGCGACGGCGCGCGGTCGTGGGATCTGCCAGCCGGCGCCAGAGTCGAGATCCGCAGATACGGTCATGACTTGGCGGTGGCGCGCTTGTCCGAGCAACCCTTCACCTCGCGTCTGGTCAGGAAGTTCGCCCTGCCGATCGAGGGTTGGCGGGCGCAACGATAAGACGAGTGACAGGGTACGACGATGCTGACGGAACTGACGATCAGGCAACTGGGGGTGATCGAGTCTGCCACCTTCTGTCCCGGGCCGGGGTTGACGGTGGTGACAGGAGAGACCGGTGCGGGAAAGACGATGGTGGCCACCGGTCTCGGTCTGGTGTGTGGAGCTCGAGCTGATTCGGGTCTGGTGCGCGGCCGTGAGGGCACAGCGACGGTCGAAGCGCGCTTCAGCGACGTGACGGCCACCGTTCTGTCTGAGGCCGAGTCGGCCGGAGGCCAGCTTGATGACGATGAGTTGCTCATCGTCCGTCAGATCTCTTCGACTGGGCGCAATCGGTGTTGGCTTGGTGGGACGGCTGTCACTCGCGCCGTCGTTCAGGAACTCGGTGGGGAACTGGTGACGATCCACGGCCAGTCCGAGCAGGTCAGACTGGCCCTGGCTGACAGTCAGCGGCAAGTGCTTGATCGCGCGGCTGGCCCAAAGCTGGCTTGCGAGTTGGAGGCGTACGGCGCTGACTTCGAGGAACGTCGGCGCGTGGCCGCGAACTTGGACGAACTCCGAGCCACTGCTCAGGATCGGGCCCGCGAGATTGACATGATCACTTTCGGTCTGGATGAGATCGATCGGGTCGACCCGCGCCCTGGCGAGGATGAGGCTCTTCGGGCCGAGGCTCGCCGTCTCCAAGACGCTGATGACCTTCAAGCGCTCGCCTTCACGGCGGTCACCGCTTTGGCGGGCGACGACGATCCCCAAGGCGCGGCCCCGGTGCTGACGCTCCTGAGTTCGGTGACTCGCAGTCTTGAGCAGGCCGCTTCACAAGATCTGAGCGCGCAGCTTCTGGCATCGGCGGCGAAGGACTTACAGATTCACGCCGCCGACTTGGCCGGTCAAGTGTCCAGCTACCTCGCGGATCTGGCGGCCGATCCAACCCGGTTGGAATGGATCGAGGAGCGTTTGGCGCAGTTGTCGGGGTTGACCCGCAAGTACGGGCATGATGCTGATGAGGTTCTGGCCTGGGCTGAGCAGGCGCGGCTTCGCCTTGGGCAACTCGAGGGTTCCGACGAACAGATCCCGTTGTTGGAGGCGCAGTTCGCCCAGTTGGAGGACGCGCTGGGGTCGCGAGCCAGCCGGATGAGTCAGTTGCGCGCGGAAGCCGCCGACAGCTTCGGTCGTCGGGTTGCTGACGAACTGACGGCGCTGGCGATGCCGCACGCTCGGATGGAGTTCCAGTTGAGCCCGTTGCCGAAGCTGGGACCGTGGGGCGCTGATTCGATCAGTCTGATGTTCACCGCGAACCCGGGCGCTGAACCGGCCCCGCTGGGTAAAATCGCCTCCGGAGGCGAGCTGTCGAGGGTTCGATTGGCGATCGAGGTCGTGCTGGCGGATCAGTCATTCGGTCAAACCATGGTTTTCGACGAGGTAGACGCGGGCATCGGCGGCGGCGTTGGTCTTCAGATCGGCCTGCGACTGGCCCGGTTGGCTCAGAAGGGGCAGGTCATCGTGGTGACCCATTTGGCCCAGGTCGCCGCTTTCGGGCAGACCCATTACGTGGTGACTAAAGCCAGCGATGGGGAAGTCACCGCCTCCAATCTGGAGCAGGTCACCGGGGAGGAACAAGTCAGAGAGCTCGCCCGCATGATGGGCGGTTTGGACGCCAGTTCTTCCGCATTGGCTCATGCCAGCGAACTGCTGAGACAGACGGCCGCGATGTTGTCGGCTCTCTAACCGAGACGACGCCAAGTATCCCGTTTTATAAGGAAAAACACTGAAACTATCGACATCATTGAACTAGCATGGCTAATTCTCAGAGTACCTAATTTTACTTCACTTAACCGGATGTATATAGTGATCTTGCTCTAGCAAGAGAACCTGACCGGGGGGACAAGAAGATTGATGCGGCAGAACACTGACGTATGCGTGGTTTCGCCTTTTGAGGTCCCTGATTGGAGACTGGTTCTGAAGGTTCTTCAGTGTGGCGCGTTCGCGTATTTGCATCTCGGCCATGACTGCGATGGCGCTCGTCGAGCCCTCGATCACGTCGTGGAGCGTACGTCCGAGTGCTTCGGAGTGGCGGTGTCCACTAGTCAAGACATGGAGAACCTTCCCCCACAGGTGAGTCAGGTTCTGTTGCCATGGGGGCTCGACGACTCGGCTCTGTCGCCAGACGTACGACGAGTGTGGCAGGTCTACAGTCTGGACGACGCGTTGCTGGCCATCGAAGCGGGCGCCACCGACCTGGCGGTCAAGGGTGACGAGTCTGGTGGTCGAGGCGGTGTCGAGTCGACCTTCATTTTGTTTCAGCGCGTGATTCCGTACGCCGCCGCCATGGGGGTGCGCTTGTTCGTCCATGGCGGGGTCGGGGTCCACACGGCTGCGGCCTATCTTGGGCTAGGAGCGGCCGGGGTTGTTCTTGACTCCCAGATCGGCCTCATGCCGGAGGTCAGCGCACCAACTGGATTCAAGAGGCTGCTGGGTAAACTGACCAGCCCTGACACGGTCAAGCTTGACGGGTTCAGGGTTCTTAAATGGCCGACCATGCCTCAACTCGACGCCGGCCGTTCGGTCGAAGATTTGGTCGGTGGGTTCGACTTGGATCGGCATCTGCTTGTCGCGGGACAGGAGTTACTCCTGGCTGGTGATTATCTGGCGAAGTATGGGCACGTGTCAGCGTTGGTGGCTGCGATCCGCGAGGCTCGCTACGGCCACCTGCGTCAGGCGCGACACGAGGTCGCCCTTCGTGCGGGTTCTGGCTTGACCGTGGATCTCGGCGTCGAGTATCCGATCATCCAAGGTCCGATGGCTCGGGTGTCAGACACTGCGGAGTTCTTGGGCGAGGTCGCCGAAGCTGGTGGTCTGCCCATGCTGGCGGTCGGGGTGTCATCTGCTGAGCAGACCGCGCGTCTGCTTACCGAGGCGATTGACGTCGTCAAGGACCGGCCTTGGGGAGTGGGCTTGCTCGGTTTTGTGCAGCCGGCTGCTTTTGAGGCCCAGGCCAACCAAGTGCTCGCGCTGAAGGTCAAGCCGACGGCAGTGGTCATCGCCGGGGGACGACCGGCGCAAGGAGCCAAATTCGAAAAGGCAGGAATTCGCGCCTTCTTGCACGTGCCCTCAGCCGCGCTGCTCGACGACTACCTGGCCGCCGGGGCCCGCCGCTTCATCTTCGAAGGGAGGGAGTCGGGCGGCCATATTGGACCGCTGTGCTCGACTGTTTTGTGGGAGAAACAGCTGACTCATGTGCTGGAGATCGATTCGCCGCAGGACGTGTCGGTCATCTTCGCGGGCGGTGTCCATGATCCGCTGTCCTCGGCCTTCGTGTCGATCATGTCGGCTAGGCTCTCCGCCGCTGGCGCTAGAGTCGGCGTCATCATGGGTACGGCCTATCTGCTCACGAAGCAGGCGGTGTCTTCGGGGGCGATCACCGAACAATTCCAGCAACTGGCGCTGGCAGCGGATCGTACTGTGGTGTTGGAGTCGGCCCCAGGACAGCAAACGCGTGCGTTGAACACCAAATTCGTCGACTTCTTCACGGAAGAGAAGGCGCGTGTCGACAAGCTCGACCTCGACCCGGTGCAACGGCGGATCCGGTTGGAGGATCTGAATTTGGGGCGGGCACGCATCGCCACCAAGGGTCAAGATCGCGATCCCGAGACCCACCGGATCGTGAAGCTGTCCGCCGAAGATCAGGTCGACCGCGGACTCTACATGGCCGGCTCGGTCGCTGCTCTGATCAGTGAAGCCCAGTCGATGACCGCGTTGCACCAGTCGGTCACCGGAGGCGCGGCCGATCTCATAGCCGAGTTGCCCGCGGCGCCATTGCCGAGCGCGCTGACTGGGGCAACAGGCGGGGAGACTACCGTGGAGTATCTCGGGGGTCCTGAGCCGATCGCCGTCATCGGGATGGCGGGCATTTTCCCGGACGCCGCCAATCTGGATGAGTACTGGGCCAATATTCTGGCGGGGCGTGATTCGATCACGGCCGTGCCGAAAGAGCGCTGGGACGCTGACCTGTTCTATCGTGCCGATTCGACGGACACGGATTTCGTCGTGTCGAAATGGGGCGGCTTCCTTCAAGCGGCCAAATTCGACCCGATCGAGTTCGGGATCGCGCCGATGACGGTCTCGTCGGTCGAGCCGGCTCAGTTGCTCAGCTTGTTGGTCGCCAAGCGTGCGTTGCAGGACGCCGGCTACGCCGATCGGATCAAACAAGGTCTGCCCGAAACCTCCGTCATCATTGGCACCGAGTCGATGGGCGAGTTGTCGAGCGCGTACGGATCGCGTACGGGCCTGCGCTCGATGTTCGGCGACTTGCCCAGCGCGGTCAACGAGTTTTTGCCCCGGGTGGATGAGGATTCCTTCGCTGGCATCCTGTCGAATGTCACAGCTGGCAGAATCGCCAATCGCCTCAATTGTGGCGGGCGCAACTTCACCGTGGACGCCGCGTGCGCTTCATCGCTGGCCGCGCTCGACGTCGCCTGTCAAGAGCTGTGGTCACAAGATTCTGACATGGTGATCTGCGGTGGGGCCGATCTTCACAACGGCATCTTGGATTTCGTGATGTTCTCGGCCACTCACGCGCTGTCAAAGCGAGGCTACTGCGCCACGTTCGACGCCAGTGGCGACGGATTGGCGCTGGGTGAAGGCGTTGGGATGGTGGTGTTGAAGCGTCTGAGCGACGCCGAGCGCGACCACGACAAGATTTACGCGGTCATTCGCGCGGTCCAAGGATCCTCCGATGGTCGGAACTTGGGGCTGACTGCGCCGAACATGAGCGGTCAGATGAAGGCTCTGCAGCGGACGTACCGGATGGCGGGGGTTCTGCCGAGCGAGGTTGGTCTGGTGGAGGCTCATGGCACGGGCACCGCGGTGGGCGACGCCACTGAGCTCAAGGCGTTGACCCGCGTCATGCTCGACGCCGGGGCCTTGCCCGGACAGTCATGGGTGGGTTCGGTCAAGACCCAGATCGGTCACACGAAGTGCGCCGCAGGGGTGGCTGGGTTGATGCGGGCGGTCCTCGCGGTCAAGCACGGTGTGATCCCGCCGACGCTGCATCTGCACAAACCGGTGGCTTCGTATGACGATCAGCGCTCTCCGTTCACGTTCAATGCCAACGGTCGCGCCAGCGTATGGCCTGACGCTCGTCGCGTGGCGGCGGTGTCCGGATTCGGCTTCGGTGGCACCAACTTCCACGCCATCGTGGAGAACTACACCGACCCAACCGTCGAGACCGTCGACGAGGAGCCCGACCATGGGTCGGTGGCGTCGATGTGGTCGCGCGAGTTGTTCATGGTTCGTGGCGACAATGAACAGGAGGCTCACGAGCAGCTACGTCAAGTGCTGGCGTTGGGTCAAATCAGCCATGACATCGACCTCAAGGACATCGCGTACACACTGGCGACCGCTTCCGACAAGCCAGTGCAAGTGTGTATCGTGTCGGGCTCGTGGTCCAAGCTCACCACCAAAATCGAAGCGGTCTTGGAGGGCCGTGCCGCCCCGGGTGTCTTCCGCCGCGATCCGGTCGCGGGTCGGGTCGCGCTGATGTTCTCTGGACAGGGTTCCCAGCGGGTCGGCATGGCCCGCGACCTGTTCGTGATGTTCCCCTGGCTGCGCGCTGAGCTGACCAGACATCCCGATCTTGAGCGGATGCTCTTCCCGGGAACTGCTTTCACCGACGCCGATGCAGCGGCCCAGCGCCGCGCGGTGACTGACACGACTAACGCGCAGCCTTTGCTTGGAATCGTCGATCTGGCTATAGCGGACTTGCTGACTTGGTTCGGTGTGCACGCTGACGCCGTCGCAGGACACAGTTATGGCGAGTTGCCCGCCTTGGCTTATGCCGACGCCCTGGATCGTGACGAACTGGTCGGATTGTCGCGCAGTCGCGCTGAGGCGATCTTGGCCGGTGTTGGCCAGGAGCCTGGGGCGATGGCTGTGATCATTGGGCCGCGCGAAGACACCGACGCGCTGCTGAAGGGACGCCCCGACGTCTGGGCGGTCAACTACAATTCCGCGACCCAAGTCGGCGTCGGCGGAACTCAGGCCGCTATCGACGCGCTGGTGGCTCACTGCGCGGCGCAGGGAATCGACGCCAAACGCATCGAGGTCGCCTGCGCCTTCCACACGCCTTTGCTGGCCGGCGCGGAACCTCTGTTCGCGGCAGCGCTGGATCAGGTCGAGGTCGGCCCGGCTAGGGTCGATGTGTGGTCGAACACGACCGCTCAGGTCTATCCGAATACTGGTAGAGCGATCAAGGATCGACTGGCTGAGCACGTGGTCAAGCCCGTGCTGTTCTCGGATGAGGTCACGGCGATGCACGACGCTGGGGTACGTGTCTTCGTGGAGGCTGGGCCTGGGTCGGTTCTCACCGGGTTGGTACGAGCCACTCTGGATTCGTCGGCTGTGGCCATCGCCGCCGACCATTCTGGCGCGGACGGCATGAGGTCGCTCCTGCGCTGCCTTGGCGCGTACGTGGCCACAGGCCGTGACATCGATGTCGAACGACTGTTCGCCGGGCGCGGCGCAGTCGAGTTGGACTTGTCGGATCCTCAGCGCTACGCCGGATCCGCCACAACCTGGATGGTCGATGGTCAAGAAGCCGTCCCGATCGCGCGATGGCGCGAACAAGGAGAACGGCACATCAACCCCCGGTCTTTCTATTCCCCAGAAGAGATCAAACGGATCATGTTAGGAGAAGACACCATGGCACCGCAGTCTGAGACGGTCGTCCCCACGCCCCCTGCTACCGATGCGAGCGCACAGCCGCTCAGTGGACGAGAGCAGTTGGTTTACACCTACCTGCTCAACATGAGGGCCATGCTCGACGACCAGCGCGACATCATGCTGACTGGGATGGGGTACCAACCGGGTGCGACTGCGATGCCGATGAACGCCGCCACTTACCCGGGCGTGGCTGCGGTGGCCCCGATGCCCGTGACGACGATGGTTCCCGCAGTGGCGCCGCCGCCGCCGCTCCCTCCGGTCGCGGTCATGCCTGCCCCGGTCGGCGTTGCCGTGGCCGAACCACTTGTGTCCGAACCTGTGGTGGTGGCTGAACCGGTGGGTCAGCCACTGGAAGCCACCGTGGTTCCGGTTGCCTCCTCGCGTGGTGGTTCCGCTTCGGTGTTGCCTCGACTGCAAGACCTTGATCCGGGCCAGCTGAAGGACATCATCCTTGAGGTGGTGGCCGAGAAGACGGGCTACCCGCCGGAGATGCTGGGCATGGACATGGATCTGGAAGCCGATCTCAGTATTGACTCGATCAAGAGGCTGGAGATTCTGGGCGCTCTCAGCAACAAGATTGAGATGCCTGAAGCGGACGCGGAAGAAGACGACGCCAGCTCGGGCCTGGAACAGCTGGCAGCTATCAAGACTCTACGTGGGGTGGTGGACTGGTTGGTGGAGCTGGCGCAGAGCTTGAACCGCGCGGACGTAGGGGTGGGGGCTGGTTCGGCTGACCTTGCCCAAGCTGACGCCGCGTCGGTGACTGCGGCTGACGCCGAACCTTCAGCAGAGGAGGCCACCGCAAAGACGGTGACTGGGGAGTCTGTGGCGGGCGATGATGCGTTCCCAAAAGGCCGTGAGGGTGTCTCAGCTGGCACCCATCGTGAGGCCAGCGTCGACACCCCGATCACGCGCCTGGTGTGGCAACGTCAGGACTATCCTGTTTCGGTCGATTCCCTGTCGCTGGATGGATTGAACTTCGTCGTGACAGACGGCCCGCTCGCCGAGGAGGTCTGTCAGGAGTTGGCCGAGGCTGGGGCCGCCGCTCGGGTCATCGCACTGGGCGAGCCTGTCGGCGACGGAGTCGACGGGCTGGTGTTCCTCCACACGCAGCCGCAGGTGTGGACGATTCGTGATTTGGTTGAACTGCTGAAATCGACGGATGTGGCCAAACTGGCCCATGTCGCAGTCTTCGATGACACGCCAGGTCGGCTGTCGTCTAGCGACGAATGGCCGGATGTGGCCCAGATCGAAGGCTTCCCGGGTTTGGTGAAAACACTGCAACACGAGTATCCCGAGGTGCGTTTTAAGACGGTCACGGGTCTGACGCCGTTCTCGGCAACGGGTTTCGCGGCCACGGTCGTCGCCGAGTTGCGCGACTCGGATCGATTCCCCGAAGTGTCGTACGCCGATGGAGCGCGCCTGCGGCATGTGCCTCAGGCTCAGTCGGCCCGCGGAGTGCTCGATGGTCTGAGCGGTTTGGACGCTGATTCGGTCATCGTGGTGTTGGGTGGAGCCCAAGGGATATCACCAACGCTGATCGCGAGACTGGCCAGCCGGATTCCGTGTCATTACGTGCTGGTTGGGCGCTCGGTCCGTGACGAGGAGCTGGCGGCGGCGTACGCGGATTACGCGACCTCAGAAGCGGTGCAACGCCAACTGATTCAGGGCGAAGAGATGAAGGATCCCAAACAGATCAAGGCCAAGGTCGCTTCGATCATGAAAGCCAAAGCGATCGAAGAGGCCTTACGATCCGTGGCGCAGGCTGGCGGTGATGTCACTTATGCCAGTGTCGACGCTCGTCACAGCGAGGAGTTGCAGGCCTTGCTGGATCAGACTCGCAGTATGCACGGCCATATCGACGGCATCATTCACGCCGCCGGGGTGCTGGAAGACAAACTCTTCCGTGACAAAACCTGGCAATCCTTCGAGCGGGTCTACTCGACGAAGGTCGCACCAGTGTCGGTCATCGCCGCCAACGCGCCCGGCCTGAAGTTGATCGTGTTCTTCTCCTCGATGGCGGCGTCGTTCGGCAATCGGGGCCAGTGTGACTATGCGGCGGGAAACTCGATGCTCGATCAGGTCGCTCAGGTGTTGTCGACTCGGGTTCCGGCGGCCACAGTGGTGTCGGTGGCTTGGGGGCCGTGGGCCGGAGCGGGCATGGTGTCACAGACTTTGGCTGAGCAGATGCGCAAGCGTGGCTTGGATTTGCTGCCTCTGGCCGGAGGCGGTGACTTTTTCGTCCGAGAGTTGGATCAAGGCCATGAGCCCAACGTCATGGCGTTGGCGGGTGAACAGGGCCAGATCCAGTCGTTCATCACCACGTCGTTGGCGATGTGATGAACGATTCGACTCAGGGCAGCTAGACAGGTTTCGGTGGGAGGCTTCATGAATCTAGAATACAAACCGACTGATATTGCGATCGTCGGCATGTCTCTTGTGTGTCCGGGGGCAAGCACGGTGGGCAAGTTCTGGACTAATCTGGCTGACGGTGTGGACGCGATCACGTCAGCTCCTGCCAGCGTGATCGAGCCCTGGTATTTTGGCGCGGACGATAACTCGGTGGTGGATCGGTTCTACTGTGACCGTGGCGGTTTCATCACCCCGGGGGTGGTCGATCCGATGCGGTACGGCATCCTGCCTGTCGCGGCCGAAGGCGCCGACCCCGACCAGCTGCTGTCGTACATGCTGGTGGAAGACGCGTTGAACGACGCGGGGGTGTTCCAGAAGAACGTCTCGCTTGATCGCGCCTCCATCATCGTGGGTCGGGGAAACTTCGCCGGTTTGCCGCAGTTGCGCGGCGCCGAGATCGTCCGGGTGGCCGAGGAGTTCATTGGCTTGCTTCGACACGCTCTTCCCAGCCTGTCTGAGGAGGATCTGCTACGGGTCAAACGGGAGTATCAGAAGCAGTTCGGGCGTTTCCAGGGCGACACGGCGGCCGCAACAATGCCGAATCTGGTCGCCTCAGGTGTGGCCAATCATTTCGACATGCACGGACCAGCCTACTGCGTCGACGCCGCTTGCGCCTCCGGCATCGTGGCTTTGCAACACGCGTCCCGGCTGTTGCAGTCGGGAGAATCAGATCTCGGGATCGTCGGGGCGATGCACACCGCGCAGAGCTCGGTTTTCTGGGCGGCCTTCTCTATGATGGGGGCGATGTCGCATCGTGGCCAGATCGCGCCGTTCAGTGCGCATGCTGACGGGTTGCTGATCGGTCAGGGCGCCGGGTATATGGTCGTGAAGACGATGGAGCGGGCCTTGGCTGACGACGATCGGATCTACGCCGTGGTCAAGTCGACGGCTGTCGGTTCCGATGGTGGCGGTCACTCGGTGTTGATCACCGACTCACGTGGTCAAGCTGATGTGATCCGTCGGGCATGGAAGGAGTCGGGCCTCGATCCGCAGGACGTGGCTTATGTGGAAACCCATGGCACGGGCACCCCGGTCGGTGATTCGACTGAGTTGGAGTCTTTGACCCAGGTCTTTGGGGAAAAATCCGCCAGGGGAGCATACCTCGGCTCGGTCAAATCCAACATCGGCCATCTGATGCCCGCTGCCGGAATGATGGGTCTGATGAAGACGGCGTTGGCCTTGTATCACCGCCGTATTCCGCCGACGCTGCACTGCGAAGAGCCGCTGGCACAGATGAGCCAGTCTCGATTCAGCGCGCCGGGGACACTGATCGACTGGTCACAGTCTGGCTTGCCCTTGGTGGCAGGGGTCGATGCGTTCGGCTTCGGCGGGATCGACGCCCACGCCGTGATGACCGCGTACGAAGAGCCCGCGGCTCAGGCTCGCCGCTACCGGGCGGATCGACGTCGTCAGTATTCGCCTGAGGCCTACGCGGTGGCTGGCCCGACCCGCGAGGCGGTGCTCGCCAAGATCGACACCGAACATTTTGTCAGCCAGTTCGCCTCAGTGGCTGGTCAGCCGTCAGACCCGTGCCGATTGGTCATTTTCAACCCGACGCCGGAGCGCCAGGCTCTGGCGATCGACATCGTCAAGCGTGGAGAGCCGTGGCTGGGGCGCAGCGACATTTGGTACACCGAAAAGCCGCTGCTCTCCGAAGGGGGCAAGATCGCTTTTCTGTTCCCGGGTTGGGATGCCAGTGCTGGGGTCGAGTATGACACACTCGTCGACGAGTTGGGCTTGTCGACCCATCGCTACCCGGGGGAAACCGATGATCCGGCGGGGAACCCAGCGATCAACCATTTCAAGACGTCGCTGTTGGTGCATCAGGGCCTGGAGACCACCGGCGTACGGGCTGACTTTTATGGAGGCCATTCGGTGGGCGAATGGCATGCCGCTCGGGCAGCTGGGATGTTGGACGACCGCTTTGACCAAGTCGTGTTCGACTTGACCCAACTGCCGATGGACGCTCTCGAAGAGATCATTCCTGACTTCCACCTGGTGGTGGCCAACGGGAAACTGCCGCCGGACACGATGCAAGCCATCCTTGATGACATTCCTGATGTTTATCTCACGAACGACAACTGCCCGAATCAACGGGTGTTCTGTGCGGTGGGCGACTCCGACAAACGCTTGATCTCCGCGTTGGAGGCCCATCACGTGGTCTGCCAGGTCCTGCCGTTCGGCACGGCCCTGCACACCCCGCTGTTCAAGTACGTCATTCCTGTGCCTTTGGAGGCGATGTCTCGCATCAGCGTCCACCGGGGCAAAGCGCCGGTCATCTCAGCGGTGAGCTTGGAAGAAGCTCCATGGCAGGGCGATGTCAAGGCCGATTCTTTCGGAACACAGTTGACCGAACCGGTCTACTTCCGGGAACTGGTTGAGAAGTTGTACGACATGGGAGTGCGGGTCTTCATTCAGTCGGGAGTCGGCTCGTTGACGGCTTTCGTCGACGACACTCTGCGGGGGCGAGACTTCGGGACAATCCAGGCGATCTCTCCGTTGCGAAGCGCAGTGGATCAGCTGCGGCGGGTGCATGCGCTGCTGTTCGTCATGGGAGGGCGGGCCGACCTTGATTTCATGGGGATGCGCACTATCATCCAACAGTTCAAAACCTTGTTCTTGATGCCCAATGGATCCCCGATTCTGACGCAGTTGCCTGCGCTGAACGAGGTCTTGGCTCCGGCTGAGGCGGTGTTGGCGACGCAGACAGCTCCGCTGTCGCGGCCGGTGCCATCATCCACGACCACGTTGGTTGGTCCGCAGGTTTCATCTGCGGTGGCCGGCGTGGGCCCGGTTTCGGTCGTCGCGCAGTCTGGGCCAGTGCCTGTTAGCCCGGCGCCTGATTCGGCTCTCCCAGCTCCCCTGAGCGTCACGCCAGTGACCCCGACCGTGGCCGCGGTCGTGCCGCTGAATCAGCATGGCCTGCCGATCCGTGGCTTCACACGCGGTTCGTCCGCGGGCCTGGGGCAGGGTCTGATCGGGCCTGGCTCGGCGGGCGCGGCGTCCGCGACGAGCGAGACGCCCACGCACATCCGCCTGTCACCGGTGGAGCAACCGTCGCCGACGCGCGCCGAAGCCGCAACCCCTGCGCCTGCTCCCTCCTTAAACCCACTGTCGGCGGTGTCGCAGGCGCCCGCTCCCGACGCGGCCTCGGCCACGCAACCAGTGAGTTCTTCGCTTCAGCCTCGTCCAAGTCAATCGGCCCCAGCTCCGGTCAAACCCAGTCGGGCTGGCACTTCCTTCGAGGTGCCTTTGGATCTCAGCCTGGAAGACCATCCGTACGTTCTGGATCACTCGATCGTGAATCAGCCAATGGATTGGCCTCACAAGGAGGATTTCTACTCGGTGGTGCCGCTGACGATGAGCATCGAGCTGATGGCCGAAGTGGCGTTGGGCCAAGCCCCAGGTTTGTCGGTGGCGAAGATCGGTCCGATCACGGCGATGGATTTCATCTCGGTGACGATGCCATTCCATTCCACGGTCCAAGGATTCTGGAAGACCGAGTACACAGTCGCTCTGACGATTCCGGGGCGTCTGATGCTCGATGTCACCTTGACTCCGACGCTGCCCGATCCTCCAGTTGGTGTGGTCGAGCAGATGAGTCGTGACATCGGTGACAAGGTGATGGAGCCGTTGGGCCGCGAGGAGCAGTACGTCGAATACAGTTTCCATCGTCCGAAGTACTGGTCGGCACTGGAATACACCCACTACGGAGAACACGGCTTCCATACCGTGGTTCGTCGAGCCGAGGGCAAGGGCTCACTACTGGATCAGATGGGTCAGTCGGTGGGATTGTTCCTGCACTTGTATATGCCTGACAATCGCGTGAGCTTCCCCGTGCGGGTCAAAGAGATCGCTTTCTATCAGGACATGTTCGACCAAGACGGCACTTTCGAGTCGTACTGTGTGATTCGTCGTCTCACCGATCGATTCATCACTGGTGATCTGATCTACCTACGTGATGGCAAGATTTGGGCCATCGCCAAGGGCTGGGTCAACCAACGTCTGGGCATGGAACTGGAACTGTGGGAGAGCGTCAATCATCCGTGGCGCTCAGTGCTAGCCAAGCAGATCGCCGACGGTGTCTACTATTACAGCGCTGGTGACCCCAGTCGTTCCGCCGGATACTTCCTGGTGTTGTGTTATCTCTCAGCCCAGGAGAAAACGCGCGCTGACGCTCTGCCGAATAGGGCGGCTCAAAGCGATTTCTTGGCCGGGCGAGTCGCACTCAAGGATGGTGTCCGTTCGTGGCTGCGGGAACCGGAGGCTCATTACCGCTATCCGATCGAGGTCTGTGTCAGTTACGACGACGCCGGCAGGCCGTTGGTACGTCAAGACGACCATAGTCGGTTCCCTGGCGACCCGCAGGTCTCACTGGCCCATGTCGACGGGCGTGGGGTGGCGATGGTCGCGGACAAGGCGGTTGGCGTCGACATTGAGAAGGTTCTTGCCAGAGAGCTGTCGTTCTGGGAGATGGCTCTGACTGAATCGGAGTTGGCCTTGGTCGCTGCTCAACCTGACACTGATCAGTGGGCGACACGGTTCTGGGTAGCCAAGGAGGCCTACGCCAAATGGGCTGGCACAGGCTTGGGTGGCGCGCCAAAGTCGTTCGTGGTTGAGCAGATCGATGGAGAGTCGCTGCGGGTCGGGACGGTTTGGATCGACACGATGATGATCGACGACGGTTATGTCGTGGGTTGGACAAGGAGGAACACGGATGACTGAGTTGAGTCCGGCAAGGCCGACCGATCCTGCCACGATTCTCGCCACACTGATCGAATGCCTGGGCGAAGTGCTGGGGTCCGATGTTGTGTCATTGATGACGATCACCGAGCAAACGAAAGCGATGCAAGAGCTCGGATTGAGCAGTCTCGACATGCTGCGGTTGGTGGAGGCGATTGAGCAGTATTATCCGGTGGCCGAGCCACTGGTCATCTGGATCGCAGGCAAACCTGTGCTCGAGCTGGCGCAAGTCACCGTCGGTGACATCGTGGAGTTCATCGGCGATGTCCTACGCTAAGGTTCGTGGCGCTCGCCTCTACTATCAGGTTCTCAATCCCGGTGGTGGACCCACCGTGGTCATGGTGCACGGCTTGTACACCCATCACGCCATCTTTTTCTGGTGTGGGGCCAAAGGTCTGGCCGAGCTGGGTTATCGGGTCGTGTTGTACGACCTGCGCGGCCACGGTTTCAGCAAGGGCGACCGCGCGGGTTTTCGGATGCAGGACCTAGCCGAGGATCTGCTCGGCTTAATGGACTATCTTGAGATTGATCAGGCCTTTCTCGCTGGTTACAGTCTCGGGGGCACGATCGTGGTGAAGACTGCGCTGATGGCTCCCGACCGGGTGTTGGGGTTGGCGATCCTGGAAGCCGCTGGTCTGGGCTCAGACGAGCTGGTCGATGTCGACGACGTCGACCAGACGATCACGGCCACGCTGCAGTCGTACGCCGTCTCCATCGGACTGGCTTTGCCCGCTCGGGCCGAGCATCAGTTCCGGGACCAAGTGCATCACCTGCTCGACGCAGGTCTGCTCGACGATCTGAGAGCCGACGTGGGCTTTTTTCAGAATCTGCCATGGGGTGACATCTCAACCCCGGGGGTGCTGGTCTATGGAACCGACTCTCCCTACATCGAGGCTTGTCGGACAGCGGCAGCCAACCTGGTCAACAGCGAGTTGGTGATGATGGGTGGGGATCACAACATGGTGGTGCGTTACGGGGAGGAGATTTCGGCGACGATGATCCGCTTCTTCGAGACGATCCGCCAGGGGAGGCCATGGCCTGAAGTCCAGTCTGGGCCACGACCGACGGTGGGCGGCTGACATGGCGGCGGTCAGCGTTGATGGTCTGAGGATGTCGTACGGCCGGGTCGAAGCGGTCAAAGGAATCAGCTTTGACGTCGGTGAGGGCGCCTTCTTCGCGTTTTTGGGTTCCAACGGCGCTGGGAAGTCGACCACGATCAATTGCCTGACCACGCTGCTCCGGCCCACCGGTGGCCAGGCTAGTATCGCCGGTCACCTGCTGGGCAAAGACAACGACGCGGTCCGGCGCAGCATCGGCGTGGTGTTTCAGAACGCGCTCCTCGATCCGCGATTGAGCGTGGTGGAGAATCTGGCACTTCGGGCGCGCTTTCATGGGTTGAGTCGCCCTGATCGTTTGCGTCGAACCTCGGAACTGATCCAGTTGCTGGACATGGGGTCTTTCGCTAAACGCCAATACCGTCTGCTGTCGGGCGGGCAGAAACGCCGGGCGGACATCGCCCGAGCTCTGATCCATCACCCGAGCGTGCTGTTTTTGGACGAGCCGACCGCCGGACTGGATCCGCGTAGTCGCGAGCAGGTCTGGCAGGCGATCTCAGATGTGCGAGGATTGGAAGGAATGACCGTGTTCCTCACTACCCATTACATGGAGGAGACCGAACGCGCCGACATGGTCTGTGTCATCGAATCCGGTCACATTGTCGCCCAAGGCACGCCGTCGCGCCTACGTCAGAAGTACAGCACGGGCGAACTCAGCTTGTACGTGTCCGATATGCCCGAGGTGATGAAGATTCTGACCCACTCATTCCCGCCCGGTTCCGTCACGGCCCCGATCACCCCGGGCGATCCGGTGCGTTTGGCGGTGCGTTCGACGCGTCAGGTGAAGTGGATCATGCCGTACTTGTGGATCTATATCAACGATTTTGAGTTCCGGCATGGGTCGATGGATGACGTCTTTTTGGCGTTGACTGGGCGATCCAATGAGGCTGAGGTGATGGCAACCGCTGCGGCCACCACTTTGCGAACGATGCCCGGTTCGAGTTCTTTGGCGTCGGTGGCCACCGATCCAGCAGAGGGGGCCACGCGATGAGGCTGGTGTTGACCTTGGTCCGACGAAACCTGCAGGCGTATTGGCGGGATCGGATGACAGTATTCTTCTCGATGGTGGCGCCGGTGATCATGTTCGTGCTGTTCGTGGTGTTTTTGCGCAAAACGATGGCGAAAGTCATCGCTGACGCGGTGGGCTCGACGAACATGGATGACTCGTACGCGCTGTGTGACGCGTGGATGTTCGCCTCGGTGGCGACGGTGGCGACCTTCTCCACATCGTTGGGCATGCTGACAGCTTTTGTGGAGGATCGGGTCACCGGACGTTTCTCCGACTATCTGGTGGCGCCGATCCGCCGCTGGCAACTGGCGCTGGGCTATGTCCTCGCGGTGTTGTGCGTCTCTTTCGTGATTTCGACCGCGATCTTCTTCGTTGGTCAGGGCTGGGCGTGGTGGCAAGACCAGGCGGTGTTGAGCGCCACTGAGGACGCCCGAGTGGTTGGTGCGATCTTCGTGTCGAGTCTGGTGTTCTCCGCTTTCAACACGCTGATGGTGACATTCACCTCGACTCAGGGGTCGTACGGCGGGTATTCGATCGTGATGGGTACTGCGATGGGTTTTCTGTCCTTCTGTTATGTCACTCCGTCGTCACTGTCGCAGACGATCAACTCGGTGTTGAGTAGCTTGCCATTCGCTCAGACTGCCGCGATCATCCGGCTGCCCGCGATGACCCCAGCCGCTGACCAGTTCTTGGCCGATCTGCCTGAAGGATCGGTTCGCGACGACGCGATTCGGGATTTGATGACCGCGATCGGCGCTCGATTGACAGTCGACGACCATGTCCTGTCGACCGCTATGATTTTGGCGATCCTGCTCGCGGTGACGGTTGTGTTGTCGCTGGTGGCGTCGTGGAGGATGGGGCGGATCATTCACTGAGCCGTATGATCGCCTCGGCGTCCCCGGGTGGCCTCATCGGCCTCAAAGCGAGGTGTTTTACCTTGTAATCAAGGGATTTAGGTTCGCCAGGCCATGGGAGAGTCTTCCAGGCGACCCGGTTGTTGACCTTGGTCACGCGAAGGTGAGTGGGGTGCGCCGACCAGACTCAGCCTCGGTTATCTGCAATGTTTGAGGTATCGCCCTTCGAGATTGCATTCTGAATTCATAGATGGCAGACTAGCGATCAATGCCATGGTCTTTCATCATGGTCTAGAGGTGATGTCGTCATGACTGAGTGGGTCGTGCCGCTCACCTTGAGTATGTATCTCAATTGATTCGGGGGTAACTGATGCCTAGCAGTTCAGGCGTAGTACACAATGTGAATAGTCCGCATCGAAGGCTCTTCAAGTCGGTGGCTTCGGTCTCGGCTTTTGTTCTCACCATCGGAGGGGTGTTCCTCGGACAGAGCCTGCAGGCTCCGCTGGCCCAGGCCGCCGAGCCGACGGGCCATCAAGGCCCGACTCCGCAGTGGGCGAAAGTGTCAAACTGGTCGGCGGTGTGGGATCACCCGCTGAACGAAGACTCGGTCTATTACTCGCTGGACGCGGCCCATCCGTCCACCGACCAGGATGGGACCGAAGACATTTTGTGGGAGGCCTACGACTGGTCGACCGACATGTCGACGTACAAGACCCGTGCGACGATGCACTGGACGGGAACGTCGGCTGGTGGCGGTGACTTCACTGAGTACCAGTTCAGCTCGATGGCCATTGGTCGAATCGGCGGCAAGAAGGACAACCCGAGTGGGCCGCTGACGGCCTACTTCTGGAGCCGCGACGCCCGCCAGAACAATGGCCCGGCCAGCTGCTCGGAGGGCTACACACCGATCGTTCGGGTGACATCAGGTGAGTCTGATATCTTCTGGTCCTGCATGCCCGCTCCGAAGGGGGAGGGCAACACCGGTGCTTGGCCGATCGTGACTTCCGATGGTCGCAACGACTCGCTGTTCAGTGGTGGTGTCGACGCAGGGCATGCCACTGGTGGTGAGATCGATCAGTATTCCGGTGATTTGTACGTCGTGTCGTCCTACCTCGGGCAGGCCGACGACAAGGAGCCGGGTTCTGCTGCGGCCAGCGAGGAAGACGCCTGGCGTTTCTCGGTCTGGGATCCTGAGACGGGCTACTTCTCCTTGTCGGGAGCGGTTCAGCCTGGTGACTGGACGTCTGGGATGTCGACTGCTCCTCAAGAGCGGACCGAGATCTGGACCAACAACGACGGCGGTGGAACCGCCAATCCGTACACTCCAGCCGACTTTGCCCTGGACGCCGACGGCAACGCCTACATGTACACCGGTGGCGGGGTCACCCCGACCAGCAACGGAAACATGAAGCTGGTCCGTATGGAGCCGGCCCGCGACGCTGATGGCAACATCGTCGATGGTTCTGCCTCCAACCCGTGGCGCTACTACGTGGTGGAGAACATCTACAAGGAGCATCCCGAGCAGTTCTGGGACAACGCTGGTGGACAGTACGGCACCTGGGGCAATGCCTTCTTGAATGGCCAGCTGCTCAACGGCGCCGGCACGAGGACCTACAATCTGCCCTCCGACGCGCCGTCCAGCGCCGACGGTTGCCTGTCTCGTGAGAGGATGAGTCAGTACACCAATCCAGTTCCTGGTCCTGATTGCTCGGGCAGTGGGTATGCCTACCCGGGCACGACCAACATGGTGAAAGTCGATCCGCTGTCGGCGACGGCGAAGATCGTCTACTCGACGAACAACCAGAACCAGCCTGATCCGATCAGTTCTGTGGCTCGCGATAACGCCTCATCTCAGCAAGCCATGATCATCCGTGGCACCCTTTACAACGACCTCAACGGCGATGGCCAGATCTCGTCCGACGAGCCAGGGTTGGCCAAGCAGACCGTGGCCTTGTACGACTCGGCCGGGGTGCTGAAGTCGACTCAGAAGACCGACTCCACGGGCAAGTATTCGTTCTTGACCTCCGGAGTGGGTGGCACGACGTACTACGTGCGTCCGGTTCAAATCCAGGCTCCGATGGCCGACGGCGTCACCATGACGAACGCCGTTCAGACCTGGGGGGCTGGATCGCAGTCCTCGGGCAACACCGCAGCCATTCAATGTGGCGCGCAGACTGTGACCTCGTCAGCGGGAGCGGCCTGCTCCGGCGCGATCTCGGCCTATACCAATCCTGACCCCGCGCTGACAGCGCTGGGTTCCACGAGCCAGGCCTCGACCTGGCTCAGCTATGCCACAGTCACTCTGGCGACCTCGACCTCCGTGCCGACCGCCGATTTCGGCTTCACGACACAGGGCTCCTACGGTGACGCGGCTGCCGGACCGATGACGACCAACGTCCCCAGCCATGTCAACGGGGTCACCGACGAACTGCACCTGGGGGCTAGTCTCGGATCGTACGCCGGACCGGCCAACGACAATGCGGCCCACAACGCCACCGATGATGGCGTCGGCGTGGCCACGAAGACACTGGGCGATCTCGCTCTGCAAGATCAGCTGTTGGCTGCGACCAAGAGCTATCCGCTGGCGGTCGACGTGACCGGAGCCGCTGCCGCTCAAGCCCAACTTGAGGGTTGGACGACCAACCTGGCGGGCGACGTTTGGAACCAGGCGGCCAGTTGGACCGCCTCCGGCGCGACGCCGGATCCCTCGTTCCAGTATCAGGGGTCTGGTTCGGTGTCGGGCAGCCCAACTGTTCAAATGCGTGTCAACGCGTCGACGGCGACGGCCACTGTCCCCGACAATGCGAAGAGCGAGTACTCCGGCGCAGTCGATTCGACCGCGCCTTGGGCCAGCCAAGGTGAGATCGAGGATTATTCCTTCGGTGTGACCGACTCGGTCTACCGTCCCGCGGTCGAGTACTCCGGGCAGACAGCCGTCGACTTCCAGGTGAATGGTCAGACCCTGACCGCTGGTGCTCAGACCGGCGTCGTGGCGGGAACCCCCAAGGCCGCCACTGTTGGTCAGGTCACGACTGTCACCGCGACAACCGGAGCCGGAAACGCTCGTTTCAAGAGCGCCACGGTGTCCGACACGGTCACCGGCCAGGTTCTGGAGGCGACAGTCACCCCGTCAGGTAATGGCGCTTCGGTCAGCTTCACCGCCCAGTCCGGTGGTGACGTGACCGTGTTGTTCTCGTATTCGTCGCCGGTCGATCCGGGCAAATCCTCGCTGAAGGTCGAGCCGCCGTCCCAGGTTGTCGGTGGTCAGATCCAGGCGATCGCGACGATTCGCGACACTGAGGGCTCTGCGGTGACGAACGAACTCGTGACTTTCTCGAACAAGACCCCGTCCTTGGTGACGATGACGGATCCGACCACAGGTCAGCCCGCCACCACATGCACCACCGGCGCTGACGGTCAGTGCTACCTCAACGTGTCGTCCAACACGGCCGGGGTCTACCCCGACGAGGTCTCGGCCACGGTCAAGAGTGGTTCGACCGGCCAGCAGGAGGAGGTGTCGGATTCACCGCAGACAGTGACCTTCACCAACGATGGTGCGGATCCGGAGCATTCTGATCTGGTCGTGACACCAGCCGGGCCGCTGCCTGCTGGGGTTGGAGTTGGTAACACCTACACGGCGACAACCACCACGCGGGACAAGCTCGACAACCTCGTCCCCGGCGCAGTTGTGACCCTCGAGGTGACGTACGCCGATGGCTCAGCGGTCAACCCTGAGTGGACCAAGCTGTCCGCCACGACGTGCACTACCGGCGACGATGGCAAGTGCGCCGTGACGTTGACCAGCTACAAGGCCGGTGATTTCGTGATTCATTCGCGGATCCCGAACGCTTCGGGAACTTTGACCGATGTTCGCAACTCCCCGGCGTCGGTGAAGTACGTCGCTGGTCCGCCCGACGAGAATCCGGACGATCCGATCTGTGTCGACTCGGCTGGCGGGACGAAGCTGACGGCCACTCCTGAGGTTCCAGTCAACGGAACGGCCACTGCCACCGCGTATGTCACCGACAGCTACTGCAACCCAGTCGGCGATGGTGTGGCGGTGAACTTCGGCGTCGACAAGAACGCCACGTTCGTTCCGGCCGGAACCACGCCGCAGGCGACCAGTGCCGTCACCGGCGCTGACTCCAAGGCGATCGTCAAGTTGACAGACGGCACACCCGAGACGGTCAACGTCTCGGCCGATCTGGGCCCGAACCGCGCCCTGAACGGTTCCCCCGCTCCGGTGACCTTCACACCTGGTCCTGGCCCGTGCGCCTCGACGTCGCTGTTCAAAGTGACACCGACTGCGGTGGCCACTGACAAGATCACCTGGGTCACAGCCGATGGTGTCGACGCGTACACAGGCGTCATCACGGCCAAGACCTGCGACGGCGTGCTGTTGCCGGATCTGGATCCGACAGTGTTCACGCTGACCCCAGCGGCCGGCGACGACGTGGTGGTGTCTGACATCGCCAACACGGGCAACGGCACCTACACTGCGACGATGACCTCGACCAAAGCCACGGCGCTGGACAAGGCGACCCAGGCCACGGTCAAGGCTGAAGTGGGCGGAGAGCAGATCGGCCAGGACGAGTTGATCCCGTTCAAGGCCGGTGCGGCCTCCGCTGAGAAGTCGACGCTGACCGTGGACCACACCACTCGTACGACAGGTCAGCCTGTGACGGCCACGGCGACGGCGTTGGACGCCTTCAATAGCCTAGTCGGCGAGGGTGTGAAGTTCACCTTCAAGGTCGATGACGCCAACGGCTCGGCCGCGGTCGATCCGCTCGAGTGCACCACTGACGCGTCGAGCACCTGCTCGGTCAAGGTGAACGACACCGAAGCGGAGACGGTCGTGTTCCACGGTCTGCTCGGCTCCACCGACATCGGCGGTGGCGGTGACCCCGCTCTGGCTTCGCCGAAGACGCTGACCTTCACCGAAGGTCCGGTTTCAGCGGAGATGTCGACCCTCGTGGTCGACCGCGAGACTCAGGTCGTCGGCCAGAACATCACGGCCACGGCCACCGCGAAGGACGCCGCAGGAAAAACCCTCGGCGCTGGTACGACTTTCAGCTTCACCACTGAAGACGCTGATGGTTCGGCCACGTTGTCGGCCGCTACCTGCACCACGGATGCCAGTGGCACCTGCTCGGTCACCATCACCGACACCAAGGTCGAGAAAGTCACTTTGCATGGCACAGTGAACGGTCAAGAGATCGGCGGCGGCGGGGATCCCGCCCTGAAGTCGCCGAAGCTGCTCAACTTCACGCATGGGCCGGTTGACCCTGACAAGAGCCATGTTACCGTGGATCCGACAGTTCAGACGGCTGGTTCCCCGGTGACGGTGACCGTGACCGTGCGCGACTCGTACGACAACCCGATCACCGACTTGACGAAGGAAGATTTCGTGATGACCGGCACTTCTGCTGGTCTGCCCGATCTCACCTTCGGCGACTGGAGTTCCTTGCCGGACGGTTCGTACACCTACTACCCGACGACGTCGTACCTGGTGGGGACGTTCACGGTGGGTGCGACAGTCACTGGTGTGGAGTTGACGGACAAACCGACGGTGAAATTCATTCCTGGCAAGGTGTGCGTCACCAACTGTGAGCCGATCGACGTGCCTGGGACCCCCGAGGTGGAGTCTGACACTCATCGGACCGCTCTAGTCATGATCGTCAACGACATGGCGGCTGACGGCAAGGCTCAGGACGTTGCTGAAGGGTCGGCGTACGATCACTATGGCAACATCGTTCCGGACGCCGTCTTCACGGTGACCGATGCCACCACTGGCGCGCTGGCGGGCAAACTGAACCCGGCGACGCAGACCTCTGAGCCGACCGGTGACGACGCCAAGACGACCGTTGCCTGGACCTCGACCACGGTGGGTGTTTATTCAGCCAACGCCAAGGTCACGTCCGGTGATCGTACGGAGGTGTTGGATGTGCCGACTCCGGCCAAGAACGGTGTGAATTCGATTCGGTTCGTTCAAGGCAACATCTCCGCTGAGAAGTCTCAGCTGATCATCACCCCGGATCACGCGCAAGTCGTCGGGTCGGTGTTCGAGGCCAAGGCCTTGATCGTTGATGACAATCGCAATCCGATCGCTGGCGCGGTCGTGACCTTCTCGGTGGATTCGCAGTGGAAGGAAGACACACAAGCGGCGCAATTGAGCGATTTCACCTGTCAGACTGGCGCCGATGGCACCTGCTTGGTGACGGTGACCAGCCACTTCGCTGGTGACTACCAAGTCCATGCGACAGTGCCGACGGCGAGCAACCCGGCCGCTGAGCTGGGGGGCGACGGTGATCCGACCAGGTCCAGTCCGCAAACGATCACGTTCTTCGCTGGCGATGTCTGCAACCCCAAGGTTGAGCAGTGCCAGTCGGAGGACAATCCGGACACTCCTGAGGTCGACGAGTCGAAGAACGCCACCTCTGTCACGGTGGATCCGAACAACGCCAAGGCTGATGGTGTCGATCATGACGGCATCGTCGTCACGACGGTTGACAAGTACGGCAACCCGGTGGAAGACGCCACGGTGGAGTTCGCGACGTCAGACAAGGATCTGGCCTTGAAGGCCACCTCGGTCCAGACCGACGTGGAAGGTAAGGGCACGGTCTTCGCGACCTCCACGGTCGCCGGGGAGCACAAAGCTAACGTGACGGTCGACGGCAAGGACTTGCCGCAATCACCGGTGACGTTGACCTTCATCGCTGGCGATTTGGGTGGCCTGCGCCTGACAATCGATCCGATGACCTCGCAAGAGGTGGGCTCCACCTTCGCCATCACGGCGTCAGCGACCGATCCTCAGGGCAATCCTCTCCAGGTGTCAGTAGCGTTCGACCTGCCGGAGAACCTGACCACGACTGATGGGGCCGAAACTACGACCTGCGCGACCAGCGATCAAGGGCTGTGCACTATCAAGGTCACGTCGACCAAGGTTGGTTCGTACCCCGTGGTGGGCACGGTCGGTTCGCTGACATCGAACTCTGTGACTGCGGAGTTCACTCATGGGCCGGTTGATCCTCTTCATAGCACGGCCGAGTTGATCCGAAACGGCGCCGCCTATAACGGTGTCGATCACAACATCGTCAAGGTGACTGCGCGGGACCGTTACGACAACCCAGTTCCGGGCGCGGCAGTGTCATCGACTCCGGTAGCCGGCAAGGCCGATGCGCTGACGATTCAGCCGGACATCGCTCCGACTGGTCAGGACGGCACGACGGAGATTTGGTACTCCTCGACCACGAAGGGCGACAAGACCGTTGATGTGACGATCAACGAGACGGTCACCCCGACAGGTTCCCCGGTCACGATGTACTTCGGTGACGTCGTCGATCCTGGCAAGTCGAGTTGGACGATCGCTCCCGATGGTCCGCTGATGGTGGGCACAGGCTCAGACTCGACGTACACCTTGACCGCGACCCTGCGGGATAAGGACGGCCGGCCGGTTCAAGGTGCTGCGGCGAGCTTCGCCATCGACCATGACCAGGCCTCGACTACCTGGACGCCTGACACGCAGTACTGCGTCAGCAATGCGCAGGGTGTGTGCTCGGTGACGGTGTCCTCGACCAAGGCCGGGACCTTCGCCTTCACGGCCTCCGTGGCCACCGGCCAGATCGGCTCGGCACAGGGACGCTCCTGGACGCCAGGTCCGGTGTGCGCAGAGTGCTCGAAGGTCACCGTGATCGACGATAACGCTGTCGCTGACGGCAATGCCCGCGACATCGCTCTGGTGGAGGCGTACGACCAGTACAACAACCCGGTTCCCGGGCAGACGGTTGTGACCACACCTGGCGACGACCTGTTGATCGCTCAGAGTGGTATCAAGGCCACCGGTGAAGACGGCAAGACGACGATTTGGTACTCGTCGACCAAGGCTGGGGAGCACCTGGCGAAGGTCGCGATCGGTCCGAACAAGGTCGAGCCCGCCTTCCCCGGCGCTGCTTCGCCCGCGAAGCTTCACTTTGTGGCTGGCGACGCCGATCCGGAGCACTCCTTCCTGACGGTGGATCCGCATGAGACGGTCGTGGACGGCTCCGTCACCGCTAAGGCGACGATCCGGGACGCCTTTGACAACATGGTGCCCGATGAGCCGGTGACCTTCACGGTCGACGGGCTGGGATTCTTCTCGACCCTTGATCGGGCCGCGGCGAACCAGACCACCAGCTGCACCACCGGTGAGGATGGAACCTGCCAAGTCACCTTGACTGACCACAAGGCTGAGACGGTCAACGTCCATGCCACGATCATGACCGGTGATCCGACTGAGACTGCGGTGGCGACCGACATCAAGGATTCGCCACAACCGGTCAAGTTCACCGCCGGCGATGAGTCGCCCACCTGTGTGGATCCCGCCACTGGCAAGCCCGGCGAAGGATCGACGCTGAAGGTCGATCCGACGACGCTGAACACCGGCCAGCAGACCACCGCCACGGCTCACCTGGTGGACAAGTACTGCAACCCGGTCGGCCCTGGTCGCTCGGTGGAGTACACGGTCAACGGTGATGGTGAGTTCGTTGGTGACGGTGTCACCGGGCAGACGGTCACTGTGAAGACCGATGGCGACAGCAATGCCGTGATCAAGATCACAGATCAGACCCCAGAGAAGGTCCTGGTCCACGCCACGATCAATGACAAGGCCTCGGGCAACCCCAAGGCTGACATCACTGGTTCGCCAGCCGAGGTGACCTTCACCGACGGTGACAAGCCGAACCCACCGGTCATCACGGATCCGGAGGATGAGACGCTGACCAACGACAACACGCCGCAGATCAGCGGCACCAGCGATGAGCCTGGCGACGTGGTGACTGTCAAGGACGGCGATGGTTCGACCATCTGCACCGCGACGGTTCAAGGCTCTGGGACCAAGGGAACGTGGAGTTGCACCCCGGACAAGCCCATGACTGATGGTCGTCACGAGGTGACCGCAGTTCAGGAAGATCCGGCCGGCAACGTCTCCGATCCGTCCAACCAGGTTTCGATCATCATCGACACCATCCCACCGCATGCTCCGACTATTGACACGGCCAATGGTGAAGAGATCGGTGGAACGGTTCCCGACACGCCGGAGAATCCTCTGGATCCGGGCACGACGGTGACTGTGACCGATGACGATGGCGATGAGATTTGCACGGCAGAGGTTCAAGATGACGGCACGTGGAGCTGCTTGACTCCTGATGGAACGCCCAGTGGTCCGATTCACGCGGTCGCGACCGACCCGGCGGGCAATGTCTCGGATGAGACAACTCGGGATCTCGACACCACGCGTCCGGATCCGCCGCTGGCTCAGTCCCCCAATGGGTCCGAGGTGACAGGGTCGGGCGATCCGGGTGACACTATCGACGTCACAGGTCCCGACGGCCGCCCCGTCGTGGGTTGCCAGGACATCCCGATTCAGTCCGACGGCAGCTTCGTGTGCACGCCAGCCACGCCGCTGCATCCGGGTGACCGGATCACGGTGACTGAGACGGACCCGGCGGGCAACACCTCTGACCCGACACCGGTGATCGTTGGCTCGCTCGGTATCGAGTTCGGCTACCCGACTCGTGATCATGGTCAGACTCAAACTGTCACGGGAACCAATTTCAACCCCGGGGAGCAGGTCTGCTTGATGATCTACTCGACTCCGCTCGATGGCGGCTGCCAGACGGCTGACGTCAACGGCACCGTTCACTACACCTTCGTGGTTCCGGCTGACTTTGAGACGGGAACACACACCGGCACGCTGACTGGTGTGAAGTCCGGATCGGTGTCGGGTACCTTCGTGGTGAACGCTGACAAGACGATCGTCATCAGCACCGGTGGTATGGCGGTGGACATGACGCAGGCTCTGAGTCTGCGTGGTCTGGCCGCTGGCCTGGTCGTGGCAACGATCGGTGTGTGGATTGGTGCGAGTCGACGCAAGTCTGGAGTTCGCTCCAGTATGTGATGTGCCTGGTGTGGGGGTGCGGGGTCGCCGACTTACGGCGGCGGCTCCTCACCCCCCAGGCAGGTCTCTGCAAGGAAGCATCCGCGATTCTTGATCGTGGATGCTTTCGTCTGAGCTTCATGGTGGCGCTGTCAAGGGTCGCGGCCATGAAGTGGGGATGATGGCGCGGCGGGGCTTTTGGGGCCGCGATCATCGAATCTCAATATGATCCCGCGGGGTTCCGATGTGGGCGCATCGGAGGCGGGACGGCCTGAATGTGGGGCGGGCTGATGCTTGACAGGGTCTGGGGACAATGAAAGACCTTGGGTCAGCCCGTCACCGCCAATGAACTCTTTCGTGGGTTCGACGTTTCGAGAACAGCCCTCGCCGGCGATGTGACACTCGGCGACGTCCTGCGGTTGTGGCAGTGACGCGTCCTTGTGAGGAGTCTCGTACGAGCGACGCGGGAAGGCTCGCACGAGAAGACACCTCAGAGTTGTCTTGGAATCCCGCCCAGTGGCGGGAGACTTTCCTGATCAGTTACACTGAAGTCCCGTGGCAGAACGAAAAAAAACCAAGCACATATTCGTCACTGGTGGAGTTGTCTCCTCGCTCGGCAAGGGCCTGACAGCGTCGTCTCTCGGGTCACTTTTGGTGGGGCGCGGACTCAAAGTGACCATGCAAAAGATGGATCCCTATATCAATGTTGATCCGGGGACGATGAACCCTTTCCAACATGGCGAGGTTTTTGTGACCGAGGACGGCGCTGAGACCGATTTGGATATCGGGCATTATGAGCGTTTCCTGGACCGCGACCTGTCGGGTGCGGCCAATGCCACCACGGGAAAGATCTACTCTCAGGTCATCGCCAAGGAGCGCCGCGGTGATTACCTCGGAGACACTGTCCAGGTGATCCCTCACATCACGAACGCCATCAAGGAAGAGATGCTGGCGATGGCGACTCCCGGGATCGACGTGGTGATCCACGAGATCGGTGGTACGGTCGGTGACATCGAGTCGCTGCCTTTCCTTGAGGCCGCCCGTCAAGTGCGCCGGGAACTGGGTCGCGAGTCGGTCTTCTTTCTACACGTCTCCCTGGTTCCGTACATTGGACCAAGCCAAGAACTGAAAACCAAGCCGACTCAACATTCGGTGGCGGCGTTGCGCCAGGTTGGCATTCAGCCCGATGCGCTGGTCTGTCGCTCGGACCGGCCGATTTCGGAGGGGATCAAGCACAAGATCGCGCTGATGTGCGACGTCGACGAGGAAGCGGTCATCTCCTGCCCGGACGCGCCGAGCATTTACGATATCCCGAAAGTGCTGTTCCAAGAAGGACTGGACGCCTACGTCGTACGGCGGCTGTCGTTGGCGTTCCGAGATGTGAATTGGCGCAAATGGAATGACCTGCTCAACCGAGTCCATGAACCGAAGACCCAAGTGACGATCGCGCTGGTCGGAAAGTACATCGACCTGCCCGACGCGTACCTCAGTGTGTGTGAGGCGCTGCGCGCCGGCGGTTTCGCCAATTGGGCCAAGGTGTCGATCAAGTGGGTGGCCTCAGATGAGTGCCAGACGCCCAAGGGGGCCAAACAGCAACTGTCCGATGTCGACGGCGTGGTCATTCCCGGCGGATTCGGCATCCGGGGTGTCGAGGGCAAGATCGGCGCGATCACCTTCGCGCGGGAGCACAGGATCCCGATCCTGGGGCTGTGTCTGGGGCTGCAGTGCATGGTGATGGAAGTCGCTCGGGGTCTGGCCGGTTTGAAAGGTGCGGCCTCGACTGAGTTCGATCCGCAGACGCCTTATCCGGTGATCGCAACCATGTCCGAGCAGTTGGACATCGTGGCTGGCGAGGGTGACATGGGCGGGACCATGCGGTTGGGAGCGTACCCGGCCGAGTTGGAGCAGGACACCATCGCGGCGCGACTCTACGGGACGACGAAGGTTTCGGAGCGTCACCGTCACCGCTACGAGGTCAACAACGCGTATCGCGAGCAGCTGGAAGCCGCCGGATTAGTGATCTCGGGAACATCGCCAGATTCTCGACTGGTGGAGTTCATCGAGCTTCCGACCCAGACGCATCCGTTCTTCGTCGCCACCCAAGGCCATCCGGAGTTGAAGTCTCGTCCCACGCGTCCCCATCCACTGTTTGTCGGTCTGATCGAAGCAGCGCTGGCTAGGAAGTCCGCGTGAGTCCGATCGAGGCTGACGATCACGGCCAACCCCCGAACGCCAGTCAACCCGGCCGCGATGCGCAACGCCTGGGCGTCATGGAGACTGGCGGCACGTCAAATCCCGGTCAGGCCGATCTCGCTGATCGGCGTTCCGATGACGCGATCAGTGACCAGATTGAGTTGTCGGATGTGGCCGTGCAATGGCCGACCCACCGGGAGTCGACCACGGCCGGCGTGCTGATGGAATTCGTTGTCGACAAGGTGGAGACACCCGACGGAACGACGATGATTCGCAACTACTTGAAACATCCGAATTCGGTCGGTGTCATCGCGCTGGATGAGGCGGGGCGAGTGGCGATTGAACGACAATACCGCCACCCCGTACGTCGAAAGCTGGTGGAAGCCCCAGCGGGATTGTGTGACCATGACGGAGAGGACATGCTCCAGGCGGCTCAGCGGGAACTGGCGGAGGAGCTCGGGTTCGAAGCGAGCCAGTGGTCGATCTTGGTCGATGTCTTCGCCACTCCGGGGTGTTCGACCCAGGGGACGCGCATCTTCTTGGCGCAAGGGTTGACCAGCGTGTCTCGTCCAGAAGGATTCGAGTTGGAAGCCGAAGAGGCAGACATGGCGGTCGGTTGGGCTGACGTCGACGCTGTTCTGGACGCGATTTACGCCGGACGGGTGATGAATCCTACCCTGATCACTGGGGTGCTGGCGTTGAAGACAGCGCAGTTGACTGGGCGAGTCTTGCGTACGATCTGAGCAGCACGACCGAATCGATCCAATCGGTCGATCGACTGACAGGGTGGGTCAACCGACTGGACGGCACTAGTCCAACATCGCGAGTGGGCGCTTCGCGCTAACCGGCCGACTGATGGGTCGACCCATCGATCAGTCGATGACCTGATCGGGTTGCAGGTGGGCTGACAGCCAGTGGAGCTGTTCGAGAATCATGTGGTCTTGGCCGCCCTCATGGTCGTTCCACGGCCAGACCTTGATCGCTTTGTCGGTCCCTGCGTAGGTGTTATAGGCGGCGAAGACGGTCGATGGTGGACAGGTCTGATCCATCAGGCCAGTGGAGAACAGAACCGGGATCTGACAGAATCGGGCCCAGTTGACGCAGTCGAAGTACGACAAGGTGGTGAAAACCGTGTCGGCCAACTGCGGGTTGTACTTCAGATAGTTGGCGATCTCATGGTATGGCTCGCGATCGGTCAACCCGACGGCCCGCGGGAAATCGCAGAGGAAAGGCACGTCAGGCATCGCGCCGGCCAACGTGATCCCGCTGAGGCTGGCCAGACCAGTCGCTGCCAAGGTCAGACCCCCGCCTTGGCTGGCCCCGGTCACGACCACACGGTTCGGGTCGACCCGTTCCAGTTGGGCAGTGGCTTGAAGTAAGCGGATGGTGTCGACGAACAGCCGACGATAGTAGTACGTGTCGCGGTCGAGCACCCCTAGTGTCATGACCCCCGGTGTGGCGGTGGCCCCACGACTGGGGTCTGGGTCGTCGGTGGTGGCGCCGAAGTGGCGGGTGGCCCAGCCTTGGGCGCGAGAGTCCATCGTGATGTGGACGTACCCTGCTTGAGCGAAGTGCGAACCCGTCCATGGATAACCGCGCGCGCCGGCGTACCACATGTAGTTCACTACGGTGGGTAGCGGGCCAGTGGTGTGGCAGGGGACTCGGACCCAGGCGTGGATGCGCGCGCCGTCGAAGCCAGCGAAACTGAGGTCGTAGACCTCGTAGGCCGTCAGCGGCACCTCCACCGGTTCACAGCGCACATCCAGCTCCTGACCCATCTGGTCATCCAAAGTGGCTCGCCAAAACGTCTCAAAGTCCTCGGGCAGTGTGGCCGCGCCGTGATAGGCGCGCAATTGATCGTCTGAGTAGTCGAAAAAGGCCATGACTGTAGCTTACAGTTGGACTGTGACCGCACCGGAGAATCCACTTGCCGATGGGATCCAGGCGTACATGGATCATCTGAAAGCCGAGCGCGGCCTGTCGAGTAACACCGTGGCGGCCTATCGACGAGATTTGAGGCATTACGTCGACTATCTGCGTGAGTGTGGGGTGGCCCGGCCTGACCAGATCGATCCTGGTGTCGTGGCCGGTTTCGCCCATCAGATGACCGCTGAGGGATTGTCGAGCGCGACGGTGGCGCGGATGACAGTGGCCGTGCGCGGTCTGCATCGGTTTTGGGTGAGTGAACATTACGCCAGCGAGGATCCGGCCAGTCAGATTCAGCCGCCGCATCCCGGATTGCGGTTACCGAAAGCGCTGACGGTCGATCAGGTCGATCGTCTGATCGCCGCCACCGGAGGCATGGGTCCGGTCGCGGCGCCAGAGCAGCTACGTGACTGGGCGCTGGTCGAACTGCTCTATGGCACCGGCGCGAGAGTCTCCGAGGCGCTGGGGCTGAACGTGGACGACGCGACGCGGCTGTTGACCGAGCCGACCGCCGGACTGCGGTTGCAGGGCAAAGGGCATTCAGAGCGGGTCGTGCCGGTGGGCAGCTACGCCAGGGCCAGCTTGGAGGCTTGGTTGGTGCGCGGTCGACCCACCTTGGCCAAACTGGCCAAGGTGGCCAGCCCAGCACTGTTCCTCAATGCTCGCGGTGGCAGACTGTCGCGGCAGAGCTGTTTCAACCGGATCGCTGAGCTGGGGCGACTAGCCAAGATCGGGGCCGATGTGTCGCCTCACACCCTGCGCCACTCCTACGCCACTCACTTGATCGACGCCGGAGCCGACGTGCGTGTGGTCCAAGAGTTGCTCGGCCACGTCAGTGTGGCCACGACTCAGGTCTACACGCTGATCACCGTCGATCATCTGCGCGAGGTCTATCGTCAGGCTCATCCACGGGCGCTGTGAGTCGGCCAGCGGGTTGGCCTAACGCCTCAGGTGGTCGTATGCCAGCGCGACCTGGCGTGGTGTGGTGACAGATGGACCACCCGAGGTTGGCTGACCCGTGTTCTCGACAGATGTGCGACTTCTCGGTCGATGTGCAACGGCTGATGTGGTACCTGTTCGTCGACCCCGTAGAATAGGGCAACGGAACCTCGCGCCGCGCGGGGAGAGAGCAGGATAGGCGAATGAACCTTCTGGACAGCATCCTCCGCATGGGTGAGGGCAAGTTCATCAAGAGGTTACAGACGGCAGCCGATCACGTGGCCAGCATCGAAGAGGACTTCCTGGCCATGTCAGATGAGCAACTGCGTGAACAGACCGGCGACTTCCGCAACCGCGTGGCCAACGGTGAGACTCTGGACGCCCTGCTGCCGGAGGCCTTCGCCACGGTCAGGGAAGCGTCGCGGCGGGTGCTGGGCAAACGCCACTTCGACGAGCAGATCATGGGCGGCGCGGCTCTGCACTGGGGAACGATCGCTGAGATGAAGACTGGCGAGGGCAAAACCTTGGTGGCGGTCCTGCCGTCGTACCTCAACGCGCTCAGCGGGCTCG
The DNA here is from genome assembly GCA_031285845.1 of Propionibacteriaceae bacterium. Lineage (GTDB taxonomy): Bacteria > Actinomycetota > Actinomycetes > Propionibacteriales > Propionibacteriaceae > WQYJ01. Next base: position 42,914 of record JAITVK010000012.1, read on the forward strand.
GAGTCCACGTCGTGACGGTCAACGACTACCTGGCCAAGTTCCAGTCCGAGCAGATGGGGCGCATCCATCACTTCCTCGGCATGGACACTGGCGTGATCCTGGCGCAGATGACCCCGGTCGAGCGCCGCGCAGCCTACGCGGCAGACATCACCTACGGCACCAACAACGAGTTCGGTTTCGACTATCTGCGCGACAATATGGCCTTGCGCCTGGAGGATTGCGTTCAGCGGGGTCACAACTTCGCCATCGTCGACGAGGTTGACTCGATTCTGATCGACGAGGCTCGTACGCCGCTGATCATCTCGGGGCCGTCGGAAGAGAATTCGGCCTGGTATCCGGAGTTCGCGCGCATCGCCGATTCGCTCAAACGTGACGTCCACTACGAGGTCGACGAGAAGAAGCGGACGGTCGCCATTTTGGAGCCGGGCATCACTGCCGTCGAGCAGCGGTTGGGGATCGACAATTTGTACGAGTCGGCCAACACCCCCCTGATCTCCTTCCTCAACAACTCGGTCAAGGCCAAGGAACTGTTCAAGCGCGACAAGGATTATGTCGTCACCGACGGCGAGGTCCTCATCGTCGACGAGTTCACCGGGCGTACGTTGATCGGGCGGCGCTATTCTGAAGGTCTGCATCAAGCACTGGAAGCCAAAGAGAAGGTCGAGATCAAGGCCGAGTATCAGACGCTGGCGACGATCACCTTGCAGAACTACTTCAGGATGTACGAGAAACTGTCCGGGATGACGGGCACAGCGAAGACGGAGGAGTCCGAGTTCCAGCGTATCTACGGGCTGCGCGTTCTGCCGATCCGTACCCATCTGCCGATGATCCGCGAAGACAAGAAGGATTTCGTCTATCGGACCGAGGACGCCAAATTTGACGCCATCGTGGCCGACGTGGTCAATCGCAACGACAACGGCCAACCGGTGCTGATCGGCACCGCGTCGGTCGCGAAGTCGGAGGAGTTGTCGCGGCGACTGAAGGTGGCCGGGGTACCCCATCAAGTGTTGAACGCCAAACAGCACGCTCGTGAGGCCGCGATCGTGGCCTTGGCTGGACGCAAAGGCGCGGTGACCGTGGCCACCAACATGGCTGGTCGTGGAACCGACATCATCTTGGGCGGAAACCCGGAATTCCTGGCCGACGCCTTGCTGCGCGAGCGTGGTCTGGATCCGGTGGAGACTCCCCAAGAGTACGAGGAGCAGTGGCCAAAAGCCGTCGAGGAAATCTCCGAGCAGGTCGCCGCCGAGCATGACGAGGTCGTCGCCGCCGGCGGGCTCTACGTGGTCGGTTCCGAGCGGCACGAGTCTCGTCGAATTGACAACCAGTTGCGCGGTCGGTCCGGGCGTCAAGGCGATCCGGGGGAGTCGCGTTTCTACCTGTCGCTGCAAGACGACCTGATGCGCCTGTTCAAAGGCGACATGGTCGACTGGTTCATGCGTGCTCTCAAAGTGCCTGACGACGTCCCGATCGAAGACAAGCGCATCACGAAGATGATCCTGTCGGCTCAAGAGCAGGTCGAGGCCCAGCATTTCGAGACTCGAAAGAACGTTCTGAAGTACGACGATGTGATGAACCGCCAGCGCTTCGTGGTCTACAAGGACCGCCGCCGGGTGCTCGAAGGGGTCGACATCGAAGAGCAACTGCGGGACACCGTGACCAAGGTGGTGTCCGAGTACGTCGCCAAAGACACTGAGGGCTATGTCGAAGACTGGGATCTGGACATGTTGTGGACCCAGTTGAAGACTCTGTATCCGGTGACCTTGCCGATGGCCGACTACGAGCGTGACGACCTGGATCAGAAAGAGTTGATCGAGGCCTTCGCCAGCGATGCTCAGAGCGCGTACGACAAGCGTGAGGAAGAACTCGGCGAGGACACGATGCGTGCGGTCGAGCGACAGGTGCTGTTGACTGTGCTGGATCGCAAGTGGCGCGAGCATCTCTACGAGATGGACTACCTGCGCGAGGGGATCGGCCTGCGGTCGATGGCTCAGCGCGATCCGCTGGTCGAGTATCAGCGCGAAGGCGCGGGCATGTTCTTGGAAATGATGGATTCGGTCATGGAAGAGGTGGTGTCATTCCTGTTCCGCATCCAAGTCCAGAAGACCCCGCCGCAGTCGGATCAAGCCCAGCCTGAACCGGTGACCTCGAACAGCCGCAGTGACGTGCGTCGTCGTGCTCGGCAGGCTCTGGCCGCCGAGGAGGCGGCCGCTCGTTCCGAGATCCACATGACAGCTGAGGGGCTGTTGGCCGAGCCGGTGGCTCAGCGCAGTCAGATCATCAACGCCAAAACGGTGTCGTCAACGCAGAGCACCCAAACGGCTTCGCTACGCGAGTCACGACCGGGGGCTGCTGGTCGACGCAACAAGAAGAAGCGCTAGACCGGTTGTCAGCCGATCATCAGATCGCGCCCACGCCATCGGCCGTCCCGGTTCTCCACTCGAAACGCCATGGCGTGGCTGGCGGTCGGCGTGACCAGGCGAGCGGTGACCTCACAACGGTGAGGACCCGTGGGCTGGGCTCGTACGGACGCCAGCTTCACGCTGGTTCGGCTCCACCCCTGGCGACGCCGTTCCACCGTGACGACAGACTGGGGGTCGAACAGCGCTTCGACCTGTGCTAAACGCCGCTGACCGTCTAGAGCCTCGGCCAGGACGCGCGACAATTGTGCCGCCGCCATCTGCCAATGATCGGGTGTGGTGGGTTGGTCCGCGGCTGGCGGCTGTGGTGCGGTCGGCGCTTGACCGCGGCTCGACGCTCGGGCAGGCGGGACATCGACCAGGTCACGCCACGAGGACACGACAGCGCAGGCAGTCGAGCGCGAGTCCTGGGCGGCTTGGGCGGACAGTGGATCCCAAGACCAGTGATCGGGCTTGGCGGCCTGGAGCGGACGAATCCACGCCTGGGTGGTGATAGATGTCATGAATCCACTATCGGCGGGGGCGACGCCGTGGCGCAAGGGGTCGGGCGAAATCTGTGGATAACTGGCGTGGAACTTGCCCGGCATCGGGGACTCAGGCCGGGTGCGACGCCAACCAGGCGTTCCCGACTGACTCGCAAGCGCTCATGATGGAGGTGATGTGTTTGGCGGCCATCTCCTCGATCTTGCGGCCGACGAGAGGGATTTTGACGACGAAGTCGGCGTCGTACGACAGGGTCGATCCGGTGGGGGTCGACGCCAGTGACAGTGGACCGTCGCACTGAGCGGGGACCCCTAACACGGTCAAGGTCATGCGCCCGGTGACTGGATCGGTGTCGCGCGGATCGTCCCAGGTCACGGTCTGAGTCACAGTCATCTGGGCTCCGAGGACACGACGGGCGACCTGGGGAGTCCGCATGGTCAGCACGCTGGTCAGCCCTGCGGCCAAGACGCTCGTGGTGACGTTGTCGGCGTGAGTCTCCTCGCCGACGTACTGAGCGAATTCAGGGTTGACGAGCATGGCTGCCACCTGTCCCGCGGGCGCGGCGAAGGTTAGCCTCGAAGTGATCTGCATACCCCTATGGTAGGCTAACCGAGGTTGTGATGGAGGCCGGTGTGGAGATGATTGTGGATGGCGTGACCGTCCATTATGAGACGCACGGCTCGGGTCCTCACGTCTTTCTGCTTCACGGTTGGGGATCGAATTTGACCCTGTTTCGACCAATCGCTGAGGTCATCGCTCAGAAGTACACCGTAGTCAGCCTGGATTTTCCCGGTTGCGGCCAGTCGGGGGAGCCCGATGAGCCGTGGGGGATCGAGCAGTACGGACACTTTGTCACCTCATTCATTGCGCATTTTGGACTCGATGAGGCCATCATTCTCGGCCACTCTCACGGCGGGCGCGTCGCACTCTATCTGGCCGCGCAAACTGACCTTCCTTTTCGCATCACCACGCTGATCTTGGTCGATTCGGCCGGATTGGTTCCGGCGCGCTCAATCGCCTATCGAGCGCGGGTGCGCGCCTACAAACTAGGCAAAGCGGTCCTCACGTCACCCCCGGTGAAGCGGTTGTTTCCGCAAGCAGTGGACGGTTTCCAAAAAGTGATGGGGTCGAGCGACTACGCCGCCGCGTCCCCGGTGATGCGCGGGTCCTTGGTCAAAGTCGTCAACACCGACTTGGCTCCACTGTTACCCCAGATCAAAGCCGAAACCTTGCTCATTTGGGGCGATGCTGATCAGGACACCCCGCTGTCGGATGGCCGGGCGATGGAGGCGGCGATTCCTGGAGCCGGCTTGGTCGTCCTGACCGGGGCGGGACACTACAGTTTCCTCGATCAGCCGTACGTCTTCCGTCGAGTCATTGAGTCTTTCCTTCAGATCGGGTGATGATGATGTGGATCGTCTTGGGAATCATCGCCGCAGTGGCTTCGGCGGTGGCCGTACGCCATCAGGTGCACATGTTCCAACTCAACTCCTACCGGCACTCCACCCACTGGACATGGCTGGGGCTGCATCGTGGAGCCTGGGTCCCCTCAGTGGTGGTGGCGGTGCTGGAGATCATCGCGCTGGCGTTGCCCGGGGTCGGGCCCAGTGTGATCGCGTGGATCGTGATCGTGCTGCTGGTGATCACGGTCGTGGCGAACTGGCCGAGAACCAAGCGGGCCAAGAAACCTCTGGTGTTCACCGCCAGGGTCGTGCGCCTGCTCGTGACGATCACACTGCTCGTCGCCATCATCACGGTGGTGGCTTGCTTCGTCCCAGCCCCGCTACGCCCGCCACTGGTCTGTCTGGATTTCATCGCCGTGCCCGTGTGGCCGTTCGTGGCGAACACCATCAACGCTCCGGTCGAGGCTGCGGTTCGCGGTCATTATCTGGCTGACGCCAAGCGCCGATTGGCGGCCCAGCCTGACTTGCTGCGGATCGGAATCACCGGATCGTACGGCAAGACCTCAGTCAAGTATTACCTCACGGCCTTGCTCAAATCCCGCTACAACGTGTTGATGACCCCGCAGTCCTACAACACTCCGATGGGGATCACGAAGACGATTCGCGGCGAGCTTCGAGCCACTCACGAGGTCTTCGTCTGCGAGATGGGAGCTGAGAAGGTTGGGGAGATCGCGGCCGACTGTGACCTGGTCACCCCGACGATCGGGATCATCACCGCGATCGGCGAGCAGCATCTGGTCACTTTCGGCTCCCAAGACAACATCGTGAGAACCAAACTCGAACTGGCGCAGGCGGTCAAGGGCAAAGGACCGGTCTACCTCAATGGGGACAACGCGTTGCTGCGGGCCAACGCGCCAGATCAAGAGCGGCATTGGTATGGCCTGGGGGAGGACAACGACACGTACTCCGATCAGTTGGCGGTGTCGCTGGCGGGCACGACGTTCACTGTGCATCACCGCGGCGCGACGTACGCTGATCTGGTGACCCCACTGATCGGCGCGCACAACATCCAGAATCTGACTGGTGCGATCGCGGTGGCGCTGGACCTGGGAGTCACTGAGCCTCAACTGCGTTTGCAGTTGAAACGGCTCTCGCCGCCGCCTCACCGTTTGGCGATGTCACGTCAAGGCGATGTGATCATGATCGATGACGCGTACAACTCGAATCCGGCTGGCGCGAAGGCCGCCTTAGACACTTTGGCCATGTTCGACGCGACCAAGATCCTGATCACCCCGGGCATGGTCCAGTTGGGGCCGCGTCAAGACGCCCTCAATCATCAGTTCGGCGTCCAGGCGGCGATCTGTGACCATGTCTTCCTGGTCGGGGATCCGCGTCAAACCGATCCGATCGGGCGAGGACTGGCGCAAGCGGGGTACGATCCTGCGGCGATGACCGTCATCGCAGACGTGAAACAGGCCATCGCCAAGGCGCTGGCGATGCCCAGTGATCGCCCGAAGGTGATCCTGTTGGAGAACGATCTGCCGGACAACTACTGACGCCGGTCGGCTTGATCGCCGGTGGCTGGTGGGCAGGGTGTTTCCTCGCCGACGCGTGGCGAACGACTAGACTGGGCCATTATGAAGATCAGTGTGGCGGTGCTATTCGGCGGCAAAAGTGTTGAGCATGAAGTGTCGGTGATCTCGGCGGTTCAGGCGATGGCGAGCATGGATCGATCGAAGTACGACGTCGTGCCGGTCTACATCACCAAGAACAACGAGATGTGGCATTCGGATCGATTGACCGACATCGCCGCCTACACCGACATCCCGACCCTGCTTGAGACCTGCCGACGAGTCGAGTTTCGGGTGGCCGGTGACAGGACCTTCCTGACCACCACCGGCCAGGGGTTGTTCGCGAAAAAGCAGACCTGGCTGATCGACGTCGCTTTCCCCATCGTTCATGGAACCAACGTTGAGGATGGCGCACTCCAAGGATTCCTGGAGACAGTCAACCTGCCGTACGTCGGCCCGAATGTGCTGGGTTCAGCGGTCGGCATGGACAAGTTCGTCATGAAAGTGATGTTGGATCGTGGCGGGTTCCCCACGGTGCCAGGGCTGCGTTTCACCACCGCAGATTGGGAGTCGGACGCGATCGTGGCCCAAGTCGAAGCCGCCATGGAGTATCCGGTGATCGTCAAACCGGTCAACCTCGGCTCGTCGGTCGGGATCGGACGGGCCGCCGACGCCGAGCAATTGCGCCGGTGCTGCGATGACGCCTTCGCTTTCGCGCGCCATGTCATTGTGGAGACCGCCGTCCCCAATTTGCGCGAGATCAACTGTTCGGTGATCGGCGATGAGGAACAGGCCGAGGCTTCGGAATGCGAAGAACCCGTGATGAGCGAGGCGATCTTGAGCTACGCCGACAAGTACGTCTCGGGGGGCAAGGCATCGGGAAAATCGAGTGGTGGCAAAGCCAGCAAAGCCGGAATGGCTTCTCTCAAACGGTTGATTCCCGCTCCGATCGGCCCCGAACAGCGCGAACAGGTCCGCGCCCTGGCTGTCGACGCGTTCCGCTTCTTGGATCTGAACGGGGTCACGCGGGTCGACTTCCTGATGGATGGGGTGACCGGGCAGGTCTGGATCAATGAGGTCAATACGATCCCCGGCTCGCTGGCCTTCTACCTGTGGGAGCCGGTCGGATTGGCTTATCCGCAGTTGCTCGATCGGCTCATCCAGTTGGCTCTGAAACGCGCCCGCCAGGACGCCGATCGGACGTACGCCTTCGACACCAACATTTTGGCCGGGGCGAGCCTCGGACCCAAGGGTGGTAAAACCGGTCGTTGAGCCGGTGCGTCAGGCGACTTCGCGGGTGCCGATGGCTGCGATCGGCGCGGCAGCCGGGGTTCCCGAGCCGTCACGACGAGAGTCGGGGGTCGGTAAGGCGATCGGGTTGCCTGAAGCTTGCGCCGCCACGGCCGGGGACGGTCCGGTCCAGGCCAGGTAGAGGTGGTCTTCACCTTTGAGGAAACGGTGTGATCGTACCCCGCCGGTGGCGCGCCCCTTGGCCGGGTAGAGGTCGAGGCTGGTCACTTTGACTGTGCCGGTCTGTGTCCCCGGCAGGGCTTGGGAGGATCCAGCCACGGTGACGACATCGGTGTCACTCGGATCGACTGCGGCGAAGAAAACCACCTGAGCCCCACTGGACAGGCTGATGCCGGCCATGCCGCCACCGGCCCTGCCCTGTGGGCGAACTTTGGCAGCCGGAAAGCGTAGCAGTGAGGCGTCGGAGGCGATGAAGACCAGATCGGGACGCTCGTCGTGCAACTCGGTGGCTCCGACGACCTCGTCGTCGTCGTCGAGACGGATGAGCTCCCAGGAGTCCTTGGCCACGATCTCGGGATGGGTCCGCTTGACCACCCCGCGTCTCGTCCCCAACGCCCAGCCGTACGTCCGGTCGTCCAGCGTGGTCAGCCCCAGAGCTTTCTCGCCACGGTCCAAGCCGATGAGCTCTTTCAACGGCACCCCGCCTTGCAGGTTGACCGCGTTCGAGGTGGCCGGGATGGCCGGCAATTCGATGACGCCCAGACGAATGACGCGCCCCGCCGAGGTGAACACTCCGATGTCGGCCCGGGTGCGGGTGGTCACCGTTGAGATCAGACAGTCGTGCATCGTGCGCGCGCCGGTCGCGTCCACAGGCTGGTCGGTGTCCATACGGGCGATCAGTCCAGCCGAACTGAGGAAGACCCGACATGGTCCGTCCGGCACTTCGATCGGGCCCTTGGCGGCGGCTGCGATCGCTGGTGAGATCCCCGAATCGGACAGCAGGACCGTACGACGTGGTGTTCCGAAGTCTTGGGCCACCTGATCCAACTCATCGCTGACCACTCGTTTGAGGCGATTCGGATCGTCGACGATCAACTGAAGCGCTTGGATGCGTTCGGTTAGCTCTGATCGCTCCGCCTCCAACTCAAGTCGGGACAGCTTCGTCAGCCGTCGCAACTGCATGTCGAGGATGTACGTCGCCTGGACTTCGGTCAGGTCGAAAGCCTCCATCAGGCGGGTTCTGGCCTGCGCCGCGTCATCGGAAGAGCGGATGATCGCGATGACGTCGTCGATGTCCACAATCGCGATCAGCAGGCCTTCGACCAAATGCAGTCGATCCAAGGCTTTCGCCAGTTGGAAATGCGTTCGTCTCAATGTGACTTCGATGCGGTGGTCGAGGTAGACCTGAAGCAGCGTTTTCAAGCCCAAGGTGCGCGGCTGCCCGTCGACCAGCGCGACGGCGTTGATCGAGAACGAATCCTCCAGCTTGGTGTGTTTGAACAACTGCTCCAATAGCAGTTCGGGGTTGATGCCGTTCTTGACCTCGATCACCAGGCGCAAGCCGTTGTTCAGGTCGGTCAGGTCTTTCATGTCGGCCACCCCGACGATGGTCTTCTTTTCTGCCAGAGCCTTGATCTGTTCCATGATCTTCTCTGGTCCGATCAGGTATGGCAGCTCGGTGACGACAATGCCCTTGCGCCTGGGCGACACCTGTTCGATGCGAGTGGTGGCTCGGATCTTGAAGGCCCCACGCCCAGTCTCGTACGCGTCCCTGATGCCATTCAGGCCGACGATCTTGCCGCCGGTGGGTAGATCAGGCCCGGGGATGAACCGCATCAAATCCTCGGTGGTGGCCTCAGGTTCGGCGAGCAAGTGCTTCAAAGCTTCGACGACTTCGACCAGGTTGTGCGGCGCCATGTTGGTGGCCATACCCACGGCGATGCCGGAAGCACCATTGACCAGCAGGTTGGGGAAGGCGGCCGGTAGGACCACGGGCTCGGACTCTTTGCCATCGTAGTTGGGACGGTAGTCGACCACGTCCTCATCCAAGCCACGCGTCATCGCCAAAGCCGCCGGAGCCATTCGACACTCGGTGTAGCGCATCGCCGCCGGGCCAGAATCCAGGGAGCCGAAGTTGCCATGGCCGTCGACCAACACCAGACGTTGAGCCCACGGTTGGCCGATCCTCACCAGCGCGTCGTAGATGGCCCCGTCACCGTGGGGGTGAAGAACACCCATGACCTGTCCGACGACTCGGGCACACTTGACGTGGGGGCGGTCGGGGCGGATCCCCATGTCGTTCATGGTGAACAGGATCCGTCGTTGCACCGGCTTGAGACCGTCACGGGCGTCAGGCAAGGCGCGGGCATAGATCACGGAGTAGGCGTACTCCAGGAAAGATGTCTCCATCTCCTGTTCCACCTCGACGTCGAGGATACGTTCCCCGCTGTCTTCGTCCGTCTCGACTTTTGCCACGCTAGCTCCTTCGACCGAGCCATGTTACCGTGCCTGACCGCGTGATGGCGCGCTCACGCGCGGGAGTCGGCCCCGCGGGACGGAGGCCGTGGCGCCCGGTCCTGGCCATACGTCGGGATGATGGCCCCAGACCTGCGGGACGGCCAGGGAGGATTCATTCGACGGCGCAGGAGACGTTGGCGCAAAGGGTTCACGACGGCGATGACTGATCGCGGCGGGCCAGCATCGACTGGACCAGCGAGCGAAGCACGTACCCGTCGGGGCCACGCACTTCCGGTGTGGACCCGCTCGGAGTCGAAGACAGACCGGGGATAGTCATCTCCGACGGCGTCCCGTGGGCCAACACCTGCTCCATGACGGGCAACTGGCGGATGACGATCCCGGCGACGTTGTCGGGATGGCGGGCAGCGAACCACGAATAGAGCGCTGGGTCGTGCTGACCATCGTCGCCGACCAACAGCCAAGAGATCTGAGGGAAATCCCTGGCCAGCGCCTCCAAAGAGGAGCGCTTATGGTCGGGCCCAGAACGGAACCAACCAGTGTTGGTCGGCCCCCAATCGGTCAGGAGCATCGGACCGGATGGGTACCCGTGTCGGCCGATGAAGCGTTCCAAAAATGGTTGGGTGCTCCATGCTCCGGTGGACAGATAGATGATGGGGGAGTTCGGATGGCCGCGCAGCAGCGAGGCGTACATCGCGGCCATCCCGGCCACCGGCACTCGCGCTGATTCGGTCAGAATGAACGAGTTGTACGCCGCCAGCAGCAGTCGCGGCAGATAGCTGGTGATGATGGTGTCGTCGATGTCGGAGACGATGCCGAAACGTACCTGTGGGTCGATGATGAGGACCGGCGCTTCGACGGGGTCGGAGTCTCCGGCGGACAACGTGACATGGTGCCACCCCGGCGTCAAACCGTGCCGGGACACGGCGATGTCGATGTATCCGTCACGGTCGGTGATGGCGTTGGTGACTCGTCCGCCCACATCGACCTGGATTGCTCGATTGACCGCCGGCAGGTTGACGAAATTGCGCCAACCGCGGCGCGCGTCCCACGCCGACTCGCGGGTGATCGCCGAACCGACGTCTTGGGAGCGGTGGGTGATGACCACTCGACCCAACACTCGCAGTCGAGTGGTCGAGCCGTAGCCGGTGTAAGCGATGACCGTGTCGCGCCAGCCGAGTCGCCGCAAGGTCGTACCGATCCGACGGTTGACCTGCTTCTCGATTCGGGCTGCGATGAACGGTCGCTTCCTCACAGTGCTCCTCTCGTGGATCGTCGATGGTGGACCGGTGTCATCTGCCATGATGGCATATGTGACGGACTTCGTGCAGACTAACCGACCAGCCCTGGCGGATTTGATGCCGCAATTGGCCGCCGGACTGGGAGTCTCGGGGTACGAGGATGGGGGCCTGGACATTCCCGACAGTCGGCGTTATGTGGTGGCGTTGGTGGACGGTTTGGGATGGGGACTGATCTGGCGCTCGATCCGTGACGCTGGCTACCTCGCTGGTCTGATCGGTGACGCGATCCAGCTAAGCGTCACGGCGCCGACCACGACCGCGGCATCGCTGATGAGTCTGTGGAGTGGGCTTCGCCCCGCAAGTCACGGGGTTCTCGGGTTCTCGTTCGCGACCGGCGCTAGGCGTTCTCCGTCCGATCTGGTCATGCCACTGTCTGATCTGACTGTTCCAGTCGCCCCGACGATGATGACTGGGCTGGTCGACGCGGGTGTGAGCGTCAGTTGGGTTCTGCCTCACAATCAGGTCAGGTCGGGGCTGACACGAGCCGGAGCGGGATCGGCCCGGCTGATCGGGGTCGATCCGAGTGACGTACGAGCCAAGGTGACCGCAACCTGTCGGGCGAGTCGATCCGGCTCGCGATCACTGGTGTATCTCTACGAACGCCGTCTGGATCACGCCGGGCACAAGTTCGGGGTGGCGTCCCACCAGTGGAGGCAGGCGTTGGGTGTGGTCGATGACATGCTCGATCAGTTGCGGGCCAGTCTCGACGATGAGACTTGCCTGATCATCACTGGCGATCATGGGATGGTCGACATCGAACCTGGGAACAAGATCATCATCGACGATGAACCGGATCTGTGTCGTGGCGTCGATCTGATCGGTGGCGAGGCGCGGTTGCGCCATTTGTACACTCACACCGCCGGGCCGCTGGCTCGCCGCTGGCGAGCACGCGTCGGCTCCTCCGCCACGGTGTTGACCAAGGCGGAGGCGATCGAGTCTCAACTCTTCGGCCCGGTGAATGAGAGGTACGCCGATCGGATCGGAGATGTGGTGGTGATGGCCGAGGCGGATCAGGCGTATCTGGCCCGGGGGTTCCCAGGAGAGTTCTCGCTGGTCGGAATGCATGGTGGCGGCACTGACGCTGAGCGGCACGTGCCACTGTTCATCGACTGACTCCGCGCGTACGAGGCGGTGTCGGGTTCAGGACTGGCCACCGAAAATGATGTCATCCCACGACGGGACACTGGCGCGCTTGCGTGACTTTCGCTTGCCTGACGACTGGGGATGATCTGGCGGGGTCGAGGTCCCAGGCTCGTCGATCAAACTGGGTTGGTCGGGGTCGGCGATCTCGTGGTGTTTCTGTGTCACGAGTGGGTCGCGCAGCCCGCGGAAGATCCTCACCGAGTCCTCGTCGATGGTGGAGATCATGTCGTAGAGCAGATCGATGTCGGAGCGCAGGGAATCCTCGTCCCCATCCTCGTCCTCGTGGATCCCATCTTCGACGTCCTCGACACCGTCGAGGACGTCGGCCTCCTCGGGCTCACGTTCGTAGGCCACGGACACGGTGATCTCGTCGGCCAGGTTGGACTGAGCCTGAGCGGGAACAGGAGTGACTTCCACCGTCGGCTCTGTCGCCGGATTCGGTGTCGACACCAGCGGAAGGTCGCCGACCAACAGACGGGCCTGGTCGTTGTCGGCCATCGAGAAACGGCCTTTGGGATCGTACACGAAGCGGGCGGACTTGTCCTGACCGTCGAATTGCCATGTCCCTTGGAGGATCCATCGTCCGTCGGAACGCCGCCAGGAGTCCCAGGTGACGAAGTCGATGTCTTGGCCATGGTCGAGCAAGGATTCAGCGACCGTCGGCTGCAAGCGTCGGGCAGAGGCGGTCTCGCCACGGCGGCGTACGGGCGCGGACAAGGCGGTCGATGTGGTGTGTTCGCGCTCGGCCAGAATGGGAGCGGCGAAAGCCTCGACGCGGTCGGCTGGAAGGCCGGAGGCGGCGATGACCTCGTCCAAAGAATCACCACTGCGAATCCTGAGTTGGATATCGCGTGGCGTCATCGTGCCATCCATGCTGACATCCTCCCGACTTCTTGTTCGCTGGCAAAACCTCAGGCTCATTATCCCTCATCAAACCGCTTGAAGAGGAATCCGACCCTCGGGCGCGGGGAATCCACCACCGTCCCCGGTGAAAGCCGGAACCACAGATTCAGGGTTGCGGCATCAGGCTGAGCGGGTCTGGCTGGTGTTTTTCGTCCCTTTATGATACACATGTGCGGTGTTAATGTGATGAGAGGTGAGGTTGATAGATGGCGACGGATTATGACGCCCCCCGCAAGTCCGACGAGGAGATCAGCGAAGACAGTATCGAGGAGTTGAAGACTCGACGTAATGACAAGAACTCAGGATCGGTCGATGAGGACGAGGTCGAGGCGGCGGAGAGCTTTGAACTGCCCGGAGCAGACTTGTCGAATGAGGAACTGACGGTTCGTGTGGTTCCGCGACAGGCTGACGAGTTCACCTGTTCCCGGTGCTTCCTGGTGAAGAATCGCAGTCAACTTGCGACGACGCGCAACGGACTGGAATTGTGCATCGATTGTGTGTGAGGCCGTCTCAAGCCCGTTGATCGGCGATCAACGCGCCGCGGCGGGCCGATAGAACTTGGTGTGGTGAGACTGAACGGGGGGTTTCAGTCCACCATCGACACCAGGATCACAGATGGTCGGAGACGTCGGCTTTGGCCTGCGCGCGCAACGCATGGCGTTTGGCCAACGTACGATGGAAGAGCAGTTGGGCCACGCCCACTCCGACCCCGGAGGCGAGGAACCAGGTGACGGCTTCCCGCGCGGGAACCTCGGGATCTTCTGGGTTCGGCGGCTCATCGCCGGTGGTCAGCTTCCAGACTTTCTTCAGCGCGAATCCGACCAGGAAGGTCACCACCGCTGAGAGCAAGGTGGTGTAGATCTTCTCCACGATGGCTTTGTCCATGCGGTCCTCCTCATGTCGGCGCCGGTCTAACCGGCCCCAGATGCTCGTCGGCCCCGAGTTCGAGGCCTGATCGGTAGTCTAGTGCCCGGGTCGTCGGGGGCACACGCTGGGTTCACCTGACATGGTCCGACTTCGCTGAACCCCGGTTGCCACGCCAGGGCAGGACCGGCTACCCATGATTGGAAGGACACATGATGGACACGTTGACCGTGCCGATTCGTCTGCTTGATCCGCGAGCGGATCTGCCCTCGTATGCCCATCCGGGTGACGCCGGCGCCGATCTGCGATCAAGCGAGGACGTCGTCTTGGAGCCGGGGGAGCGCAAAGTGGTGGGCACGGGCATCAGCCTGGCCGTGCCACCGGGGTACGCCGCCATGGTCTATCCGCGGTCGGGGTTGGCCGCGAAGTCGGGGGTGACCGTGTTGAACAGTCCGGGGCTGATCGACTCCGGTTATCGGGGCGAGATTCGGGTCTGCCTGATCAACACCGATCCGACCAACCCGGTGCGCCTAGTCCGGGGCGACCGAATCGCTCAACTAGTGATTCAGCGCGTCGAACAGGTTCAGTTCGCCGTGGTCGCGGAACTGTCAGATTCCGCGCGAGGCGTCGGCGGATACGGCTCATCCGGCGGGGTGGCCGCCTGGCAAAGTTTGGGTCCCCTCAACCCCGACGAGTAACCTAAGTCGGTGACAGCTTCGAATCGGCAGTTCGCCAGATAGGGGTACGACCGTGATTTTCGGCCGCAAGAAAGCGGTGTCTTCGACGTCGCAAACATCGTCAGTCGAAGAGCAGTCGGCGACAGAAGCCGATGACGTCGACGAGGAACTCGTCGACGACGCGTCAGACCCGATCGATCAGGACGCCACCGCCGATCCCTGGGTTGAATTCGATCTCAGTGCCGATTGGCGTGAAGACGGCCCATTCGACATCGACGAGGTCGACTTGGACTCGGACGAGGTCTCCCGGGTCGACCTGGGGTCGCTGATCATCACCCCGGACAAGGGATTGACGATCAAGTTGGTCGCCACTCCCGGCGGCGATCCGACGCACATGATCGTGGAGAACGGACCTCAGTCAGCGATGCAGATCACCGTGTTCGCGGCGCCGGCCGATGTCAACTACGCGGCTCAGATTCGTCAAGAGCTGGTCGACCACACCGACAACGCCACGGTCATTGAGATGGAGAAAGGACCCTTCGGGACCGAGTTGAGGCGCGTGATCGCTGTCAGCGATGAGCAAGGCCACGAAGGCTTCGCCCCGCTGAGGGACTGGGTGATCTCCGGTCCGCGCTGGGTCTTGGACGTACGCCTGATGGGCCAAGCAGCTGTAGATTCTGAAGGTGAGGGTCCAGCGGCGCAGTTGGAGGAATTCGTCCGCAATCTCATCGTGCGTCGCGGCGACACGGCCATGGTCCCTGGCGCCGCCGTGCCGATGAAGCCCCAGACAACGAAATAGTTGGGGCTTCCCGACCACCAGTCGACTGGGCGATTACATTCCCGCAGCGGCGAATCCGGCGGCGAAGAACAGCGAGAAGGGTGCGATCACGCCGACGACGATGCCGATGATCCCGAAGACGCGTCCCTTGTTTTGAGCCGTTGCGATGATCGACAGAACCAGACCGACGATGCCGACCACTGTGATGCCGAGCATGCCCGCGCCCGGTCCGCTCAGTTGTTCGATTTGCTGTTGTGACAGCGCTCCTGCGCTGGGTACCTGGCCCGCTGCCAGTTCTGGGCCAAGCATCTCCAACAACTGAGTGTAGAGCCGCACCGACAGGACGAAGAAAATGACCGCCGCAACAACCACCACCACCAAACCGATGATTCCCATCATCGCGGATTTGGGCTGTTTGGTGGGCGGCATCGGCGCGGAGTAACCGGTCGTGGGGCCAGACGCGTAGCTCGCGGTCGCCGGATAGGCGGCCTGGGGAGTGTAGGCCGGGGCCGGAGGATACTGCGACGGCGTCTCACCCCAGGCAGGCGGTGCGCTGGGGTATTGCGGAGTCGACGAAGGATTCGTCCCGGGGGAAGAAGGGTCGGATCCGGGTGTGCCGTACGGAGATTGTGTCATGACGTCATTCTACCCAATTTGTAGGCTGGACAGGCGCTTTTGACTCAGTCAGTCCGGTCATGGCTGGGATTGTGGACGCTCGGGGCGCAGATAGTCTCGTCGAAACATCCTGTCGGCATATCAGTCTTCGAGGTTGAACCCGTGGCGTAGAGTGAAGTTGTGGGTTTCACTGATGTGGTCAAACGGATTCTTGTCGGGCGAAAACTGAAAAGCAATCAAACCGGTCACACTCTGCTGTCGAAGCGGATCGCGTTACCGATTTTCGCCTCGGACGCCCTCAGTTCGGTGGCGTACGCTCCCGATGAGATCATCTTGACCCTGTCCTTGTCGGGCATGGCTGGCTTGGCGTACGACTGGAAAGTCGGCGTGATGGTGGCGTTCGTCATGTTCATCGTCGTGATGTCCTATCGTCAGACCGTCCACGCCTATCCTCATGGTGGCGGCGACTACGAGGTCGCCACCGCGAATTTCAGTCGCAACGCCGGATTGATCGTTGCCAGCGCCTTGATGGTGGACTATGTCATGACCGTGTCGGTGTCAGTGTCGTCAGGCATCCAGAACGCCAAGTCGATGATCCCGTGGTTGCAGGGTCGTGAGGGGATCGCCGCCGCCGTCGTGATCGTCGCGATCATGGCGGTCAACCTGCGCGGGGTCAAAGACTCGGGCCGGTTTTTCGCCATTCCGACCTATCTGTTCATGATCTCGGTGGTGGGCACCACCGGTTGGGGGATTTTCGCCCACTACGTGTTGGGTCACGACCTGTCCGGACCGTTGGCGAAGTACGACGTGGTCGCTGATCCGACCTATGCTGGCATCACAGGATTGGCGATGGTCGCTTTGGTGGCCCGCGCCTTCTCATCGGGCTGTGCCGCGTTGACCGGGGTCGAGGCGATCTCGAACGGAGTGCCCAACTTCAAGCCGCCGAAGAGTCGCAACGCGGCGACGACCCTGGGGCTGCTCGGCACAGTCTCGATCATCATGCTGATGGGCATCATGACCTTGTCGCGACTGACGGGAACCAAGATCATCGATCCGAAGAGCGGGGCGTACCTGACGCTGGATGGTCAGGCGGTCCACGTGGAGACGCCCACGGTCATGGCCCAGTTGGCGCAAGGGGTCTGGCGCGACGCGCCGGCGGTGATGTGGGTCGTCATCTTGGCCACGATGGTGGTTCTGTTCTTGGCGGCCAACACTGCTTTCAATGGGTTCCCGACCCTCGGCTCGGTGTTGGCCCGCGACGGCTACCTGCCTCGGGCGCTCTACACTCGCGGGGATCGGTTGGCGTACTCGAATGGGATCATCATGCTTGGGGTGGTGGCCGCCGCGCTGGTGCTGATCTTCGACGCGTCGGTGACCGCGCTGATCCAGTTGTATGTCGTTGGGGTCTTCGTGTCATTCACCGTTTCACAAGCCGGGATGATGCGCCATTGGAGTCGGGAGTTGAAGACGCAGACCGATCCGGCGCAGCGGGCGCGGATGATGCGGTCGCGGGTGATCAACGCGATCGGTTTGACCTGCACCTCGATCGTGCTGGTGGTGGTTCTGATCTCGAAGTTCACACATGGGGCATACCTGGCGATTATCGCGATGGCGGTGGTGTTCGTGGTGATGAAGGCGATCCACCGCCACTACGAGTCGGTGCGTCAGGAGGTCAAGCTGGCTGGTGACAAAGACATGGCGCCGCCGGCTCGGGTTCGGGCTGTGGTGTGGGTGATCGATGTCAATAAGCCGTTGGCTCGGGCGGTGGCGTTCGCCCAGGCGATGCGGTTGTCGGAGTTGGAAGCGGTCACCGTGTCGGTGGATCCGGCTCAAACCGAAGAGGTCGTACGCGAATGGGAGGCTCAGGGTTTCCCGATCCCACTGCGGGTGTTGTCCTCGGCCTATCGTGAAGTCACCGGTCCGCTGGTGAACTACATCCGCTCGATCCGTACGGCTCATCCGCGCGATGTGATCTGCGTGTTCATCCCCGAATTCGTGGTCGGTCACTGGTGGGAGCAGGTCTTGCACAATCAGACGCCGCTGATGGTCAAGGCGCGTCTGCACTTCATGAGTGGCATTATGGTGATCTCCGTGCCGTACCGACTGGGCAGCTCGGGGCGCGCGTTGCGGCGGATTCGGCGAGCCGACCCGTATTTCGGCGCTGAGGCGCTGCCAGGATCGTCGGTGGGAGCCGACGCCACGCCGCCTGACATCGCTGGAAAGGATGATCAATGATCCTACGTTTGACGACGACCGACGTCGCTCACGGTGGCTACTGCGTGGCGCGCCACGACGGCATCGTCGTCTTCGTGTCCGGGGCGGCGCCAGGCGAAGTGGTCGAGGCCGAGGTCGTCGGACAGCGGTCACGGCAGTGGTACGCGCGGGTGACCCACGTCGAGCAGGCTTCGCCGGATCGAGTGGTGCATCCGTGGCCGTTGTCGCAGCGCACCGGGGTTGGCGGGATGGATCTCGGCCATGTCAGTGTGGACTTCGGGCGCGAGTGGAAGCGCCGGGTCATCCAGGCGCAGCTCGCCCGGATGGCTCGCCTGGATGTCGACCTCGAGGTCGAAGCCGCGCCGGGCGACGCTGAGTGGAATGGTCTGGCATGGCGGACCAGGGTCGATTTTCGGGTCGACGATGGTGGACGGTTGGCGATGTCCGCCGCGAAGTCCCACACGCTGGTGGCGATCGACTCGATGCCGTTGGCCCATGAGCGGATTCAGGCCGAGTTGGCTTCGGCGCTCGCCGAAGGGCAGGCCGACGTCAACCCTGGCGACACCGTGTCCTACACCTACGCTTCGGGGTCCGGGTTGGCGCGTCGGGTACGCGCTGCGCGGGACTCCCGGTGGGGAGCACGAACCAGCCCCGGTCCTGCGTCATTCGTGACAGAGACAGTCCGTACACCGTACGGAAACTGGGAGTATCGGGTCAGCGTCGACGGTTTCTGGCAGGTCCATCGTGAGGCTCCGTCCACCCTGGTCACTGCCGTTCTCGACGCGGTGGGCGACGTCGACGGTCCGATCTGGGACCTTTACGCCGGAGCTGGACTGTTCACCGTGCCGTTGGCCTCACGCGGTGGAGGGCCGGTGACCGCGATCGAGGGCTCAGCCGGGGCCGTCGCTGATCTGCGGCGCAACGCCGCCGAGCTGGATGTTCAAGGCCTCGCCGGCGATGTTGGCCAGGTCCTGAGGCAGATGGATCGTCCCCAGGCCGACGTGATCGTCTGTGACCCGCCGAGATTCGGGGCTGGTCAAGCCGTGGTGGAGCAGATGGTGCGGCTGGATCCGCGCGCGATCGTCTACGTGGCCTGCGATCCGGCGGCTCTGGCCAGAGACCTCGGACTGCTGATGAGCGCCGGATACGACGTGGCGGGGATCCGAGCCTTCGACCTGTTCCCGCTGACCCACCATGTCGAATGCGTCGCGCGCCTGGTCAAACCCGGCCGATGAGCTGAGCCGACGACATGACGAGCCTGCTGGGGACGGGGGTTCGTCTAGCTGCGAGCGTTCGGTGACCCGTAGGATGGTCCTCAGGCGTGTCCGACGCTTGGAAGGTGGACCGATGACCAGCGAACTGACAGTAGGCGACAAGACCTATCGGTATTTCAACGTCAAACAGACAACACAGCATCTGCCGTTGACCGTGGCGATCGTGGCGGAGAACCTTCTGCGCAACGGGGCCGACCCGGTTCAGATTCGGGCCTTGGAGCAGTGGTCTCCGACCGGGAGCAGCGACCAGGAGATCGAATACCGGCCAGCGCGCGTCGTGATGCAGGACTTCACCGGGGTGCCCTGTCTGGTCGACTTGGCCGTGATGCGCGAAGCCGTACGAGATCTGGGTGGCGACCCCGAACTGGTCAACCCCAGGGTGCCGACCGAACTGGTCATCGACCACTCGGTGATCGCGGACGCCTTCGGTTCGCCGACAGCGTTCGCGACTAACGTCGACCTGGAATTCGCTCGCAACGAGGAGCGGTATCGCTTCTTGAAGTGGGGACAGCAGGCGTTTCGAAACTTCGCCGTGGTCCCGCCCGACACCGGCATCGTCCATCAAGTCAACATCGAACATCTGGCCCGAGTGGTCATGACCGATCAGGACTTGGTGTATCCCGACACCTGTGTGGGCACTGACTCTCACACCACGATGATCAACGGATTGGGTGTGCTGGGCTGGGGAGTGGGCGGCATCGAGGCCGAGGCCGCCATGCTGGGCCAGCCGATCTCGATGACCGTGCCGGTCGTGGTCGGCGTCGAGCTGATCGGCCGGTTGGCCCCCGGGGTGACGTCGACCGATCTGGTCTTGGCGATCGCGCAGCGTTTGCGCAGCCATGGCGTCGTCGGGAAGTTCGTCGAATTCTTCGGCCACGCTGTGGACGGCTTGCCGGTGGAGACGCGGGCAACGATCGCGAACATGAGTCCCGAGTACGGCTCGACCGCCTGTCTGTTCCCGATCGATGAGGCCACCACGGCCTACTTGACGATGACTGGCCGCGATCCGGCCCAAGTCGAGCTGGTCGAGGCGTACGCCAAGGCTCAAGGCATGTGGGGGGCTCGACAGGCGCAGTATTCGGCCACGATCCAGTTCGATCTATCCGAAGTACGCCCAGCAATCGCCGGACCGAAGCGTCCTCAGGATCGAATTGACTTGTCACAAGCCAAGTCTTCCCTGCATGACGCGTTGAGTCAGATCGATTCGGCCCAGGACAGGGTTCCCACCGAATTGGGTGATCTGTCGTCGGGGTTGGTGGCGATCGCGGCCATCACTAGTTGCACCAACACGTCCAACCCCGCCGTGATGGTGGCCGCTGGGCTGGTGGCGAAGAAAGCCGTCGAGCTCGGTCTGAGCGTCAAGCCTTGGGTAAAAACGACACTGTCTCCCGGGTCCCAAGTTGTGACCGACTATCTGAATCGGGCTGGACTGACCTCGTACCTCGACGCGTTGGGGTTCTATCTGGTCGGCTATGGCTGCGTGACCTGCATCGGCAACTCCGGCCCCGTGGTTCCTGCGGTCAAAGCCGGGGTCGATCAGGGGCTAGTCGCCACCGCCGTTCTGAGCGGCAACCGCAACTTCGAAGGACGGATCAGCCCTGATGTGAGGCTCAACTACCTGGCCAGCCCGCCGCTGGTCGTCGCGTACGCCTTGGCTGGCACGATGGATGTCGATCTGACCACCGATCCGCTCGGCGTTGACGCGCAGGGACGTGACGTCCTTTTGGCTGACCTGTGGCCGAGCGACGAGCAGGTCGCCGCCGTCATGGCACAGGCTGTCACCACCGACATGTACCGCCAGCGCTACGCCGAGGTCTTCACCGGCAGTCAGCGCTGGGCCGAATTGGACGCCGGGGCGACCAGTCAGTACGCCTGGCCCGAGTCGACCTACATTCGGCGCGCGCCGTACTTCGATCAGCTCAGTCGGCGAGCTGCGCCGTTGCGCGACATCGACCAGGCGCGGATTCTTCTCCTGCTCGGCGATTCAGTCACGACCGACCACATCTCGCCCGCCGGCTCGATCAAGCCGGATTCTCCAGCCGGACGTTATCTCGCCGACCACAAGGTGGCCGCCCGTGACTTCAACTCCTATGGTTCGAGGCGCGGCAACCATGAGGTGATGGTTCGTGGCACTTTCGCCAACATCCGTCTGCGCAATCTCATGCTCGACGGAGTCGAGGGCGGGTTCACCAAGGACTTCACCGAACCGGAGGCCCCCGTGGTGCCGGTGTTCGACGCGGCCCAATCGTACGCTACGGCGGGGACGCCGTTGGTCGTGGTCGCCGGTGCGGAATACGGCTCAGGATCCAGTCGTGACTGGGCGGCCAAAGGCGCGGCACTATTGGGCGTTCGGGCGGTCATCGCCGTCAGTTTCGAGCGGATCCATCGATCGAATCTGGTGGGTATGGGAATCGTCCCGCTGCAGTTCCTGCCAGGGGAGTCGGCCAAGACCTGGGGATTGACCGGGTCGGAGGTCATCACCATCACCGGACTGACAGGCCAGCACTTGCCCCATCAGGTTCAGGTGATGGTCGATGGCGTGGCTCACCAAGCAGTGGTGCGCGTCGACACCCCCACGGAAGAGCGCTACCTGCGCGAAGGTGGGATTCTACCGTTCCAGGCCCGAGTGTTGGCGGGAGCGGAATGAGCCTTCGCCCGGTCGATGAACCGTGGGGCTTGGCGCGTTTCGCGTACGCCTATCTGGCGGCGCTGATCGACCTGGCAGGGTCTGGCCTGATCGCGATCATCACGTCAGGCGTGGTGGGGGCGACCCCGTTGTGCGCGGCCGACACCGTCGGATTGTGCATGCTCGCGGTGAATCTCCTGGCTGGTTCCATCGCCGCGATCGTCCTGCTGTTTTTGCTTGGCCGGTTCTGGCGTCTGGGTTGGCAGTGGGCCGGCTGGTGTACGGCGCTGATCCTGGTGGTGGCTCAAGTGGTCATGGCCACTGACATGGTGGATCTGGTCTGGTTGGCGCTGGTGGTCCCCGGGTTGGGCGCCGCCATCGCTTTTCGTCGACCCGATCGGGACTGGTCGCCAGCGCGAACCCATCTGGTTCAGACCGGCTGGATCGTGGTGGTTGTTCAGTTTCTCGTGTGGCTGATCGTCACGACCGTGTCGTGAGTCTTGGACTGTTCATCACCCACCAGTCTGAGGTGATCCCAGGGAGTCCTCGCCTGCTCGCCTCCCACCAGTCTGAGGCGTTCCCGGTCGTGAGTCTTCGCCAGCGCTGTGGCTCGGCGTGGTCTAGTCGCATGATGTCGTGCTCATAGCTTCGACTGCGCGCGCGTGCGTGACTCATCTAGACTGAGGGGATGGTTTTGCTTTCGGATCTGACTCGCCCTGGGGAGTTGGTCAACCTGAGCGAGGCGGACCTGGATGACTTGGCTGAGCAGATCCGACAGTTTCTGATCGAGAAAGTGTCAGCCACTGGGGGCCATCTGGGGCCGAACTTGGGGGTCGTGGAGTTGACGTTGGCCGTGCATCGGGTGTTTCACTCCCCGGAAGACCCGGTGCTGTTCGACACTGGACATATCAGTTACGTCCACAAAATGCTGACCGGACGACAGGCCGGTTTTGACACGTTGCGTCA
Source organism: Propionibacteriaceae bacterium (assembly GCA_031285845.1). Classification (GTDB taxonomy): domain Bacteria; phylum Actinomycetota; class Actinomycetes; order Propionibacteriales; family Propionibacteriaceae; genus WQYJ01. Next base: position 65,878 of record JAITVK010000012.1, read on the forward strand.
ACCGGGCGGTCTGTCGGGTTATCCGAGTCGGGCCGAGTCTGAGCATGATTGGTTGGAGCATTCTCATGCCTCGTCGGCGCTGTCGTGGGCCACGGGCGTGGCCGAGGCGTTCCGTCTGAGCGGCAACCCCCATCATGTGGTGGTCGTGGTCGGCGATGGAGCGCTGACCGGAGGCATGGCCTGGGAGGCGTTGAACAACATCGCAGTGCAGAAGGATCTGCGCATGGTGATCATCGTCAACGACAACGGGCGGTCGTACACTCCGACGGTCGGCGGTTTAGCGGCTCAGCTTTCCGGCATTCGTACGGACAGGCGATACGATCCGACGCTCGACATCGTCAAAGCCGTGGTTCAGAACACGCCGTTGGTCGGTCGTGGGGCGTATGACCTCCTGCATGGTCTGAAAGCTGGGTTGAAGGACATCCTGGCCCCTCAAGGATTGTTCTCCGATCTTGGCCTGAAGTACATCGGGCCTGTGGCCGGTCATGATCGCGCCGCGGTGGAGAAGGCGCTGGCGCAGGCCAAAGGGTACGAAGGCCCAGTGATCGTGCACTGCCTGACTCAGAAGGGCCATGGTTTCACTGCTGCCGAGCAGGACGACGAGGATCACTTTCATGCTGTCGGCCAGTTCGATCCGATTACGGGCAAGGCTCTGGGCAAGGTGGAGGGCGCGACGTGGACGGGAGTTTTCGCCCACGAGATTCTTCAGCTCGCCACCCAGGACGACCGTCTGGTCGCGATCAGCGCGGCGATGGTCAACCCAGTGGGATTGGGGCCGATGGCTAAGCGGTGGCCCGAACGGGTTTTCGATGTCGGGATCGCCGAGCAGCATGCGGTCGCGAGCGCGGCGGGGATGGCGATCGCTGGCCTGCATCCGGTGGTGGCTGTCTATGCCACTTTTCTCAACCGTGGCTTCGATCAGGTGCTGATGGATGTGGGTCTGCACCGGCTGCCGGTCACCTTCGTCTTGGATCGGGCCGGGATCACCGGCCCCGACGGTCCCAGTCATCATGGGGTGTGGGATCTGGCAGTCTTCAGTTGTGTGCCGGGCATCCGCGTGGCCGCGCCGCGTGACGAACAACGGTTGCGTACGACACTGGCTGAGGCCACGGCCGATCTGGATCATCCCACGGTCGTGCGTTTTCCCAAAGGGGCGCTGCCCGCGTCGCTGCCCGCCCGTAGTCGACGTGATGGCCTCGACCTGCTGGTTGAGGCGGATGACGCCCGGGTGACGGTGATCGGGTACGGCCCGATGGCACAGGTGGCCCATGATGCTGCTGTGGAGCTCAACCGCCGTGGTGTGCCGACTCAAGCGGTGGACCCTGTGTGGGTCTGGCCGATCTCTGACGCGCTGATCGATCTGGCCCGGCAGTCATCGATCGTGGTCAGCGTTGAGGATGGCATCGAGGTCGGTGGTCTGGGGCAGAAGCTGCAGGCACGGTTGGGGGACGTTGGGTCGGACGCGGCGATGATTCGCTGTGGCGTGCCGGACGCGTTCGTGCCGCAGGGCTCACGCACAGCGATTTTGGCCCAATTGGGTCTGACCAGTGAAGCCATCGTGGAGAAGGTCCTGGCGGCCGACACGGAACCGCGCTGACGCACCCGGCGCAGGTGCTCGGCAGGACTTCTCGATGCCTCGCACCACGGCACACCACTGTCGCGACGACCGGGCGGGAACCTCGTAGAGCCGCCTGGCGGTAGGACCCCTTAGTCGGACAGGTCGACGATGGCGGCAGCAATGACGGGCACAACCAACTCGCGCTGCCACGGTCGTACGTCCAACTCGGCCAAGCGCTGGTCGATGACGGCTGGGTCTGCGCTACTCGTCGACCACAGCAGGGCTCGCAGCGGCCTGGGCGAGATAAGGTTCTCGACCGGCAGTCTCAACTGTTCGGCTAGGTCTTTGATCGCCGGGCGGGCCGCGTCCCAGCGCTCAGCGGCTTCGGGTCTTTTGCGCGGCCACAATCCAGGCGCGGGAACCTCGCGACGTGGCGGACGTGACACGGGCAACTCGTCTTCAGGCATCGCCGCGACGGCGTCGACAGCGTCGACAAACACCTGACTGGCCTGCCGGGGAACATGGTGGGCCCAGCTGGTGCGGGCGACGGTGGCTTTGGCGCCGCCGAGGCCGTTGTCGCCGATATGCGCTGCCACAGCGGTGATCGCTCGATCATTGACGATCCGATGCGGGGAGAGATCCTGGTCTTTGGCCAGATCTTCGCGGGCCTGCCACAGTTGACGCACCAGCGCCAAGCCGCGGCGTGTTCGTACGGCGTGCAGATCTTTGGTGGAGCGCCAGGGATCGACTTTTGGCGGTGGGGCAGGACTGGTGAGGATGTGCTCGAACTCTTCTTTGGCCCACTGACTCTTGTTCTGGTCGTCGAGCTGCTTTTGGAGACGATCAGCCAGTTCGATCAGAAACTCAACGTCACCAGCGGCGTAAGACAGCCAAGACTGTGGCAGCGGACGGACCGACCAGTCAGAGTTGGCGTGGTCTTTGGCCAACCAGACGCCCAGCACCTGCTCGATCAGCGGCCCGAGGCCGACATGGTCGTACCCGAGCAGGCGGGCCGCCAACTCGGTGTCGAACAGGCGGGTCGGGTTCAGTCCGGCCTGGCGCAGCGATGGGAGGTCTTGGCTGGCGGCATGAAGAATCCACTGTTTGCCTGCGATGGCCTGATCCAACTCGGCCAGACCATGGGTGCTGAGGTTGACTGGATCGATCAACTGCACCCCGGTGGCGGCGGTTTTCAACTGGATCAGGTAGGCGTTCTGCCAGTAGCGGAAGCCGGAGGCTCGCTCGGTGTCGAACCCGATCGGGCCGTCATCGTTGGACAACTGGCGGCTGACGACGGCTAACTGGGTGTCGTCGACGATCAGGTCGGGAACCGCAGGGACGAATTGGACGGGTTCTGACGCGGTGTCGTCGCTCATCGGCGCGCCGCGATCCGTGATGTCAAGGGGATGACCGTGTCGTCGGCAGGGGGCAGCCCGCCGACCTGTCGGAGCAGGTCTTGCCAAGCGAACAGATGCTCGGTCAACTGGTGATTGTCATCGATCAACGGGGTCCAGGAGGCGCGGATCTCGATCTGGGACTGTTGTCCTTCGTGCTGCTTCGCGCCGAACGGGGTGGAGGCCGTGGTGGTGATGGTGCCCGATTCGCCGGTGTGAATCGCGCCACGGGCGCTCAGCGCGTCGGTCAGCCATGACCAGCCGACGTACGCCAGGAAAGGATCGTGGACCATGTCAGCGGTGACTTCGGCTTGAGCGAAGGTGACGCAGCGGAAGTCGCCCTGCCAGGATTCGTTGCCCATCGGGTCGTAAAGCAGGATGAGCCGTCCGCTGCCGATCTCTTCGTCGTTGGTGATGATGTCGGCGTCGACGGCCGCGGAGTACGGCGCGATGTGGGCGGGGGGTTCGAGTTCGGTGATGCGAATCTGTGGATGCCACGGGAACGAGGTGAGATCATGGACCGCAGTGGCGAAGGAGAGGGGTAGGACTCCAATCTGTTGCGCGTGACTCACAGACTCAGACTAGCTGGCGGGTTGTTGGGCCAGGTCGCGGCACGCCGGTCAGGCTCAAGGCTGGCCGTGGCGAGGCTCAGCGCTGGGCGTGATTCCATCGCGCGCTCGACGTGGCACAATGGCGTCATGAGCAAAAAACACTCTTCAGGTCATAACAAGAAAGGCGGGGCTGGCGCTAGCGTCGTCGCGGATCATCAACCGGTGGCGGTGCCTCTTCGTGCCCGTCCCACGGTTGATCTTCGCGCCGCTTTGCGAGCGCCCAGCGCGGTCAAGATCGCCGATCTGGATCCCAGCGCCACCCCGGGCTATCCGGGCAAGTCGAAAAAGGACGCCGCCAAGCTGACTGCGATCCTGGGTCCGACCCTGTCTGACTGGCAAGAGCGGCTTTACGCTCAAAGCCGCGATGAGGATCTGCCGCGCCGCTCGATCCTGGTGATCCTGCAAGGTATGGACACCTCGGGCAAGTCGGGGGTCGTCCGTCATGTGTTCGGCCTGGTCGATCCGCAGGGTTTGATGCTCCACGCCTTCAAACAACCGACAAACGAAGAGTTGTCTCACTCGTTCCTGTGGCGCATCCGCCGGCATCTGCCCACACCTGGGATGATCGGCATCTTTGACCGGTCGCAGTACGAAGACGTTCTGGTGGCCCGTGTCGATTCTTTGGTGGAGGAGTCGGTGTGGTCGAAGCGCTATGAGGCGATCAACCGTTTCGAGTCTGAGGTGGTCGCCCAGGGCACGACTGTGGTGAAGTGTTTCTTGAACATCAGTCCCGACGAGCAGAAACGCCGTCTGTTGGAGCGGCTGTCTGATCCGACGAAGTACTGGAAGTACTCCCCAGGAGATGTCGTTGTACGCCGCAAGTGGGCGGATTACATGGCGGCGTACGAAGACATGCTCAATCGATGCAACACTGAAGACGCGCCGTGGTACGTGATACCCGCCGATCGTAAGTGGTATCGAAACTGGGCGATCGCGTCCCTGATCTTGGAACACCTGCGCCAGATGGACCCAGTGTGGCCGAAGCCTGAGTTCATCGTTGCCGAACAGGTCGCCGGGGTTGAAACCTCACTGCCGTCGGTCACACCGTGACCTGACGGCAGTTGGCTCAGGCGGTGGCTGAGTCGGGTTCGATGTCGGCCGGAAGGTCGTCTTCGTCGTCGAGCAGATCCATCGCTGCGAAGGCGTACCGCGCCAGAATCAGGTCGAGCACGGCGTCGTCGACCCCGATGGGCGCGCTGACCGCGATCGCGCCGTGGCGAAGCGCCAGGCGGGCCTGAGCGTCGAATTCCTGGTCTGGGGCCAGGCAGAACGATCCGACCGCGACATGACGGCGGCCTTGGGCGTTGAGTGACTCAATGGCGGCGACCACGTTGGGCGAGGATCCGTCGGGCATGGCCAAGACGCAGGGCAGCTTGTGATGGGCGCCCCATTGGCGAGCTCTTCGGGCCAGCATCGATTGGCCGCGGATGTCCGAGGGGCCTTCGGCTGCCAAGATCAACCCATCGATCTCGGTGGCATGGGCCGTTCCCAAGGCGGTGCGCAAGCGCTCATCGAGCGGCTTGAGAAGGCAGGCTTCTGGTCCGAGCGGTCGGGCCACCGCCAGCCGTACGGAAGGATGAGTGGCTCGCACTCGTTCGACCACGGTGTCGATGGCGGGATCGTGATCAGTCACCGCTGACAACTGTAACGGGACGAAGACGATCTCTTCGATGCCCCGTCCGACCAGATGGCTGACGACTTGGGGTCCACTCGGTGGGCAGTGGTCGATGAACGCGGCGTTGACTTCGAGGGCTGGACGTATCGTCTGCAGGCCGTAGCGTAGGTGGTGACTCACTTCGGTCACACTGGGATCGGTGCTGCCATGGGTCAACATGACCAGTGCCGGCGCTGCCATCGTTGTCCTTCCTGTTGAACAATACTTCAGCGGCGCCGTTGCCGGTTCCGTGCGCTTGTAGCGAACTTCCCAAGTAGACTTCACACCATCCACGATGTGAGATGCAACTTGGCGTCCGAATACTGAGATGCGCGATTTCGTGCTGAGTCTTTTGCGATAAGGCGATGTCATTGGAGCGCAGACAAGTAGTGTGGCGCTCGACCGCGCCCGTGTGGACTGTGCGGCGTCGTAGATGCTAAGGTTGACCGCGCTGGAAAGCCTTGGCGGGTTGCCCGAGCGGCCAATGGGAGCAGACTGTAAATCTGTCGGCGTGAGCCTACGGAGGTTCGAATCCTTCACCCGCCACGCAAGCGAGTCGCGGGGCGGTCGGATTCTCATCCGGCCCGCCTCGCGGTGAGCATCTTTGTGCAGTTGATGAACCGGGGTTCTCTCGTGTATCGTTGATGCGCTTGCCCCTATAGCTCAGTCGGTAGAGCGTCTCCATGGTAAGGAGAAGGTCTGCAGTTCGATTCTGCATGGGGGCTCGGTGTCTGAGTGGTCCGCCACATCAGACAGTGGCGGGATAGCTCAGTCGGTCAGAGCGAGCGGCTCATAATCGCTAGGTCGCGGGTTCAAGTCCCGCTCCCGCTACCGAACGAATCTGAAGGATCGGAGTAAGACGATGGCGAAGAAGACGGGCGATGTTCGTCCCAAGATCACCATGGCGTGCACCCAGTGCAAAGAGCGCAACTACATCACCAAGAAGAATCGTCGCAACGACCCTGATCGGCTTGAGCTGAGCAAGTACTGCCCGCGCTGCCACAAGCATCAGGTTCATCGCGAAACCCGATGAACTCGGACTGGGTGGAAGCCCAGTGCGATGTAGAGCGAACTGTGACCGGTGACGTGTATTGACGTCATCGGTTTCGTTCGTTTCCGGGCAGGCATTGAAGCCGTGCCCATCGGGCGCGGTCTGTCGGCATGATCGCTTGAATCGCTCAGACGTACCGAATGAACGCGGTCAAGCCTGAACACCAACGGATTGAGGACGCCCGTACGATCGGTGATCCTCGACGGCGATTGATCAAGCTCCGCACCGACTGCGACGGTCGAGTCTGTTCCGAAAACACCCGCGCATCGACGTCCGCCAGCGACGCCCAGGACGGGCGATCTAGTCTACGGTCCAGCCCACAGGGCCGTGCCCCGATGGAGCGAACGACGGGAATCGAACCCGCATGACCAGCTTGGAAGGCTGGGGCTCTACCATTGAGCTACGTTCGCGTGGTCGGGGCGAGAGGACTCGAACCTCCGGTCTCCTGCTCCCAAAGCAGGCGCGCTAGCCACTACGCTACGCCCCGATGTGGAGCGACCAACCCCACGATTCTACGGGCTAGTGCTCACGGAAGCCAATTGCGTCGACCAGGCGGTCGATGTCGGCGGATCGTACGCCAAGGATCACGACGTACGGAATGTCACTGTCACCGCGGTGGTCGGTTGGGCGTTGGTCGAGTCGGTGGTCCATTGGGGCAGCTTGTCGGCAGCCGCCGTCCACTGATGCGACCCAACGCTGACCGAGGCGACGCCGGTGATCGTGGCCCAGCTTTGCGCGAACGCGGCGGCCGACCATGCGATGGCGTCGCTCGGAGCCGACAGTTTCAGCTGAGCGCTGGTCGATTCACCTGCCGGTACGGTCTGGACCTCCAGCCGAGCGCCGTACCCCTGTGTCAGCGCGGTCGCGAGACGGTCAGGATCGGGTGCGGCGAGGTCGCGGACCACGCAGGACCAGGCCTGGGGGGTTTGTCCGCTCAGGGCTGAGGCGAGCAGACGAGCCTCGTCGACATGGTCGTCGTAGGCGTCAGGAAAGCCGCTGCGTTGGACCTCCTGGGCGACATCGCCGATGTCGGCCGTCTGCCAGCCGTCGACGGTTTCCATGACCTCGAAAAACTTGCCAGAGGAATAGTACGGATCCTGGACTTCTTCGGCCGTTCCCCATCCCATCGAGGGACGCTGCTGGAACAGGCCGAGCGAGTCGCGGTCACCGTAGTCAAGGGCGCGCAGTCCCGATTCCTGGATGGCGGTGGCCAACCCGATGGTCGTGGCGCGGGCCACAAGGTCGCGCTGGGCAGCGACGGCCGCGATGATCGAGGCGTTGCGAGCTTGGTCGGGTTCGAGATAGGTCGAGTCGCCACCGACCTGCGCCCAGCACAGTTGGGACGGTGGTGTGGGGGCGGGTCGCAAGATCTTGCCCGCCCAGTAGACCACCCCGATCATCACGGCGACGGCGAGGATGGCGATGCCGATTCCACGGAAGACGTGACGTTCACGTGAGGCTCCCACGTCAGTTCCGATGCAGTTCAGGGTTGAGTTCGACCGTTGAGTTGGTACGACGCGCCGCCCGTACGCGCCCGCTGACCGAGTCGCGAAGATACAGCCAACCGGACTGGCCTGACAGAGTGGCCGCTTTGACGATCGACCCGTCGGGCAAGGTGATCTTGGTGCCGGAGGTGACATAGAGCCCGGCTTCGACGACGCAATCGTCGCCTAGGCTGATGCCGATCCCGGATTCAGCGCCCAGTAGGCAGCGTCGTCCAACGCTGATCTGCTCGCGACCGCCGCCGGACAACGTGCCCATGACCGACGCGCCGCCGCCGACGTCGGATCCGTCGCCGATGATCACACCGGCGGAGACTCGCCCCTCGATCATCGAGGCGCCCAAGGTGCCAGCGTTGAAGTTGACGAAGCCTTCATGCATCACGGTCGTGCCGCTGGCTAGATGCGCGCCCAACCGAACACGGTCGGCGTCGGCGATTCTGACCCCTTCAGGAATGACGTAATCGACCATGCGGGGGAACTTGTCCACCGAGGTCACGCTGACCATGCTCATGTGCTGGAGTTCGGCTCGAACCGCCTCGAATCCGTGGGTGGAACAGGGGCCGACGGTGGTCCACACGACGGTGGGCAGCACGGCGAAGATGCCGTCGAGGTTGATGGATCGCGGCGGGCACAGTCGGTGGGACAGCAGATGCAGCCGCAGGTACGCGTCAGCCACGTCGGCCGGCGGGCGATCCAGATCGATGCTCACATGACGAGTCTCACGGCTCACGGAGCGTACGACGTCAGTCGGTCGGGGTCCAGGGGTCTCAAGCGTGGTGTCAGTGGTCGAGCCCAAGCGGGGGTGGGGGAACCAGCAGTCGAGAACGCCGTCGGTGCGGTGGACCGTGGCGATCCCGACGGCAGTGGCCGTACGCATATTCATGATATTCAGCCTACTGGACCTGGTTCCTGCCCTCAGGAGGCCGTCGCGCTCCCGCGCGTCGGATCGGTCACGGTTGGGGGCTGACCCCCAAGACACCCCCGGGCGGTTCTCACCAGATCGATCGTCTGGCCATCACCCCCTGGCATCCGTCAGCGCGATCGATCTGATGTGGCTCGTCGCCGAGGCGGTGCGTGTGGTCGCACGCGATGGGTCGATCGTGCTGTGTGCGCCCAACTGAGCGGTCGACTCCGTTGCGGCACGACGCTCCACGCGAGTTCCTCGCAGCATTCGGCTAGTCTGTGGGAATGCTCGAACACGTGGATGACGTTGAGCGGCTGTTGCCGCAGATTCTGGACATCGAGTCGGTCAGCGGCGATGAACGCCACCTGGCCGATCTGGTCCAGGCCACCTTGGGATCGTACGACCATCTGCAGGTGACACGACTGGGCAACGTGATCGTCGCTCGGACATCCTGGGGTCGTCCTGAACGCGTGGTCATCGCCGGGCATCTCGACACGGTGCCAGTGATGGACAATCTGCCTAGTCGTCGCGGTTTGCGTGATGGCCGTCCTGCGGTGTACGGGCGCGGTGCGGTCGACATGAAGGCCGGGGTCGCGATCCAGGTCAACCTGGCGGCGACGCTCGCCAACGCGGCGAGGGACATCACCTGGGTTTTCTACGACTGTGAAGAGGTCGAGGCGACCCGCAATGGCCTGGGACATCTCGTGGCTGCTCGCCCCGATCTGATCGCCGGTGACCTGGCGATCTTGATGGAACCCACAGGTGGCCGACTGGAAGGCGGATGTCAAGGCACGTTGCGCGCTGAGATTCGTACCTACGGTGTCGCGGCGCATTCAGCGCGCTCTTGGCTCGGCCACGACGCGATCCATGACATGGCTGACGCGCTGGCGGTTCTGCGCCGCTACGAGTCGCACACCGTCATGGTCGACGGTCTGGCCTATCGCGAAGGTCTCAACGCCGTCGGCATCAGTGGGGGAGTGGCGGGCAATGTCATTCCCGACCGTTGCCAGATGCTGGTCAACTACCGTTTCGCGCCCGACAAGAGTGTCGAGGAGGCCACAGCGATCGTACGGGAGGCCTTCGCCGGTTACGAACTGGAGATCGTCGACGCCGCCGCGGGGGCCCGTCCGGGGCTGAGTCAACCGGCGGTGGCCAGTTTGGTCCGGGCTGTGGGCGTCGAAGTCGCCCCGAAGTACGGTTGGACCGATGTCGCCCGATTCGCCGCCCAGTCGATCCCCGGGATCAACTGGGGACCGGGCGACCCCAATTTGGCCCACACGGTCGACGAGAACGTCCTGATCGACGAGGTGTTGGGTTGCCGGGACGCGCTGCGCGGCTGGCTGATCGGCGCAGTGTGAGTCGGTTTCACGCTCGCTGGGTCGGTGGCCAGTGTTCCGGTCGGTCCGTGGTGGGGCCACTGGTCCGCGTAGACTTGTTCCATGAGCAAGGATTACCTCACCCGGGCGCAGAGCGGGGTCATACGTCGTAGTCGGGCGGGCGAGACCACCACGGCCGATCAACGACTGTTGGACACCTCCGGTGGCGACTGGCGCAGCCAGGACCCGTGGCGGGCGATGCGGATTCAATCGGAGTTCGTCGAAGGCTTCGAGAACTTGGCCGGGCTCGGGCCCGCAGTGTCGGTCTTCGGTTCGGCTCGAACCACGGTCACCGATCCGGATTATCGCTCGGCGTACCACATCGGCCAGGGGCTGGCGGCCAAAGGTTTCACCGTCATCACCGGCGGCGGCCCTGGGGTCATGGAGGCGGCCAACAAAGGCGCTTTCGAGGCAGGGGGAACCTCGATCGGTTTGGGCATCGAGTTACCCTTCGAACAGTCTTTGAACGAGTATCTGACGTTGGGGATTCAGTTTCGTTACTTCTTCGCGCGCAAGACGATGTTCTTGAAGTACTCCCAAGGTTTCGTGGTCATGCCGGGAGGGTTTGGGACTTTCGACGAACTGTTCGAGGCTTTGGTCCTTGCTCAGACGGGCAAGGTCACTCGGTTCCCGATCGTGTTGTTCGGAACGGATTACTGGGCCGGACTGTTGACGTGGCTTCGGGACTCCGTCGAGCATCGCCACTTCATCGCGGCGGCCGACGTCGACACCATCCCGGTGACCGACGACATTGACGAAGCTGTGGACATCGTGACCCGACATGTCGGGGATGTCACAAATCAAGGATAGGCTGACACTATGGAATGGTTCATTACGTTGATAGCGGTGGCTGTGATCGGCCTGGCTGTCGTGGCCGCCACTGGGCGGTTGGGGCAGTTCGGCGGTTGGCGGCTTCGGCCCTCCACAAAGCTGAGGCTCACAGCCTCACCGTTGTTGGCCGAAGACATCGCGCAGTTGCGCTTCGATGTGGTGCCCCAAGGGTACGCGATGGATCAGGTGGACGAGGTCTTGGAACGGATCGAAAACCAACTTCGCAACAACCGGTCTGAATCTGGAATAATGGAGAACGGTCAATTGAGTGAGAAAAGGAACCACGATGGCAGCGATGAAACCTCGCACGGGTGACGGACCGATTGAGGTCACGAAGGAAGGTCGAGGCATTCTCCTGCGATTCCCCGTCGATGGCGGCGGACGCTTGGTCGTGGAGATGAACGTCGAGGAAGCCACGGGATTGTACGAGGCTCTCAAGCCCGTCGTCGGACAGTGAGTCCGTCCTGGTGGAGATTCCTCAGTCTTGACCTCGCGCGGCCTGGCTCACCGTGGTGAGAAGGTCTCGATCGCTTGGCGATACACCTTGATCGTCTGATCAGCGATGGTGTCCCACGAGAATTCGTCGATGCACCGTTGTCGGCCAGCTTTGCCGTACGCGGCTGCGGTCGCTGGATCTCGTGTCAGCGAGTTGACCGCCTCGGCGAACTCCTGCTCGAACTGACGCACCACCGCTGGATCATCGGCTTGATCAGGATCGTAGTGGACCAGTCGGCCGGTGACCCCATCGACGACCACTTCTGGAATGCCGCCGACATCCGAGGCGACGACTGCGGTCTGGCAGGCCATCGCCTCCAGGTTGACGATTCCAAGGGGTTCGTAAATCGATGGGCAGGCGAAGACCGTGGCATGGGTCAAGATCCGTCGAAGATCCACCCGCGGCACCATGTCGACCACCCAGGTGACCGAGCTGCGAGCGGCCTTCAGCGCGGAGAAGGCTTCGGTGAACTCCTGCTCGATCTCAGGGGTGTCTGGCGCTCCAGCAAGCAGAAGCAATTGGGTCGACTCGTCGAAATGCTGGGCGGCCCGCACCAGATGGACCAGCCCCTTCTGACGGGTGATGCGTCCGACGAAGACCACCAGGGGCCGTTTAAGATCGATGCCCAACTGCGTCAGCTTGGCTGTGTCGTCGTCGGGGTAGAAGTCGTTGGTGTCGATCCCGTTGCGTACGACGAAGACCTTGTCAGGATCGAGATCGGTGTACGACGCCAGGACATCGTGGCGCATGCCGTCGGAGACGGCGATGACTGCTGTGGCGTCGAGGAAAGCCGTCTTCTCAGCCCAACTCGACACACGGTATCCACCCTGCAGTTGCTCGGCCTTCCATGGACGATGTGGTTCGAGCGAGTGGGAGGTCACGACATGGGGGACATTGCCCATCTTTCCGGCCAACAGTCCAGCCAGATTGGCGTACCACGTGTGGGAGTGGACGACGTCGACCTCGGGCACAGCGGCCGCCATGGCCACATCGGTGCCCATCACACGCAAGGCGGCGTTGGCGCCGTCGGGGAATGTCTCCGGGTGCGCGGTCGCCCCGGGTCTCGGCTCGCCCATGCACTGCACGTCCACCAGTTCGCAGCGCGGCTTCAAATGCTCCACGAGTTGGCCGACGTGAACCCCGGCGCCGCCATAGATGTACGGGGGGTATTCACGGGTGAGAATTGATACTCGCATAGTCGAATCGTGCCACATCTTGGGGTTTTTGGGTACCCCTGATCCCACAACGTGACCTTTTTTTGACAACATCCGTGAAGGGGCTTGTCATGACTTGAAAAAGGACTTAGTGTAAGGGCCATGGCAGTCCGACCCAATGTTCTTTCCATTGTTCTTGCCGGGGGCGAAGGCAAACGACTCATGCCTCTGACCGCAGATCGTGCCAAACCGGCTGTGCCGTTCGGGGGGACGTACCGGCTGATCGACTTCGTGATGAGCAACCTGGTGAATTCCGGGATGCGACGGATCGCTGTTCTGACGCAGTACAAGTCTCATTCCTTGGACCGACACATCTCGCTGACCTGGCGCATGTCCACCATGCTGAACCAGTACGTGACCACGGTCCCGGCTCAGCAGCGCACTGGCAAGCAGTGGTTCCAAGGCAGCGCTGACGCGATCTACCAGTCGATGAATCTCATCTCGGATGAGAATCCGGATTACGTGGTCGTGTTTGGCGCCGACAACATTTACCGAATGGATGTCGAGCAGATGTTGGACGCCCATATCGAGTCGGGTTTGCCGGTGACGGTGGCTGGGATCCGGGTCCCTCGGTGGCAGGGCAATCAATTCGGCATCATCGACGCCACGGCTGACGCGAAGATCGCCCGCTTTTTGGAGAAACCGGCCGATCCACCGGGACTGCTCGACTCTCCCGAGGAATGCTACGCCTCGATGGGCAACTACATATTCACGACCAAGGACTTCGTCGAGGCTCTGGTCCTCGACGCTCAAGATGACAGTTCGCGCCACGACATGGGCGGCAACATCATTCCGAGCTTCGTCGCCAACGGCTTGGCTGGGGTGTACGACTTCACCCGCAACGAGATGCCCGGCGCGACCGAGAAGGATCGCAGCTACTGGCGAGACGTCGGCACCATCGACGCCTACCACGAGGCGCATATGGACCTGGTGAGCGTCAATCCGGAGTTCAACCTTTACAACCGGAAGTGGCCGATTTGGACGAACCAGGCCCAGTCGCCCGGCGCGAAGTTTGTGTTGCGTGGGACGGCTGAGGATTCCATCGTCTCAGCTGGGTGTATCATTTCGGGCGGCGATGTCGACCGCTCGGTTCTGAGTCCCGACTGCATGATTCACAAGTGGAGCAAGGTGGAGGAGGCTATCTTGCTTTCAGGGTGTCATATCGGCGAGGGGGCGGTCATCCGCAGAGCCATTCTGGACAAGAACGTACGCGTCGCGTCCAGAGTTGAGATCGGGGTGAACCACGACCACGATCGTGCGAGGGGGTTCTTCGTCTCACCCAGTGGTATTACGGTGGTGCCGAAGAACACAGTGGTGAATGAAGAAGAGGAGGGCGTGTCGCACTGAGCGCAGAGTTTGACTACTGGGCGTCCAGTGATACACGATGATAAAATGATCACGGTTTGCTTCGAAGTGAAGGAGAAGAGATGCCGATTCCAACGCTGACAGATGGGGAATTGGCTGCAGCGCGCGCCAAAGCGGTCGTCACCCGTCGGGCACGAGCCGATTTGAAGAATCAGGTGCGCACCGGTGCTATGAGCCCGGTGGATGCCCTGGCTGCGGCCATCGCCGATCCCCAGTTGAAGATGATTCCGGTCAGGGATTTCCTGAAAGCGGTTCCGCGGATCGGTGTCAAGAAGACTGAGGCTTTGATGGAGAAATACTCCATCGCCCCGAGCCGCCGACTGGGTGGTTTGGGTGTTCACCAGATCGAAGGGCTGAAGGCAGAGCTTCGGTGAGGTTCGCGCCCACCGTTGTCGTTGGTCCCTCCGGTGTGGGCAAGGGAACCATACTGGCGTCGTTGTGCGCTCAGTGTCCCGAGGTGTGGTTGTCGGTGTCAGTCACGACCCGATCGCCACGGCCTGGTGAGATCGAGGGTCAGCACTACTACTTCTTGACCCCGACCCAATTCGATGAGTTGGTCGATGCGGACGGGCTGCTGGAGTGGGCGCGCTATCAAGACCACTGTTACGGCACTCCCAAGGCTCATGTTCTGGAGAAGATCGACCAGGGCCGTGCTGTCGTCATGGAGCTTGACGTCCAGGGCGCTCGCCAGGTCGTTCAGCGACTGCCACAGGCGCGTACGGTGTTCTTGGCCCCTCCGTCTTGGGATGAGTTGGAACGTCGCCTACGTGGCCGCGGCACAGAATCCGCGACGGCGATCGAGCGGCGGTTGGTAGTCGCCAAGCAGGAACTGGAGTTCCAAAACGAGTGCGATCGAGTGGTGGTCAACCGCGAAGTGGCGTCCGCTGTGGCTGAGTTGGTAAACTTTATTGGTCTGGGCCCGATGGGCACCAGCGCTGCGAGTTGAGAAGGAATGTGACATATGGCGACAACACAAGAAGGCATCACGAATCCACCGATCGACAATCTGTTGGCGCAAGTGGATTCGAAGTATCGTCTCGTCCTGTTCGCCGCACGACGTGCCCGCCAGATCAACGCCTACTATTCGCAACTTGGTGAAGGGCTGCTGGAGAACATCGGCCCACTCGTCGACGCCAGTTCCACAGAGAAGCCGCTGTCGATCGCGATGCGCGAAATCGACGCTGGGCTGTTGGAATGCCAAGAGATCGATCCGGAGGCCGAGGCCACTGCCCGCGAAGAGGCTCTGAAGGAGTCCGCCTTCGATTTCACCAACCCGTTCTCTGACACCACCGTATGAGTCTGCGCGGCGTCTGAGCGCGTTTGCGTGGATCGGGCTGCTTTGGCGGTTCGTTTCGTCGCCACTTGTGCCTCAGTTTCATCAGCGGCTTTCTGGAGGATTTCGACGCTTAGCTGCCTCGTCGTGTCGAGTCAGTTTGAGGTCCCGGGCACAATGTCGTAGCCGGGTTGTACAGTGGGTTCTCGCTTGCAGCACTGGGTCGGGTGCCGCCAACCAGTAGAGAAGAGAAGACAGTGAAGACAGTGTTCACCTCCGAGTCGGTCACCGAGGGCCATCCAGACAAGATGGCAGACGCCATCGCTGATCGAGTGCTCGACGCTCTGCTGGCCCAAGATCAATCCAGCCGCGTGGCGGTTGAGACTCTGTTGACCACCGGCGCAGTGGTGGTGGCCGGCGAGGTGACGACTCAGGGCTACGCCGATGTGGCTCAGATTGTTCGCGACACGGTGAATGACATCGGGTATTCGTCATCCGAATTGGGATTCGACGGGCATTCGTGCGGCGTTCTGGTGGCGATCGGCAATCAGTCGCCCGACATAGCCCAGGGGGTCGATGACGCGGAGGAGGCCCGTGAAGGCTCGGTCGACGTGCTCGATCATCAAGGCGCCGGTGATCAGGGCTTGATGTTCGGTTACGCCTGTCGTGAGACTGAGGCCTTGATGCCAATGCCGATTTTCATGGCGCACCGGCTGTCCGAGCGCTTGGCCTGGGTGCGCAAACAGGGGATCATCGATTATCTGCGTCCTGATGGAAAGACCCAGGTGACGATCGCGTACGAAGACGGTGCGCCCAAAGGGATTCAGACCATCGTGGTGTCCACTCAACATGATCCAACCGTGTCGATGGCGCAGATTCGAACCGATCTGATCGACCAGGTCATCACGCCGGTGACCGAGCACTTTGGATTGGGCTTGGGTCGAACTCAGATTCTCGTCAACCCGACGGGCAGTTTCGTCATCGGTGGTCCGATGGGTGACGCCGGGGTGACCGGGCGCAAGATCATCGTCGACACCTACGGTGGCATGGCTCGCCACGGGGGCGGCGCGTTCTCAGGCAAAGATCCGTCGAAAGTGGACCGGTCCGCGTCGTACGCCATGCGGTGGGTGGCCAAGAACGTCGTGGCAGCCGGCTTGGCCGGCCGTTGCGAAGTGCAGGTGGCGTACGCGATCGGTCGGTCTCACCCGGTGAGTTTGCACGTGGACTGTTTCGGGACGGCGGTGGTGCCGACCGAGCAGATTTGTTCTGCGATCGCGACGGTGTTCGATCTGAGGCCGGCCGCGATCATTCAGGCGTTGGACCTGTTGCGTCCGATCTACTCCCAGGTGACCAACTACGGTCATTTTGGACGCGATCTGGACGTGATGACCTGGGAGAAGACGGATCGCGCCGACGCTCTGGCGCGCGCCGTGCGCGGCTAGGCGGATGACCTTGTTCGCCCAGGTGTACGTCGACACTGGGGTGTCGCATCTGGATCACCCGTTCGACTATGAGGTTCCCGAGCAGTGGCGCGATCAGGTGCGCCCAGGCGTCAGGGTCAAGGTGCATTTCAACGGACGGCTGCTGTCAGGGCTGGTCGCGGCGACCTCGCAGACCACACAGCTGCCCAGCGTGTCGCCGCTGACTAAAGTCGTGTCGCCACAGGTGGTGGCCCCGGCGCAGTCACTGAGGTTGATTCGCGCGGTGGCTGATCATTGTGCGGGCAGCTTCATGGACGTGGCTCGACTGGCGATACCGCCGCGGTCGGCTCGAGCCGAGGCCCACTCCGGGCAAGTGATTGAGGATCCGACACCCGCGATTCTGGTCGAGTCAGCTCTGGACGGTTATCCCCAAGGCTCTGGTTTGCGGGCCGCGCTGAGGGGCGGGCAGTCGCCACGGGCGCTGTGGACGCTCACCCCGGTCGCCGATCAGGCAGGCGATTGGGCTGATGGGTTGGCGTCTGTGGTAGCGGACACGGTTCACTCAGGGCGTGCCGCGTTGGTGATCGTGCCCGACGCCAAGGACTGTTCGGTCGTCTTGGATCGTGTCCGACACGTGGTTGACCGTCGGCTGGTGGTGTCCCTGACTGCGGACACCGGCCCGCAAGCGCGTTACAGCGCTTACTTGGCCGCGGTGCGTGGCCAGGCTCGCGTCGTGGTCGGCACCCGGGCGGCTGCGTACGTTCCACTGCCCGACCTCGGGCTGATCGCGGTGTGGGACGAGGCGGACGCGTCGCTGGCCGAACCGCACGCACCCTACCCGGCAGTGCGCGACGTGGTCGCTCTTCGTGCCAGTCAAGAGCGGGTGGGCGTGGTTTTCGCCGCGAACTCCCAGTCAACCCATCTGCAGAACTGGCTCGAGCGCGGTTGGCTTCAGCCAGTGACTCATCCATCGAGTGTGATTCGTCGGCTGGCGCCGAGTGTCAGGATCGCGTCCCAGACAGATCGAGCCTTGGATCAGGACGCGTTGGCGCGTCAGACTCGGCTGCCTCACGACGTGTTCCCCGTGATCACCCAGGGGTTGACTCGTGGGCCTGTTCTGGTGTGGGTGCCGTGGCTGGGCAATCGTCGTAACTTTTGGTGTTCGCAGTGTGGCGAGCCGATGCGATGTGTCTGTGGCGGGTGCTTCGAGGAGCGTGAGGCTTCGGTGCTGGCTTGTCAGTTGTGTGGTCGAACCGCTGATCAGTGGGCCTGTTCCTGTGGCTCGACGCGATGGCGTGCCGTCACGACGGGATCGGCGCGTACCCAAATCGAGCTGGCTCGGGCTTTTCCTGCGGCCAAGGTCATTCGATCCGACTCGACCGAGAATCATGACAGGATCGCCGACCAAGCCGCGATCGTCATCGCCACCCCGGGGTGTGAGCCTGTGGTCGCTGGAGGCTACGCCGCACTGGTCATCCTCGACGCGGTCAGTTTCCTGTCGCGGCCCGACATTCGTGCTGGCGAAGAAGCAGTACGGCGCTGGCTGAACGCGATCGCGCTGGTGGCGCCTGGCGAGCGATCGGGCACGGTGTTGATCGTGGGCCCGGCACGGGACCGGGCAGTCCAGGCGGTGCTGCGGCTGGACGCCGCTGGGTACGCCGCCCGCGAGTTGGCGGATCGACGTGAAGCGGGATTCCCTCCGGCCACTCGGATGGCGGTGTTCACCGGCTCCGAAGCGATCATCCAGCAGGTGGAGGCGCACTTGGCCGAGGCTGGCTTCGTCTCGACGCTGCCGCCAGTCCTCGATATGCCCGACGAATCCGGTCAGGTTCTCGCGCGCCTGACGGCTCGGGTCGAAGCGAGCCAGGGGGATCGGTTCGCCCGCCTCATCGCCACGATCGTGGCCCGGCGCGGCTCCGCCCGAGCCGGTAAGCTCGTCTTCAGGCTTGATCCGCAGTGGTTGGGAGGATGATGAGACTGGTTTTTGTCGGCACGCCGCAAGTCGCAGTGCCCGTGGTTGAGACGTTGTGCGCCGATCATGAGATCTGCGCGGTGCTGACGCGTCCGCCTGCCGCCCAAGGTCGCAGCGCCAAACTGGTGGCCTCGCCGGTGCAGAAGTGGGCCGAGGCTCATGGGGTGCCGGTGCTCGCGCCGTCCAGTGTGAAAGATCCGACCGTCGTCGAGGAGCTTCGTACGCTTGAACCCGACTGCTGCCCGGTTGTGGCGTACGGAGGCCTGATCACAACCGACTTGCTGATGATTCCTCGCCACGGGTGGATCAATCTGCACTTTTCCCTGTTGCCGGCCTATCGTGGCGCGGCCCCCGTGCAACGGGCGCTGTTGGATGGTCGCACGCGGACCGGCGTGACGACGTTTCGTATCGTCAAACAGTTGGACGCCGGACCGATCTTCGACCAGGTCGGTGTGAACGTCGCGCCAGGGACCACCGCTGGAGACTTGCTGACCGAGCTGAGCTTGGTGGGAGCAGAGGTGATGCGCGACACGCTGGAGTCGGTCGTGCACGGCGCGCGACCGCGCCCACAGCCCGAGCAAGGGGTGTCGATCGCCCCGAAAATCACACCCGGCGAGGCACAGTTGGATCTGAACGGAACCGCTGAACGGGCATTGAGGGTTGTCGCGGCGATGAGCCCGGAACCGGGGGCGTGGGCCCACTGGCGAGGCGAACGCTTCAAAGTGTTGCGGGCGATTCCAGCTGACATTTCAGAGAACTTCCCCTCGGAGCCGAACCCAGGCAAGTTGTGGCGGACGAAGAAGCATCTCTATTGCGCCCTGGCTGATGGGTGGATTGACCTGGTCGAGGTTCAGCCAGCTGGCAAGCGGGCGATGGCGGGCTTGGATTGGGCCCGCGGTGTGCAACAACTGGACGGCGGCCTTGAGTAAGTCTGCCAAACCGGTCGCGGGCGAACGTCGCCGTGCCATAACCGCGCGTCAAACCGCGCTCGCCGCCGCCAAGGCGATTCGAGCCGGTGGCTACGCCAACCTTGTGGTCGCCGATCTGTTGAGTGAGACCTCGCTGACATCGGTCGACACCAGATTCGTGACCGAGCTGGTGTACGGCGCGGCGCGTCATCAGGGCACCCTCGACGCGGTGATCGAAGCGGCCAGCGGACGGGCGTTGACCAGTCTGCAGCCCGGCGTGGTCGATGTCTTGCGCCTGGGAGCCGAGCAGATCCTGAAAATGCGCGTGCCCGTCCACGCCGGTGTCGCGGAGTCGGTCGAGTTGGCTCGCACCCAGATCGGCGCGCGAGTGACTGGGGTGGTGAACGCGATTCTGCGTCGAGTGGCAGCCCGTGACTGGGCGGGGTGGATTGAGGTGTTGTCCCAGGGTCGAAGTGAATTCGCGCGGCTGGGGTTGGACACCTGTCATCCCGACTGGATCGTTCAGGCATATCAGGAGGTCTTGCCTGCTGACGAGCTTCGGGCGGCGCTGGAAGCGAACAACGTGGCCCCCACGCCGACGCTGGTCGTTCGACCGACCTTGATGACTCGTGAGGAGCTTCTGACTCACGGCGGCACGCCGACCCCGTACTCGCGGTGGGGCGTGCGGCGCGAGGGCAATCCCGGGGATGTTCCAGCCGTACGACAAGGACGAGCTGGGGTTCAGGACGAAGGCTCGCAGATGGTGGTTGACCTGCTGAATCAGGTCGACGCCGCCGAAGGACCTTGGGCTGACGTGTGTGCGGGACCTGGGGGGAAGGCCGCCCTGTTGATGGGCCTGGCGCGGGCTCGGTCGGCGCCATTCCTGGCCGCGGAGCTGCATCCGCATCGGGCGAGACTGGTCGCTTCGGCGTTGTCGGCCTACGGTTCGACCCCGGTGGTCGTCGCTGACGCCCGGACTCCAGCGTGGTGCGGTGATTTCGGGCGGATCCTGGTCGACGCCCCCTGCACGGGACTGGGTGCGTTGCGTCGTCGCCCCGAGGCGCGCTGGGTCAAACGGGCCAGCGACGTCGCCCAGTTGCGCCAACTTCAGATCGACTTGCTGCGCGCCGGATTGGATCGCACGACCTCGTCGGGAGTTGTGGCGTACGTCACCTGTTCACCGCATCGGGGCGAGACCGCCGACGTGGTCGCCGCAGTCCTGGCTGACCAGACCGCCGACCTGATCAACGCCCCCGCGCTGATCCCGGATGTGCCGATGGCGAGGGCGAGCACCGATCCGCGTTTCATCCAGTTGTGGCCGCATCGTCATGATACGGACGCGATGTTCTGCGCTTTGCTGCGCCGTCGTTGACCGAGTCGTCCGCGTGGGCGATCCCGCCTCAGGGCGGTGTCGAGTCCTCAGATCAGCGCCAAAATCGCGTCGGTGATTGCCGTGGTCGAACGCCGGGTCGCCCCAGTGGTGATGTCCGCTTCGACGGCGTGTCGGATTCGATCAGCGTCGTCGCGATACCCTAGATGGTCCAGCATCATGGCGCTGGACAGGATCGCGGCTCTCGGGTCAGCTTTCGACTGACCGGCGATGTCAGGGGCCGAGCCATGCACCGGTTCGAACATCGACGGATGGTCTCCGGTCACGTTCAGGTTGGCGCTGGCCGCCAGCCCGATTCCGCCAGTGACAGCGGCCGCCTCATCAGTCAAGATGTCGCCGAACAGGTTGTCGGTGACGATGACATCGAAGCGTGACGGGTTGGTCACCAAGGCGATGGTGGCCGCGTCCACATGCAGATAGTCTGTGGCCACGTCTGGGAAATCGACCGCGGCCTCCGCCAGCAGCCGACGCCACAGCCCGCCCGCGTTGACTAAGACGTTGTGCTTGTGGACCAAGGTCAGTCGCTGCCGACGTGACTGAGCCAGACCGAACGCATGGCGTACGACCCGTTCGACACCGTAGGCCGTGTTGACGCTGACTTCGGTGGCGATCTCGTGGGGTGTCCCGGCACGCACGACACCGCCGTTGCCGCAGTACAGTCCCTCGGTGCCTTCGCGGACGACCACGAAATCGATCGGACCGGCGGCGACGACCGCCTCAGACAGGGGAGTCGACACCCCCGGATAGAGCACCGACGGGCGCAGATTCACCGCGTGATCGAAAGCGAAACGCAGTTTGAGCAGCAGGCCGCGTTCGAGCAATCCCGAAGGAATCGTCGTCGACCCTGGAGCGGCCCCGACCGCGCCGAGCAGGATCGCGTCAGCGCGATTCAGGGCGTCCAAGGTGGAGTCGTCCAGGACCTCTCCGGTGGCCAGCCAGTGTTCGGCTCCCAACTCGTAGGTTCGGTACGACAAGCCAGGATGGACGCGGTCGAGCACGCGAATAGCCTGTGAGACGACCTCTGGGCCGATGCCATCACCGGGAATGACTGCGATCATTTCGTTCATGTCTTCAGCCTAGATGGTCGACTCCGGATCGTATTGGTTCGTCTCACGCTCGAGGACGTCTCGATTGCGGGGCTTGATGACCGGTCCGCCGATGGACAGCCGCGCTCGATCGGTTCGGCGACGGTAGCATGACCGTATGCCTCTCAGTTTTGACATTGTCTCCAACCCCAACCCGACGTCTGCGGCTCGTTTGGCTCAGATCTTGGCCAATCCTGGCTTCGTGAATCACTTTTCGGATCACATGGCGCAGGCGACATGGACTGCGGCGCAGGGCTGGCATGACTCGGCCGTGACGGCTTTCGACGCCTGGGCGATGTCGCCCGGGTCGGCGGTGTTCCATTACGCCCAGGAGATTTTCGAAGGCCTGAAGGTCTACCGGCATCAGGACGGCACGATCTGGCTGTTCCGACCCGAGATGAACGCGCAGCGCCTGCAACGGTCCGCTAGTCGGCTCGATCTGCCTCAGCTGACCGTGGAAGACTTCCTGACTTCGGTGAACGCCTTGGCTCGGGTCGATGAAGCCTGGGTCCCGTCGGGGGACGAGATGAGCTACTACATGCGCCCGTTCATGGTCGCCGACGAGGCCTTCCTTGGCGTCCACTCGGCGTCGCGCGTGAGGTACGCCGTCATCGGTGGTCCGGCCGCGCCGTACCTGGCTGACGGGATGACTCCGGTCGACATTTGGGTGACGACCACCTATTCTCGCGCTGGCGACGGGGGCACCGGCGGGGTCAAGTGTGGCGGCAACTACGCCTCGGCTTTGGCCGCTCAGCGCGAGGGCTCTCAACATGGCTGTCCGCAGGTGTTGTTCACTGACGCCGCTCATCACGAATGGATCGAAGAGCTCGGCGGCATGAATTTCTTCGCCGTACGCTCCGATGGGATGCTGATCACCCCGCCGACGGCTGGAACGATTCTCGAAGGCATCACCCGTGACTCGATCTTGACTCTGGCTCCGAGCCTCGGATTGACCCCCGACGTACGGCCGCTGTCGATCGCCGAACTGCTCGACGGCATCGCGACTGGACAGATTCGGGAGGCTTTCGCATGCGGGACGGCTGCGGTGGTCACTCCGATCGGTCGTTTGACTCATCGTGTCAACGGGGTCGTGGAATCGGCGGACTTGGCCGAGCCCTTGGGTGAGGCGACCTCGGCGATTCGCAAAGCTTTGGTCGACATTCAGTGGGGGCGGGCAGAGGACCGGTTCGGCTGGATGCATCGCGTGGGGCAGTGAGCGTCATGTGGTCCTTGGCGAAGCCTGAGCCTTTTCATCTGTACGACACCAGTCTGCGCGATGGGGCCCAACAGGAGGGGCTGCGTCTGTCAGTGAACGACAAGCTGCGCATCGCGGCGGCTTTGGACAGTGTCGGGGTGAGTTTCATCGAGGGCGGCTGGCCCGGAGCGAATCCGACCGACACCGAGTTCTTCGCGCGGGCGAAAACGCAGTTGCGTCTGTCTCACGCCCAGTTGACCGCTTTCGGCGCCACCCGTCGGGTTGGCTTGACAGCGGCGACCGATCCGGCCACGGCAGCGCTGTTGGACGCTGACACCGAGGTGATTTGTCTGGTCGCGAAATCTCATGAGCGTCATGTCACCCATGCGCTGCGGACGACTTTGGAGACCAATCTGGAGATGATCCGCGACACGGTGAGCTTCTTGTGCGCGCATTCGCGTCGGGTGTTCGTCGACTGCGAGCACTTCTTCGACGGCTACCTGGTCAATCCGACGTACGCCAAGTTGGTGGCCGCGACCGCCGCGGAGGCCGGGGCTGAAGTTGTGGTTCTGTGTGACACCAATGGTGGGATGCTCCCCAGTCAGATCCCAGCGATCGTGGACGACGTGGCTCAGTTGGGGCTGAACCTTGGCATCCACTGCCACAACGACACAGGCTGCGCGGTGGCCAACACGCTGGCCGGCGTCGACGCAGGCGTGATGCATGTTCAAGGCACGGTCAACGGCTACGGCGAGCGAACTGGAAACGCCGATCTGACGACACTGATCGCCAACCTGAAACTGAAATACCACTGGGACGTCGTCTCGGACGAGGCGCTGCGTGATCTGACCCATGTCTCACACACTGTGGCCGAGATCGCCAACCAGTCGGCCTCACCACGCCAGCCGTACGTCGGGGTGTCCAGTTTCGCTCACAAGGCGGGCCTGCACGCTTCCGCGATCAAAGTGGATGCCAATCTCTACCAGCACATCGACCCGGCGGTGGTCGGCAATGACATGCGGATGTTGATCTCAGACATGGCTGGTCGGGCGAACATCCAGATCAAGGCCGAACAGTTGGGTCATGACCTGTCTGATCAAAGCGTCGCGGCCCGTCTGGCGGACACGGTCAAGCGGCGTGAGGCGCAAGGGTATTCGTACGAGGCGGCTGACGCCTCCTTCGATCTGCTGGTCCGCTCCGAGTTGGGTCAGGACCTGTCGGCCTTCGTCATCGGAGCCTGGCGGGTGTTCACCGACCGTGACGAGGCGAGTCAGGCCGTCGTACGGGTCGGATTCGCGGACGCGACGCCGAAACCCTACGTCGGCGAGGGCAATGGTCCGGTCAACGCGCTGGATCAGGCGCTGCGCGAGGCGCTGACTGACCGTCATCCGCGTCTGGCTCAGGTCGAGCTGACCGACTATCGCGTACGACTGCTGGACAACGGGCATGGCACCGACGCGACGACCCGGGTTCTGATCGACACTCGGTTGGATTCGGTGACCTGGACGACCGTGGGTGTGGGGGCCAACGTGATCGAGGCTTCCTGGGAGGCGCTGGTCGACGCTTACACCTACGCCTTGGTGGTGGTTCTGGCGAGCGATGACGGGCGTACGACCGGGGCTGTTGGGTCTGGCCGGGCCTAGCCCGTCGGGTTGTCCGCGTCGACCCCGGGACGACGAGTTAAGTTGGTGGTTCCGACGGTTGTACGGACGAGTTTTTATCGCACTAGTGTCCGAAATAGACTGGTCATCGCGGTCGGGCGGCGCTGGGCGTTAGGCTTGGGGCATGAGAATTGCACGATACGCGAAAGACGACTCCATCCACTATGGCGTGGTGGAGCTTGAAGCTGACGGCGGGTCCTATCCCGACACGGTCAGCGAACTGGAGGGCGACCCTTTCGCCGGTCCAGTCCATCTGGCCGGGCCCCGTCACTCGTTGGCTGACGTACGCCTGCTCGCGCCGGTGCTTCCCCGATCCAAAGTGATCGGGATCGCCAAAAACTCGGTGCCCGGTCAAGCAGATCCGCCAGCCCCGACCGAACCGCCGGTGATCTTCCTCAAGCCCAACACCTCTGTCATCGGGCCGGACGAGGCGATTCAGTTGCCCACGCTCAGTTCCGACACGGTTCTTGAAGCGGAATTGGCTGTCGTGATCGGTCGCATCTGTCGCGCGGTTCCGATCGAGCGAGTCCCGGAAGTGATCTTCGGTTACACCGTGACCAATGACGTCACTGCCCGGGATTTGATCCAGCCGGGCAACCCGTGGGGTCTGGCCAAGGCGTGGGACACGTTCACTCCGCTCGGTCCGTGGATCGTGACCCATCTGAGCCTGGAAGAAGCCTCCAATCTTGGTGTCGAAGCCAAGGTGGACGAGCATTTGGTCACTCAGGGACGGACCAAGGGCCTGATCCACCCGATTGCTGAATTGGTGAGTTTCGCCTCATCGGTGATGACCTTGCTGCCGGGTGACGTCATTTTGACGGCGGCTCCTGGTGGAGGGGCTCCGATCCGCGCCGGACAGACCGTGTCCATCGAGGTCGAGGAGATCGGGGTTCTGACCAACCCGGTGATCGGCGAGGTCTGATGGCTGGCCCCGCATCGCGTCGACCCGGCACTTCGTCACCCGGGGATCGTGGGTCGAATCCCGGCCGTCCGCAAGCCACCCCGAGGCCGAAGTCGGCGGCGTCTTCGCCTGGGGGCACTGGCACGAAGCCCTTGTGGGTCACCGCGCCTAATCAGTCCTATCCGCTGGCCTTGGCGCAGCCGGGTCGCGACGCCACGATGCGCAGGCTGATGGGGGCCGTCATGGTGGTCGCCATGCTGGCGGCGTACACCTTCGTCGTGCCGATCGTCAACGGTGCGGTTCTCGGATTGGGGTTCGTGGCTGACAAGCCCTCGGTCGGTTGGGACGAGTACGTTTCGGCTGCTTCGGCCTTCCACTTCGTGTGGGGGCTGGCCGCGGCCCACCTCAGCCTGGCCTCCATCACGCTGATCGCGTGGGGATTCTACCGACTGTGGCATCATCGACGACTGGGATGGTTGTGGTCGGTGTCGGGGACGGTTCGCTGGCGCTACGGTGTCGTCTGCCTGGCGGTGTCAGTCCTGGTGATCGGCGCAGTCACGGCGTACTACTGGGTCAGCGGCTCCGGTTGGGGCGCGCAGCCTGGATGGGTGTGGTACGCGGTGGTGATCGTGGTGACCACGCCGTTTCAGGCGCTGGCCGAAGAGGTCATGTTCCGCGGCTACCTGATGCAGGCCTTCGGCTGTATCGTCCGCCAGGTGTGGTTCCCGATGATCTGCACGGCGGTCATCTTCGCGCTGTTTCATGGCACGCAGAATCCGTGGCTGTTCGCATCCCGGCTCGTGTTCGGGATTCTGGCTGGGCTGCTGGTGTGGCGTACCGGCGGGCTTGAGGCGGCGGTGGCGATCCATGTCGTCAACAACCTGTGTGCTCTCGGGCTGGCAGTTGCGACAGGTTCCCTGGTCGAGGTTCGTACGACGACCAGCGTGGACTTGACTCAGGCGGGCTCTGACGTGGCGCTGTTCGCCGTTTGTGCTGGAGCATGCTGGGCGATCGCGCATGGGATGAAGGTTCCTCGGCGTACGCCCGATGTCGTCGTCGATTGATGAAGCGATCCCTGACCGGTTCCCTGGCACGACCGCTACTTGAATCTCGCGTCGGACGCGGTGCTATGCTGAAGGGAGATGCTCGGTGATAGGGGTTTGGCTATGAGAGCCGCTTTGGAACAGAAACTGGAGCGCGAGAACCTGACTTTTGATGATGCGGAAAGATGCGGAAATCGGCTGGATGATGGACAACATTGGGGCTGAGGATCCACACGTTCGTGATGACGTGATCTACATGCTCCTGACGAATGCTCTCAAGAACGAGACGTTGACTGAAGAGCAGTTTCGACTCATAGCCGACACGCTGGTTGATCAGCAACTTGTATTTCACCACATGACCGAGGCTCTGCCGGCAGTGCTGACCCGGTCCTTCGCGGCCCTGCAGAGCGGCAATCTGATCGAAGCCGACGGAACAGTCGGCGGCCGGTATCACCATCTGCTGACCGCGGCTCAACGGTACGCCTTCTTCCGCTGGAGTCTGTCGTACCTCGATCGCGAGCATTGTTATGAGGGTTTGTCTGCCGAGTGCGGCTGGGTGCATGCCTTCGCTCATGGCGGTGATTACCTTGCTTGTGCGATTGCTCATCCGAGTTTTCCATCTGACCTCGTCGAACAGGTGCTCACGACACTCAGCGGCGTCTTTCATCGCCTTGGGGCGCCGTTTGTTCAAGGTGAGGAGCGCCGACTCGGTGAGGTGATCGTCGCCGGTATCGTCAGCGGCAACCTGACACAATCACAGGTGACCCGTTGGCTGACGCGCATCACCTTCGCTCTGGAAGGAAATCGCGATTATCAACGACTGGCCA
Source organism: Propionibacteriaceae bacterium (assembly GCA_031285845.1). Classification (GTDB taxonomy): domain Bacteria; phylum Actinomycetota; class Actinomycetes; order Propionibacteriales; family Propionibacteriaceae; genus WQYJ01. The sequence continues at coordinate 93,510 of JAITVK010000012.1, forward strand.
CTTTTGAGGTCTTCCTCGCGTACATCTATTTTCATCTGCTTGACAAGATCGGGTTTGAAGATGGGTTTAAATCAGCATTACTCGGCTATCTTAAAGAAATATAAATTCATTATCGACGAAGCTGGCTCACGGTTCAGTCAGCGTTGACGGTCGGGTTCGGGTGCTCTCCTTGGTGCCCTATTTGTGGGTTGGTGGGGTGGTGAGGGTGGTGTGGAGTTGGCTGATGTGGTTGGTGGGGTTGGTTGTGGGGTTGGAGGTGAGGTTGAGGGTGTAGGTGCCGTGTTGGTGGTCGGTGGTGGTCCAGGTGATGTGCCAGGTGGTGGTGGCGGTGATGGGGTAGCGGGAGGTTTTGTCGCCTGGGGTGTTGATGGTGGTGTAGGTGTGGTCGCAGCCGGTGGGTGAGTGGTCGGTGAGTTTGCTGTTGTGGGTGAAGGGTCGTGGTTGTCCGGGGTTGTTGCAGGTGGTGGGGGGTGTGTTGTCGCCGGTGGTGTAGGTGACGGTGGTGATGGTGGCGGTGATGGTGAGGCCTGATTGGGTGGCGGTGAGGGTGTGGGTTCCCCATTGGAGGGGGTCGTGGGTGTTGATGGATAGCCACATGGGGGATCCGATCCACCAGGTGAGTCCCCAGTCGGTTGCGTTGGGGTAGATGAATCCGCCGTCTCCGGGTACTG
>JAITVK010000001.1 GCA_031285845.1 Propionibacteriaceae bacterium
GCCATATCGATCTTGCCTTCTCTCACGACAAGCAAGCCTGAACCCCGAAGGGCTACGCGCTCAAACTATCTGAGGCACCACACCCCACCACCCGCTCAAACAAACTGAGGCACGTCGAGCTATGTTCATTGAGACCGAAAACGAGTATCATTCACAGTGAGCCTCGATGACAACACAGTGACATTATTGAGGAATCGATCGACGGCGAACCACGGAGTTCACACAAGTCGCTCAGAGCGTAGCGGTGGCGGCAGTAGACGAGGGGAAACGCTATGGCTGTTTTCAGGCAGACGAGGGCGCGTGGGGTCCGGTTTGCGGCTTCGGCAGCACTGGCAGTGGTGCTTGCTCTGAGTGGTTGCACCACGTCTGACCAGGGGCGACCATCGCCGACTCACGACGCAGGCATCACAGCGCCCGCAGCCGTTCCGACGTTCTCGGGGCCGTGGGCAACTGATTTCGCGTCGGCGTACGAGCGATCCACATCGGACTTCGTGCGCTCAGTTCTCGCGGATGAGATGATCACGGACCAGGAGCTCGCCGAGGTGCGAGATCGGTTCGATGCGTGCCTAACTTCCCATGGCTTTAGTAACATCAAGCACAGCGAAGATGGCGGCTATGAGTTCACCATGTCCGAAGGGACCGCCCAGGATGTGATGGAGCAGCAGACTTCCGAGTGTTCGGAGGAGGCGGGTGAGAACGCAATCGGGGCGTTGTACTCGTTCATTCGTCGCAATCCGCAAAACCTGGATGAGGCCACCATCATGGCAGCTTGTCTAGTCCGCAAAGCGGTAGTCGATCCTGCCTATTCGGCGAAGGACTACGCGCAGGATGCGCCGGATCAATCATTCCCGTATTTGCCGGGAGTGGATGGCGAAGCCGCGTTCAATGACTGCAATAGTGACCCCTCGGGTCTGTACGGGTAACGACAGAGGCGCGTGATGCGTATAGGCCGAGTGGTGTTAACTGTCGTCGCCCTGGTGGCGGCGACAGCCCTGGGATTCGCCTTGGCCATGCTCATGATGGATCGGTCGGCACCGCCGTCGTTCGAGGAGCCGCAGGCGGTGTCGGATGTTCCGGTGTCTGAGCGCGAGTTCGATGACGCGCGTACGGTCGATGTCGCGCTCACGTTCGGCGAAGAAGTCGAGTTGGTGACCCCCCTGTCAGGGAAGGTCACCAGCTTGGCTTGCGGCTCGGGCGCAGCTTTTGTGTCGGGGCAGTCGAACCTCACTGTCGACGGGCAGTTGGTTGTCAACTTGGCGACGGCGACGCCGCTGTGGCGCGATCTCACCTGGGGGATGAACGGAGCCGACGTCCAGGGGCTACGAGCCGAACTGGTCAGGCTGGGGCGGTCGGTGGACGCTGACGGCGCGGTCGATCAGCGGTTGCTCAACGCTTTCGCGCAAGTGTTTCGGGACTTGGGTGAGACGAAGTTCCCCGCCGACGGGATTCCAGCGACTCGAGTGTTGTGGCTGCCGACTCCCGAGGTGACCGCATCAGAATGCCCGGTGTCGGTCGGTGGGAACGCCACTGCCGGTGAACCTGTCGCGTCGATCGCTGGGCGATTGACCTCGGCGACCATCGCCCATCTTCCCGAGGGCGCGGCCGCAGGCTCCCGACTGTTGAGAGTGGATGGGACGGACATTCCGCTGGAGAACGACGCTGTGACTAGCGCGGAGGGCCTGGCGACGCTTATGGGCTCCGCCTCGTTCGCCCAAGCGATCTCGGCCTCACAGTCGACGCTGACAGGATCCTACCTTTTGGCTCAACCGCTGCGCGTGTCCGTGGTCCCGCCAGGCGCGCTCTATAACCTGAGCGGCGATCAGGGTTGTGTCTTGGCGCAGGGAACACCACGGGCGGTCACGGTCGTCGGATCAGAGTTGGGGCAAAGCTTTGTCGTCTTTCCCGATGAGCCGCCGAGCAGTGTCGTCTTGTCGCCGCAGGATCCACCGTCATGCGATTGAGCGTTCACGGACTGGGGCATCGTTTCACGCCGGATCACTGGTTGTTTCAGGGTGTGGAGTTGGAGTTCGAACCCGGGCAAGTCTATGCGCTGACCGGGCCGTCAGGATCCGGCAAGAGCACGCTGTTGAGTCTGCTCGCCGGGTGGGAGACTCCGGCTGCGGGCCGAATCGAGCGGATCGGCGTTCACCGCGTCTGTTGGGTGTTCCAGAACCCTCACGGCTCGCCGATGCGTGCGGCGATCGATCATGTCGCCCTGCCGATTCTGGCGCGCGGAGCCACCGCTAGAGAAGCTGACCGTCAGGCAGAAACCTACTTGAGACAATTCGGTCTGGCCGAGGTCGCGCGCAGCCCATTTCGCGCACTGTCTGGTGGCGAAGCTCAGCGGCTGATGCTCGCCCGCGGAATCGCCTCCAATCCCGACCTACTGCTCATTGATGAGCCGACGGCGCAGCTGGATCTGGCCACAGCTGACGAAGTGAACGCGACATTGACATCGATGGCGTCCCCGACCCGCATCGTGGTCATCGCCACTCATGACGCGCGTACTCGTGACGCCTGCACCAGACATCTCGACCTGCGCGACTACCAAAGCGGGGCTAGTGCCCGTCGAGGACTGAGCGAGCCAGAACCGCCCGGCTCGCCTCCGTGGACCTTCTCGTCTCGAGGGCCGTCGTCGTGAGGGTGGGCGCGATCTTCCGAGAGGCTTGGCGCGATGTGGTCAGCGGAACTGCTCACGTCGTGCTGTTGGCTTTGGTCCTCACGATCGTGACGGCTGGGCTGGTGACCGCCGACCTTCTGACTGTTCGCGGGTTGGAGGATGAGGCCGTCGCTTATCAGGCCTCCGGCGCGTCGGTTGTCACATTGACCGCGCAAGGTCGGGTCGATCCGGTGGCTTGCGACAAGCTGGCCTCGATTCCAGGGGTACGCTCCGCTGGCGCGATGCGTGAGCACCCGAACAACCTGGGCGCTGCGGCTCTGCCGTCGTCGACCATTCCCGCGTACGATGTGACGACTCACTTTCCGCTGCTGGCGACGAGCGCGAACGCCGCCGCCGGGGGTGTGGTGGTGTCGGATCAGGTCGCGGACGCGCTGTCGCTTCGAGAAGGCGCCACCATGATGACCCGTCAAGGCAGCGTCCTCATCGCCGGGGTCTACGCCTACCCTTCCGACGGCCGTCGCCCAGGGCTCGGCTACGCGGCCCTCATCCCCAGTGCGGAGACCACCGCCTTCGACGAATGCTGGGTCGAAGCCTGGCCGGTCCCCTCAGACGTTCCCACGCTTCTCCGACTCACCGTCCTGTCAGCGTCAGGCGACACTCAGAGCCCGGTGTTGTCCCAACTCAACACCACATTGGGTGCTCAATTCGACGGCGCGGCACGGTTTCACCAGCGTGTCACCCGCTTCGCTCCCATCGCCGGCCTGCTTCTCGGGGCAAGCCTGGGATTCCTAGCCGTACGGGTGCGACGGGTCCAACACGCCTCCGCGCTCCACGCCGGCCTGAACAAGGCCGACCTGGGGATCATGCTCCTGGTCGAGACGCTCGCTTGGGCGATGCCAGCCGCGATCATCGCCGGTGCGGTGACAACGCTGCTCGCGATGCCGAGCGCTGGTGCGGATCAGTGGGCCAATCTTCGCTGCGGGGCGACGATCTGCCTCGGCGGCTTCCTAGGGCCGTTCGTCGGCAACGCCCTAGGACTGGCTCTCACCCGACAGAAGCATCTCTTCCGGTACTTCAAGACGCGCTGATTTGTCGCAGTTGGTGAGTCGAGCACGCTCGACGCGTCGCAGGCCCACCATCCAGCCGGGAGACCGCGCGGGCGAAGAGCTTGGGGATTCCCAGGTCACAGGCCGGGGCGTTTCCCGATCGTATAGGTCAACGGCTGGATGGTGGCGAAGAAATCGGAGCCTTTGTCGTCGACGACGATGAAGGCAGGGAAATTCTCGACCTCGATCTTCCAGATCGCTTCCATGCCCAGTTCGGGATACTCCAAAACTTCGACCTTCTTGATGCATTCTTGCGCCAACTCGGCGGCCGGGCCGCCGATCGAACCGAGGTAGAAACCGCCGTGCTTCTTACAGGCGTCGGTCACCGCTTTGGAGCGGTTGCCTTTCGCGACCATCACCATCGAACCGCCTGCGGCCTGGAACTGATCGACGTAGGAGTCCATTCGTCCAGCGGTGGTCGGTCCGAATGAGCCGGAGGGCAAGCCTTCGGGTTTCTTGGCCGGACCGGCGTAATACACCGGATGGTCTTGCAGGTATTCAGGCATTGGCTCGCCGCGATCCAGACGCTCACGAATCTTGGCATGGGCGATGTCACGGGCCACGATCATCGGGCCGGACAAGGATAGACGGGTCTTCACCGGGTACTTCGTCAACTCGGCCAGAATCTCGGGCATCGGACGATTCAGGTCGATCTGGACCACATCGCCGCCGAGTTCCTCGTCGGTGACTTCGGGCAGGAAGCGACCCGGATCGGTGTCCAACTCTTCGATGAACACGCCTTCGGGGGTGATCTTGCCCACGCATTGACGGTCAGCCGAACACGACACTGAGATCGCCACCGGCAGCGAGGCGCCGTGGCGCGGCAGCCGGATGACGCGGACGTCGTGGCAGAAATACTTACCGCCGAACTGCGCGCCAATGCCCAAGTGGCGGGTCATCTCCAGAACCTTTTGTTCCATCTCCAGGTCACGGAAACCATGCCCGGAGACCGAGCCCTGAGTCGGCAGCGTGTCGAGATATTTCGCGGAGGCGTACTTCGCGGTCTTGAGCGCGAATTCGGCTGACGTCCCGCCGATGACGATGGCCAGGTGATATGGCGGGCAGGCGGCCGTGCCCAGTGAGGCGACCTTCTCTTCGAGGAACCGCATCAGGGAATCCTCGTTGAGCAGGGCTTTCGTCTCCTGGTAGAGGTAGCTCTTGTTGGCCGAGCCGCCGCCCTTGGCCATGAACAAGAATTTGTACGACAGCGCGTGGCTGGGCTCAGTGTCGGCGTAGAGCTCGATCTGTGCGGGCAGGTTGGTGCCAGTGTTGACTTCGTCGAACATTGTCAGCGGCGCGTTTTGGGAGTAGCGCAGATTGAGAGTGGTGTACGAGTTGTAGACACCCAGGGACAGGCTGCGCTCGTCGGGATCGGGTCCGTTGGTCAGCACCCGTACTCCCCGCTTGCCTGAGATGATCGCGGTTCCCGTGTCCTGGCACATCGGCAGCACGCCCTTCGACGCGATGACGGCGTTCTTCAGTAGATCCAAAGCGACGAACTTGTCATTGTTGGACGCTTCCGGGTCTTCGATGATGGTACGTAACTGCGCCAGGTGGGCGGTGCGCAAGTAGAAGGCGATGTCGTGGAAGGCGGTTTGCGCGAGCAGCGTCAACGCTGACGGATCAACCTCCAAAAAACTACGACCGTTGGCCTCTTGAATCAGTCGAACGCCTTCGCTCGTCAACTTCCGATACACGGTGATGTCGACGGTAGTGGGAAGCATGTCGGCGTACGAGAATTCTGGCATGGAGGGTCCTTTCGTTCCGCAGAGGTCTGGGGGCAGGCGATGCCACCAGCCGGGACTATTCTTCCACATCCGCCGCCGCCATGATTCGAGGGTCGCCGCAGGGAGGATCAGGTGGGTCATGCGGGGAGCCGCCGCGCCAACTTGCGAGGTCAGGGCGGTGAGGGTGTTGATGAGGCGGTGTCGGATGGGGCTTCTTCCACAGTGGCTGGGCGTTCAGGAAGGGGGTCTGGATGAGATTGTCGGATATGTCCGATATTTGATGTAGTGTGTCCGCATGACAGTGATTGAGCTTGGTGTTCGTGAGCTCCAGCGCGAGACTTCTCAGGTGATTCAGAGTGTGGAGAAGAGTGGAGTGACCTACCGGGTGACGATCCAGGGGCGTCCGACCTCTGTGGTGCTGAGTAGGCAGCGTGTGCTTCAGTCCGGTGCGACGTTGGAGGCGCTGCTCCAGTCCTCCGTTTATCGGGACAAAACTGACGAGCTGGTGGCCGCTCAACTGGCCGAATTGGAGGCCTCGCGCGACGCAGTCGGGCGTCTGGGTGAGCCACGCCATGTCGGAGAGTCGCGATGAAGATCCTGCTCGACACAAACCTGCTGATCGCGCCACTGCGAACAGAGCTGCTGCCAGCGAGCGAGGACGGTCCGATCATGTTCTACTGTGCGGCGCTTTCTCTGGCTGAGCTTCAGGAGGGTGAGTTCTCTTCCGATCCGGCGGTCCGACTTCGCGCTCCGTTGGACTACGTGCGCATCACTGAGCTGTTGGGTGAAGGCCTGCCCTTCGACGACTTGGCGGCCCATGTGTATCGGGTGGTCTGCCAGGCCGTGGCCGACCGCGGTCGCCACATCATGCGAACTCGTCGTGTCGACCTGATGATCGCGGCGGTCGCGCTCGCCAACGACTGTGTCCTCGCGACGAGGAACATCGCCGACTTCGCTGGGTTGGAACCCTTGCTGACCGTCATGGAATTGTGAGCGGTCCACAGCAGTGAGGAGAAGGACCCGGCCTCGTCCGACGCTGATTGGGGGTGGCCGCGGGGAAGTGCCTCGTCTGAGGATGGCACATCTTCCCTCCCCACGATGGGACCGGAACGCTCCAGAAACACCTCCGTTGGACATGAGCCACCCGGATCAACGCGGCATCGGCATCACGCTAGAATGATCGTGGAGGACGGGAACCGCTCAGGGGTGGGCGTGAACCGAAGGGGACCATCGGTCACCCGACGAGGCAAGAGTCATATGGTCCGTTCGACACACCCACGACACACAGGAATAGTCTGTCGCCGCGTCGTCGCGCCTGGCGAACACCCGTGTCGCGCTTGTTCCGCTCGCGTCGATTCGTTCGACACCTGCGATCTCAGCCTGCCACGGCAGTCAGCCCGCGCCCACCTCGTGATGCCGATCATCGCCCCGATTCGGTCGGGCGTCACAAGCCTCTGCCCACCCCGTTCTACCCCCCTCGGGGTGGGCAGAGCCCTCGGCGCGTCCTCGTCGCCGCCGGCCCCGACCAACTGTGGCACAGTGGTCTTATGAAAGATTTCTCCACCATGGTGACTCGGCAGCGGGAGTACGTCGCGGCGCGGTTGACGAGGGATGTCCATCAGCGTCAAACCTGGCTGGCTGGGATCGAACAGTGGATCGGGGACCACACCGACGACATCACGGCGGCGCTGAAGGCTGACCTGGGCAAACCCGAGTTCGAAGCCTATGCCACCGAGATCGGCGTCGTGGCCGACGAGGCGCGGTTCGCGCGACGACACCTTGGCCGCTGGAATCGGACGAAGATCGTCCCGACGGGTGTGAAAGCCTTTCCGTCGTACGGCCGAATTCAGCCTGAGCCGTACGGCGTGACGCTGATCATGTCGCCGTGGAATTACCCGTTCATGCTCACCTTGACGCCACTGATCTCAGCGATCGCAGCCGGGAACACCGCCGTGGTGAAACCGTCCGCGTATTCACCGGCGACCTCGGCTCTGGTGGCGCGGATGTGCGGCGAACTGTTCGATCCGGGTCACGTCTGCGTGGTCGAAGGCGGACGCGTTGAGAATCAGGCGCTGCTCGACCAGGCGTGGGATCTGATCTTTTTCACCGGCAGTTCGACGGTCGGGCGTCAGGTGATGAGCGCCGCCTCGACCCATTTGACCCCAGTGGTGCTCGAACTTGGCGGCAAGAGTCCTTGCATCGTCGATCAGAGCGCCAATCTGGAGTTGACGGCTCGCAAAGTCGTCTGGGGCAAGTTCGTCAACGCTGGTCAGACCTGTGTCGCCCCGGATTACCTCCTGGTGCATCGGCTGGTGAAAGACGCTCTGATCGAGGCGATGGCCCGTACGGTGGCCAAGTTCTATGGACCTGACCCGCTCACCAACCCTGACTATCCCACGATCATCAACGACAAGCACTTTCATCGACTGCTCGGGCTGCTCGACGGTGAGCACGCCGTCATCGGTGGCCGCCATGACGCCGGCACTCGTCGGATCGAGCCGACCGTGGTGGATCATGCCAGCTGGGATTCAGCGGTGATGTCGGAAGAGATCTTCGGACCGATTCTGCCGGTCCTCACCTACGACACGCCCGCCGAAGTGGTCTCCCAGGTCAGTTCCCGCCCCAAGCCGCTGGCGACCTATGTGTTCACCAGTCGTCCGGCGATGGCGAACTACTTCATGAGCCACCTGTCGTTCGGCGGCGGCTGTGTGAACGACACCGTCGTCCACCTGTCGAGTCCGCGTTTGCCGTTCGGGGGTGTCGGCGCGTCGGGCATGGGACGCTATCACGGGCAGGCCGGGTTCGACGCCTTCACCCACCACAAGTCGATCCTGGTCGCCTCCGGCCGTGTCGATCTGCCGGTGAGGTACCCGCCGTACACCTCGGCCGCGCTCGCCCTGCTCAAACACCTGTGAGGCCGTGAGGGCCCAGGCCATCGGCGTACGGCCACGGCCTGGCAGGAGTGGATGATCAGCGCTGGATGAGGGTCGGTGAATTGCGCTGTCGCACAACCGATGGGCCCGTGTGATCGCGACTGCTCACCGCCCGTCGGTCGCTGCGGACTGCTCGGGGGCGCCGTCCAGTTCTTTCAAATAGTTGTAGATCGTGAACCGGCTGACCTCCAGAGCTCTGGCGGCTCTTTCGGCGGCTTCGCGCAGGATGAAGAACCCGGAGTCTCTCAATTCGGCCACGACCGCCAGCTTGTGGGTTTTGCGCATCAGATGCACCGGAACCGACACCGACCCGATCGCTTTGGCGAGCAGCTCCGCCGCCAGGTCGTCGACGTCGCCGATGAAGTGTTCGGGTGTGCCCGCGGCGGGTGTGGCGTCGGTCGAGTCGAGCGCGGGTAACATCGAGGCGGCGAGGTTCGCCACGACCGTCCACACCGTGGTGTCACAGTTGAAACACAGGGCGGCCACCGGCGCGCCGGAGTTGGTTCGTACGATGATGGTCGAACACCGCAACTGACGTCCGTCCACTCCACGCCCGAGATAACCGATGCGGGTCTCCAGGCGGCCTTGCGCGGCTCGTTCGAGCAGCATGTCGGTCGCCAGTCCGCCGACGGATCGCCCGGTCAGCGATCCTTCCAAGGCGACGATCGAATTGGGCAGGATAGACAAGTCGTGCAGGACGACCTCAGACTGTCCAGGTATGATCTGGGCCAGCGGGGCGACCATCGTTTTCAGTGTGGCGATGATGATCTCGCGTTCGGCAGTGTCGGCGGCGGGCCCGGATTTGGGCCGCGTACGGCTGCTGGAGGGTGCGCGCATGATTGATCTGACTCCTCAGGGCCGACTCGGACGTCGTGGTCGCGCCTGCCGCTCGTGGGTGAGCCGCGCAGGATCGCATCCGCGATTGTACCGGGTCGAAGAAGTGGCCTTGTGAACGATTCGCGTTCGGACTCAGTGCTCGTCGGCCCAGGCGATCGCCTCAATCTCGACCAGCGCTCCCAGGGGAAGCGCGGCGACCTGGAAGGCGGCGCGAGCGGGCTTTGGCTCGGTGACGAAACGTGCCGCGTAGGCCTGGTTGACGGCCGCGAAATCGGCGATGTCAGCCAACAAGACAGTGGTCTTGACCACGTTCGACAAGGTCAGACCAGCCTGTGCGAGGATCGCCTCGATGTTGCTGATCGCCCGGTCGGCTTGACTGGCGGCGTCGGTCGCTTCGATCTTGCCGGTGGCCGGATCGACGGGCAGTTGACCGGAGACGAAAACCAGTCCGTCGGTGCGGACGGCCTGGGAGTACGCTCCGATGGCCGCCGGAGCCTGTGTTGTGGTGATGGCTTGTGGTGTGGATCGAGTCATGGTGAACTCCTCCTGTCTTTCTTCACAATGTGGTTGGCGCCGAGCCAGGCTCGGCCGGGTGGGTTTCAAGGATGATTCGACGCCGAAGTGGCGTCGGGTCGCCGCGGTGTCAAGTGCGACCCAGGTCAAGGACTGGTGAACACCTCATACTCTAGGCCATGGTCTGCGATGTCTGGTCGATTTCGTCAAGATGATCGGCCGGGATGACGCGTTGGCCACACGCTTGGGCTTCGACCATCGTTCCGCCTCCGGTCGGTGGTCTGGGGGTGACGCGGCGGTCACCCCCAGACCAACCAGAGCGACGACGCGTGCTCACATCGTCAGGTTGATGACAATGATGAACAGAGTCAACACCAAGGCCAGCGCCACGCAGGCGATGACACCGTCGCGGGCCAGACGGGCTCGGGCGGGGTGTGTCGTCCGTTCGGTCAGCCACAGGACCAACCCGACTGGGGCGATGAAGAAACTCAACGCTGCCCACCAAGGGCTGGCTCCGCGAGCGTCCGTCTTGACCTGATAACCGAAGAGCAGCAGCGTCAGCCAGATTGGACCGATGATGACGGCGATCCGGTGGCCCGGTGAGAAGCACATCATGACCACGACGAAACCGAGATAGGCCATGATCACCCAGTTGACGATCGGGAACCACGGCATCTTGAACGCCAGCCGTGAGACTTCTTCTGCTCCGATGCGGCGACGGAATTTCATCTGGGTGATCATCACCATCGTCCAGTTGATGATGCCCGCGACCAACGCGATCGACATCAGGTAGCGGAAGGCGAAATCGGGCCAGACGAAGACCACGACGACCGCCACAGCGGTGATCGCCGCCGAGGCTAAAACCCCGTTGATCGGGACGCCGTTCTTGGCCACGCGGCCCAAAAACTTCGGAGCGTTGCCTTGCAGGGCCAAGGCGTGGAGCATGCGCGCGTTGGAATACAGCCCAGAGTTGTAGACCGACAGGACGGCGGTGATGGCCACGAAGTTCAGAACTGCCGCGCCGACCCGGATCCCGACGTAGTCGAAGATCCTCACGAACGGACTCATCTGCCCGTCGATCGCCGTCCACGGGACGACGGCCATGATCACGATCATCGATCCGACGAAGAACAGCAGGATTCGTACGGCGATCTGGTTGATCGCTTTGGGGATCGTACGACCCGGATCATCGGCCTCGCCAGCGGTGATCGCGACCAACTCGACGCCACCGAAGGAGAACATGACGACGACCAGCGCCATCGCCAAGCCCAGCCACACGCCATTCGACTCGGTCAACAGACCGTACGGCATGAACCCGCCGCCTATGGCCGGGTCGAACAGGTTTCCGAACGACGGGGTGGCCGTGTCCGGCGCGTGGATCGCGGCGAACACGACGATCAGACCGACCACGATCATCGCGATCACGGCCAGCACTTTGATCAGGGCGAACCAGAATTCGAATTCGCCGAAGGATCGTACCCCCACCAGATTGACGGCGGCGATGAGGACCAGACAGATCGTGGCTGTCGCCCATGAGGGGAAATCGGGCAGCCAGTAGTTGATGTAAATCCCGACAACCGACAACTCCACCATCGACACCAGGATGTAGTTGAACCAGTAATTCCATCCGGACACGAATCCGGCCCGCTCGCTCCAGTTGGCGTACGCGTGATGAGTGAAGGCCCCGGCCACCGGGGTCCTGACCGACATTTCGCCAACGGCTCGCATGACGAAGAAGATGGCCGCGCCGCCCACGATGTAGGCGATGATGATGGACGGACCGGCGGCGGCGATCGCGTCGGCCGAGCCGTAGAACAGCCCGGTTCCGATGCAACCACCGAGGGCGATCATCTGAATGTGACGGTTCTTCAGTTTGCGCTGCAATCCGGCCATGTCGGCCTTCTCTTCGACGACGACGTCAGACACGCTTGAGGCGTATTCGCTGGACATTGTTCCTCCTTGGTGGTCCGGTGACGCGCAGGCTGTACGACCTCACGCGTCACCGTGGCCGAGGTTGTTCAGGGCTTGACGGGCCGAAGATGAGCGGTGAAGTGGCGCAGCACGGGGGGTTCCCAGGTGATCTCGTATCCGGGAACTTGGTCGGCGCGAGCCGCGATGGCTTCCAGAGCGTCGGCGACGACATCCAGATGGGCCTGGGTGTAGACCCGGCGCGGAATGGCCAAACGGGTGAACTCGGCCGGGGCCTGTTGCGGCTCATGGGTCACTGGGTCACGGTCCATCAGCAGCGAGCCGATGTCGCACGAACGGATTCCGGCTTCGAGATAGAGTTCGACCGCCAAGGCATGGCCGGGGAATTGCTGCCAGGGGATGTGGGGTAGCAGTTTGCCGGCGTCGACGAACACGCCATGGCCGCCGACCGGATTCTGGAAGGGGACGCCGGCCTTCTCCAGCCGCGCTCCGAGGTATTGGCCTTGTCCCAGACGGTAGCGCAGGTAATCCTCATCGAGGGCTTCGCGCAGTCCGACGGCGAGTGCTTCCAGGTCGCGCCCAGCCAGCCCGCCGTACGTCAAATAGCCTTCGAAAGCGATGACATTCGATTTGAGCTTGCCCACGATCTCTTCGTTGTCGCGCACCCCGATCATCCCGCCCATGTTGACGATCGCGTCCTTTTTGGCGCTCATGATGAACAGGTCGGCCTGCGCGAAAGACTCCCGTGTGATCTGTTCGATGGTCGAATCGGCGAATTCGGCTTCGCGCTGCTTGACGAACATCGCGTTCTCCGCGAACCGGGCGGCGTCGAGGATGACCAGCAGGCCGTACTGATCGGCAAGTGCGCGAACAGCCCGCAGATTGCCGACGGAGACCGGCTGGCCGCCGACGGTGTTGTTGGTGATCGTCATCACGATGCCCGCGATCTGATCGACGCCGTGCTCGACGATGAAACGCTCCATCGCCTCGACATCGGCGTCACCTTTGAAATCGGCGTAGGTCGACGTGTCCAGTCCTTCGGGGCAGACCAGATCGACTGGGCGACCACCGGCCAGGCCAACGTGGCCGCGTGTGGTGTCAAAGAATGTGTTGGACAGCCAGTATTGGCCGGGTTTCGTCAGGACGGGGAAGACGACCTTCTCGGCCGCGCGGCCCTGGTGGACCGGCTGATTGTAGGCGTAGCCGAACAGATCTTCGGCCACTTTCATCAGGTGGTAGTAACTGCGCGCTCCGGAGTACGACTCGTCGCCGACCATGATGGCGGCCCATTGGGTGTTCGTCATCGCGCCGGTTCCCGAGTCGGTTTGTAGGTCGATGTAGACCTCTTCGGCCCGCAACGCGAAACCGTTGAAATAGGCCCTCTCCATGGCTTCACGGCGCTCTTCGGCCGTAGTCATGCGCAGCGGTTCGACAACTTTGATCTTGAACGGTTCGGCAATGTACTTCATGGACAACTCCTTCTACCAATCTTGGCTCCGACGTCGCGGTCGGGCCGGGTGGGGCGAACCCGCGACTCGCTGCGGATTCACGGGTCAGTATACACGATGTGTTGACTCAATCAACAAAGTGTTGACGAAGTACGGGGGTCAGCATGGTTCGCACAGTTCGGGGTGTGGGGTTTGCCCGGCTTGGGGTGTGGGGCTGACATAACCCTGTCTAAGAGGTTCCGCCGATAGGTCATTCGGGGTGATGGTTCTAGGAACCAATCTGGGCTGGGTTGTCGTCGGTCGACGGGCGTCCAGCCCGCCTCCTTCCTCCGCCTTGCCAGATTGTCCCCTAGAACCATCCCCTCATCCGAAGCACCTATCGGCGGAACCTCTAAGTTGGGCTTGTTCGGTCTTGGTGTCGTCTCGTGGAGGGGTTGTGTCGGTGTTTCGACCGGTTTTCGCTGTTTTGGGTGACACAACCCGTCCACGAGTTTGCTGCGTACGGTGTCAGG
>JAITVK010000006.1 GCA_031285845.1 Propionibacteriaceae bacterium
ACCCAATCGACAAACTCGACTCCCAACGATCGATATTGCCCCAATTCATACGCCGAACAAGACCGAGACCCCCTGAACTCCGCTCCTGACCATTCGCGGACCGATCACCCCGAGCACAATCCGTCACAAACCGACCAAATCGCCCCCGTCGCGCGACGACAACCACCAGGTACTGGGACTGTCCGGAGTATGGTCATGACAGGTTTGTCCCACGTATTGGCACGAATGAGAGCCAAAAGCCATCGACGCCCACCCCGACGCCACAAGACCGTACGCATTGCGACGGCTTTTGAACGATCCCGAGCGGCGACCGCTCCTCAGAGCTGAGGGGCTCGTCTGGTTAGAAGAGCACAGTGCAATGGACCGGGACAGTGGGCGAGGCGGAGCGGAGCGCGGCACAGTGGGCGGAGCGCTGAACGGCACGGAGTGAGCTAGCACGGGACGGAGGGAAGGCAGTGTGCGTCAGCGCGTCGGAGTTGAGACCGGCTCGACTCGACTGCGTCGCGGCCGCGAACTGAACTCGCCGCCCGGGCCCGTCTCGGCCTGAGCCGCCCAACGCGAACCGAGCACCAACGCGACCTGAATCCGTCGCAGCCGCGAACTGAGCCCACGAGCTGAACCCACCTCCCGAGACCCGTGCTCTCAGTCCGTCTCGGCTTTCTGGGAATCCGACCGCAGGGCGGCGAAATGACACGCGCAGACGTGTCCGCCCATCTGATCATCCCTGACGATCAGTTCGGGAACATCGGTCGAGCAGATCGGTTGAGCCATCCAGCAGCGAGTGTGGAATCGGCAGCCGGACGGCGGGTTGGCGGGCGACGGCACGTCACCGGTCAACACGATCTGCTCGCGATGCCCGCGCAAGCTCGGATCGGGCACGGGAACCGCCGACAGCAGCGCCTGAGTGTACGGATGGGTCGGGCGCTCGTAGATCTGCTCTTCGCCGCCCTCTTCGACAATTTTGCCCAGATACATCACCGCCACTCGGCTGGAGATGTGACGCACCACGGCCAGGTCGTGAGCGATGAAGACGTACGCCAGACCGAGATCGCGTTGCAGACGCTCCAGCAGGTTGACCACCTGCGCTTGGACGGACACGTCCAAGGCCGACACCGGCTCGTCGCAGATCAGGACCTTCGGGTTCAGCGCGATCCCGCGCGCCACCCCGATGCGCTGGCGCTGACCGCCGGAAAACTGATGCGGATAACGATTGATGTGCTCCGGACTGAGACCGACCAGGTCGAGCAGTTCTTGGACCCGACGGCGTACCCCCTGGCGCGGCACGACTTCCGGATGGATGCGGAAGGGCTCGGCCACAATGTCTCCCACCGTCTTGCGCGGGTTCAACGAGGTGTAGGGATCCTGGAAGACGATCTGAACGTTGCGGCGCAGCCGACGCAACTCCGCGGCCCCCTTGGTCAGAACGTCTTCACCTTCGAACATCAACGACCCGGCGGTCGGTTTCTCCAAACACATCAGCAACCGACCGAGAGTGGATTTGCCGCAGCCCGACTCCCCGACCACACCCAAAGTCTCGCCTGCGGCCAAATCGATGTCGACACCGTCAACAGCGTGGACCTGGCCAACAGTGTGGCGCAGGACGCCGTCTTTGATCGGGTAGTGCTTGACCAGATCGCGGGCGGACAAGATGGCCTCGCTCATGATCTCTCCTCCAATCGGTCCCACCACGGACAGGCGACGGCCCGCCCCGGTTCGATCTGAACCAGCGGCGGCGGATCACCGATCGAACACTGCGGCCTGGCGAAGCGACAGCGCGGGTTAAACGGACAGCCGTCAGGCATCGCCAACAGGTTTGGCGGCAGCCCGCCGATCGCCGGCAAGGTCTCACCCAGCTTCGCATCCAAGCGAGGCACGGATTCCAGCAACCCGATGGTGTACGGATGCCGCGGCGTGGCGTACAACTGGTCGACTGGGGCGGTCTCGACCAGTCGACCGGCATACATCACGGCGATCCGATCGGCCACGTCGGCCACCACACCCAAATCGTGGGTGATCAGGATCAGGCCCATCCCCGAGTCGGACTGCAACTCTTTCAACAGATCCATGATCTGCGCCTGCACGGTCACATCGAGCGCAGTGGTCGGCTCATCGGCGATCAGCACCGCCGGATCGAGCGCGATCGCCATCGCGATCATGATGCGCTGACGCATCCCGCCTGAGAACTGATGCGGATAGGAGGCCACCCGGTCCGCAGCCGCAGGGATGTGAACCCGCTCCATCAGGCGTACGGCCTGTTTCAGCGCGTCAGTCTTGTTCATCTTCTTGTGGACCCGGAACATCTCCGCGATCTGCCACCCGACCGGGAACACCGGGTTGAGCGACGATAAAGCGTCTTGGAAGATCATGGCGATCTGAGCGCCGCGCACCTGCTGACGCGACTTCTCCGCCAACCGCAACAAGTCGACCCCGCAGTAGTCGACCGTGCCTTCGGTGACGAAGCCAGGCGGGGAGTCGATGATGCCCATCACCGCCTGGGCTGTGACCGACTTGCCCGATCCTGACTCACCCAGAATGGCCAGCGTCTCACGCTGATCCAGATGGAAACCGACCCCGTTGATGGCGTGGGCGACACCGTCGCGCATCCGGAACTCGACCTGAAGATCCTCGACCGTCAACAGGCGACCGTCCACAGGCGACCACGAGTGTCCGGATTCGAGAACCTGTGTGCCTTTGATGTACGGCCGGTTTTTGGCCGGAGGCCGCGACGATTTCGGTTTGCGGGCCGCAGTCTGTTCCAAGTCGATGGTGCCTCGCCCCTCCGACTCGACCATCGCCAGATTCTCATCATAAAGCGGCATATCGTATCGCGCCATGGCTCACCTCAGCTTCGGATCGAGGGCGTCGCGGACGACTTCGCCCATCATGATGAACGCCAGGACGGTCAGACACAAGAACAGAGCCGGGAAGAGCAACATGTGCGGCACCTGCCGGATCAAGCCCAGATCCGAGGCTCGCGAGATCGCGCGGCCCCAGGAGATCACAGTGTCGGGTAGGCCCACGCCAAGGAAGCTCAGCGTCGCCTCCGTCACGATATAACCACCGAGGTCGATCGTGGACACCACCAACACCGGGGTCAGCGCGTTCGGAACGATATGCGAGGTGACGATCCGCAGAGGATTCGCCCCCAAAGCCCTGGCCGCTAAGACGTACTCGTTCGGTTTGACCTGGAGCACAGCCGAACGCATCAGACGGAAGATGTTGGGCCAGCCGAACAGGGCCATCGCCGCGACCACTTTGAAGATCACGAGGGGGAAGGGGGATTCCGGACTGGAAGGGATCGAGTACATCACGACGATCGCGCCCAACAGCAACGGAATGGCGAAGAAAATGTCCGCGAAGCGGGACAGCACCGTGTCGACCCAGCCACCGACGTACCCGGCGAAGGTGCCCAGCAGGCCCCCCAGCAACGCGGTGAACAAAGCAGTGGCCACTCCGACGATGATCGAGGCTCGTGCGCCATAGATCGTACGAGCGAAGACATCGCAGCCTTGGGCGTCGTAGCCGAAAATCGCGTCACCGCCTGGTGGTTGACGAGAGTACGTCAAGTCGCACAGCGTGGGATCCTTGGCGGTGAACAACTGCGGGAAGATCGCCATGACTAGGAAGATCACGATCAGAACAGCCGCCACCCAGAACAGGGGCCGCCCGCGCATGATGACCCAGGCGTCGGCCCACAACGAGCGGGCCTTCTCACCGGAAGCTTCGACCACCGCGGTGTCAGGGATCGGCGACTCGGCGGTGACAACCGCGGCGGCGTCGAGAGCGTCATTGTTGGGGTCACTCATGGCTGATCCTCGGATCCAAAACTGAGTAGAGAACGTCGACGATCAGATTGACCACCAGGTACACCAGCACCAGACAGGTGATCGACCCGACCAAGGCCACCCCGTCGCGTTGACTGATCGAACGCCAGATGAAACTGCCGATGCCGTTGATGTTGAAGATGCGCTCAGTCACGATCGCACCACCCATCATGGCTCCGATCGATCCTCCGATGTAGGTGATCACTGGCAGCAGCGAGTTGCGCAACGTGTGGATCGCCACCGTACGGAAGCCGGACAGGCCCTTCGCTTTGGCTGTGCGAACATAATCAGCGCGAAGGTTCTCCACCAGGGACGTGCGCGTCAACCGGGCCGCGTAGGCCAACGACAACGCGCCCAACACAAGCCCCGGCATCAACAACTCATAGAACGATCCTTGGCCCCCGACGGTCACCGGGAGCCATTTCAGTTTGATGCCGAAGACCAGTTGAGCCAATCCGCCCATGACGAACACCGGCATCGAGATGAGGATCAACGTGGTGATCGTCACCAACGTGTCGATGAATTTGCCTTGGCGCATGCCCGCCCAGATACCAGCGGCCAAGCCGATGACGGCTTCGAACAGGACGGCGATCAGCGCCAGCTTGATCGTCGTCGGGTAACGCGTCGCCAACTCATGGACGACCGTGTTGCCGTAGTAATCAGTGCCGAGATCGCCGCGCAACAGTTTGCCCAAGTAGAGGACGTACTGCACAAGGAAGGGTTTGTCGAGGTTGTACTCATGATTGAACCACTCGACGTAGGTCGGTGGGCATTGGCGATCTCCGCAGCGGCCCGCCGTCGGGTCGCCTGGCATGGCGAAGTTCAAGTAGTAGATCAACAAGGTGGCGCCGATCAGTGTCGGAATGATCTGCAGCAGTCGGCGCACGACGTACTTTCCCACGAGCACCTCCCTTCCTAGGGTGGTCGGACAGTGACCCTGAGACGCCACAAGGGTGACAGCGCACCTCGTCAGACACGAAGACTCGCCATCACCCTTGCGAGCGACATCACTAAGTCACATTACTATGCCATCTCGACGGAGCCGAAATCGAAGGTCGAGAACGGGGTCATCTTGACGGACTTGATGTTGGTGGACCAGATGTACTGGCTCTGCTGATACCACAGTGGCATGGTCGGCATGTCCTTGTTCAAGACATCCTCAGCCTGCTGGTAGAGCTTGTTGGAGGCCTGCGAGTCGGTCTCCGCCGCCGCCTGCTTCAGCAGCGAGTCGAACTCGGCGCTGGAGTAGTTGGTGTCATTGCTGGAGGCGTTGGTGGCGTAGATCGGAGTCAGGAAGTTCTCGATCGAGGGGTAATCCATCTGCCAGCCGGCGCGATACATCCCGGTCAGTTCCCGCTTGTTGATCTTGTCACGCAAGGTCGCGAAATCCGGGGTGGTCTGGACAGTGCATGCCAGGCCGAGGTTGTTCTTGATCTGGTTGCAGACTGCGGTGGCCCATTCGTCATGGCCGCCATCACCGTTGACCCACAGGGACAGGGTCCCCGGGTAGCCGCCAGCTTCGTCATACAACTGCTTGGCCTTGGTCGGGTCGAACACGCAGTTGGTGCAAGCTCCGGCCTTGTAGCCGTCGACCACGGGTGAGACCCAGCCGGTGGCCGGGATACGGGCCGAGTTGAACACGGTCTTGGTCACCTGCTCGCGATCAACCGCCATCGACAAGGCCTGACGCATCCGGACGTCGGCCAATCCGGGATCGACGTCGCCCGGAGCGTACGACAACGCTTGGAACACCCCGGTGTCCTTGATCGCGTTGCGCCCCTCAGCGTCCTGCTTCCACAAGTCACCCACCAGGTAACCCGACGGGATGGTGTCAGTCATGTCCAAGTTGTTGGCCACGACGTCGTTGTAGGCCGCTCCCAGATCGTTGTAGATCCGGAAAGTCACGGTGTCGACCGAGCCGGTCAGCTTGCCGGAATAGTCGGCGAACTTCTTCAGCACGATCTCCGTGTCGTTCACCTCGGTGATCGTGTACGGACCCGCGGCGATCGGCTTCTTGGCGAACTCCTTCTTGCCCTCCGACTTATCGGCGAAGAACGCGTCCGGCTGCGGCGCGAAAGCGGTGTAGCCGAGTCGAACTTTGAGGTTCGACGTCGGTGTGGTGGTCTTGATGGTGAAGGTGTGGTCGTCGACGACCTTCAGGCCAGTCATCGTCTCAGCGGTCGGCGCCTCGGTGGCGCAATCCTTGCCGCATTGCAGGTCGGCGAAGCCTTCGATCATTTCGAAGAAGTAGCCGCTGATCTGCCCATTGGGACCATAGGCGCCCCAGTTCCACGCGTCGACGAAGTTCTTCGCTTTGACTTCAGTTCCGTCTTGGAACTTGTAGCCCGGCTTGAGCTTGACCGTCCAGTTGACAGCGTCGGTGGTCTCGATGGATTCGGCGATGTCCAGACTCGGTGACGCGTCATCCGAACTGTAGTGGACGAGCTTGGCCTCGCTGGCGTCCAGCACGTTGCCACCGCAGACCTCGTTGGTGTTCGTCGGGAGCAGGGAGTGCTGTGGGGTGCAACCACGAACAGTGATCGCCGCCCCGGCGCCGCCAGGCTGCCCGCCGGAAGGATTGGTTGAAGGGGTGTTCGAGCACGCGGCCACACTGGTGAGAACCAGCGCGGCGGCAGCGAACGCTGCTATCGTTTTGGGGGTACGCATGTGTCTCCTCGTTTCGTCAGTACTGCTTTCTTTTTCTATCATGGTTGTCCGATGGCAAGCCAGCCCAGACCGAGGTTTGGGTGCAATCCGTGACCGATGCGAAACATTTCCGTAACAAGTGTGAGAACGCATCACTCCAAGTCACACGGCATGCTATCGGGGGTGACACAGTGAAATCTCCGATCCACCGAACGGCCGACTCTCACAATGTGGACAGGTGGGGCCAATTCAGGCCGTGGCGCGACCCCGTGTCGAACCCATGTCCGACCCCGGCTCCGGCCCTGGGGCAGGATCAATTCCGGCCCCAGCTAAGCCCGCCGGCCTGCGTCCTCGTCGCGCGGTCGCCCCGGCGAGATCACGCCCCGGCGAAGCCCACCGAGCCAGTGCGCATCGGCCGAAATCGCCCCCAGCCAGGTCACACTCCGGCCAGCAACGCCTCACGGACCTGCGAAGCGATCTGACTCAGCCGACCCGCCGCCTCGGAGCGCAGAGCGGTCAACTGAGCGAAACTCGCCTTCGGGTCGACCGGGCGAATCACCTCCAAGTAGCACTTCACTTTCGGCTCAGTGCCCGACGGACGCACGATCACCCGGTCATCCTCCTCGGTCAGCCACACCAATCCGTCAGTCGGCGGCAACCCGTCGTACCCGAGTGCCAGATCCGACACCGCAGTCACACGCGCCCCGGCCAGGGCCTTCGGCGCTTCGGCTCGCAGATGAGCCATGATCTGAGGGATCTGCGCCAAGTCGTCGACCCGATGCGACAACTGTGAGCACAGGTACAACCCATGACGACGGGCCAAGTCGTCCAGCAGATCGATCACGGTGGCCCCCAATGCCTTCAGGCGCGCCACCAACCGGGCCACCGCCAACGCGGTCGACAATCCGTCCTTGTCATGGACTAGATCGGGGCGAACACAGTAGCCGATCGCCTCTTCATAGGCGTACGCCAATCCGGGGACCCGGCCCATCCACTTGAAACCAGTCAGCGTGTGCTGGTACGGCCAATCGTGACTGGCCGCGATGACCGCCAGTTGACGCGAGGAGACGATCGAGTTGACCAACACCCCGCTGGCCGGTCCGCGGGCAATCTCCTCCCCCAGGATCGACCCGAGCTCATCGCCCTGCAACATCCGCCAGCCGCTGCGAGGATCGAGCACCGCCACCGCGCAGCGATCCGCGTCAGGATCGTTGGCGATCACCACATCCGGATCGACTTCGCGCGCCAGATCAAGCGCCAAGTCGATCGCGCCCGGCTCCTCCGGATTCGGAAACTTCACCGTCGGGAATCGCGGATCCGGTTCGCGCTGGGAGGCCACCGGATGAACGTCCATGAACCCGGCACGACTGAACGCGGCCAGAGCCGGAGCCGAACCGACGCCATGCATCGCAGTGTGGACGATACGGATCGCGGCATCGGGCGCGGGTCCGGCACAGATCGCGCTCAGATAGGCCTCCAGCACTTCCCCACCCAAATCAGTCCAGCCTTCGGCCAGCGGAATCTGGTTCGCCGGTGGGGCGGCCGCGATGAAACCAGCGATCTGCGCGTCGTAGGGCGGCACGATCTGCGCGCCACGCTCAGGCTCAGTGACCATCCGCCCGCCGAGATAGACCTTGTAGCCGTTGTCGATCGCCGGATTGTGCGAGGCGGTCACCATGACCCCGGCGTCGGCGTTCAGATGTCGTACGGCGAAGGCCAGAAGCGGAGTCGGAGACTGCGACGGCAACAGCAGGGCCGTTCCACCGGCCGCGGTCACCACGGCGGCGGTGTCGAGCGCGAACTGACGCGAATGATGGCGGGCGTCGCTGCCGATGACCACCACCGGCTGATCCAGCCGCGATGTCAGATAGCCGATCAAACCGTGGGCCGCCGTCAAAACCACAGCCCGATTCATCCGGTTCGGACCAGCGGCCATCGCTCCGCGCAGACCGGCCGTCCCGAACTGCAAGGAGCCGGCGAAACGGTCCTCCAATTCGGCCATCGCCGCCTCATCGGTCGAAGACCGCTCCAACAGGTCAGTCAGCTCCGCCCGCGTCGACGGGTCCGGATCCTGGCTCACCCACTGATTCACCTGCTCGGTGATTGTCATGTGTCCACCTCTCGTCGTTGGTTGATTCACACCCTGAAACACACTGCGCGTACGGCTTATGGCCAAGCCAGACCGTGAACATCAGGCCGGGGAGCACGAGGCCTCGGGCCGGCGACGAACCGCGCGGTCGCTTCGCCCTATCCCAGTTCCGACAGAATCCTGGCCGTTCCCGACAACCCCAGTCGAGTCGCCCCGGCCTCGATCATCGCCAACGCTTGAGCCAAAGTACGGATCCCGCCCGAGGCCTTGACCTGCAGCCTGTCCTCCACCGTCGACTTCATCAGAGCGACCGCGTGAGGGCTGGCCCCACCGGCCGGGTGGAACCCCGTCGAGGTCTTGACGAAGTCTGCCCCGGCCGACTCAGCGCGTTGACAAGCATGAACGATGCGTTCGTCGGACAGTGCGGCGGATTCGATGATCACCTTCAGCACCACCGGTCGAGGCACAGCCTCGCGTACAGTCATGATGTCGGCCTCGACGCCGTCCCAGTCGTCATCCAAAGCCAGCCCGAGGTTGATCACCATGTCGATCTCTTCAGCGCCGTCTGCTGCCGCCCAAGCCGCCTCCGCCGCTTTGACTTCGCTGCGATGAGCGCCACTAGGGAAGCCGCACACAGCCGCCACGTGCAACCCGCCAGCATCGACCGGCAACATCGACGGGGACACACACACCGCGTACACCCCCAACTCTTTGCCCTGCTCGATCAGCGCGGCCACATCCTCGCGGGTCGCCTCTGGTTTGAGCAGCGTGTGATCGATCATCTGGGCCAACTGCGCCCGCGTCAATTCTTGAGTCATCATGCTCCAATCGTGTCTAGGACCACTGGCGAGACCTCGGGCGGCTCCGCAGTGATCGTCCAACCACCGTCCAGCGCTTCGATCGCGCGGTTGAAACGTTCTGGGGTGTCGGTGTGCAACGTCATCAGCGGCTGCCCGCGACGGACCTGGTCGCCGATCTTGGCGTGCAACACCATCCCGGCCCCAGCCTGAACGGCATCCTCGCGACGGGCACGGCCCGCTCCCAGACGCCAGGCGGCCACTCCGACCGGCAGCGCGCTCAGTGTGGCCAGATACCCGTCCGCGTCGGCCACCACGTCGGTGGTGTGGCGCGCCCACGGCAAAGGCGCGACCGGATCCCCGCCCTGAGCCCGGATGAGATCGCCCCAACGGTCCATCGCCGTTCCGTCGCGCAGAGCCTGCTCCGGATCCGCGTCACGCAACTCGCGCGCTCGACGTACGGCCTGCGGCGAACCTGGAGTGATGCCCGCGCCCGGAACCCCACGGACTTCGACTTGAGCGGCGGCCGAGGCCAGCATCTGGCGAGCCAAGACGATGGTCAGCTCGACCACGTCAGGCGGACCGCCACCGGCCAGAACTTCCAACGCCTCGCGCACTTCCAACGCGTTGCCAGCCGCCATTCCCAGCGGCGTGGACATGTCGGTGATGACGGCAGTGGTGACCACGTCGTGGTCGGCCCCGATCTCGACCATCGTCTGAGCCAACTGGCGGGCGCGGTCGATATCGGTCATGAACGCGCCCGAACCGCATTTCACATCCAAGACCAGGCCCGAGGTTCCTTCGGCGATCTTCTTGCTCATGATCGACGAGGCGATCAGAGGAATCGACGCCACCGTGCCGGTGACATCGCGCAGCGCGTACAACTTGCGATCCGCTGGAGCCAAACCGGCCCCCGCTTGGCAGATCACCGCGCCCACGCTGGACAGCTGATCGTACATCTGCTGATTGGTCAGCTCGGCGCGCCACCCGGGGATCGACTCCAGCTTGTCCAGCGTTCCGCCGGTGTGACCGAGGCCGCGTCCCGACAATTGTGGAACCGCCACTCCGAACGACGCCACCAGCGGTGTCAGAGCCAGCGTGATCTTGTCGCCGACCCCTCCGGTCGAATGCTTGTCCGCGGTCGGACGTCCCAATCCGGTGTAGTCCAACCGCTCGCCAGAAGCGATCATCGCTCCAGTCCAGCGGTTCAGCTCCGCCCGATCCATCCCGTTGAGGAAGATCGCCATCAGCAAGGCCGACATCTGCTCCTCGGCCACCTCGCCGGCGGTGTACGCGCCGATCATCCAATCGATCTGCTCTGGGGACAACACCCCATGATCCCGCTTGACGCCAATGACGTCGACCGCGTCGAATGTGCCCATCACTGCCCTTCCTTGTCTGCTGTTTCGTTCGGCCCGGTTGGCCTCACTGATCGAACCCCCAAGCCTGTGGCAGAAGCTCGGTCATCGACACGACCCCGACTGGGGTCATGACCTGCAACTGCGGTCCGCCGTGTTCCCACAGCAGTTGTCGGCACCGTCCACACGCTGTGATGACCTGACCGTCACCGTCGACACACGTGAACTGGGTCAAGCGCCCGCCGCCGGTGGCGGCCAGCGTGGACACCAGCCCGCATTCGGCGCAGAGTGTCAGCCCGTACGACGCGTTCTCGACGTTGCATCCGGTCACCAGGCGACCATCGTCGGTCCAGGCGGCGGCTCCAACCGGATAGTGCGAATACGGCGCGTAGGCCGACCTCGCCGCCTGACGGGCGGCGGCGACCAGATCATCCCAGTCCATCTCCACTCCTCACCACATCGTACGAATCCGACTCGGCCCGGTGGAACCCTCAGCCTTTGTAGGCGGTTCCTTCTTGGGCCGGCGCCCGGACAGTTCCGACAATACCGGCCACAGCCAGGATCGTCACCAAATAGGGCGCCATCAACATGAATTGACTGGGCACGCCGATCCCGACCACGCCGAGCGCGTTCTGTAAATTGTCGGCGAAACCGAACAGCAGCGCTGCCAGCAGCGCCCCCTTCGGTTTCCAGCCGCCGAGGATCATCGCCGCCAGAGCGATATAGCCTCGCCCGGCACTCATCTCTTTGCCGAAGGCCAGCCCGGTGGCCAGCGTGAAAAAGGCCCCGCCCAATCCGGCGATCGCCCCGCCCAGGATCGTGTTCAACACCCTGGTCCGATTGACTTTGATGCCGACCGTGTCAGCGGCCCTGGGATGCTCACCGCAGGCGCGCATCCGCAAACCCCAGCGGGAGTGGAACATCATGATCTGCAGCAGGATCACCACAGCGTACATGATGTAGACCAGGCAGCTCTGATTGAACAAGACCGTCCCGATCACGGGAATATCCGCCAACAGCGGGATGCGGACCACAGGCAACGCGAACGGGATCGAAAAGACGTCGGAGTTCGCGGTCAACACCGTCGAGAACAAATAGTTCGTCAGGCCCGTGACCAAGACATTCAACACCACGCCGACGATGATGTGATCGACCCAGTAGCGTACGGCGAACAGCGCCAACAGGCAGCCGACCAGCGCGCCAGCCACCGGAGCGGCCAACAACCCGATCCACGCGTTCTGTGTCAACGATCCGACAACCGCTCCAAGGAAGGCCCCGCCCAACAGCTGGCCTTCGATCGACACGTTGATCACGCCGACATGCTCGCAGACCGCGCCGGCCATCGCACCGAAGATCAGTGGAACCGAGAGGAACAATGCGCCCGACAGCAACGCGGTCACTTGAAGAGCCGAGTCCTCACCCGACACCGCCCACACCAGGAAGGCGGCCACGAAAATGAGCCCGAAACCAACACCGTACCAGGTGGTGATGTGGTGGCGGACGATCGCTTGACGCCAAGCCCAGGCGGTCATCGCCACCATGATCACGGTCATCACAGTCAAGGTGATCAAGCTGGGCAGCGACCACAAGACATCGCCGATGCCCGGGGTTCCAGTCCGAACCGAGACCTTCGAGATCGAGCCTGGATCGACGGTCAAGCAGAACACGACCGCGCCAGCCAGGGTCAGCACGGTGAAGATGATCGGGGCCTTCCATGACCGAGGGGCGAGCCCCGCGAACTCATGATCGATCTGAGGGGAACCCTGATCGGGCTTGGCCCGACGGGCAGCCTCGGCGTTGGACACCGACTCGTTGATAGTGGTCATGCCGTCACCTCACTTCTCGCGACGCTGGCTTTCATGCCACGGGCTCGGCGCACCTTGTGACGTCGGCTCGGATCGGGCAAGCGGAAGATCGCCTTCACCAGCGGCGGTGCGGCGATCAGCAACACGATGACCGACTGGAGAACCAAAATGATGTCGATCGGAACCCCAGTGCCCGCTTGCATCATGTAACCTCCAGCGCGAAGCCCGCCGAACAGCAGGCCAGCTAAGACTGTGCCCAACGGCTTCGACCGGCCGAGCAAGGCGACCGTGATCGCGTCGAAACCGAACGTGGAGGCGATGTCGACGGACAACGCTTGTGAGGGCGTCCCCAACAGCGGGGCCGTGGCCGCCAGGCCGCACAGCCCACCACCGATCGTCATCACCCAGATGTACGTCGTGCGCACATTCATCCCGGAGGTCAGCGCGGCGTCCTTGTTCGCGCCGACAGCCTTGATTCTGAATCCGAGCGTCGAACGCTCCATCAGCCACCACACGCCCACCGCCGCGGCGATGGCCAGAACGAAACCGACCGAGACCGGAGTGCCGAAAAAAGTCGGATACAACGCGTTGGCGTCGACCATCGGCGAGATCGGGTTGTTGGAACCCGGCACTCGGAAGGATTGCAGGGTCAGCAGGAAGCCGAGCAGGAAACCGGCGATCGAGTTCAACATGATCGTGACAATGACCTCGTTGGCTCCCGTGGTGGCTTTCAGAATGCCCGGAACGAAGCCCCAGATCGCGCCGCCGACGAAAGCGCCGAGCACACAGACGATCACGTGCAGGCCGACCGGCAGGTGCAAAGCGAAACCGAGGTAGGAGCAGAACACCGCTCCCAGCATGATCTGGCCTTGGCCGCCGATGTTGAACAACCCCGCCCGAAAACCCATGCCCAACGCCAACCCAGCGAAGATCAGCGGCACGGAGTTGGCCACCGTACGCGCCAAGGGCAACAGGGCCGCGCCGGAAGAGGAGGCGCCGAAGTTGACGACCGCGCCCTGGAACAGCGCGGCGTACGCTCCGCCAATCGATTGGCCCAAGGCGACAAAAAAGTCACCGGGTTGAGCGAACAAGTACGTCACGGTGCGCTGAACGTCTTCGTCCGCGGCGGCGATCAGGATGGCTCCGACCACTAGGGCGACCACGATCGCCAGCACCACGGTCACCGCTGAAGAGTTGGTGATCTTGCGGAACGTGGCCCGCCAGTTCGGGGCCTGGGGGGCAGTGGGCGCGATGTCAGTCATGATCGACTCCTTCGGACTGAACCTGATCGGTGTACGACTCTTGGCGGGTCAAGTCGAGGGCCTCGTCTGCTGCGATACCGGCCATCATCAGACCCAAAACGTTGCGATCAGTGTCGGGGGGGACGATGCCGACGAAGCGGCCCCGATACATCACAGCGATCCGATCGGCCAACGCCGTCACCTCATTGAGCTCCGTCGACACGATCAACACCGCCGCCCCGGCGTCACGCTCAGCGATGATCTGACCATGGATGAACTCGATCGAGCCGACATCGACACCACGGGTCGGTTGGGAGGCGATGAACACCGTCAGATCACGAGACAACTCCCGGGCCAACACGACCTTCTGCTGGTTTCCGCCTGACAGCGTCCCCATGCCGGCCTGGGCGGTGTCGGTACGAATGTCGAACTGTTCGACCTGGCGAGCGCCGTTGGCGCTGATGGCTCTGGTGTCTAAGGAACCATGGCGGGAGAAGGGCGGGTGGGTGATCTGGTCGATCACCAGATTCTCCGCCACAGAGAATCCAGCGATCATGCCATCCTTCGAGCGGTTCTCAGGGACATAGCCGACCCCGGAATCCAGAATCGTGCGCACCGACTGGTTGGTCAGATCTGTCGTGACCGCCCGCCCGGCGGCGTCTTGGGTGACCAAAGTCACCGAGCCAGCGGTCGATTTGCGCAGGCCGATCAGAACCTCGGTCAATTCGGTCTGACCATTGCCCTGCACACCGGCGATGGTCAAGATCTCCGACTTGTGAACGTCGAAGGTGATGTCTTCCAACAGGGCACGCCCGGTTGGCTCGACCAAGGACAAATCCTTGACCGACAGCGCCACCGGTCCGCCTTGATGCAGCGTCTTGTCCACTGACAGGTCAACCGCGCGCCCGACCATCAGCCGGGCAAGCTCGGATTGCGAGGCGGTCGGAGCGGCCTGACCGACCACCCGGCCATGCCGGATGACCGTGATGACATCGGCGACATCTTGGACTTCGCGCAGTTTGTGGGTGATGAACACGATCGAGGTCCCGGCGGCCTTGAGCTGGCGCATGATGCTCATCAACTCGTCGGTCTCCTGCGGGGTCAAAACGGCGGTCGGCTCGTCGAGGATCAGGATTTTGGCTTGTCGAGACAAGGCTTTGATGATTTCGACCCGTTGTTGGATGCCGACCGGCAGGTCTTCGACCAAGGCGTTCGGATCGACTTCGAAACCGAACCGGTCGGAGATCTGCTTGACGATGTCGCGAGCCTTGCTCACGTCGATCAGGTCGGGTCCTTTGACCGGCTCGTGGCCGAGAACAACATTCTCCGCCACGGTGAACACTGGCACGAGCATGAAATGCTGATGGACCATCCCGATGCCAGCAGCCATCGCGTCGCCTGGCCCGGCGAACTGCATTGGCTGATCGTCGAGCAGGATCTGCCCACCGTCAGCTTCGTACAACCCATACAACACGTTCATCAGGGTCGACTTGCCGGCGCCATTCTCGCCCAGCAGGGCATGGATCTGCCCAGGCTCGACCACCAGATCGATGTTGTCGTTGGCCACGAAGTCACCGAACTTCTTGGTGATGTGGCGCAACTCAAGTTTCATGGCCTCTCCTTATCGATTCACCCGATCCGGGTCACCAACCGTGGTGGACCCGATGATTCGGGCGGGGGTTCGAACCGGTCCGCTGGCTCGTCCACGGCTGCGGGCCTGTCGAGCAACCGAGCGAACCAGGTGTGCTCTGCGTGTGGTTAGGAATCTATCACGCGGGGAACCGGAACCGTCAACACTGGCGGGCCGATCGGCGATCCTGACTAGGCGAAGCGCCTAGCGCCGATGCGGGTCGTCGGATCAGGTCCGACGAGGTGGTTTGGACACGCGCGCCCGGTCAGACCAGCAACGCAAGCCGCTGGGTGACCGAGTACGCGTGTCAGAGGGTCGTCCCCGTCAGCTCACTGCGGATCCGACGGCGAGGTCACCTTCAACTTGCCGTCAACGATCTGCTTCTTCAGATCGGTGATCTTGTCCTGAACGTCCTTGGACAGTTTCGACTCATAGTCGTGGTACGGGGCGATGCCCACGCCATCGTTGGCCAGTGTCCCGACATAGGTCGTGTTGGAGTACTTGCCTTGCGCCGTGGCCAGAATCGTGTCGTAGACGGTGACCGACATCTGCTTGACCACCGAGGTCAAGAACAGGTCTTTGAACTGCGGCGATGACTCGTAGCCATCGGCGTCCACCCACACGATCGCCACATTGCCCGCCGCCTTGGCGGCCGCCGAAGCGCCAGCCCCGACCGGTCCGGCCACAGGCATGATCACATCAGCGCCTTGGGAGATGAAGTTGTTCGACAGATTCTGTCCCTTGGTCTGATCATCGAAGTCACCGGTGAAAGAACCGTCCTGCTTCTCCTTGTCCCAACCCAGGACCTTGATCGACTTGGAGAAATCCTTGTTGTACTGCGCCACGCCGTCGACGAAGCCGTCCATGAAGATCGTGACCGTCGGCAGTTTGATGCCGCCGAAGGTGGCGACTGTGCCGGTCTTGGAATACCCGGCGGCGGCGTAGCCGGCCAGGAAGGCGGCGTCGGAGGTCTTGAAGATCAAGGACTTCACGTTCGGCAGGGAGATCTGATTGTCATCCAGAATGGCGAACTTCGTGTCCGGGAACTTCGTGGCTTGAGCCTTGGTCGCGTCGGACAGGTTGTAACCCACCGTGAAGGTGATGTCACACTTCTGATCCTGCATGCTGGCCAGGTTGTTGGCGTAGTCGGTCGAATCCTTCGACTCGGCCTTCTTGACCTTGATTCCGAGCTCCTTCTCCGCTCGGGTCATGCCCTCCCAACCGGACTGGTTGAAGGACCTGTCATCGAATCCGCCCGCATCAGAAATCATGCAGGCCAGGAAATCGGGATACTGCGTGGCCGCTGGAGCGGTCGTGTTCGTCCCGCCGGTTCCCGGCGCGGCGCCACAACCACTAAGCGCGACAGCTGCAGCAGCGACGATGATCGCTGATGTCGCTAACTTTTTCACTGTGAATCCAATCATGTTTGTCTCGGTGTGACCCAAGGTCACCATCTATGATGGCTCACAGTATACCGGCGGATGGCCTGGACGGCTCAGATCGGGCAGACTCCTGTGAGCCGCGTCAGCCTCCACTTCGGCGTCCCACTGGCGTACGACCAGGGACGACGCCGAATCGCGCGACGCCAGCAACAGCCCTCAACCCAAGATCGACCCCAGCCAGGCGTCAGCCTGCTCGAAGTCGGCGTCCGTGGTGCCTTTGGCCGGTTTTGACGGGTACGGATCGGCTTGAGGATACGACCCGAGGAAGATCACCTGACGGCTCGTCCGATGCAGACCAGCCAGGGCTTCTTGGACCCGACGGTCACGGACATGCCCCAAAGCGTCGATCGAGAAATAGTAGTTGCCTATTTTGTCTTTTTCGGGTCGCGACTCGATCCGGCACAGATTGACCCCGCGTAGCGCGAACTGCTCCAAGCATTCCATCAGAGCGCCGGGATGATCTTTGCGCAGATGGACCACCAGACTCGTCTTGTCCCGGCCGGTCGCCGCTCCTGGAGCGCCAGATCGACCAACCAAGACGAAGCGGGTGACCGCGTCGGGGTTGTCCGCGATGTCGGTCGCCACCGCCTCCAGACCGTACAATTGCCCAGCCACAGCCGCGCAGATCGCGGCGTCGAATTCCGATTCCGGGTCGGCCACCTCAGCGGCGGCCGCCGCCGTCGACCCCTGCTGGGTCACCGTCGCTTGGGGCAGATTCGCTTCGACCCAGCCCCTGACCTGAGCGGCGGCATGAGGATGGGTGATGATGTGGCGCACCTCGGACATGGTCGTGCCCGCCCGAACGTACAAGCCGAATCGGACGGGCAGGAGCACCTCGGCGATGATCTGCAGGCCACTAGATTGCGCCAACGCGTCGATCGTGGCCGAAACCCCGCCTTCGACCGAGTTCTCGATCGGGACCAGCCCGGCGCGGACCTGGCCTTGACGGACCGCGTCCAAGGTCGCCCCGACCGAGGCGTACGGCTGGACTGGTTCGTCGAAACGCAGACTGAGCAACGCTTGATGAGTGAAGGTGCCTTGGGGGCCGAAATATCCGAGCATGACCCACAGACTACCGATGCCGGCCTGGCGACGCCTCCCGCTGTCTCACGACGGGGGGTGCCACGGAAATACTCACACCGTCCGGAAGCGTCGGCTATCGGCTCGTCGTCTGGTCAGGCCGCCTCACATGGTCGGCGCTCAGGCCATCAGCACTGTCCGACTCAAGCACGTCAGGCCGGTCGGCGTTCGACGATGGCCACCACGTGGGTGCGCTGGCGCACCTCGCCATGCTGATTGACGGAGTCGTAATCCAATTCGACCACGCCGCGGGCTGGATTCGACTTCGAGGCTCTGACCGAAGTGACCTCCAGATCCAGGTGGAGACGGTCGCCAGGGCGAGTCGGGGTCGGCCAGGTCAGGCGAACCTCAGCGCCCATGATCCCGACAAAACCGGAGGCGACCACCAGACGCATCGTGACTGCGGCGGTGTGCCAACCCGACGCCGCCAACCCATCGAACGGGGTCTGGGCCGCCTCCTCCTGGCTGAGGTGGCCCGGCTGTGGATCCCAACGCTTGGCGAACGTCATGATGTCTTCGTCAGTGATCTCCAACTCTTGGCTACCGTGATAGCGGTCACCCACATGAAAGTCTTCGAGCCACATGATTGCCGTCATGACCTCCATCCTATGAGGTTCAGCCCCTAGTCGCGTTGAACCGACCATCCTCGGCCATGGGGAGTCGACCATGGTGACGGTTCAGCCGCAGGTCTCCTCGGATCGCCTGCGACCTCAGTCGTACGACATCCGCGGTCGACACCACTCGATCAGGTCAGGCGGTCGGTGTTCAGCGATCAAGTCCGGCGGGCCGAGGCCGGCACTGGGCCGAGGACCCGCGCATCACCAGCTCGGGCTCGAACAACAGCTCTTGAACCAACGGGTCCTCGCCGTCGATCAATCGGACCAGGGCGTCGACGGCGGCCCGACCCATCGGTTCGATCGGCTGGCGAACGGTGGTCAGGGCGGGGTCGGTCGAATTCATCAGTGCTGAGTCGTCGTACCCCACGACCGAGATGTCACCCGGAACGCTCAGACCGGCCCGCCGCACCGCCCGAATCGCGCCGAGCGCAAGCATGTCAGAGGCACAGACGATGCCTGTCGCCCCCGCGGCGATCAGTTGCGCGGCCGAGGCCTGACCGGCTTCGATCGAGTACTGACTGTGGACGACCCACTCATCACCGATCTCTCGCCCATTCTGCCCGGCCCACTGACGCGCGCCGGCCAGCTTGAGCTCCGAGGGAACGTGGTCGGCCGGGCCGAGCAGGATCCCGATCGAGGTGTGGCCGAGCGTGTGCAAATGGTTGAGAGCCTGGGCCGAGGCGATGCGATCGTCACAACAGACGCGCGAGAACGGCATTGTCTCCACCGCCGCATTGATCAACACCACCGGCAGACCGACGTCATGCAGACGCCGGTAATGGTCGTGGGAGGCCCGACGCTCGGAGAACAATCCGCCGACGAAGATCACACCCGAGACCTGCTGATCCAGCAGCAGGTCGACGTACTCCTGCTCGGTGATCCCTCCGGCCGAGCGGGTGCACAACACGGGCGTGAAACGCTGCTGAGCCAGCGCGCCGCCGACGACTTCGGCGAATTCGGGGAAGATCGGGTTGGCCAGCTCTGGCAGCACCAATCCGACCAGTCGCGACCGATCACCGCGCAGTTTCGTCGGGCGTTCGTAGCCCAGCACGTCCAGCGCGGTCAGCACCGCGTCGCGGGTCGACTGCGACACGCCGGGTTTGTCATTCAAGACCCGCGACACCGTCGCCTCACTGACACCGACCTTTTGGGCCACATCCGACAATCTTCCTGACATGGTGCCAGTATAACGATGTGGGAGGCTCACTTTCGCAAGAATTGCGTCGATGGACCGAAAGAGTTGGCGTACCTGTGGGAAGAACCGTACTGTGAGTCCGTTTCGAGGGGGAGCCGATCTGGTTGACCCCGGCTCAGCGGAAGGTCGTCGGACCGTCGAGCGGCATCGGCGAAGCCTCGGCGTCATCGGCTGTGAACGGGCGTGCCCCACCCAACCACCGATCAAGCTCCAGATCGTCGAGGATCCGGTAGGGGAAGTACGCGGCGGCCGCTCGTCGTACCAACGCCGCACCGGACACCGACTGACCGGCGGCCACCACCAGGTTGCCGAACCGACGGCCCTTCAGAGTCGATGGCTCAGCCCCGACGACCACGGGTGCGAACTGACCAGCGATCCCAGCGACCACCCGACGCGCGTAGTGGAAAGGCGCTTGATCGGTCAGATTCATGATCATCACCCCGGCCGCTCCGATGACCCGACGCACTTGCGCGAACCAGGTGACCTCACCCAGCGCGGCTGGAACCCGCGCCCCGACGAAAGCGTCGACAATCACCAGGTCGACGTAGTCGTCGCCCAGCGCCATCACACCAGCCACGCCGTCACTGGGCCGTACCTTGATCCCACTGTGCTTCGGCAGCGGGGCCACTTCACGAACAGCCGCCGTCAGGGACTCATCCGGTTCGAACACGATCTGCGCCGACGTCGCCCGGGTGTGAGCGATGTAGCGCGGCAGAGTCATCCCGGCTCCGCCGACGTGGACCGCCCGAATTCTCTGGCCCACCGGGAAAGCCGTGTCGATGACATCGGCCACGCGTTGGACGTAGTCGAACTCCAGATAGGTCGGGTCGTACGGGTCGACGTACGACTGGTCGGTTCCATCGACCCGGACCATCCACGAGCCAGGACGCTCATGGTCGGGCACCAGACGCGGATCAGTCATCACACACCCCTCCTGGCGCGCTCAGCTCGACGGACGCAGCAGCGGGAACAGGATCGTCTCGCGAATCCCCGTGTCGGTGAACAGCATCATCAGCCGGTCGATGCCGACCCCGACCCCGCCCATCGGCGGCGCGCCGAACTCGAGGGCGCGCAGGAAATCCTCATCCAACTGCATCGCCTCCGGATCACCGCCAGCCGCCCGCAGCGACTGCTCAGTCAGACGCTCGCGCTGAACCACCGGGTCGATCAGCTCGGAGAAGCCAGTTCCCCGCTCGACACCGCCGATGATCAAGTCCCACGCCTGACCCAACCGGGGGTCCTCGGGATGAGGACGAGCCAGGGGTTGCGCGACAGCCGGGAAGTCGTAGACGAAAGTCGGTTCGATCAACTGATGCTCGACCAGTTCCGAATACAGCTCCATCGCCATCTTGCCCGTGCCCAGATTCGGGTCGTACGTCATGTCATGGGAGCGGGCGTGCTGATGCAGCACCTCCAGCGGGGTGTCGACCGTGACTTCCTCACCGACCGCCTCGGACACCAAGTCGTAGAACTTCGCCCAGCGCCAAGACCCATCCAGATCGATCTCGACGTCGCCATGACGGACCTGACGACTCCCGAGCCCTTCGTCGGCCGCACGCTGGATCATGCGACGGGTGATGTCAGCGACCGAGAACTGGTCACCCCAAGACGCGTAGAACTCCAACATCGAGAACTCGGCCGAATGCGACGAGTCGATCCCCTCGTTGCGGAAAATCCGACCGATCTCGTAGACCCGATCGGCCCCGCCAACCATCGCGCGCTTAAGATAGAGCTCCAAGGCGATGCGCATCGTCATCTCGACGTCGAACGCGTTCAAGTGGGTACGGAACGGGCGGGCCGCGGCCCCGCCGTGGATCAACTGCAACACCGGGGTCTCGATCTCCAAGAACCCCTCATCATCCAAGCTGGACCGGATCGACTTCATGACCGCCGACCGCAGACGCACCATGTCCCGCGACTGCGGGCGTACCACCAAATCAGCGTAACGCTGACGGACTCTCGTCTCCTCCGACAAGCCCTTGTGGAGCACAGGCAAGGGACGCAAGGCCTTGGACGCCATCGCCCACGAATCGGCCAACACTGACAGCTCACCGCGTTTGGAGGCGATGACGCGGCCGCGGACGAACACGAAGTCACCCAGATCGACGTCGTTCTTCCACGCGGTGAGGCGATCTTCGCCGACCTCGGCCAGCGACAGCATGACCTGAAGCCGCTCCCCTGAGTTGGTTGCGGTGAAGCCATCCTGCAGGGTCGCGAAGCACAGTTTGCCCGTGTTACGCAGGAAAATGACCCGCCCACTGACACCGACGACATCGTCAGTCTCTTCGCCCGCGGCCAAATCCCAGCGTTCGCGAACCTCAGCCAGTGAGATCGTACGATCCACTCCGACCGGGTACGCCGGTGTCCCTTCAGCGAACAGGCGAGCCCGCTTGTCGAGACGCACACGCATCTGCTCGTTGAGATCGGATGGCTCGAACACATCCGCGCTAGTTTCCTGAGCCTGATCGCCCTGAGTCGTCATGTCGTCATTCACGCAGAACAGAATACCGCCTACCAGCGCAACCCCACGGAAGGGTCGTTGTGACGAAAGGACCGCCCCCGAACCAGGGGCGGTCCTCTCCAGAACTGATCAGTCGCGATCAGTTCTTGCGATGCGTGTCGACCTCAGACCGCGCGCACCATCTCGTTCATCATCGCTTCAGGCGCGAACCTTCGCGCCGTGACGACGAACCGTCAACGCCAGGCCGGCGACCACCATCATGGATCCCATGAACAGCATCCCGTACGGCGGGCCGTCGACCACACCACCGGTTTGGACGCTGACCGCGTCGGTGACCATGAACACTGCCGAGATCGAACCCGACTTGTCTCCAGTCAACGTCGCGGTGTGTGAACCCTGAGCCAACGCGGCGGGCACGTCGAAGCTGAACTTCACCGTGCCTTGGGCATCCGCCTCGGCGCACCCGATCTGGATCGGATCCGACTGCACCACCAGACAGACCTTCTCACCAGGGTTGAAGTTCGTCCCTGTGACCGTCTGTTGTTCCAGCGGGTGACGCGTGCCGTACCCGAGTTCGATTCCAAGGGTCTCGATCGTGATCGTCACCGGATCGGACTGGTTACCCGCCGGATCGGTCGCCACCACAGTCACCTCGTCGCCCGGGGCGAGCGGGGTCGTCGGGGTGCAGGACCAATGCCCGTCAGAGCCGACGACCGCATCCTCGCACCCAGGGACAGGATTGCCATCCGGGTCAGTCACGCTGATGTGATCGCCGGGTTCGCCGTTGTCGCCTGAGATCTCAGACCCGTTCGAGTCGTTGACCTCGGGGGTCTTCGGCGGCGTACGATCCAGGTCACCCTCACCCGGCTCGGAGTCGTTGCCGGCCGGATCGGTCGCCACAGCCTCGATCGGCCCATCGACAGCGTCGTCCGGAGTCTCGACGCTCCAACTGCCGTCGGGCTTGACCGGAACTGTGACCGAGCCAGGCGTGCCGTCCGACTTCGGGTACGTCACCACGACTTCGGTGCCATCGTCGACCGGAGTCGGAACCTTGCCCGAGATCACATCGTCATTAGCAGTGTCGATCACCGGCTTGCCCGGAGCCGTCGTGTCCAAATTCCCTGTGCCCGGCTCAGAATCATTCCCCGCCGGATCGGTCGCCACAGCCTCGATCGGCCCATCGACAGCGTCATCAGGAGTCTCGCAACTCCATGTGCCGTTCTGACGAACACCGGTCTCGCAGACCTTGTCGCCGTTCTTGTCGGTCACCACCACGGTGGTCCCCGAGTCGATTGGAGTCGGAACTCGACCCGAGATGACATCGTCATTGGCCGTGTCAATCACTGGCTTGCCCGGAGCGGTGACGTCCAAATCACCAGTGCCTTCGGGTGAGACGTTTCCGGCCGGATCGGTCACCACAGCGCTGACTTCGCCGTCGATCGCGTCATCAGGGGTCGGAACACTCCACGAGCCATCCGGATTCACCACCACGTCAGTGAGGGTGTTGTCGCCATCAGCCGTGGGGTACGTCACGTCGATCGTCGAGCCGTCCTCGACCGGAGCCGGAACTGTGCCAGCGATGACGTCATCGTTGGCCGTCGTGATGTCGGGCGCACCGGATGGGTCGACGTCCAGTCGGCCAGTCCCGGGTTCGGACTCGTTGCCCGCCGGATCGGTCGCGACCGCGGCCACCGGACCCGAAATCGCATCCTCAGGAGTCGGCGTCGACCACGTCCCGTCCGGATTCACCCGAACACCAGAGACCGTCTTCTCACCATCAGCGGTCGGATAGGTCACGTCGATCGTGGTGCCCGACTCCACCGGAGCCGGAACCGTACCAGCAATCACCTCATCATTCGCCGTGTCAATCGTCGGCCTACCCGGAGCCGTCTTGTCCACGGTCAGGTCGACCGAGTTGGACGGGTCCG
Organism: Propionibacteriaceae bacterium; assembly: GCA_031285845.1. GTDB lineage: Bacteria > Actinomycetota > Actinomycetes > Propionibacteriales > Propionibacteriaceae > WQYJ01. Next base: position 24,114 of record JAITVK010000006.1, read on the forward strand.
AGGTGTTGTTCGACGGATCGGTCTGAGTCGCTGACAAGGTATGATCACCGTCAGCCAAACCCGACACCGCGCAAGACCATGTCCCGGCCGAGGTGACCGTCGCCGTGCACAGTTTCGTGCCATCAGTCTCGTCGACCACCGTCACTGTCGCCCCAGGCTCACCCGAACCCGTGACCTCGATCGGGTCGTCGTTAGTCGTGGTGCCGGTGGTCGGCGTGGTGATCTGCGGCGGCGTCGGCTTGGTGGTGTCACCAGTGCTGACGAAGACGATGTCCTTCGGATCATCGACCTGACCGGTCGCGCCGTGATCGTCGTAATCGGCCCGAATCGTCACCGTCTCGGCGACAGCGTCGGACACCGTGGCCGTCGCGATGCCGTCCGCCCCGGTCGTACCCTTGACCACCGTCAGGGTCGACGAACCAGGAGTGACCATCGTGAATTCGACGTCGACATCCGGCACCGGGACGCAGTTCTCATCGGTCACCAAAGCTCGCACGCTGGACGTCCCAGCACCCGTGTCGGGCAGGGTGATCGGCGACTGAACCTTGAGATTCGTCCCCTCAGAACCGTCTTCGCAGGTGAACGGACCAGGCTTGACCGGCCCAGGACCGGTCGCGGTGAAGACGATGTCCTTCGGATCATCGACCTGCTCCGACGCGCCCTCATGCTCATAGTCGGCCCGAACCGTCACGGTCTCTTCGACCGGGTCGCTGACCGAAGCCGTGGCTTTGCCGTCCGCGCCAGTCGTTCCGTTGACGACCGTCAGCGTGGACGACCCCGGGGTCACCATCGCGAACTCGACGTCGACATCGGGCACCGGGTTGCAGTTCTCGTCGGTCACCAATGCGGTCACCGCCGACGATGCGGGGATGACCACCGGTGAGGTGACGCTCAGGCCCGTGCCCGGACGACCATTAGCGCAGTCCGGTTTCGGACCGGGCACCGGGTCGCCGTGAACGAACGGGATCGGCTGCGCGGACCCGATCGTACGACCGAGGTACGCCACCGAAGCGTCCGAGTCGGCGTCCGCCGTCGTCGAGGTGAACTTGACCTCGTACGTCCCCGGTGTCGCTCCCGCCGTGACCGCTGACAAAACGACCTTGTCGGCGTCGTTGGACGCGTCGAAGACAATGTCAGTCAGCGTCAAACCCGTCACCGGGCGGCCCTGCGAGTCGTTGGCCGTCAAGATTCCGGTGTACGACGACTGTCCGTCGGCGACCACCCAGGTCGAGTCGTCGCCGAGGTCGGCTTTCGGGGTGACCTCGAAGCTCGACTTCGACGGATCGACCGTCTGGGTGAAAACCACCGTCTTGGGCGAACCGGAGATCGCCACGTCACTCTCGTCGACGCTGATCGTGGCCGAGACCGCGTCAGTGTAGGTTCCCGCCGTCAGCGAACTGACCGTGATCGAGCAGACACCGTCGGTGTTGGTCACGCAAGTGTCGTCCCCCAACTGGAGCGCCTCAGCGGCAGAACCGAAGCTGACCGTCACACCGGGAACCGGGACGCCCTCCGCGTCGACGATCGTCGCCGTCGCGGTCAAATCGGTTCCAATCTCAGCAGTGTTGTCATTGGCGGCCGACGTTGCCGTGTTGTCGATCGTCAAGGTCGACTTGGTCGGATCCGGAGTCAGGCCATAGCTGAACTGAACCAACACATCATCACCCAGTTCCGGGGTGAACGTCACGGTGGCCGTTGAGCCTTCGGTGGTGACCTCGGCCTCGTAAGGTTGACGCGTGGCGGTGTCAGTCACCGTCACTGAGCTGAGCCGGGCACCAGACGGCGCGGTCGCGGTGATCTGTTTGGACTGACCGACCGAAGCGGCTTTGGCCGTCCCGAAGACGACGCCAGTGGCGGCGCTGGCGGTCAGCGACTGACCGTCGACCGTGAATGTCGCCGGATCGCCGGTGTTCACCACGGCTGTTCGATAGACCGCGTCAGCGGCCGAGAAAGCATAGTCCTCGATCTCGCCCGGAGTGGCCCAGGCCGTGGCCGAGGAATCGGCAGCGGCCTGATACTCGTCCTTGGCGTTGGTCGGCGAGGTGATCGTCGCCGTCGACACTTCGGCCCGCAGCTGAACCGACGGCGTGCCTGACACCGTCCCGCTCGGCTGGACTTGATAGGACCCGGTGGCGACGCCATCAGACACCTGAGTCGTCCACGCGGCGGTGGTGTCCCAGGTCGACCCAGTGCCGGTCGTCCACCCGACGAGCGTGGCCGCGTCGGCCTGATCCCCGGACAGTGTGGCGCCGAGCTGATATTGCGCCGTCGCGGCCACCAAGGTTCCTTCGAGCGGAATCGCGCCGGCGGCAGAGTCGATGAAGACCCCGTCGTCGGTGTCGTTGTGAGCCTCGCCGTCGGTGGCGACCTGGTTGGCGCCCAGCGAGTCACCCAGCCAAACGACCGGGTTGCCCCCGTTGACGTGGATCGGCGCGCTGGCGGCCACACTGGCCGGACCGGCCTTGGCGTCACCGGTTGAGCCGAGCGTCGAGACGCCGAAGTTCAGGCCGGCGACCTCGGCGTCGGAATTCATCACCACGGTGGCCCAGATCGGCCAGGACGACGAGTCAGTCGACTCCAGTTCAGGATCGACGTACCCAGGATCGAGATTGCCGAAGCACTGTCCCGAACCGGTGGTGATGGTCGAGTCGCCACAATGAATGGTGACCTCGTTGACTGTGCCGTCGACCGCGCCGTAGGTCTGGACGGCGTTGACCCCGCCGATCTGCGGATGCAGAACTCGGACGTGGTAGGTTCCGTCGCCGGAGACGATCAGACGGTACGACCCATCCTGGGCGGTGATCTGAGTGCCCAACAGGGTGTTGTCCTCGTCATAGACCGCCACGGTGACATCGGCCACGCCGACCTCGTCGTCGCTGATCACCGAGTCGGCGTTGGCGTCGTCGTAGACGAAGCCGCCGATGACCGTCAGCATCTGCGGGGAGGCGTTGTCGCGGTAGACCCGTCCGTCGACCTGAGACATCGTGTACGACGTGGAAGCTCCACCGCCGATCGTGTCCGTGGCCTTGGCATTGTCAGCCACATCCTGAACCCCGGAAATCGCCATGTCGCCCGACAAAGGATCGATCCGCAACATCCGGGAGGCCGTGAAGTTCTCCGAGGCGGCCACTCCGTCAGCCGAGCCCTGATTGGCCGGATAGGCCTGCGAGTTGACGCCGATGTAGCCACCGGCGAGGAACTTGCCGTCATGGATGCCCGTGCCCGGAGACCAAATCGCCGACTCTGGCTCAGTCATCGTCGAGTCAGATTTCCCGAGCTTCTTGACGACGTTGTAGACCCACGGATCCGCACTCGACCCGTTCAAGAACCCGCCATCATCGCCTGTGGCCGGATTGATCCGGACCAGCGCGGCGGTGCCGTTTTGGCCAGCGCCTGCCGCGATCGGGGTCGACACGTAGATGTAGATGTTGCCTTGCGCGTCCAAACCGAAGTCAGCCGCGGTTTCGACGTTGACGCCGGTTCCACCGCCCCAGGCGACTGGGCCGTAGGCGCACGCCGACTCCAAACCTGTGACACAAGTCGTACCGTTGGTGATGGCCTGGAGACGCTTACGCTCCATCGACTGAGCCGCCGAGCCCTTCGTGTCGGCCGGCTGAACCGGGCCTGACATCGAGTACTGACCGGTCTGCGGATCCCAGATCGAGAACTGGACCCAGCTGGTGTTCGGACCGCCGGCTGTGGCGGGGATGGCGTCCATGGAACCATAGTCCGCCTGGACGTAGATCAGACCGTTGAGCTGATTGCCTTCACCACCGGTGGCGAAACCATCGCCGGTGACCTGTGGCGGGAAAGTTTGAGCCATCGACGGCGCGGGCATGCAGCCGACGTAGATGTCAGGCGACTGGTCGGTCACCCGTGCGACCGTGATGACCTGGTTGGCGCCCAAACCCGTCAGCACCGGGCAATTCAACACCGACGCGTCGACACCGTCGAAACCATCGTGGGACCAGAAGTAGACCGACAACGTGTCATTGCCCGACTGCGTCCCACCGATCGGCGCGATCGCCTGAGTCGAGAACTGGCGCATGTCGAAGAAGGGGACGCCTGCGGCTGTGCGTTCGAATTCCAACACTGGACGGGTCTTGAACCCGGTCGCGTCGTCAGTGAAATCGTACGACTCGCCGAGCATCGCCACAGTCGAACCGATCGGAGCCGCCGGGTTGCCGGTCGAACGATCCGAGGTCCAGTAGATCGACTCGGTGGTCAGCGGCTGCAGCCAGTTGGCCTTCAACTGGTCGACCTTCGTCCAATTCGGATCAAAGCCTTCATTGGCCAGTCCCGGTGTCTGCGCTTCTGCCACCGGCGCTTGCACACTTTGTCCGAGGAAGATTCCGCCAATAGTCAAGACAAACGACGCCAAGAGCGCCGTCGGCCTCAACCAACTCGGCTTGCCAGTCGTCACGTGATGAGGCGTGCGCGAAGCACCATCCATCATGAGTCCCCCTAAAATACGCAATACGTATTCCCTATACGTATAGTCTCAGGCGGATGTCCCCCAAAAACACAGGCCCCCATCCTGAGGCCAAGCTCGCCGCTTGACACAAGCAATCATTCCAGAACGGAATCAGAAACGCAACATCGCTGCATCGTATGAAAGCAGGCCCGACCGCCCCGGTCGAGGTCGCGCGAAAACTGGCTACGACAAGGAGAAACTCAACAAAACTTCGCGATAGGACGCGGCGATCAAGCAACGCCTCAGCCCGTCCGGGGACGACCGCTGGCCCCGGTGGTCGCGAAGCCCGGCGGGGTTTCCCGTGTACCCCCAGTGCGGCACGGACCCCGGTGGCCGCAAAGCGAGGGCATGGATCAAGGAAGGAACAGCGTGTCATCGACCGCGACGACACCGACCTCACCAACATCATCCAGCCACCGCTGAACTGGACGGCCCTCCAGGATCGCATGAGGATCGCAGTCGAGCCATGGACGCAAGACAAAGGCGCGCTCATGGGCCCTCGGATGGGGCACCATCACCTGCGGATCTTCACTGACCTCATCACCCACACTGATCAGATCGATGTCGAGAGTACGCGGGCCGTGAGGCACCGACCGTACCCGGCCAGCCAGCGCTTCGATCTGCAAACCTCGATCAAGCAGCGCCGGCGCCGACAAGTCCGACCAGGCCCGAACCACGGCATTGAGGAACCGATTCTGGCCCGTCACCCCGACCGGCTCAGTCTCGTACACCCTCGACACTGTGACCCGGCTCAGCCCTGGGGTCGTCGCCAAAGCGTCGAGCGCGAATTGCAGGTACGGCGCACGCGGCTCTATGTTGGAGCCGAGCGAGAACACCACCGGTCGCGACGGCGGGCGAACATCCTTGGCGTCGATCACCACCTCGCGACGCGACGCGATCGGGGTCGTGACTATCACATCGGCGAACGTCACTGACAACGGCGCTTGTGGCTTGTGGATTCGTACCCTGACGTAAGCCATCGAGAAACGATCCAGCAGCCGACGCTGGATGCGCGCGGCCAACGTCTCGATCAGGTCGACCGGGGACCCCTGCAACAGATCCACCACCTCATCGGCCACCATCGAATAGTCAGTGGTCGACCCCAGATCATCCGCCTGCGCCGCCTGAGTGAAATCCTGCCACCACGTGACATCCACCCGAAACAGTTGGCCATCTTGACGCTCGTTGTCGAAAACCCCGTGGTACGCCCAGGCCTCGACGCCCGTCAGATCCATCCGTCCCAACCCTGACGGTTCATCATGGGCGCCCGACACGACTCGTCGGGGGATTGCGTCTGCCATGCCACTCACCTTCCTGCCATGACACTGGGACCGGTCCATCAGGACCTGCGCACTGGGACCTGTCAGCCATTTTTCCACGAAACCGAGTACGTGAAATCGATGCCCATCCACAGATCGGTGGGATTCTGCGGGCCGGCGGCACGAGGGCGAGCACGCACGGAGGCGCGGAGGTCCGGAGCACGAGGGTGCCGCGAAGCGAGAGTCACGGGGCGGGAGGGCGCGTCACGCGTCGGGCGGGGTGCGCTCCCGCATTCAGGGGCAGCGCCGAACCTTGTAGTACGCGCGAAGCACCGCCGAACCTGTAGTACGTGCGGAGCACCGCGGAATGTGCAAGTACGCGCGAAGCAAGAGTACAGAGCGAGGGCACGGAGGGGCTGGTCGCACGGCGTACCTGACACAACCCTCCCCAAGTTGGCCCCATCGGCCCTTGGTGACAGCTCGTGGATGGATTGTGTCGTCGTTTTGGCCCGATTTCGCTCTTTTCGACGACACAACCCATCCTCGAGTTCGTCGCCAGGCGTTTCAGGGCTCACTTGGGCAGGGTTGTGTCGCCGGTTGGAGGATGACAGAAGTTCAGCCACTGAAGAGAGTTCCGGACCATTCGAGCACAGGGTACGGCGACTCACGGAGACGCGAAGAGCGCGGGCACGACAACGCGGCTTGGAGCAGTGGTCGGCGCCGAGCAGAAGAACCCCTGCCAGCGAGCACCCCTCGAACTCGAGACCTGAATCCGCCCGGCGCACATTACGGGCCAAAACCGATCTGGGAAGCGTCCTCGGCACGATTGGGTATGGGTTTCCACTCAAATCGAGCGTCATCGGAGGGTGGAACAGGGCAAAATCGACGCCGGGGTTTCAATGAGGTCGATTTTGCCACGGTCCGGCCACAGCCAGAGCCGTGGGGTGGGCCCCACACTGCGACGTTCACGCTCCCGTTCCCGACTCGACCCGCTTGTCACCACCCGACCCGTCGACCGCGACGCGACCCGGCATCCCGACCCGCCAGCTCCGATCAGGCCCGCTCGTCACCATCCGACACTCAGGCCCGTACGCTCAAGTCCCGACCCGAGGCAGGCCACTGACCTCTATTCGACTCGCGGGTCCAGACCCGACGCTCAAGCCTCAGCCCGGATCAGCTCCGCCACGGCGATCGCGGCCTTATGCTCGGGAGCCGTGTGCGCTCGTACCGCCCAGACTCGTTGACGTGCCAACAAGCCGGTGATCGAGGCACCGGCCGCGTCGCGCTGCCACGGCTGGGTCGGATGAGCATAGGCCTGAGCCAAGAATCGTTTGCGAGAAACCCCCCACAGAACCGGGAATCCCAAGTCCGAGACCACCTGGGCATGAGCGATCAACTCCCAGTTCTGACTAGCGGTTTTCCCAAAGCCGATGCCGGGATCCAGGATCAGGCGATCCGGGTCGATCCCGGCTTCAATCGCCGACTGAGCCCGTTCCCATAACTCGTCCGCGACTTCGCTCACCACCGCCTCGTGGGTCGGGCGATGAGAAAACGGGGTACGCCAATGCTGAAGGATGTAGTGGGCTGAACTGTTCGCCACAACCGACCACATCTGGTCGTCGGCCAAGCCGCCCGAGACGTCGTTGACAAAATGGGCGCCAGCTCGTACGGCGGCTGCCGCCACCGATGAATGCACCGTGTCGACGCTGATGGTGATCCCCGCGCCCGCCAGCGCTTCGATCACCGGGAGCACCCGTGCTGCCTCGTCTTCCGGGTCGACCCGAGTGGCGTCAGGTCTGGTCGACTCGCCGCCGACATCGATCAGGTCGGCGCCTTGCCCGACCAACTCCACACCCCAGTCGATCGCGTCAGTGACGCTACGATGGACGTTATCTGCAAAGGAATCTGGGGTCACATTGACGATCCCCATCAAACGGGTCGGCGCCGCAGTCATCATCCATGAGCCACTTCGATCAGCCCCAACCGTCGCGGTGCTTGTCGTTGATTTCACAATAGACATCCTCGCCCTTCTCTCCACTTGCCAGACTACCGCCGCGCTCAGCCATAGAGTCGACCCACCACACGCGCCGACGGCCAACACCCGCCGGAGGTTTGACCAGTCGTCGCACGCTCCACCCGCGCCATTGTCGACGTGGAGGACGCGCTGAAACTGACCAGCCGGACCGACCGCACAACTCAGCGGTGGTACGGCGCCCCCGGCCACGGCCGGTCGCACCGAGTCACCACGCCGAGCGTCCATCCAGCCGCCGGCATGGATCCGGGATCGGCGGGAGGACTCAGGTTCACCGGATCACTGAGCTTGAGAATCCGCCTGGTGTTTGCGCTCGTAGAGCAGGGCGCCACTAGGGCAACTCGACACCACCTGAGCCACGCGGTCCGCGTCGGCGGCGTCCGGCAACACCCATGGGCGGCGGCCGACTTCGAACACCTGGGGCAATCCGGACACGCAACGCCCCGAATGCTGGCACAGGTCGGCGTCGAAAGTGACGTTGATGTCTTCACCGTAGTAGGTACGTCGGGTCATAGTTTCACTCCTTGTCAGTGAGGGTTTCACGAGCGTCCGCCCGTACAAGATGATTGAACTGCGGATGTGTGGCCAAGTACGACCGGACGAAGTGACATCGCGGCACGATCGTCCACCCGTTGCGCTCGGCGTGCTCTAGGGCGTGCTCGACCAAAGCGGTTCCCACGCCGCGACCACCATACTCAGCCGGAACAATAGTGTGTGTGTAGGACACTGAATCCTCACCAGGGTCGAACGACAACCAACCGATGACCTTGCCATCCTCGATCGCTTCGAACGATGACTGCGCGATGCGAAACTCCATACCCCCATCGTGCCACATCTTCTATCACTTTGCACCCCTTTTTTTGAAATCACAGGACCGACAGAATCGGCGGGTCGACAGTCACAACCCGGCCAATCCGACACCCGAGGAGTCGACGACCCCTGGACGGGTACGACGGGTCGACGACTCCTGGATCAGCGTGGCACAGTGGTGGGATGGAATCGCAGACCGCACGCTGGTTGACCTCGCCTGAGGCTGAACCGTGGATCGACACCGCCATGAGCATCGCCGACCCATCCAGTCTGGCGGCGGCGACCCGGTTGCGCCGCGACCTCAAACCCGACCAGGCGGCGGCCGTATTGGATCTGGTGTGGTTGCGCCGTCGGGCCCGCACCAAGCTCGGCCCAGCCGCCGACTCTTGGTTTCTCACCCACGCCGGTTTGGAGCAGGCCACCCGTTGGGATGTCGCCAGATGGCGGGCCGACCAGATACGCTCCCTCGGCGTCACCTCGGTCATCGACGCCGGGTGCGGACTCGGAATCGACGCGATGGCTTGTCAGCGCTTGGGACTGGCAGTCGTGGGCATCGAGCGGGATCCGGTGGTCGCAATCCTCGCCCAAGCCAATCTGAGTCGCGACTGGCGACACCGGGCACTCCAGATCACCGCATCCGATTCCACCCAGACCACGACATCCGGTCTCACCCAGACGTACGACATGCCCGGGGCGCGGCCATCCGATCACCAGCCTGGTCGAGTGATCACCGCCAGTGTGAAAGACCTGGATTGGACAGCTTGGCTGACCGATCCAGGCGCCGCGATCTTCCTCGACCCGGCGCGACGCACCACCGCCGGACGATCCTGGAGGATCTCCGATCTGAGCCCTAGCTGGGATTGGGTCGAATCCATTGTCGAGGCCGCCCAAGGCCCGGTCGTCGTCAAGCTCGGACCAGGGTTTCCTCGATCATCCCTGCCGACGAACGCGGACGTCACGTGGGTTAGCCATCGCGGCGACCTCGTCGAGACCACCGTGTGGTCGTCCTCTCAGTCCACCGGCGCTCGCCAAGCGCTGATCCTCACCGAGTCCGATCAGCAGACCACATCGAAGACGGACCCCTCCGGCGACACCCCGACCATCTCCTGCTTGGATTCCTCAACGCCGCCTCCGCCGCCAGGGCCGCTGGGCGCGTACATCTATGAACCCGATCCGAGTGTCATTCGGGCCCAAGCCTTGGGCAGTTTGGCCAGCCGGCTTCACGCTCACCCGGTCGCCGCCGAGGTCGCCTACCTGACCGGCGACACCTCGGTCGACACCGTCTACGCGCAAGGATTTGTGATCGACGACCAGCTCGACATGTCGGAGAAGAGTTTGCGCGCCTGGGTCCGCCAAGCCGGCATCGGAGTTCTTGAGATCAAGGTACGCGGACTCGACATCGATCCAGCCGTGCTGCGCACAAAACTGCGCCTGAAAGGCTCGCGCTCAGCGACTGTCATCCTCACGCCTACGCAGACCGGCTCCATCGCCTTGGTCGTCCACCGTCTCAGCCAACCGGTAGTCACGACCTGACGGGTCACGCGTGACCAGACCGTGATCGACCATGTAGCGACGCAGCATCGCCGCGTCCTCATGGAACTGGCGCAACGCCAGATTCAGCTCGACCTCGTTGAGACTGTCAGTCGCCGCCAGGACCTGATGGGCGATCCAGGTCAACACCTGCGCCCGAACGGCGAGTTTGGCGGGCATCGACTTGAGTCGACCCTCGTCGTCAAAAAACCGGGCGATCGTCGCCGGAATCATGCTCACATCCTGCTCACCGGCACTCTGACGCGAGTCGTCCGAATCAGGCACGCCGACCATGAGTCACTCCGACTCGGCCATCAAGGCCAACCGACTCCACGAGGGCACGAAGAACAGTTGCCCGCTCAGCAGTGTCGAGAAACTCAGCAAGGCGTCGTCCCGTTCGACCATCTGAACTAGCATCGCTCTAGTGATCGTCCAGTGGCGGGCGTAGCCGATGAAGTAGGTCCCCGTCTGCTGCTCAGCTGGGTTGGAGAACGGCACGTTCATCCGTACGATCTTCTTCTCCTCGCCGTCGATCTCGATCTTGCTGGCGTTGTTGTGGGTGTGGGTGTCCTTCTGATCGTCGTCCAGCTCGATGTCGGTGAACTTCTGCCGACCGACGACCTTCTCTTGGGCCTCGGTCTTCAGTCCGCGCCAGTGCCCCATATCATGAAGCCACTTCTGAGCGAAGGCGTACGACCCTCCGGCGAAGTCAGGATCCTCGTCGCCGACGATGGCATAATCGGCCGACTCGCTGACCGCCGGAGCCTCGGTCCCGTCGATGAAGCCGATGATCGCTCGACCTTCGAAGTAGCGGAAGCCGTGCGTCGCATCGACAACCGTCACCGTGTCGGCGAGGAAACCGCGAATCTGATCCATCAACTCGTAGACGACCGCTTCCGAGTTGGCGCGCAGATGGAAGAACAGGTCGCCACCGGAGGCGGGCATCGAATGGGGCTCTCCGGGCAGACCGGCGAAGGTCTCCAGCTCTTTCGGCTTGGCCATGCCAGGGAAAAGATAATCCCAACCCTCATTCGACACGCCCATGGCGCAGCGCAGCCCGTCGTCGGCCGCGCGGATGTTCATCGACCGGATCAACGCGGGCAGTCGATCGAAGGTCTCACGGGCAGCAGCCAACTCTGCCGTAGGATCCTCACGCTTGAATCGCAGCACGGCGAAGATGACATTGTGTCCGATGTCCTTGAAGACGTCTTGGGCGTCTTTGAGAACGGCGGTGGTGATCGAAGATTCCTGGGCGGTAGTCATATCACGGACCCTACACCCCAACGCCGACAATGAGGCCATTTCCATCTCGTACGCTGATGTCACGGTCTTGCGAGGTTCGACCGCGCGCTCGCGTCCAGGCGACATCTATAATTGGAGTATGCCAGCAACGGATATCAAAGTCAGCGGTACCGCTCGCGACGTACGCACCCCCGATCGAGCCGAGGTCCGCCTTCAAGTCAGCAAGTGGGGTCGCGACTGGGACTCGATCCATCATGCCGTCACAGTGACCGTCGGCGGGCTGACCAACGCGATCAAGGAACTCGAATCTGATCATCCTCATGCCCTGTTCGACCACTCGATCGATCAGATCTCACAACGGCGCTGGACCGACGGAATCGGCACCGCCTATTCCGAGACCGTCGACTTACTTGTTGTCTTCGTCGACTTCCAAGTCATGAGCCGGTGGGTCTTCAACCAATCCTCCGAGGATGTCCACGTCGACCAGATTCGCTGGCAACTATCGCCATCGGCGAGAAATGAGCTGAGCATCTCGTTGAGCGTCGAGGCGATCCGCAACGCTCGACGCAAAGCGGAGACTTTCGCTGTCGCCGCCGGACTGACGGTGGTCGGCATCCACACGCTGACCGACACGGCCACCGACGAGGATTCACAGCCAGCCACCTCGTCGGCCCCGTTCGACGGCAGGGGATCCCAGACCGGGGCCGACAGCGTCAACATCACCCCGGTGCCGATCGAGACGAAGATCGTCATCGAGGCCCACTTCCTGGCAGAACCCGATCCCGCCTCCAGCAGCTTCCCCGCCACTCGGCGCCTGGTGCCGTCGTTCACCCCAGCCTGAGCCGTCGACCACAGGATGCACGCTGTCGCGGGGATTCTGCGCAACTTCGCCGAATCGAGACCACACACCGCCGAACTTCACAAGACGTACGCCCGCCTCGCGGTCTCGACAACGATGCCTGCCGCTTCTCCACGCGACACACACAATGGCCTTGGTAGAATCGATTCATGAGTCCAACCACCCAGACTTGGCTGCCGGATTGGTATCCGGACCCGCACGATCCGACCCGTCTGCGCTGGTGGGACGGGGTGCAATGGACCAACCACTCGCGCTCCGCGTCGACTCCGGCGACTCCCGGACCGACCAACCCACAGTACGACGCCACGTCGGATGGGACTGCGCCGACCATGACCGTTCTCAGCCGGACAACACGCCTGATCTGCGGCGGACTGTTCGGCGTGGTCGCAGTGTTGAGCCTGATCCAAGTCCTGATCATGACCACCTTTTTCAGCTTGCGCGACTCGTACGGCCATGGCCTGCTGGTGGCTCTGCCCTTCGACTGGTACCTGCTGCTGACCCCGTACTGGATGCCTCATCGCGACCCATACCTGTTCTGGGGTCTGATCCCTGCGGTGATCCTGCTCGCCGGCTGCGCGCTGGCATGGTTCGCGTTCGCCCGGCGGCGAGCCCATGTCGCCCAGACGATCATCGCCGGGGCTCTGACACTGGAAAACATCCTCGTATGGGTGCTGCTGCTGGTCAGCGTCGGGACTGAATTCCGCTCCGGCCCACTGCTCGACGCTGAGGTGTTCGCCGTCAACGACGCCATGGGTGTCTTCGTCGCGGTGATCATCGCCCACCTGCTCGTCACGATTCTGCCACTGGCATGGCTCTGGGCGGTGTGGAGCGGATCGAACACGCCGACATGGCGCGGCGGGGTCTTTCTCGGTGTGGCTGGAGTCTACGCCGTGTGGTGCGTGGCGACCCTCCTCATCAACCCGGACCAGTCCACTTTCCTGCTCACCCCAGGACCGGCCAGCCAACCGCTCGCCTGGGTGTCGATTGTGACCACCCTGGCCTTACTGGTCGGGTTGGCTCTGCCCGTGGCGCAACGCTTCCGCCCTGATGTCACCACGGCTTCGACCGACAGGGCCGACCAGACCGCGGTCGCGCCCGGGCAATGATGACGCGGCGCCGGGCCTGGCGCCGCACGACCGGATCACCACTGCAGGGCCGTCACACCCTCCAGCTTCAGCGCCGCGTCACGCGGTGTGGGCCTCGGCGCGTCACCACCTGATCACCCCCGTCATTCCATGATCAGCACATGATCGCAGCGCTGGGCGACCGACTCGTCGTGGGAGATCACGACCACGGGACGCCGGTCGAGATGGGCGAAGATATCATCCATCAACGCCTGCGCCGTCTCCCGATCCAAGTGCTCGGTCGGCTCGTCGAGGACGAGCAGCCGGTAGTCGCCGACGAACAGCCGGGCCAAGGCCAGCCGACGGGCCTCACCGCCGGACAGACCGGCACCCATCTCATGAATCTGGCGGCCCAACTCCAGATCGAGTCCGGCTTCGCTCAGCGCGGCCCGTACCTGATCATCGGTGGCGTCCTTGTTGCCGATTCGGACGTTCTCGGCCACCGAGGTGGCGAAGATGTGGGCGTCTTGGGCCAGGTAGCCGACCCGTCCCGTGGTCTCCAAACTGCCCGCGACCGGCGGAATCAACCCCATCACCGTCGCTGCCAGCGTCGTCTTCCCAATCCCTGACGGGCCCATCACCGCCACCGCGTGCCCGGCAGACACCGCCAAGTTGATGCCGTCGGCGACCCGTGGATGACCGGGCCAGCCGATGCTCAAATCCTCACACTGAAGACTCGGCGCTTCGTCACTGCGACCGATCGGAACATCGCCACGACCAACCGGTGAAGCGTCCAGAATCGCGGTCACCCGGCCCAGCGCGACGCGGGCCCGAGTCCACGTCTGCGCCGACTGAGCGAAGGTGGCGAAGACCTCATGCAACGCCATCGGCGTCAACACCAACACCGCCAACAGCCGACCGCCGAGCGTCCCGTCGGCCACAGCGACCGACCCGATCCACAGTCCGCCGACGAAGCCGATTCCCGCCACGATGGTCTGCAGTCCCGCGCCGACTCCCTGAGCCCAGCTGGTACGCTCCGCCGTACGTCGCAATTCCAGGTCGACATCGCTCAACCGCCGCAACGCCCGACTCTGCGCGCCGAAAGCAGCCAAGTCGACAGCATTGCGCGAGATGTCGTGAACCACCACGCCCAACAGGCCGCGCAGCGGCACAGCGTCACGATCAGCCCGCAGCGACACCCGTTGAGTCAGCCACGGAATGACCAGGCCCCCCAGAATCGCCGTCAGCAGGATCAATCCCGCCGCCGCCAACGAGAACCGCGCCACCATCGCACAGACCACCACCACGACCAAGGCGGCCGCCAAGAACGGCTGCACGATGCGTACGATGATGTCATCGATCGCCGACACGTCGGTGACCACTCGGACCAGCAGATCCCCTTGGCGACGCCCGAGCAGAGTGGTCCGAGCCAGCGCGTCGTACGTGCGCAAGCGCAGCGCGGACTGCATCGACAAAGCGACGTCATGGCCGACGAGCCGCTCGATGTAGCGGAAGACGCCACGCGAGATGCCGAAGAAACGCACTCCGACCGCGGCCACCGACAAGTCAAGGAAGGGCGGATGCTCGGCCGCCTTCGAGATCAGCCAGGCCGACACCCCCATCAAACCGACCGCCGCTCCCGATGCGCAAGCGGCGAGGACGATCGCCAGAACCAGACGGGAGCGCGAACCCGGAACGGCGTCCAACAGAGAGAACACCAACCGCAGCATCGGAGAAGAGGTCGCGGGTCTGCGATGAGAATCATGTACGGGATCCGCCGACGGAGGCTTGAACCCCGGCTGAGAGTCGACCACCTGGCGGCCACCGCCACCGCCAGCGGTCTCAGCCGACTCACCGCGCTGACGTGGACCGCCGCGGTCCGGCTCGGACGACTCGCGAGATCCCGCGCCGCGCGGACTGAGCGACAGCGACGAGTCCGATCGATCAGCCCAGGCACGGTCATGGGCCACGGTCGAATCCGATCGATCACCCTGGACACGGTCATGGATGACTGTCAGATGCTCGATATTCGAGTCGGCCATCGAACGGGGCCGCGCTCCGACCGGCTCCAACCCCGGGTCGCTCCCACCGACGACTGCGCCGATCTGAATCACCTCGTCGGCCGCGTCGAGCACGGCCCGACGATGGGACACCACCAGCGCAGTCGCCCCGGATCGGCGCAGGCTGACCAAGACTTGGGCTTCAGTGTCCGCGTCCAAACCGGCCGTCGGCTCGTCGAGGATCAACAGCTTCGCGCCTGATCCGATCCTCACCAAGGCGCGCGCCAAACCGACCCGGCGACGCTCCCCGATCGACAGTCCCTCGCCCTCCTCGCCGACCCCGCGCGCCGGGTCCAGCCCGCCCGCGCCAGCCGCCGCCAATGCAGCCGTGACCTGATCGTCACTGGCCTGATCGTCACCCAGGCGTACGTTGTCGGCGATCGTGCCGTCGATCATGCCCGGGATCTGAGGCACATAGGCGATCATCGACCGCCAAGCCGCCCAGTCGACCTGTGACCACTCGACCCCACCCAAGGTGAGCACCGGCGTGGAACCAACCGTACGCTCGCCGCTCGACATCGCACCGGCGCTGTCGAGCGGCCCGGGCGACCCATCCGGGGCGTCGGGGGCCAGAAATCCCATGACACAGTTCAACAGCGTCGTCTTGCCGCCCCCGGATCGACCGGCCAGCGCCACGATCTGGCCCGGACGCAGGCTCAGATCGAACGGTCCGACCCGATGCTCGCCATCGGGGTAAGTGTGACTGAGATGGCGAGCCTCGATCGACGGCTCGTACGCCACCTGACCCCCAGACGATCCCGCCACAGTCGTCGTACGATCGATCTCGCAGAAAGCCGCCTCGGCGGCGGCCAACCCGTCAGCCGAGTCGTGGTAATGCACCCCGACCTGACGAATCGGCAGATACACCTCAGGGGCCAAAATGAGAACGAACAAGGCGGTCGAGAAATCCATCTGGCCATAGACCAGACGAGTGCCGATGACCAGGGCGACCACCGCCACCGCCAGGGTCGAGAACAGTTCCAAGACGAAGGCCGACAAGAACGAGATGCGCAAGATCCCCATCGTCTCGCGGCGGTTGGCGTCCTCAGTCCGCTTCAGACCGGCGGCCTGCGCCTTCGCCCGGCTGAAGACCTGCAGTGTCGGCAATCCGGTGACCAGATCGGCGAAATGACTGGCCAGACGGGCTTGGAACGCCCAGCGTCGGGTCACCTGTTTTTCGGTCGTCCACCCGACCAGGGCCATCAACAAGGGGATGAACGGGATGGTGGCCGCGATGATGAGGGCAGTGCGCCAGTCAGTGAACAGAATCGCCGCCCCCAAGATCACCGGCACAGTGACCGCCAAGAGCAGTTGTGGAAGGTACTTCGAGAAGTAGCCGTCCAGCGCGTCCAACCCCTGGGTGACCAGCGTGACCAACGCCGAGGAGGACGACCCTTCGTGGACCGGTGAGGCCAGCCGCGCGGCGATGATGTCGTGACGCAATTGGGATTTCACCGCGGCGGAGGCACGCTGAGCCAACCAAGCCGAAGCCCAGGCCAGCAAACCCCGTCCGACAAGGACCAGCGCCAACAGTCCCAGCGCCAAGCCGAGACCGGCCAGCGTGTGGGTGGCGAACACATCGGCGATCGTCGACGACAACAATTTGGCTTGACACAGGACTAGCACGCCGGTGGCGGTTCCGACCACGACACCAAGAATCATGTACCGCTTGGTGGCGTGGGCGCGCTTCAACAACCGAGGATCGATCGGGCCAGCGGGCACTTTGCGCGGCTGAGACTCACCGCCGTCCCGCTTCGAGCGCCGCCGGGCGGCCTTCGTCCGATCATCAGCCGCTCGGTCAGGCGTTGCAACCGCTCCGAATTCGCCCACGCCGACCACCGCCGGAGACTCGCTTGCCCCCATCCCACCCGAAGCCGGCTCGTCGACCTCCAGGACTGCCGTCGGATCCGCGCTCGCCAGATCTGCGGCGCTGACCTCATCTGACGCCACGACCGCGTCCTCACGATCCTCGACTGTCGCAGCCATCGTCGCCGCGTCGCCCTGATTGCGATTCACCTCTGTGTCCTTCCCCGGTTCCGCGAGCCCATCGTCGATCGCGAGGCCCACCCCGGTCGATCCGTACGGCCCACCGGCATGCTCCGCTTTCAACGCAGTACGGGGCCGCTTGGTGGCGACCCCGTACTGGGCGATATGAACTGAATCCGTCTTAGGAGGCCGTAGTGACATCCAAAGCCGGGATGTTCTTCGTGCTCAGGCGACGCCTGAAGACGAAGAAATAACTCCACGCGGTGTAGGCCAAGACGACCGGCACCAGGAACAACGCGACCCAACTCATGATGGTCAACGTCAGCGACGAGCTCGACGCCGTTGTCAGATCAAGCGAGATCCCCGTGTTGCGACTGTTGTCGAAACCCAGGCTCGGATAGAAGTGACAGAAGAACATCACGATGAGCGTCACCGTCGCCACAGCAGTGCCGACGAAGGCCCAACCGTCACGACCGCGACTGTTCATGAACCAGGCGAAGCCGACTGAGACGATCGCGAGGATCCCGGTGATCCAGGCGGCGACCATCAACCAACCGACCTGTCCGGGCAGCTTGTAGGCGATGTTGCCCCAGATCACCAAGGCGATCGCCAAGACGCCGGTCACCAACGCCAGATTCCCACCGACCGTGCTGGCACGATCATGGATCGGGCCTGTGGTCTTCAGTGAGACGAAGAAGGCCCCGTGCGTCAGGAACAAAGCGACGAACAGCAACCCGCCGATGAGGCAGAACGGCATGAACAGGCCCCAGAAGGTTCCGGTGTACAACGTCACCGTATTGCCGAAGACCGTGGTGTGCGGTCCGACCGGCAGCCCTTTCAGGAAGTTCGCGAAGCCAACGCCGAACACCAGCGCCGGAAGGAACGACCCGACAGCCAGCGCCCAATCCCAGGCATTGCGCCATGTGGCGTCCTCACGCTTGGACCGGTATTCGATGGCGATCCCACGCACGATCAGGCCCAACAGGACCAGGAACAGTGG
Source organism: Propionibacteriaceae bacterium (assembly GCA_031285845.1). Lineage (GTDB taxonomy): Bacteria > Actinomycetota > Actinomycetes > Propionibacteriales > Propionibacteriaceae > WQYJ01. The sequence continues at coordinate 42,430 of JAITVK010000006.1, forward strand.
AAGATACAGCCCCGAGAACAACGTGGCGTACCACCCGGGGAAGGCGGCGAACATCGCGCCGCCCGCGGTCAGCAGCCACACCTCGTTGCCATCCCAATGTGGGCCGATGGTGTTGATGACGAGCCGACGATCCTGGTCGGTCTTGCCGAGGAAAGGAACCAGCATCCCGACCCCGAAGTCGAAGCCTTCGAGGAAGAAGAAGCCGATCCATAGAACCGCCACAAGGATGAGCCACAGAATCTGTAAGAAGCTCGGGCTGGCGGCGGGAACAGCAATATCCAGTATTGTCATATCTGAATCCCTTCTCAGTACGCGAACGACAGAGGCTCAGCCTCGTCTTTGATAGACACGTCGACCTTGGGAGCCAACCCGATCTTGATGTACTTCAGGAGCAACCTGACCTCGATCACAGCCAACACGGCGTAGACGAGCGTGTACACGATCATGGAGAACCACACCGGACCGACTCCCACGCTGGGAGACAGCCCTTGCAAGGTGGGTAGCACACCGTTGACGATCCACGGCTGGCGACCCATCTCGGTGAAGATCCACCCGAAGGAGTTGGCGAGCAGCGGCAACAGCGGCATGACCACGGCCAGACAAGTCATCCAAGCTCCGGCACTGGGAATGTGGTCTTTTCGAATCGCGATCAAGAAATAGATGCCACCGAGCACGGCTAGCATCCCGACCCCGATCATCAATCGGAACATCCAGAACGACACCGTGGTGTCGGGCAGAGGATCGACGTCGGCCTTGATCTTGTCGAGTTGGTCAGCGAATTGCTGCTGCAACGCGTTGCCGGCGATGGGCTGACCGGCAGCACGATCAAACTGCTGGAATCCCTCGGATTGGAACTGCTTGTCGAGGTCAGGCAGGGACTGAATCGTGTCTGTGCCGTACAACCAGTTGAGCAGGCCAGGGAAGAGGTTCACCCCTGGCAAGACCTGGAACGGGGCCTGGCCTTCGGGGAAATTCTCTTGGATGTTCTCAGCCGCAGCCATCTTGGTCGGCTGGGTCGTGACCAGTTGCTTGCCCATCAGGTCACCGGTGATGACAGTGCACACACCAGCGACGATGAGAACCCAGGCGCCGAACTTGGTCGCCTTGCGATATGCCGCCAGATCATCCTTGGGCGCGCCTTCCTTGGCCTTCTTCGCCAACATGTAGCAGGCCACGGCGGCCATGAACGCCCCGGCCGTCACGAAGGCGGCAGCGATGGTGTGTGGCCATTGGGTCAGGAAGATCGGGTTGGTCAGCAGAGCCAAGAAGTCACTCAACTCAGCACGACCTTGCTCGGCGTCGTAGATCGCGCCCACCGGATTCTGCATCCAGGCATTGGCCGCGATGATAAATATAGAGGAGATGAAGGTGCCTGCCGCGGCCAACCAGATGGTCGCCAGGTGCACCCCCTTGGACAAGCGATCCCACCCGAAGATCCACATTCCGAGGAAGGTGGACTCCAAGAAGAACGCGATGAGAGCCTCCAGCGCGAGCGGAGCTCCGAAGATGTCGCCGACGAAACGGGAATACTCCGACCAGTTCATACCGAACTGGAACTCCTGCACGATACCAGTAACAACTCCCATGGCGAAGTTGATCAGGAAGAGCCGCCCGAAGAACTTCGTCAACCGTAAGTAGGCATCATTGCCAGTTTTTGCCCAGGCAGTCTGCAGCACGGCGACAAGAACACTCAGCCCAATCGTGAGAGGCACGAAGAAGTAGTGGTACACCGTCGTAATAGCGAACTGCCATCTAGCCATGGTATCCGTCATGACTCGCAATCTACCTCGTCACAGGGGGATTTGCAATTACAGGCCCTACTGGCCAAGACGGGTGATAGTGATCAGCTATTAGGATGGTGGGTTGACATGACTGGGAGATCGGTTTCGGGTCACGCTCCGGGCTCGCTCGCCGCAGACCGCGCTGACCGATTCGACGTAAGCTCACGGAGATGTCAGCCTACGAGTCGTGTCGATTTGCCCTGGACTGTACGGACGTATAGTGTGCCGTACGTGCGTACAGCCAAGTCGGATGATTTCGGCACCCGCGAGCCCCAGACGGCATCCAGCGTGAGTTGGTCGCCGACGAGCCGGCCCGCTGACGCCGAACACCCCGGTGACGAAGTCACTGGCGCGCACACCCCAACACAACGAAAGGACAACCATGTCTGGCAACGCTATTGAAGTTGTCGGTCTCACCAAGCATTACGGGAGCTTTCATGCCCTGAACGGTTTGGACTTGACAGTCGAAGCTGGTGGAGTCACCGGCTTCCTTGGGCCGAACGGCGCTGGCAAGACCACGACGATTCGTATCCTGCTCGGACTACTCCACGCCGACGGCGGAACCGCCCAGGTTCTCGGCGGCAACCCGTGGACCGACGCGGTCGAACTGCACAAGCGTCTGGTCTACGTGCCCGGTGACGTCGCACTGTGGCCGAACCTGACTGGCGGCGAGATCATCGACGTGCTGGGACGACTGTCCGGAGGCTTGGAGAAATCTCGCAAGACCGCGATGCTGGAACGCTTCCAACTGGATCCGCGCAAAAAGGCCAAGACGTATTCCAAGGGCAACCGCCAGAAGGTCGCCCTCGTCGCGGCTCTGGCCTCGCGCGCCGAGCTGCTCATCCTCGACGAGCCGACCTCCGGGCTGGACCCGATCATGGAAGCCGAGTTTCAATCCTGCATCCGCGAGATCAAAGGCGAAGGCCGCGCGGTCCTGCTGAGCTCTCACATCTTCTCCGAAGTCGAGAAGCTGGCCGACTCCGTCACCATCATCCGTGACGGACGCAGCGTCGAATCTGGCACTCTGGAACAGTTGCGCCACCTGACCCGGACCCACGTCCGAGCAGGTTTCGCCACCAACTCCGATGCGTTGGCCCAAGTCAACGGGGTGTACGACTACTATGACGACAAGGGCGAGGTCACCTTCTCGGTCGATCATGACCAGTTGCCGAACGTCTTGGCAGCGGTCGCGGCGCTCAGCCCGACCGCACTGGTGGTCAACCCGCCGAGCTTGGAAGAGATCTTCCTGTCCCACTATGAAGACACCATGTCGCCCGCTCAGGCGGCCGCCGTCCGGGGAGAGATGAAGTGACCACGACCTCGCCGTCAAGCGTCGTCGCGACACCGGCTGCCGTGGCCGGCTCGCCACGATCGCCATTGGCCCATCTGGGCACGATGGTGGCCTTCACCTTGCGCTACAACCGCATCCGATTGATCGTCTGGCTCCTGCTAACCGTTGGGATGGTCGCGTTCATCGGGTCGTACTACAAGGGGCTGGACCCGCAAGCCCTGCAAGAACTCATCATCGCCGGTCGGGTGCCGTCGATGCAGTCCCTGCTCGGCTGGATCACCGCGGCTGCGCCCGGCTCGGCCCCCCTCGGAGCGGCCGTGTGGATCAAAAGCTGGATGTTCGTGTCGCTCATGCTCGGCATCGGCATGGTCTTCCTCGTCACCCATAATCTGCGCGCCGACGAAGACACAGGCCGTACCGAACTGTTCCGCTCGCGTCCCCTCGGCTTGCACTCCTCGCTGGCTTCGACCCTGATCATGACGGTCGGGTTGTGCCTGATCGCCGCGATCGGAATCGGCGCTGTCGGCGTCGCTCAGCAATACGGCGCCACGTTGGGGAGCACAAGTGGCGGCGATCCCGACCCGCTCGGCTCCTGGGTGTTCGGCGCGTCGATCGGCGCGGTCGGCCTGATCGGGATTGGCGTCGGCGTCTTGACCAACGAACTGATGTCGACATCGGGCGGGGCCAACGGGCTCGGCGCGGCCATCCTTGGCCTGTTCTACATCGTCCGGATGGGAACCGACATCCAAAACGGCGACCTGACCTGGATCTCCCCGATCGGGTGGGCGGAGAAGATGGATCCGTGGAGCCACAACCTCATGTGGCCGCTCGCGGCGATCATCGCGTTGACGGCCGTTCTGATCGGCGTCGGTTGGATGATCGAAGCCCGTCGTGACTACGGCGGATCCTTGTTCGCTGCCCGGCCGGGCCACGCCAGCGCCCGCCGATGGATGACCTCGGTGACCGGACTGGCCGTACGTCTGCAACGCACGGCGTGGATCGGGTGGGCCGTCGGCATCGCCGTGTTCGCGCTCATGCTCGGCTCCATCACGCCGATGATGGCTGACATGTTCAAATCGGCTGATATCGGTGGAGTCGACGCCTCGTCGATGCTGGCGGTCATCGGGTTCCTGCTGTCCATGATCTCACTGGGTGTGTGCTCGTTCGCGGTCTACTCGACCTCGACGATGGCGCTCGACGACGCGCACGGTCTGCTCGAACATCAGTTGTCCGGAGCCGTGTCGCGCGTCGGTTGGGCGCTGAAGCGGTTGGCGGTCTCCTTCGTCGGCACGCTGATTCTGCTCATCATCCTCTGCAAGGTCTACGCGCTCAGTTACGGAGCCGGCATGAATGATTTCGGCGACTTCTGGACTATCACCGCCCTCGCCTTCGCCTTCGTGCCCTCGATGTTGGTCCTGATGGGCGTCGTGGTCTTGGGATTCGGCTGGTGGCCACGCCAAGCCGTCGCCATCGGATGGGCCCTGTTCGGCGCGCTCTGGTTCATCATGATCCTCGGCCAAGTCCTCAAACTGCCCGAGGACGTCCTGAACGCCATGCCGTTCTTCTCCGCCGCCACGACCTTGGCCAACGGCCCTGACTGGGCGACCCTGATCGTGACAGCCATCGTCGGTCTGGCGATGATCGTCATCGGGTTGATCGGATTCAGGCGCAGGAACGTTCCGGCGTAATCGCAGGCAGGAGAGTAGGCACGAGTGTGTGGGCGGTCCCGATCCGGGGCCGCCCACTGTCGTTTGCTACGGATCGCAGGACGTACGGCGGGAAGGACAGTTGCGCCGGTGGTCGCCTGCGGGGGTGGCGTTCGTACGCAGCGACAGCGGTCGTCCGCGGTAAAGACCGTCGCAGGGAGAACGATTCCGGCGCTCGGCCCCGGGATTCGGAGCCCGCGACTTCACACCGGCTCCGCTCTTGAGGTTTGGCGGTTAGCATCGCGCCCGAAGGTTCCGTCACCGGCTCGGTGCATAACTGCGCAAAATCGACGAATCCGAGGTGGGTCGTACGATCCTGTCACGATCGGAGGCGAATTGGAGCCCATATCGGAATGAAACACCGCAATATCGTCGATCGAGCCGAGATGACGTCGACATTGCGCCGTTCCGTACGCCGCTCGCACATCGCCGCCCCGGCCTGCGCGCGGAGTTCGCTCTGCGGCGCGGCGCGTCGTACCCTAAACTGGTAGAAGACTTCTTCACGGAAGGAATAGACCATGTCGGCGATCCTCATCATCATTATTGTCCTCGTGCTGCTCGTAGGAGTCGTGCTGTGGGGCATCTCGGCTTATAACAACATGGTTCGAGCCCACAACCTGGTCGAGCAGTCATGGAATCAGATCGACGTCGAGTTGAATCGACGGTACGACCTGATCCCCAATCTGGTCAACACGATCAAGGGGGCGACGGCCCACGAGCAGGGCACACTCGAAGCGGTTGTCGGATTGCGCAACCAGGCCGCGTCGCTGGCCCAAGCCAAAGCCGATCCCACTCAGCGGGCACAAATCGAAGATCAGCTGTCTGGTGAACTGCGCCATTTGATGTCGATCACGGTCGAGGCCTACCCGGCACTGCAAGCCAACGCCAACTTCATGCAATTGCAGAATGAGCTGAGCCAGATCGAGTCGCGCATCGCCAACGCCCGCAAGTACTACAACGCCACGGTCGGGGACTACAACACCATGATCCAGTCCTTCCCCACCTCGCTGATGGCGGGGCAGCGTTTCACCCGCGCGGAGTATTTCCAGATCCCCGATCAGGCGATCCGCTCCAACCCCGTGGTCGATTTCTCCACCTCCGCGCCGATGGCTCCCCCGAACCAGCCTCCGGCCACCCCGGGATTGCCCTCCCAGTTGAGCGCTCCCACCGCCCAGCCGTTCGCCACCCCGCCTGCGCCGGGCGCTGAGTACACTCAGCCTGACTTCACTCAGTCGTCTGGCATCCCGGACTCCAAATAGGTACGGGCCAACGCCGCGCCCCGGGAGCAGGTCCTGATTCGCGGGGTGCCGCGTCCCGGCGTCGGAGTCAGATCACACCACCGCCGCGCTCTCGGGCGGACAGGCCCCGGAGCGTGACCAGGCAGTACACTGACACGGTGACTCCGCGCTGGCCAGTAGTGATTTTCGACATCGACGGCACGTTGGTGAACTCGGTCGATCTGATCGTCGACTCGTACCAACACACTTTTCGTACCATCCTCGGACATGAGTGGGATGTCACCGAAATCAAAACCTGGATCGGCAAATCGCTGCGCGGGGTGTTCGAGGAAAAGTTTCCCGACCAGGCCGACGCGATGTTCGACGAATACTCGCGCTGGAACGACACCCACACCGCCGAGTCGATCACCGGGTACGACGGAATGCCGCAGTTGGTGGCCGACCTGGTCGCTAGTGGTGCTCGCGTCGGCGCGGCCACGTCGAAACGCCGTGAACCGGCGCGATGGGCGCTGGAACTGGGCGGCTTGGAGGCGCTGGTCCCGCTGACCATCGCCCACGAAGACGTGGACGCCCACAAACCCGATCCGGCTCCCCTGCTGGCGGCCGCCATAAAACTGGGAGCCACCCCTGATCACGTGGTCTACGTCGGTGACGCGGTCGTCGACATCCAGGCGGCCCACAACGCGGGAATGGACTCGGTCGGAGTCACTTGGGGGGCGGGAACCCTCCCGGCCATGATCGCGGCCCAGCCGAACGCATTGGTCGACACTGTCGCCGAACTGCGCGCCGTCCTGCTCCGCTGACCCCACCTCAGGTCACTCCAGCGGTGGACGCCACGCCACGCCGATCCGACCAGCGTCGCTCGCGCATCGCGCCGTACCCCTGCTCAGCGCCGGCAGAAGGATCGCGGAGTGATCCGGGCCCAGAATCGGGCCAATCCGGTCCGAGAGGACAGCAACTGTGATTTCTCCGCTGCCACTTCGTCCCAGTACTGACTGACGATCGCCTGATCCGGCGGCGTCGGCTGGAACATCGCGCGATTGGTCGAACTGGCCAGCTGTTCGAGACCCGCCAGACCCATCGCGGCGGCCTGTTCCGACCGGGTCCCGGCCCTCGGCACTCGCAAACCAACGTCACGCGCCCGATCCATGACATCGGACCAGCCCGCGGCGATCCGCGCAGCGTTCGACCCGGACCGTCGGCGGATGGCGGAACGCAGCGCTTTCACCCCGATCAACACGCCGATCAGCGCGGCCACGCCGAACACAACGCCAGCGACGCCGATCAACGTCACCTGCCACCAGGTCAAACTGGTGGTCGTGGCCGACCGCGGCGGGGTGGTCTGAGCTTGGGTGTCCATCCGCGCGGTGGTGTCCGGGGGCAACTGCGGACCCTGTTGGGCGATGTTCGGGATCTCTTGCGGCGGAGTGACTTCGGCCGGTGGCGGCGGATTCGGCGCTTGGTCACGAGGCGGGATGAAAAACTGGGGCGGCAACGCGACCCATCCGTCGGTGGTGCCGAGCTCGACCCAGATCGTGACATCTTTGCCCATGATCTGGTCACCCTGACTGGGCATGGCCGCGCCGAACACCACGCGGGCCGGGAAACCGATCCGATTGGCGATCAGCGCGAACGCGGCGGCGTACTGCTCGTCAGATCCGACGTAAGCCGGCAGCGTGCTCATGAAGGCCCGCAGCCGATACTCCCCATCGCCGGGGGTGTATTTACTTTCGTTGGCCCGCGTCGTGCCATCGGTCCAACCGCCCTGTCTGAAGCTCGCCGCCAGCGCTTGGATCTGCTCCCACGGGGAGCCCGCGCCGCCGAGGATCGTCGTCATGTCTTCGCTGAGAAACTCAGTCACCGAATCCGACACCAGTGGAACCCCCGACGGAACCAGCGCACGACTGCCGTCCACCGGCGCGACGTCGACCGGCAGTGACGAGACCTGGAGTTGGTCACCGGCGCGCAACTGATCCAACACCAGCGGCTGACCTTTCGTCAGGTCGTACGCCATCGACTCGGCGTGGCCGCGGGCGGTCGAGCCGTCGAAGCTGATCGCAGTGACTTCGCCCAGATTGGGGGCCCACACGTTTAACGGAGCCTGCTCGGCGTAGACCGGCTCGACCGTGATCCTCAGGTCGACCGGCGAACCGTGTTCAGTGGCAGTGTCACTGACCGGAATGACCGCTCCGACCCGACGGAAGCTCGTGTCCGCAGCCCCCCACACCAGGCCATCCCACGAATCGAGGACGGTGAAGCGGATCAACGCCCCCGGACTCGCCCCCTCGACTGTGAGCAGCGGGTCGTCGTAGAAATAAGTCTCCTGCAACGCCGAGGACGAGAATTTGCGGAAACTCGGCATCGGCGACGGGTATTCGTTCAGATCCACCGGCGGTGTGATCAGGTCGCGTAGCAGCAGACGTGGCGGTTGAACCCCGGGCCAATGCGGACCGACCACACCGGCCACGGCGGCGGCCACCACCATCATGACCAGCGCCATCACCGACCACCGCCAGCCCGAGCCGACCCCCGCAGAGTGGCCCACCAGTTGACGACGCGACGCGCGGTACGACGTCCAGGCCAACCCCGCCCCGACCCAGACAATCGCTTGAACACTGACGTACGTCCATGGCTCGGCTCCAATCAGAATCGACAAGACGAACAAGGCGCCAGCCGGAATCAGCGGCAGCCCGGCGACACGATGGGAGCGAGCCAGACCATAACTGCCCGCAGTGAACACCAGCGCCATCAGAAAGGGCAGCGCCAGAAAAGACCCGGATCCGTCGACCGGAGGAATCGTGGTCAGCAGTTGTTTCCAGCCGTGGATCGACACCGTCCACAGGTCCTGAAAGGTCTGCCCCGACGGGATGATCCGCCAGATCAGACCCTGCCGAACAGCCACCGGACCGCCCAGCAGGACGTACGCCCCCAGCACAGCGGCCAAACCGATGGTCCAATGCCACCCAGCCACGCGCACGGCATGGGTCACCAGCGCTGCGATGAGGACGCCCAAACCGACGACGGCCATGAACAGCCACGAGTCGAATGTGGTGCACAACCCGATCAGCGCGGTCAGGCTGGTCACGGCCGCGAACCCCGCTTCGACCAGGGCCCGCGAGGTCGGCAGCAGCTTGACCCAACGGGTCGTCGTCACGCCATGGGCGCGCGTCGGGGAGGTGTCCGGATTCACCACTCTCATGTCAGACTCCCCTTCAACGCCTGGGGCAGATCTCTCAGCGATCCGATCGTCAGTTGTGTCAGACCGTCGGCGGCAGTCAAACTGATCGGCGAGCCGAGCCCGACGCACAAGACCACCAGTGGCACCCACGGGTGGACCAGGCCGCGCCATTGACGCAATTGTGCCGAAGTCGTCTGATCGCCGGTGACGACGAACACCAGCGATGCGTCGACGATCTCAGTCCTGACCCGTTGCAGGGACTGAGCCGGGTCGACATCGACCAGCTGAGCCCGGGCGTACGCGTCCAAGACGTGGTTGGAGCGCATCCCCGACACCACTTCATGACCACAGACCACAGTCAGATCCATCGCGTCCATCACCGTTCGGACAGCCACAGACGCCGCGCACGACAACCCCAGTTCGACATCGTCTTCGATCTGATACTGGTTCTCACGCAGATCCGACACGATCACCACGTGGCTGCGCCGGGTGTCGTAGTAGCGCCGGACCAGGAACCGGTCCTGACCTTGAGCCTGACTCAGTCGAGCCGAGGACCGCCAATGGATGTGACGACGGTCGTCACCGGGCGCGTAATCACGCAAGGCATGAAAAGCCAGATCAGCGTCGGAGGCGTCCAGAGTTGGGTTGCCTTCCAGGTCGCGCAGCAGACCCGAGCCGAGTTCGTCGACCGCGGCGATGGCAGGATGGATGAACAGTTCCGCCATGGCAGTGCGTTGGACCTCGCGCCGGATCAAGTTCCATGGGTCGCTGCGGTAGGTCGTGACCGGGCCGACTTGGACGACGCCGCGGCGAGCGGTCGGAATGGTCACCCAGTCGGTGTAGGACTGCCCCGCCTCCAGCGCAGGAGTCGTGAAGTCGGCCGCCGACTGGCCGACCGGCATCCGCAGTTTGACCATGGCGATCGGGCGGTTGGAGATGTTGGTCAGCTCGAAGCTGCCCAACGCCGAGGCTCCGGCGAAGACCCTGACCGGAGCCAGCCCGAGTTCGACGCGAACATCGGTTCGCCCGAAAGTCGACGCGACGGCGAACACCAGCGCCGCCAGCGCGAACGCGGCCACCACCCCGGCTTCGACCCAGCCGAAGGCCGCGCCGGCACCCCAAGCGAGCCCCGCCACGACAAGCATGGCCCATCCGGCCCCAGTGAGAGCCTTCGTTGTCTCGCGCAGCCAACGCCACACCGGGCGCACCGCCTGAGCCATCGCCTCCACCCCGTCGAGCAGCCAAGTTTTGGCCCGTTGGCCCAACTCGCCCCAGCGGCTCATGATTCGGCGGCCCTCACACTGGCCGGGGTCACGCTGGCCAGAAGTGCGTCGATCACGTCATCGATCTGGACGGAAGCGAACAGCGCCTCCGAAGACAACAAGAGTCGATGACTGAGGACCGGGGTCGCCAGGCGCTTGATGTCGTCGGGCGTGACGAACTCGCGACCATGGGCCACCGCCCACGTCTTGGCGACCCGGACGTAACCCAGCGCCCCGCGCATCGACAATCCGAGCCGGACTTGCGGATGGGAGCGAGACGCGGTCGCCAGCCGAGAGACATAGTCGAGAATCGACGGGTCGACGTACGCCTGGTTGGCGAACTCGGTCATCTGGGTCACCGCCGTGGCGGAGACCATCGCCCCGACTGCGGCAGCCCGATCCCGGTTCTCCGCCTCACGCAGCAACTCCACCGTCGCGTCATGATCGGGGTAGCCCACACTGACCTTCATCAAGAAGCGGTCCAACTGGGCCTCCGGCAACCGATAGGTCCCGGCCTGCTCGATCGGATTCTGTGTCGCGATCACCATGAACGGATGACCGACGTCGTGGCGCACCCCGTCGACGGTGACCGTGTTCTCCTCCATGACCTCCAGCAGCGCCGACTGGGTCTTCGGCGACGCCCGGTTGACCTCGTCCGCCAACACGATGGTGGCGAAGATCGGGCCGGGATGGAACTCGAACGACTGGGTCCGCTGATCATAGACCGAGACCCCGGTCAGATCCGACGGCAGCAGGTCGGGAGTGAACTGGATGCGCGAATGGGTGCCTTGGACGGTGTTGGCGACCGCTTTGGCCAGAACGGTCTTGCCCGTTCCCGGGTTGTCTTCCAACAGCAGGTGGCCACCGCTGAGCAGGGTGACCAACGCCAGTTCGATGACCGAGTTCTTTCCTCGGATCGCCAGCGCGACGTTGTCGACCATGCGTTGGAAGTTCTCTTCGAACCAGTGGGCTTGGTCTGCGGTGATGGGCATGGGTTGTCTCCTTCAGTGATGGTTGTGGTACGAAAATGTGGGGTTAGAGGTCGGTGCCGACGCCTTTCGCGGTGGCGGTCGTCCGACCGTCGTCACTAGCGCAGGACACGGTCCAGTCGCCGTCGAAGAAATACCCGTTCTGAGCGCCGGTTTGCGACATGAGTCCCGACCCCATTCCGCCCAGCCGCTGCCAGTCACCGCCTTGAAGCGTGATGTTGTACAACTGATCGCTTCCCTTGTCGAAGTCCCATGTGGCCGACCAGTCAGGGGTGGCCCCTGAGTCGTCAGGGCGAGTTCCGACAGTCGAGGCGGAGCAACTCCAGGGGCCCCGGATCCGACTCAGCTCGAACACCACCGCGTGGCATCCTTGGCAAGTTTTGTCGTTGACCTCCGCGGTGCTTCTGACCCCGAGGATCGGCTCCGGATCGGGCATCGACGTCACTGTGATCTGTTCCGTGACGTCGGGCAGATCTTCCATGAACGTCTCGCCGACTGCCGTTGCTGTGAAGGTGACCGCGACCGACGGCCCCCCGGCGTCGACACACAGGTCGTACGTCTGATCCTCCGTGCCCTGGACCCACTCATCGTTGACACTGTTCGTCATCTTGAACGTGACGTCGATCGACTCGAAGTCGGGCGAGGTGAGGGTGGCCGCCACGCACACCGTCTTGTCGGTCGCTGTGCCTCGGCTGGTGTTGAAGGTGATCGTCGGTGGCGGGGTGGCGGCAGATTTGACGCTGATCTCCTCGTAAATGCGATTCGACACGGGACCGGACAACGGGATGACGTACAGAGTGAACTTCGCCGTGACGTTGGCTTGGCCCGAATCGACACACACGGTCTCCTCGATGTGTCCGACGGCCGCAATGTCCTCCGTGGTCGGAGGAGAGCTACCGATCGCATCCCACTCAACAAGCACATGCCACCGCACGGACACGCCGTTCGTGTCAGCGGTGAAACTCGCGCACTGGGTCTTGTCCACACTCAGCGTTCCCGCTGCGGGCGAGGTGGACGTGAAGCCGCCACTCATCGGTCCGTACGTCGTCACTGACACCTCCACCGGGGTGTTCGTGTGAGTGCCGTTGTCAGCCCACACTTTCACGGTCGTGCTCTCGCCGTTGGTCAATCCGGTGATCCGGTTCGGACCGGTTCCATTGGTCTGATGTGGCTCGCCAGAGCCCACCTGGTAGTAGACCTTGAGGTCGCCGCCGTTCGAGCGGGGGAACGGGTCGACGATCAGCTGCGCCACGCCATTGTCTCCGGTGGCCTCGATGTTCACCGCATTCTGAGCGAAATCGTCCGGAACTCCGACCGCCGAGCGCAAACGAAGCGTCGCACTGGGGGAGCTCGGACGGTTCGGATCGGTGTCGATGTCAGTGACGTAGGCCGTGAACTTGACCTCGGTGTCCCACGCCCCGACATCGACACAATACGGATCCCACCCCTGGGAACCGGTGGGCCCAGTCGGAGTGACACCGCTGCCGGATCCTCCATTGCCTTGCGCGGTGACGATCTGGTAGTCCACCTCAATTTTGCTGGCCCGCCCATTGCCGTTGCCCGACGCGGTGACACAAACCTCTTGGCCTTGGCCACCGGCTTGGGTCAGTGACGGGGCCTGCAGCGGGCCGTACGGCCCCACACCACCGGCCACACCTGACGGACCGGGGTCGGTGACACTGAACTGGATCGGCGCGTTACAGGCGTCAGCACTGTTGCAGGCGCTCAGTGTCAAGTCGACCGCCTCACCATTGGTCAGCCCGTTGATCAGCGCGCTGGACTGCCCTGGCCTCAAGCGGGCCACTTCGTCACCACCGAACAGTCGGACGATCACCTCACCGGATGAGTCACGGAAATCGGGGAATCGGTTCATCGACACTCGAATCTGACCGTCGACTCCAGTGGCGGCCCCGACGAAGAACTCGGCTCCTCCCAAAGAGCTCCATGGCGCTGGGGCTCCGACGGCTTTCCAACTCGAGGACAGTTCTTCACTGGTGTGAGCCGCGCCACCGCTGGCATTCGTCGCCGTCACCGCGTAGGTGTAGGTCGCTCCGTCGTACGCCACACCGTTGTCCCCGAGCGTGGTCTCGGTCGTCGGCGGGAAGGTTTTCGTGCCGTCGGGTCCGCTGCGGGTCACGTGGTAGGTCACCGGGCCGGGTCCTTGCGGATCGGCCACCGGCCAAGTGACGGCCACTTGAGCAGTGTCGCCCATGTCTTGGGCCCGAGCGGTGATGGCCGAGTCTTGCGGCCACAACGGAACACAGGAGGTCTGGAAGTTCACGGTCGCCGCCGAGTTCGACTGCCCATGACCGTTCACCGCCACGATCGACACCTTCCCGCTGACAGCCACGGTCGAGGCGACAGGGACCGTGTACGTTCGCTGATCCGCCCCGACCGACACCGTCGTGCCCACGCCAGGCTGGGTCGCTGAAAAGCTCAAGGCGTACGACTCGACCGTGCCACTGCCACTAGTTCCCGACCAGGTCACCGTGACCGAGCCACAACTGACGGCGGTCAGCTTCGCGCCGAGGACCAGACCCGGTGGCGCGTCCGGAATCACCGGGGCGCTCGGCGGGCTCCACTCGGATTCACCGACCTTGTTGACGGCCTTGACCTGGAACTGGTAGGCCGTGCCATTGGTCAGGCCCGGGATCTCACAGGTGGTGTTGACCCCGCAGGAGTACGAACCGCCGTCCCAGCGCACTTCGTAAGAAGTGATCGGAGCGCCGTTGTCGGCCCCAGGGACGAAACTGATCACCGCGGACTGACTGCGCAGTTGCATATCGGCCCGCGGCGCGCTCGGCGGATCGGGCGCCCCGACCACAGTGACCGAGAAGTGACCGGTCACCTGTCGATCGGTTCGGGAGTCGTCGGAAACATCGGACGCGACGACGTCGAAGACCATCTCACCGTGACTGGTCGGCCCCGGGGTGATCGTGATCATGTCATCGTCGAAGCTGATCCCGGCCAAAGTGGACTGGGTCTGAGTGACACGGACGATGTTCTGCGTGGCATCGGCCATCGGCGAAACCACGGTCACCGGAATCCTCACCACACTGCCCTGCACCACATCGGTGACACTGGCCACTGCCAAGGTTGGCGCAGGCGCGGCGATCACCGCCACTGTCACTTCACCGGTCACATCGGGGTAGCCGTCGACGTGGATGGTCAAAACCGACGACTGTCCAGGGATCGAACCGGGTCCGGCTTTGATCTGAACCATGCTGGACGGCAGCGCTGCCCCATCGGCTCCACTGATCGTGACCTCGTCACCGCCGGTGGCCCACTCAGCGCTGAACCTCAACTCGGCGATCGCGTCCTCAGTCGGCATCCAGGCGTGACACAACCGCGCGATGTCTAAAGTCCGAGCCATACCTCCTTGGACGACTTCCTGCGGGGCGCTCGGGCACCACAGCACCGGCGTGGCCTTGCCGACCTGAACTGGAATCGTGACCACCCCGACGAGCGCGTCTGGATCGGTCGCGTCTGGCGAGTCGCGCACCTCCACGGTCAGAGCTGCTGGGCCCGAATAGTCGTTGCGCGCCTGCAACGTGATCTTGCGATCCGATTCCACCATCAATCCCAGGTTGACCTCGGGGGCGGTCCACGCCTGGGAAGCCATCGTCAACACCACCGGTTGGTCGCGCGGGGAGGTGATGTAATCGTTCAGATCGACGGTGAGCGACGAGTTGGCGTCCATCGTGATCAGTCCGCCCGAGACCAACTCTGGACGCCCAGACTTCAATGACGGAACGAAGACGACCGCCATCGCCTGAGCGCCGTCGGCGTCAGCCACGACGAATGGGATCACCTGACCGCGATCGGTCACCGGAACCGACACGGTCGATCCGTCGAAGGTTCCAGGAGCCCCGACCGACACGATCGTGATAGCCCCAGACGGACCGTCAACGTCCCACGCGTCGTCCAGCACCTGAGCCGAGGCGACCCCGTCGACCACACTGGTGGCCACATGGTCGTACACATTCGGCGGATTGACGTAGCCTGGTTGGGAGCGGATCGACACTTGAGCGGAGACACCGGCGACCCCGTCGGCCTCCAGATGATACTTCGTGGTGGCGGCCGCCTCACCCAGCCCCGGCGCGGTCGTCTGCAACAGATGATGCTCCTGATCGAGACTGACCTTGGCCGACTGGTCGTCCGACGCGATGTCGACCCGACCTGATCCGAGTGGGATGATGTCGTTGGTCATCGGATACACGTTCACACCAGCCCCAGGCTGAGCGGTGACGACATCGTCGACCGCCAGCGATGCGGTGGCTGTCCCCACGGGCGCGACGCCGACACGGACCGTTCCGATGCCGACCGCACCGAAACGATCCTGGACATAGTATTGGAACGTGTCAGAGCCCGAATCACCCATGTCGGGATACGACTCGTAGGTCAACACGTCAGCGCCGACCGACGTGACTCGCCCGAATTTCGGCGGCGTACGGAGCCCGACCACGGTCACCGAATCACCATCTGGGTCCTGCCCATAGACGCCGATCGGAACATCGACCGTGTCGCCGACGATGGTGCGCACCTCGATCGCGGCGGGTGTCGGCGCGGCGTTGTCCCCGGCAGCGAGCGTCGCGTCTTGACCTGTCGAGTCGGTCTGGGCAGTCGCAGGCAGAGGCACCACGTCGACCCAGACGTGTCCGGTCGTTGGGGATCCCGAAGGCGACTGGGCCTGATACTCGATGCGCAACCGACGTTGCTGGTCACCGCCCAGGGGAGCTTGATACCGAATGAAACTGCCGTCGACGAAGGCCTGGCCGACGTCGAGCTTCGCCTGAGCCAACGGCGCGGTCGGGTCCTCGACCGTCAATTGTCCGGCCAACAGCCCGGTGACATTGTCGTTCAACACCAACGCTTCACCCGATTGCGACGAGTCGTTGCGCAGCACCGGAATCGTGGTGACGTCGCCCACCCTGACGCGAGCGTAGTCATCGACCACCGACACCCGATCGACCGACGGGGCAACCGTCTGAGTCACGTCGACCACGCCGGTGGCTTGTTGCCCCAAACCATTGGACACCGCATACGTCACCTGGGCTTGTGCGGCCAGCACCGCCGACGACAGCATCCGTACCCTCAGCCAACGTCCTTCGACCACGACCACCTGGATCCGATCCGGATTGACCGGCGTGGCCGAGGTGACCGTCAACACCGAGCCCGCCGAGTCATGGTCATTGCTCAACACGTCGACGGTCGCGGCCACCGTCCCGTGGACCAGCGCAGTGTCAGGCATCGCGATCAGTGACGTCTGGTCGCCGACATCGACCCTGATCTTGCCGGTGGCGAACCCCGAACCAAAGCTGACCGTGTAATCCAAGAAGTACGATCCGACGCGTGCGGCGGTCACCGTCACTGCCCCGGTCACGATGTCGGTCGACACCTGCAAACCGACCCGCTCGCTGATTGGGGCCGCCAACGCCAAGACCGCCTGACGATCCAAAGGATCGCACCCGGGGATGTCGTTGGCCACAGGGAAGAACACCACGGGGCGATCCACCACCGCTCGAACCAGATCGGACATCGCCTGCGGGGCGACGCCGAGCGTGGCGTTGGCCGCCAACACTTTGACGTAGACCACGCCGGGACTGGTCTGACCCGAGCCATCGCCGACCTGGTAGTTGATGGTCACCGTCGTGTCAATGTCGACCACCGGCGCGTGATAGACGATCACGCCTTCGCTGGAGACCACGACCGGAGCCGAATCGACTTCGGCTGCGACGACGGTCACAGGATCGGAGTCGGCGTCACGCCAAGCCCACCCCGCCGCGATCGACACTGAACCGCCGCTGGCCACCGTGTGGTCGGGGGCGTCCAGTGAGACACCCAGTTCACCGACCAGGTTGGGAGCGGTGTTCTGACCGGGTTCACGCATCGACAACGTCACGTCGGCGCTGGAGACCGACTCGGAGCCTTCGTCGTCGACCGACCGATTCGTGACCGAGTACGACACGGTCATGTCACTGGCCTGACCAGCGGGAACCTCCGCGACCAGGGATTGCCCGTCTGGCGAGATTCGAATCCGCGCAGCGTCCGTGCCGGTGACCGTGGTGATCGCCATGATCCCGCCGCCGGGATTCTCGTCATTGTCCAACACGTGCAGGATCGCCGTACGACCAGGTCGAGCCCACAGATGATCCGGCCTGGCATTCGGGGTGGCTTCCTGCGACCGCTGTGGGTCGCCGGTGGTGCCTTCGTCCTGCGGATCGACCGTGTCCCACTGATCCATCGACTGCTCGTCGATGATGTCGAACACTGTCCCGGTGGCCATGTCGTTCAGAACGACTGAGCCTTTGTTGACCCGGAACGCTGGCGAGATCAGAGCCGTTCCATCGGTGGGGAACGACAGCTGCGACACCCGGGAGTCGGTGATCTTCACCACTCGCCCTGGGGTTCCCGCCCAGGCGGCGTAGGTCGTCGACGCCACCACCACTGGGCGAGCCGGAGCGCCCCACACGATGGAGTCAGCTGAGTCGGTCGAGTCCGTCGTACCGTCCCCAGGCGTGCCGTCCCCGGCCGTGCCCGACTGGGAGGCTCCGGCTTGGGGCATGCCGGATTCGGATGTGCCAGACGATGATGCGCCATCGACCTTGTCGAGGCGTGTCGGATCCCCACCGCGCAGCGGAATCGACCACAGGCCACTAGTCGCGGCCACGATCACCCGATCCGCGTTCGCCTCAGGCTGCTCCAACGCCAAAGACCGGTCAGCGCCCAACTCGTGACGAGCACCAGAGGGCAGAAACACCGCTCCTGAGATCGGATCGGCGCAGACCATCTCGCCACCGACGATCGTCACCTCCACAGCGGCCAATTGCGCGCCCAGCGATCCGGGGGTGACGGTCCCATCCCGATCGATGCGAACCGTGTCACCTGAGGCCGAGGCCGCCACAACCACCCCGGCGGCGTCGACCGCGATCGCGACGCCGCGATCCAACCCTGACAGGACGTTCAGCGTCGCCACCGCCGGTTGATCCACCGCCAACCCGGTCAGGTCGGGAATCTCATCGGGAGCGTACGACACCGCACGAATCTCGCCCTTGTCCGAACTGATCGTGGCGAGGATCCCCCCGCCCATCGCCACCGCGCTCAACGGACCGACGGCGACCGGGCCATCGCCGGTCATCTCCACCGAACGAGGATCGATCGCGCTCAGGCGCGACTGGGAACGGGTCCATCCCACCACGGACTCCCCATCCTGGAAGACGTCGAAGGTCGCCTCACCGGCGTCGCGCAGCGGGTCGGACAGGGCAGCGTCCAACGCGCCGGCCGAACGGTTCAGGCGCCCGAACAGGCCGCGATCCCCATTGGTGACCCACACCCCGGAATCGTTCAGTTCCATCACCCGGTCGTCCATCCCGCGGCTGAAGATGGCCGCCGAGACGAGGACAGCGACCACGACAGTCACCACGACGTACGGCGCGACAGCGCGCAACCGGGAAGAACGCGGGGTTTTGTTGGCCATGTCACTGCTCCTGATCAACTGGGACGATGGGGGAGGTCGGCAGCAAGGACAGATCGTCGACGGTGACCATCTGGATGCCCAGACAGTATTCGACCAGTCGAGCCTTGCGCGACGTCGCGAGTCTCCCCGGGCCACCATGGAGGCCCCGTACCCCCATGTCAGCGAGCTTTCCGCACAGATAGTCCAGTTTCCGGTTCAGTTTGGTGACCGACCAGCCCAACCGAGCGGCGGCCTGCGCCGACGTCGGAATGGTTCCCGCGCCCCGATTCTGATGCCGCAACACGTCTTCAGCCAAGGCGGCGACCAGGATGCGTTGCTCGACCGACAGGGTCAACGTGCCGATCGTCAGTTCGCCCGACGCAGCCTGCTCCACGTCGACCGTCTCCCAAGGCGTGTCCTCAATGTGGATTTCGAACTCGTAGGTCGTCTCAGCCGCGGTGAACCAGACACAGACGAAAGGGAACACCAAAGGCAGCTGCCCCATCGGCGACAGCCAAGCCTGCATCTCGCCCTGATTCGATGACACCGTCGCCGACAAGGCGGAGCCGACATTGCGCAGCCACCACAGACCGGAGTCCCACTCGACACGCAGAAACACCCGATGAAGGAACGGGTTGGCTTCGTCGAGGATCAAGTCTGCCTCCCGACCGATCGTGAACCCTCGGGTCGGATCGACCGGATAGATCTCCGAACAAAAGTCCACAGTCAGCGACGGAATCATGGGGCACATCCTTGAGTCGGGTCGATTTGGGCGTACGCGCCGGTGGCTCGGTTGACGGACACGCTGACACAGGTCTTCTCGCCCGTGACCGCCGTGGTGTACACGGGATCCTCCAAGCGCACGCGCGCGCCATCAGGAGCCACGATCCAGTAGAAATCGCTCGGATCGGCCTGGTCGTACTCCCACTGGAACGTGACCATCCCATCGGCGATCGTCGACGTGATCACTGGGGTGCCCGGATAGGTGTCGATGTCACCCACCGTGTCGTCCGGGGGGATGCTGGCGGTGGGAAGTCCCCCCGGCTCACCCTCAGGATCGGGCGAGAACACGATCCACGCTGCCACAGCCAACGCCGCGACCACGACCAGCACGACCGTGGTGATCAGCCGCCGACGCGTGGTCAGGACCGGGCGCGCGCCATCCTGATCGGCGACGGCCTCCTCGGCCGCAGGGTCGTCGTCTGACACCCCGACAGCGCTGCTCGGGCCGCCCCGTCGACGGGTGGCCAGGTCGTCGACCGCTGGTTCGCCCCGCCGACGAGTGGCCAGCTCGGTCTCCGAACCGTGTGAGCCGCCTGACTGGTTGACCGGGTCGCTCAGAGCCGGCGAGTCGGACACAGCTTTGGCACGCGTCGCATCTGGGGAGTCCGACCGCGACGTCTGGCCGGACAAACCTGCCCCGGATTGTTGAGCCACGCCCGGCGGCGTCGCGACTAGTGAGACCGACGCCGACCTCACCCGTGTCAGCTCGTCGTTGGTCGCCGGTGGTTGATCGAGCGACTCATCCGGTTGGTGGGCGACTTTGAACGGCGTGGCCCGCAGCCGCAGCTCCTCTTCGATCGCACCCAGCGCTCGGGCGAACGCGACCGCCGTCGCCGGACGCGACCGGGGGTCTTTACTCATCGCTTGACGAAGCAGCCGCTCCAACGACGAGGGGACGTCGCCGCGCCCAGTGGACGGCACGGGCAGGTCGCGCACCCGTACCATCATCGCGGTGGGACGATTGTCCCCGCCAGGGGCCTCGAACGGCGAATGACCGACCAAGACGTGCCACAGCGTGGCCGCCAAGGAGTAGATGTCGCAGCGCCGATCCAACGGGCCGGTGGCGAACATGGCTTCGGGCGCGGCCCACGGAACCGACAAGGACGCGTCAGTGTTGTCGACCTCATGCAGGTGAGAGGCGATCCCAAAATCCGTCAGCGCCGGGTCGCCGAACTTGTCGATCAAAACGTTGGCAGGTTTGATGTCGCGATGCAGCAGCCCGACCTGGTGAGCGGCTTCGACCGCTGACGCCAGTTGGATGCCGACGCGCAAGACATCGGCCACCGGCATCGGTCCCCTGCGCGCCGCCTGCGCCAACGTCTCCTGCGAATAATAGGCCATTTCGATGTACGGCCGACCGTCTTGAGTGAAGCCGGAGGAATACACCCGGACGATGTTCGGGTGTTCCAGCGCGGCCATCGTGTTCGCCTCGTCGGCGAACCGCTGGATCATGCGAGGACTGAGCGCGTTGTCATGCATCACTTTGACAGCCACATCACGGCGCGGATTGGCCGACTCGTACAAGAAAACGTCCGCGAAACCGCCCGTTCCGAGCAGCCGCTTGCTGGTCAGACCGGGAATCACCGGGGCTTGGGCGGGCGCGCGCATCTCAGGCCACCTCGAACACGAAATCGAAGGCGCTGGCCAGGACGACCCGGGTGCCCGGTTCCAGCGTCATCGGCTCGTTGGTGCGCAGGGCCACCGGCGGACGATGAGGCAGAATGACCTGAGTCCCATTGGTCGAACTCAGGTCACGGACCGTGACGAACCAGTCCTCCAACCGGATCTCGCAATGCTGCGACGAGATGTCACGATTCGGATCGTCGATACGAATCAGATGCGGTTGTGGCCCGACGACACCAGGCACAGCGTGCGGATTGCGACCGAACACCACCCCCCGGTCGAGCAGGATCGTCCCCCCGACCCACAGCCGCAGAATCCCCAACGCGGGTCGCGGCACTTCCAACACCGGCTGATTCTGATCCAGCACCGCGCCGCAGACCCGACAGTGCTGGGCGTACGGCGGGCTGTGATGGCCCTGAGGGCAGACGAACGCGACCACCATCACCTCACCCGATCCACCGATCGGCGTCAGGGCCGTCCGGCGCACAGTCGCCTCCTCTGCCGGGGCATGGGCCGGGGCGATGATGAGCTCAGTCGAAGACGGGAGTGCCGCCACGGGCGGCGAAGGCACGGGGGAGGTTGGCGCGACACGGGGCGCGGAGGGGGCTGGAGCGAATTCGGGGGGTACGACGGCCGGGGGCGGTGCGACGGTCGGAACCGGCGATGATGGTGACCTCGCCGATTCGTGGTCGGCCCTGCGCCGGACCGCCGAATACTCGGGGACCTCGCCCGTCCCGCGCCAGTCGAAAGACTCGATGAAAGCCGGTGGCTCCGAACTGCGGCGCGCCCCCGACGCGCTGCGCGGCTCGGGGTTGGTCGCCGACCAATCCTCGGCCGACGTCGTCTGGGTCTCGCCTGACGGAATCTCGATTCCCGCCTGGGCCAGATCGATGGTGGAGATCGCCACCTGTGTGCGGCCCGGATCCTCGGCGTCGCCGTGATCGGCATCGTCCCCCGCTTCCATCCCCGGGTCGTTCGCTGGGGCGACGCCGCCGAGGCCGTCAGACTGGGCGGTTCGCGCCGAATCCACTGTCGACGGATTCTGAGCCGCCGTGTTCGGCCCCACGATGCCCAGCAGATGTTCGAAGCCCATCATGGTGTCTTCGATCAGGCCAGTCGCTGATCCGGCCACACTCGAGTCAATCGCCGAAGCGAGTGCGCTCGAATCGGATTGCGCCTCGACCGAGTCATCGCTCGACCCTGGCCAGACGATGCGGTCAGCCAGCACGGACCCGCGGGCCAACTCCAGCCACCCACCGGCCGCCCCCGACCCAGCGTCGGTCGTGCCATGACCGACAAAAGCAACTTCACTGTGCGCCGGCGCCTCTCGGCGGGTCAGCTCCGCTGAGAATTGCGACGCGACACCGTCGACTGTGACGGCGAACCGCCCGTACCCCAGGATTGTCACCGTCGTCGATCCGACGACCATCGCAGCGAAGGATGGCGTGACCGACGGCTCAGGCCCACCGCCCAGCGACGGCGTCGATCCCGATGACGAACCAGACGAACCCTCCGCGACCGCCTGGCTGATCGCGGCGATGGGGTCGTCGACCGACAACATGGCCACCCACGTCGGCAAGCGCGGGTCGTCGACCGACAGGTCGATGAGAAGGCACGACGGCCAGTTCGCGACGGCGACGACATCGCCCGTGGCGTACGTGAACCCACCCCCGACCGCTGTCATGAACCCCTCACCTCGACTCTGGGAAGTGTGTCCTCTATCACACCGGCATCCGGTTCGCTGGACGTCTCGCCGATTCCGACAACGATCACTGTCACGTTGTCTCGGCCCCCGTGCTCCAGCGCCGCCCGAACCAACATGCTGCTGGCATCGCTAGAATTCGAAGCATTCAAGAGGATATGGTGAACAATACTATCCTCCACTTCGCCGGTAAGTCCATCGGAGCAAATCAGCCAGCGATCGCCCGGAGCGCAAGGAATAAGCCGTATATCTGGATGCGGGGATCGATCTGATCCGACGCATCTGGTCAGCACGTTGCGTCGTGGATGATGCATGGCCTCTTCGGGACTCAACAGCCCCCGGTCCACCAGAATCTGAGCCTCACAATGGTCAGTGGTTTGACGAATCAAGCTGCCTTGCGTCAGCCGATAGACCCGCGAATCCCCGACATTGAACACCAGCCAGTGGGCGAAACCACCGACATCAGTCAAGGCGATGCCCGTCAGGGTGGTTCCCAGCCCCGCCGACGCGGGATGGCTGCGCCCGTACTGAAGGATCTCGTCGTTGGCTTGATCAATCAGTCGGACGATTTGCGTCTGGTCGAGCGGACCTTGACGATCACGCTCGCGCAGGCACGAAGCGGCGATTCGACTGGCCCGTTCGCCAGCGGCTTGACCGCCCATGCCGTCGGCGACCGCCCAGACGTGACGGCCCGCGACGTAGGAATCTTCATTATGTGAGCGGACATGACCGACGTCGGTGGCCGCGGCCACATCGAGGTTGACGTCGAACATAGGGTCCTCACAAGGGGGTTCTCAGTCTCCGACCTGCACCGCGACAACCGTTCGGGGGCAGAGGACCACCCCCCGGCATCCCCTGCCCCCGAACGCGCGGCAAAGTTTCAGATGCGGGCGGCTGCGGCGAGTTGGGAGTCCAGTTCGCTCATCTTGGCGGCCGTGGTCCGCAAGAACTGAGCAATGCTCGTCAACGACTCAATCGTCAAATCAGCACCCGTGG
>JAITVK010000029.1 GCA_031285845.1 Propionibacteriaceae bacterium
CCGCCGATAGGTGCTTCGGATGAGGGGATGGTTCTAGGGGACAATCTGGCAAGGCGGAGGAAGGAGGCGGGCTGGACGCCCGTCGACCGACGACAACGCAGTCCAGATTGGTTCCTAGAACCATCACCCCGAATGACCTATCGGCGGAACCTCTTAGACAGGGTTATGTCAGCCCCACACCCCAAGCCGGGCAAACCCCACACCCGTACAACCCACGCCGAGCCCCACACCCAGTCGACTCAGGCTTGGCCCGCACCCAGTCGCCGACCCGCTGAGCGCGCACCGGTGCGCCCCGCCCCGAACCCACCAGGGCTCACCCAAGCTCCATCGCACCAACACTCACCCAGGCACCCCCGCATCCTGCGCATAACAGCGCAATATCGGCCCATTTCGCACCCCGGACGTCGATCGGGTATGAGAAATCAGCCACATGAGCGCCTACACAGGGGCATAACAGCGCAAAACCGTTGATCCCCTCTCCACCGACCCGATTTTGCGCGATTTCATCCACACTGATCACCCCATCCGGAAGATTCGCGCGCCACCACCCAAACTGGACCAACCGCATCCCGTCGACCAATCACACCACCCGACACCACCAACAACCAACCCACCCACCTCGCGAGAGTGATCGAGCCTCACCACGTACGACCGACCAAGCGCCGCCACGTACGACCGCGCGCTACCCCGCGACCGAGCGTCACCGCTTACCGACCGACCCGCGCCCACCGCGACCCAACCGACCGGCCCCAGCGCATCCCGCTCAATGCACGATGTGCAGCTTGCCGTACACCCAGCGCAGCGGTTTCGGGGCCCACCAGTTCCACTGCCCGAGGACGGTCATCGTGGCGGGCACGAGCAGCATTCGGACCAACGTCGCATCGGTGATGACCGTGATCGCCAACGCCACGCCGATCTCTTTGATCGGAATCATCTCCCCGAAAGTGAAGCCGATGAACACGGCCACGATGATCGCGGCCGCCGAAGTGATGATCCGACCCGACCGCTGCAATCCGCGTTCGACCGCGGCGTCGTTGGATAGCCCCGAGTCGAAGTACTCTTTGACCCGCGAGATCAGGAAAACCTCATAATCCATCGCCAGCCCGAAACCGAAACAGGCTGTGCAGACCAGGATGAACGTCTCCATGCCCATGACTTTCGGCATCCCCAAAAACCCGTTCATGAAGATGAACGTCGTCGCGCCGAGCGACGCCAACAGCGACAACGAGTTGATGATGATCGCTTTGATGGGCACGATCAGCGACCCGGTCATCAAGAACATCAGCAGGAACACCGCGCCGATCATGATCGCCAATCCGGCTGGCGCCATATCCAGAATCGACTGGATGAAGTCATGCTGCAGCGCGGCCGGTCCGCCGACAAGAATCCGATATCCCGGATCGTACGACCGAAGGTCTTTCACATCATCGCTGATCTGGGGTCCGACCTGATTGTCGACTTTGATGTGGACATTGATGACGCTGCGATTCTCGTCGTCGTTGAGTGCGGTCGGCGCTGAGATGTAGTCGACGTCGGCTAATTCGCTCAGATGTTCGTAGAGGTCGTTGACGCCGCCCGGTTCCCGATCCGCGACGACGATGATCGAAGCCGCCTCCAATCCAGGATAGTCGGCTTCGATCGTCTGATAGGCGGTCGTGACTTGGTGTCCTTCAGGCAGGTAGTCGGTGAAGACGGTACGCGCCTGCAGCCCGCGCAGAGGCGAAGCCATCGTCAGCAGGATCAGGAAAACCACGATCATGATCAGCCACGGATGTTTGTGGACCCAGTGAGCCAGACGGGAGAAAAAGCCACGATCCGACGCCGAGTCACCGACCGCTTTCACCACCGAGCGCAGTCCCGGAACGCGGGTGATGATGGACGGTTTGATCGTCGCCCGACGCATCAACACCATGATCGCCGGAACCAGCGTCGTCGCCGTCAACACGGCCATCAGGGTCACGATGATGCCCGACGCGCCGATGACTTTCAGCATGTCAGCGCGCATCACGGGCAAGGCGCAGAGGGCACAGGCGATCGTCAACGCGGAGAAGAAGACAGTACGTCCCGCCGTACGAATAGTGGCTTCCATCGCGTCGCGGACGATGCCCGTGGCTTCCTGTTTGGGTGGGATTCGCGAACCGTCATGCGGATAGCCGTACTTGGTCAACGTCTCAGCCAACTCTTCGCGGTAGCGCGACACGATGAGCAGGCCATAGTCGACTGACAAGGACAGGCCAATGATCGTCGTGATGTTGATGGTGAAGGTTTCCACGCTGGTCGAGAAGGTGATCGCCCACAGCGTCCCCATGCCGATGCCGATCGCGACCAACGCCCCGATGATCGGCATCCCGGCGACCAAGACGCCACCGAACACGATGATGAGCAGGATCAACGCCACCGGCAGTCCGACGGCTTCGCCACGGATCATGTCGGCTTTGATTTGATCCATGACAGCGGTGTTCATCTGTTCGGTGGACATCATCCGGGCCGTCGCATCAGGGTACGACGCGCGCAAATCGGCTTGCAGGGTTTTCACCGCGTCTCCGACTCGAGACTCAGCGGCCGCCAGGTGACCGTTCTTGAGACCCTCGTCAAGAGTCAACGCGATGACGAAACCGTCCTTCTTGTCTGACAGCAACCCCTGAGCCTGCGGCATCGACAAATCAGGCAGTTGGAACGGGTCGAACTCACTCGCCACCGATTCCGTGTCAGCCAAGTCACCGCGATGATCCGCCATGAAAGCGGCCAAATCAGCGGCGTCCGTGGTCAGATCCACCCCGGTGACGACGACCGTGACCGTCTCACCGGCAGTGCTCACCGACGTCAAACGGTTGACCTCATCAGAGTCCGAGCCCGGAACCAGGGAGACCGAATTGTCGATCCGCTCAAAAATACCGCCCTGGCCGAACCCCCAAAAGGCGGCACCCAGACATCCGCCCAACACCACAGCCCAAATGATGATGGCTCGCCAAGGATGTCGAGCCACTGACTTTCCGAGGCGATCGAACATTCCAGTCCTCTCACTGACGTCACCGCCGTCCGATCCTCACCAAGTCGGCCATCGTCCCCCTGGATAGCACGCTCGACTGAAGCACCAACGACAGCGAAGCTTCTTATCAGCGAAGCTTACTCCGCCTACGAGTCGATGAACCGCTGGCAGCTGACCTGTAGGGGGTGCGGGTGGCGATGCTTGCCCTTGGAGAACGAGCAATGGTGGTGTATGGTCCGATTCAGGGGGTTGGCCATGATCGATTCATTTCTGGGCATCGCGTGGGAGAACGTCATCATCGGCTTGCTCGGCGGTTTCATCGTCAGCGCGATCTTCTTCCTGACTAGGCGCGTCAGAGAATGGCTTCTGCAACGAAAGTATCCGGTCGCTGGAGAATACATCAGCAAGTACGAGGACTTGGTCGACGGCAAACGAGTGATGGTGGCCGCGCCGGCCACACTCAAGCAGCGCGGCCGACACATCGAAGGCACGACGATCATGGATGGCCGTGAGTGGATTCTCAGCGGCGAACTGTCCAACACCGGCTACATCCACGGAGTCTATTCGGCCGCCGATCCGCTCGATCAGGGCGTAGGAAACTTCTTCCTGCGCGTCAGCGTCGACCATCGACTCGACGGCCTGTGGTCGGGCTACGATTCGGCGAACGATTCGATTGCGTCGGGACGGTACATTTTCATGCCGGTCAACTCGTCATTGGTCGTACGGGATCGGGTCGCCGAAGACCGTTTGGCGCTCCTACGCATCGCCGACGAAGAACTCGGACAGGGCTATTTCGACGACGAGACGGCATCCGACGCCGACCACGTGGACGACCATTTCATCAAAGTCGCCGAAATCGACGGGAAGCTCGCCGGGTTCGCGTACTGCATGATTCAAGACTGGCCCAGCGCCGAACACGTCATTCGCGCCTCAGCGCCACGCCATTTGCGCCACGCCACAGTCATCGGCGTCCTCAAAACCGTCGCTGTCAAGCATGATCAGCAAAGCCGCGGCATTGGAACCGCGCTCTGCCTGGCCTGTCTGGACGAATTCCGCCGCCGCGGAGTGCAAGCCGTCTACTCGGTGGCATGGCGCAACGGGGACACCATCAACATCGGCGGCATCCTCGAACGCGCCAACTTCACCCCCTTCGCGACTGTCGAAGACTATTGGGCGGAAGACTCCCTGCAGCAAGGGTACGATTGCCCGACCTGCGGATCGCCGCCCTGCCACTGCGCGGCCGTCATGTATTCCACCATCATCGACTGACCGGCGACAACCACCGGCCAGGGTGAGCGGACAGCCCTCGCCCGCAAAACTGCGCAAAACCGCTCCCTCAAAGGTCCGTACGTCGATTGGGGATGGGATATTGGAGGAAACAGCCCGCCAATGGAGTCAAAACCCCGCAAAATCGTACGACTCGTCGAAACTGATGCGATATTGCGCCGTTTCGACACAGATCCGACAGCCTGATGCGGCCGTCGCGTACGCCACCTGCACGCACCCGACTCAGCACGCCGCCGCACCGTACATATCCCCAGACAGCACCACCCTCGACCGGACCGTCGTCACAGGAACCCCTTTGGTCAACGCGCAGGAAGCGCGGGCACGCACCCGACGCGCGCCGCACTCACAACCCAGCCAGTGACCCGAACTGCAGTTTGGCCCGCTGAAGAGCGGCGACGTACCCTTGACGTTCGAAGTCGTGGGCGTTGACTTGGTCGGAGATGGCGAGCAGGCCGCGCGCCTGGCCGACCGAGGTGTAGCCGCGCTCGGTCAGCCATTCTTCCAGGCCGGTGATGAGGCTGGCGGCGTAGGCCGGTCCGTGGCGGACGAGCGCCGAGGTACTGCAGACGACATCAGCCCCAGCCAGAATGTACTTCACGACATCCTCGAAGGTTTCCACCCCCGACGTGGCGGCCAGCGCGATCGTGATGTGATGACGCAGGATGGCGATCCAGGTCTGTGGCAGTCGGGCGTCGGCCGCGCGTGACAGTTCGACGCCGGGGATTGGCTCGAGCGTTGCCAGGTCGATGTCGGGCTGGAAGAAGCGGTTGAAGAGGACCAACGCGTTCGCGCCGGAATGCTGCATCCGTTCGGCGAAGGAGGCGAAGGATGAGAAGTACGGCGACAGTTTGACGGCTACGGGAATCGACACGCTCGACCGTACGGCGCCCACAATGTCGATATGGAGATTCTCCACTTCGAGCGGGGACAGCACTCCGTCCCCGGGAATGTAGTAGGTGTTGAGTTCGATACCAGCGGCTCCGGCGTCTTCCATCTGCCGGGCGAACTCAGCCCAACCGCCCAAAGTGGCCCCGTTCAGGCTGGCGATCACCGGGATGTCGAGCGCGTTCGCGGCGTGTTCGAGCAGTCTCAGGTAGGCCAGGCTGGTGGCGTCATGATCCTGAGGCAGCCGGGTCGGAATCGAAGGAAAGTAGCTCAGACCTTCCGGATTGGTGTCGTCGATCCCGCTGGTCATCATCGCCTGCTGTGCCCGTTCGGCGCGAATCTGCTCCTCGAACAGGGAATACATGGTGATCGCTGCGACCCCGGCGTCAGCCAGGGAACGCATGCCCGACAAAGTTTGAGAGATGGGTCCGGCCGAAGCCACCAGGGGGTTGCGCAACTCCAAACCCATGTACGACGTCTGCAAATCCATGGACACTCCTTTCAACGGCGTCAATTCCAGCCTAGACGCTGATCGAGGCGAGAGATAGCATTTGTCCGCCCGAAATTGGTCTGTGGATAACTGACATGAGGTCTTGCACATTGGGAACAATTGGGGTATGCGTATGACATCCAGGCTAGTGGGCGGCGCGCCCCCGCCCCCCGATCGTGGCCGAATTCGGCTGGCCGGAACCTTGTCGCGCCCCGACCGCGGCAACCCCGTACGCCCCATCGCGACCCCGCGACCCAACGACCCGCCGCCCGATCCCGAGTCGGGGCGCATCGTGACGATGGCGCCCGTCGCGGCGCTCGCCGCCCTGATCTGCGTCGGGATCGGGGTGGATTTCTCCGGCCAGGCGCTGATGGAGCAGGCATTGCGCGACGACGCCGCGCACTGTGCCCGCCAGGTGTCGACTCAGATGGCCGCGCCGACCACCCCGGGCCACGAATCAGCCGCCGCAGCCGTACGCCAATGCTTGTCACAGCTCGGTTTGACCGGAAAGATCGAAGTCGACGGGGCCACGTTGACGGTCACGGTCGACGGGAGGTACGCCACGCGTCTGCTCAGCGTCGTCGCCATCGACAATCTGCCTGTCCACGGAGTCGTCACCGTCACCACGAGGGCGCGGCGGTGACCCGATGAGACTGACCAACTCCGCTCTCACACCTCATGCGCGTCGCAGTCCGCTGCTCATCGTCGGCGGGATCATCCTGGTGGTCGTCGGCGCATTGATCTCCGTGGGCCTCTACACCCACCTGGGCCGAACCCAAGACGTCATCGTCGTCACCAGCCCAGTCGCCAGAGGCGAGCGCATCGAACGCGGCGACCTCGCGACCGTCCAGGTCGGAATCGACCCGGCGCTGACTCCGATCCCCGCTGATCGATTGCCCGAGATGATCGGACAGTACGCGCAGGCCGATCTCGTCCCAGGGACGTTTCTCGCGCCCCCTGCGGTCGGGCGGCAGATCACTCCGCCGCGAGATCGCGCCGAAGTCGGGCTGTATCTGACATTAGGCAAATATCCCAATGACACGTTGATTCCAGGCGACACCGTCATCTTGGTCGACATCACGAACACCGATCAACCCAACAGCGGCGCCCAGGGCTTCCTCGGCAGTCTGGCGACGGTCACCGAACCCGACAGCAGTGGTGCGATCACAGCGTCCGTACTTGTCAAGGCCGACGAAGCCGTCCAAGTCGCCGCATTGTCCGCCGCGGACAAGCTCGCCCTCGTCCTGTCGTCCCGGGAGCGCTGATGTCGATCATCACTCTTGTCAGCGCGACCGGTTCCCCGGGTGTGACCACGACTGCGGTCGGCTTGGCCTGCCTGTGGCCGTCGCCGGCGATCGTCGTCGAAGCCGATCCGAGCGGCAGTTCAGCCATGCTCGCCGGATACTTCGGCGGTTTCCAGCCCCCACCTCGTACGATGATCGATCTGGTGATGGCGCGGCGCGCCGGCCACTTGGCGGAAGAGTTTCCGGCTGCCCTCATGCCCCTGCCGAACACCCGGGCTCAGGTTTTGCCCGGCCCGCGTTCTCACGCTCAGGCTCGCAGCGCCCTCGACCTGTGGGAAGCGCTCATCCCTTTGTGGCGCTTGCTCGGCCAGGCGACCATGACGAATTCCGACCGTACGACCGACGCCGACCGTACCGCCGTTGACAGCGGAGAGACCACCTCCGCTCTGCCCGACGTCAGAACCGATTTTCTCGTGGACGCTGGACGTTTGGGAATGCAGTGGTCGCCGGAAGCCGTGATACGTGCGTCTGACCTAGTCATCCTGATGACACGCTGCGACCTGCCCAGCTTGGCCGGCGCTCAGCAGTGGACCGCCGCTGCCGATGAACGCCGTCGAGGACACCCCGAAGCGCCCGAATGGATGGTGGTCACCGTCGGCCCGCCCGAGCCGTACACCCCACATGAGATCGCCACTGCTGTCGGCCTGCCCATTCTGGCGAGCCTACGTCATGACCCGGTCGGCGCAGCGGTCTACTCCCACGGACGCCAAGCGCGACGCCGGAGCCCCCTGAGATCCGATCTGACCAGTTTGGCCCGCTCGATCAGCGACCATCTGGACGAGCGTCAGCGGCTGCTCGGCGGTGGAGCACGCGCGGGTGAATCGCCGCGCCCATTCAGTGAGCCCCGGTCCGGTCCGGGTGGAGCACGCGCCGGTGAATCCGTGGACCGACGACCATTCGCGGCGCCGCCGGAGTCCGTGACTCCCCCACGACCGCCCGACCCCTCGGACCCGACACAGACGGGGGGCCGCTGATGCCCCGGATCTTCTCTCGACGCCCACCCGAGCCGGAGCCGCGTCCCGACAGGTTCGACCCCCGCGACGCGTCGCAGCGGACCGAGGCTCACCCCGCCAAACCCGGACCAGCGCCGGAAGAGTTGCCGTTGTTCACAACCCCAGGCGTA
Source organism: Propionibacteriaceae bacterium (assembly GCA_031285845.1). GTDB lineage: Bacteria > Actinomycetota > Actinomycetes > Propionibacteriales > Propionibacteriaceae > WQYJ01. Next base: position 8,079 of record JAITVK010000029.1, read on the forward strand.
CGACCGCCCCTGGATTTGTCGAAGATCGATCCTCATCGGATCGCGATCGGCCCGGAAGACCCGGGGAATCCGACGACAAACCCGACCCCTCCCAGCTCGACACCTCCGGACCGTGACCCAAACCTGCCACTCCCCGTCGGCGACTCGCCTCAACCGCCCGCCCCCTCATCCCGACCGCTGTCCCTACCGCCAGGTTCGTTCCACCCTCAGGATGATCGTCCAACCGCCGGACCGCCTCGACATACCCCTCATCCATCTCCCCCATCGATCTACACTCCGCCGTCGGGGCCGCCTCCGATCGCGAATTCCGGATCGACGCTCAGCCCGTCCGTACGCTCCGGCGGATCCTGGCTGACTGTCGCGTCACAGAACCTGCCCTGGGCGAGCCAACAACCCCTGGATTGGGAGGTCGTGGCCGAATTGCGCGCCGCCGCCTCGACCCGGTTGAGCAACCGCATCGGCACGAACCGGCTGAACCTGCTGGAACAACATGAACTGGGCCAGGCGATCGTGTCCGACCTGTTGAACGAGCGTGCGAGCGCGGAATTGGCAGTCGGCGCGGTGCCGTGGGATCGGGCGTATCAAACCCGGATCGGCCAGGCCGTCTACGACGCACTGTTCTTATTGGGCCGACTTCAACCGCTGGTCGACGACGAGACGATTGAGAACATCATCATCAACGGCGCTGACGAAGTGTGGATCGAAACCTTCGATGGCCTGGTCAAACGCGGTCCGGCGGTCGCGGAGTCCGATCAGGAGTTGATCGACTTTCTCAGCTTCATCGCCGCCCGTTCTCAAGCCAATGAGCGGTCATTCTCCCCGGCTAATCCTCGGCTGCATCTGCGGCTCGACTCGGGGGCGCGCTTGGCGGCGGCCGCGTGGGTGACCCCACGTCCGGCGGTCGTGATTCGCCGCCACCGGTTGTCCGAAGTCGACTTGGACGATTTGGTGCATCGCCACACCTTGTCGCAGTTGGCGGCCGACTTTCTGACAGCGGCCGTACGCCGACGGGCCTCGATCGTCGTCTCAGGGGCGCAAGGCGCGGGCAAGACCACGTTGATGCGGGCGCTGTGCGCCGCGATCGACCCGCAGGAAGTCTTGGGCACGTTCGAGACCGAGTACGAGCTGGGTTTGCACTTGCTGCCGGAACGCCATCGGGTCGTCTACGCCTGGGAGGCCCGCCCAGGCTCCGGCGAATCCGACGCGTCCGGTCATGGGGCCGGAGAGTTCCTGCTCGATGACGCGTTGTACGACTCGTTCCGTTTCAATCTGTCCCGTCAGATCGTGGGAGAGGTGCGCGGCCGTGAGATCCTGGCGATGATCAAAGCGATGCAGTCCGGTTCAGGCTCGCTGTCGACCACACACGCCAGTTCGGCTGAAGGCGCGATCCGCAAACTCATCACCTGTGCGCTGGAGGCCGGCCCCCATGTGACGTCGGCATACGCGACCAGGGCGATCGCCGAATCGATCGACTTCGTCGTCCACATGCGCGTGGGCACCGTACGAGGCAAAGACGGACGACATCGCCGTCAGCGCTGGGTCGACGAGATTCTGGCCGTCGAATCCTCTGACTCGCCACGGGGCTTCTCCACCACCCGCCTGTTCGCCACTAAACCGGGTCAGACGATGGCTGCGTTGGAGGTCGTACCGCCACAGTACGCCGATGTCTTGCCGACCAATCTGAGCGACCCCGGCCCGATGGGACCGTACCGTGGTCGACCTGATCCCCACGATGGTGACCCGGAGGTGCCATGGTGGTGATCGTCGCAGTGTTGGGGGCTGTCATCGCCGGCGGCGTCCTGCTGATCATTCGAGGGGCTCGGCCTCATCGCCGACAGGTGTTCCGCCTGCGGCTGCCTCGTCTGCGCTGGAATTCGCCGGTGACAATAGGATCAGCCCTGTTCGTGGTCGGTCTGGTCATCGCGATCTGGACCGGTTGGACGGTCGCCGTGGTCATCGCTCCGATGATCGGGCTCGGCCTGCCGTACCTGCTGGGCTCGCCTCAATCGTCGACGGACATCGCGAAACTGGAGGCGATGGAGGAATGGACCCGGTCGCTGTGTGGGATTCTGACCGCCGGGGCCGGATTGGAGCAGGCCCTGGTGGCGACGTTGCCGTCAACCCCAGCTCCGATCCGACCGGCCGTGACCCGTCTGATCACGCGTTTGCGCGCCCGGTGGACGACTCCGGCCGCTCTACGCGGGTTCGCCGACGATCTGAATGATCCGACCGGTGACATCATCGCAGCCAATCTGCTGTTGGGCGCTCAGCGTCGCGGCGACGGGTTGACGACCGTGTTGGAGGGACTGGCTGAGACGGTCGCGCTCGACATCCGCGCGCGTCGCCAAGTGCAAGCCGACGCCGCCAAGCCTCGGGCGACCGCCCGCTGGGTGACCGTGATCACGTTGACCGTCTTGGCCGGCCTGTTTCTCACCGGATCCTACGTCGCGCCTTATCGTAGCGGGTTCGGCCAGATCATCCTGCTCGTGTTGTTGGGCGCGTACGCCGCTGTGTTGGTGTGGATGAGACGGATCGCGGCAGGCGAACCGGCGGCGCGGCTGCTCGGCCCGAGCACCGAAGCGGGGTTGTCATGAACGGGATCCAGCTGGCTGTTCTGGTCGGAGGTCTGATCGGCGGGGGAATCTGGGCGATCATCGCGCGGCTGACTCCGGTTCATGCCGATTTGGCGCAATCGCTGAGGATGCTGACCGCCGTCCACGATCACGGTGAGGTCTCGCCGCCCGAACACGGTTGGCGTGCCATCGGAGCCTGGGGTTTGCAGCGACTGCCCGCCGCGATTCGTCCCCTGCCGACCGCCGATCTGGCGCTGCTCGACCGGAGCGCGACCGGTTTTCTGGCGACGAAGATGGCGTACGGCCTGGTCGGACTGTTTCTGCCAGGACTGCTGACCGGGGTCGATGTGGCGATCGGCAGTCCGATCCCGCTGGTGATTCCGGCGGTCGGCGCGCTGGTCGGGACTGTGATTGGATTCGTTCTGCCTGATTTTCAGCTACGGACCGCCGCAGTCGAGGCCCGTCGCGAGTGGGTTCGAGGCCTGGCCTGCTTCGTCGACCTGGTGGCGTTGGAGCGGGCCTGCGGATCTGGATCGACTCAGGCGCTGAGCGTGGCCGCCGAGGTGAGCGACTCGGTCGTGTTCCGCCGGCTGCAAGAGCGCCTCGACCACTGCCGTTGGTCAGGCCAAGCGGCCTGGGATGGATTGCAGGACCTAGCCCAAGAACTCGACCTGCCCGATCTGTCTGATGTGGCCGACATCATCCGCTTGTCGGGAACTGAGGGCGCTGGGGTTTACCGGACGCTGCGGCGAAAGCGCGCAGCCTGCGCGAAGGCGTGTTGGCCGCCCAACTGACCCGGGCCAACGAAGCCAACGAGAAGCTGAGCCTGCCGGTCAGCATTCTGGGTCTGGTTTTCCTCGTCATTCTGATCACACCAGCGCTGATGTCGATGATGGACCTAGTCGCATGAGCCATATCCCCGTGTTGTCTCGTCGTACGCCACGTCAGACGTGCGAATCATCAAGAAAGGAAACCCATGAAAACCCTCGATGTGCTTCACCGGTGCTGGTTCCGCGCGTGGAACCGCCTGACATCGCCGTCAACTGACCGGAGAGATTCCGGCTCGGTGACGATGGAGAACGTGATTTGGGCGGTCGCGGTCATCGCGATCGCGGCGATCGTCGTCTTGGCGATCACCAATTTCGTCCAAGGTCAAGCGGACCTGATCAAACCCGCCCCATGAGTGTGACGACGCGGCGGGTCAATGATCCGTTGCACGGTGGAGAACCCCGCCGACTCGCCTGGTCAAACCGTACGCTCGCCCGGTGTCTGACCCGACGCATGTCCTCCGCCGAGTCGCAGCTTTGGAGCAGAGGCCTTCGGCGCCGACTCGCCTGGCCGGATCGTACGTCCGGCTCGGTGTCGATCGAGTCGGCGGTGTTGATCCCGTTGTTTCTGGCGGCTGTGCTGCTCGTGCTTCAAGGGTCGCTGTGGTTCTACGCCTCGACGGTGGCTCAGGCCGCGGCTCAAGACGGCGCACGGGCGGCGACACGAGTCGACACGGACGAAGACGGGACACGTACGGCGCGAGACATCATCGCTCAGCGATCGATCGGCCAGAACTGGCAGGTCTCAAGCCAAGCCGGGGCACAGACCGTGACGATCGTCGTCACCGGAGAGGCGAACACCATCCTGCCCGGCTGGACAGTCGCAGTCCGAGAGTCGGCCACCCTACCTTGGGAGGAACCCCGATGACCGCAGTCCGCTCGACGACCCGCCTCACGACCGCTCACTCCCCCGACCCGTGCGCCACCTGCCCCCTCTCGGCCTCGACCGCAGACGCAGCAGCCCGCGCCCGCACGTCCGACTCGGGATCGGTGTCCATTGAAGCGGTGATTATCATTCCGGCGTTTCTGCTGTTCCTGGTCTTGTTGGTCGGCATCGGGCGGGTGAGCGCCGCCCAGGCCGATGTGCAGGCCGCAGCGGTGGAAGGAGCGCGAATCGCTTCACTGTCGGCCACGGCGCCACTGGCCGAGCGGGCGGCGACGGCGGCGATGACCGCCCGCCTGAACGCCGACCACCCCTACTGTGTCGACCCGACCATCGTGGTCGACGCCGCCGATTTGGCCCTCGCGCCGGGAGAATCAGGCCAAGTCAGCGTTCACATCTCCTGCCAGGTGCGCCTAGGAGACCTCGTCGGGGTGGGTTTCGGGGGGACGCTGACTTTGACCGGTGACTTTGCCACCCCGTTGGATCCGTACTCTCTGCGCTAACGCGGACGCGGCTGAGTTATCGACGCGTTCCTGACGGGTGTCTGCCACGACCTCCGCGCTGACACGACTGCGGCCGAGTTCCTCCGGATAGTACGAATGTTTCTTTCGTACTCGATGGTCGATGTCGCTCCCGCCTCAGAACCCTCTCACACGGGTTGTCGCGAGTCCCGAAGCGCACTGACCGATCAGTGGGTCGATGTCCACTGTTGGGACAAGAAATTCGCTTCCGGTTGCTCAATTGAGTACTTTTGTACGGTGACGAACTTCGTGCATAGTAGTGAGTCCGTGGGGGATGACTTGGTCATACCCGGCGACGAGGCTCAAGTCGTGGGTGACCGCATCGGCCCTGAATTGCCTGTGACCAATCCGTTGGCGCTAGGACCTGTCCAGTCGCCCGGCCACACCGTCGAAGGGTTTGTGAAACAGTTCTTTCACGAGCTGAACATGGGCCAGGGCGTCACTCTGCCCCGTTCCACGGTCAATGACCGCTACCTGGCGTTGGCCCGTACGGTTCGCAACTATCTGATGGCCCGCTGGCTGGAGTCGACCCGACGCATCATGGACACTCGTCCGAAGATGGTCGGCTATCTGTCGGCCGAATACTTGCTGGGCCGCCAACTCGACAATGCCCTGCTAGCCACCGATTTGGAGCAGATCGCCGAAGACGCGCTGGCGTCTTGCGGCATCAGTCTGGCCACATTGCGCGCCCAAGAAGTCGAGCCGGGTCTCGGCAATGGCGGCCTGGGGCGACTGGCGGCCTGTTTCATCGATTCGCTGGCGACGATGCGCGTCCCGTCGATCGGCTATGGCATTCGTTATGAGTACGGCATCTTCCGCCAGACTTTCGTCGACGGCGCGCAAGTCGAACAGCCTGACACCTGGTTGGCTTTGGGTAATCCGTGGGAATTCCCGCATCCTGAACATTCGGTGCAAGTCGATTTCGGCGGGACCACGGAGACGGTCATCGGTGAGGACGGCGTCGAGCGCAGCCATTGGATCCCCAGTTGGAATGTCATGGGCGTGCCGTACAACTATATGGTTCCCGGCTACGCCAACGGTTGGGTCAACACGCTGCGTTTGTGGAGCGCCCAGGCGACGAAAGCATTCGATTTGGCGATTTTCAATTCTGGCGATTATGCCGAAGCCGTACGCGCTCAGACCTTCGCTGAGAACATCACCAAGGTGCTTTATCCTGAGGATTCGACTCCTCAGGGCAAAGAGTTGCGGTTGCAGCAGCAGTACTTCTTCGTCGCCTGCTCGATCCGTGATTTCTTGTCCCACCTGGAGGAGGGCTTCGACATTCGTTCCTTACCGGAGCGGATCACCTTCCAGTTGAACGACACCCACCCGGTGATCGCGGTTCCCGAGCTGATGCGGATCCTGCTCGACGAATATCAGCTCGACTTCGACGAGGCGTGGGGGATCACCAGCAAGTGTTTCAACTACACGTGTCACACGTTGCTGCCTGAGGCGTTGGAAACCTGGCCGGTCGAATTGATGACCCGGTTGTTGCCGCGTCACATGGAGATCATCGACGCCATCAACACGCAGTTCTGCGCGGTCGTGCGTGAACGCTTCCCGGGTGATGAGATGAGAGTACGCCGAGTGTCGATCATCACCGACTATCCGTCGCGGGCCGTACGCATGGCCCACCTGGCCGCTTTGGCCGCTCAAAAGATCAACGGTGTGGCCGAGCTGCATTCGCAACTGCTGCGCGACAAAGTCCTGCCTGACTTCGCTGAGCTGTGGCCGGAACGGTTCACGAATGTGACCAACGGCGTCACTCCGCGGCGGTTCATCCAACAGGCGAATCCGCGTCTGTCGGATCTGATCACCGACGCGATCGGGGTCGGTTGGCTGACCGATTTGGAGCGGCTGCGCGAATTGGAGCCGTTCAGCGAGGATGAGGATTTCCGTCAATCATTCGCCGACATGAAGAAGAAGAACAAGCAGTTCTTCGCGGCAGCGCTCGAACGCCGCGACGGAATCAGCCTTCCACAAGGGCATATGCTCGACTGCATGGTCAAGCGCCTGCATGAGTACAAGCGCCAGTCGCTGAAGTTGCTTCACATTGTCACGATGTACGACCAACTGACTTCCGGTCAGATCACCCCCGACGAGGTCACACCTCGGACGTTTGTTTTCGGCGCGAAAGCCGCCCCCGGCTATTACATGGCCAAAGAGACGATCCGTTTGATCAACGCCGTCGGCGCGACTGTCAACGCCGACAAGCGGGTCAACGAGGTCATGCGGGTCGTCTTCCCACCGAACTACAACGTCACCTTGGCTGAGCATCTGATTCCCGCCGCCGACCTGTCTGAACAGATCTCGCTCGCCGGAAAAGAAGCTTCGGGAACAGGCAACATGAAGTTCGCGCTCAACGGCGCGCTGACCATCGGAACCGATGACGGCGCGAATGTGGAGATTCGCCGCCTGGTCGGAGCGGACAACTTCTTCCTGTTCGGCATGACTGAACCCGAAGTCGAAGCCCTCGGGACGGCTGGCTACAGCCCATCGTCGTACTATGAATCCAATCCGAGTCTGAGGTCGGCGATTGATCTGATCGCGTCGGGCATCTTCTCCAACGGCAATCCGGCCTCGTTCGAACCGATCGTGTCCAACCTGCTCTACGAAGACCGCTTCATGGCCCTCGCCGACTACGAGTCTTACATGGCCGAACAAGCCAAAGTCGATCAAAAGTACGCCAACCAGGACGCCTGGATCCGCTCCGCGATCCTCAACGTGGCCCGCTGCGGCTACTTCTCCTCCGACCGCTCCATGCGCGAATACGTCACCCGCATCTGGGGCGTCCAATCCCTATGATTCGGACGGAGCAGGTGCTCAC
>JAITVK010000033.1 GCA_031285845.1 Propionibacteriaceae bacterium
GGGGTACGCCCGCTGCGCAGCCAGTCGCGAGCGATCTCATCCCAGCGGTGGTACAGGGCGTTGGCCGAGCCCGGCAGAGCCTCGTACGGACGAACTCGCAGCAGAAGGTCTTGCAGCAGGTCGCCGAGCGCCAGGGCACGCATCGCCTTGTGAGCCAAGCCGAGGGTCAGGGAGAAGCCCGGGTTGGATTCGATGCTCGACGTCGAGATCGCGATCACCGGCACCTGGGGATACCCCGCGTCACGCAAGGCCTTGCGCAGCAGCCCGGTGTAATTCGTGGCCCGGCACATCCCCCCGGTCTGTGTGATCAGAACCGAGGTGTTGTCTGGATCGACTTCGCCGGCAGTGATGGCGTGGACCAGCTGTCCGATGACCATGATGGCCGGATAGCAGGCGTCGTTGTTGACCGTCCTCAAACCGGTCTCGACGTCGTCGTTGGACGCATGCTCCAGCAGCTTCATGTTGTATCCGGCCGCCTGCACGATCGGTTCGACCAGGCGGAAGTGGATCGGGGCCATCTGTGGAGCCAAGATCGTGTGGGTCGCCTTCATCTGCTTGGTGAACGGCACCCTCTCCAAGGCGTGGCTGCGCTGTGGACGCTGGCTGGTCTTGCGCTGAGCGGCCGCCGCAGCCAAAGACCGCAAGCGAATGCGGGCAGTCCCCAGGCTGGAGACCTCGTCGATCTTCAGCACGGTGTAGACCCGGTTTTTCGCTTCCAGGATCTCAGCGACCTGCTCGGAGGTGATCGCGTCCAGCCCGCAGCCGAAAGAGTTCAGCTGAACCAGTTCGAGGCTGTCGTCACGGGTCACGACGGCGGCGGCTTCGTACAGCCTCGTGTGATACGCCCATTGGTCACGTACGCGCAATGGCCGCTCCAGAACCGACTCAGACAAGATGGAGTCCTCGGTGAACACGGCCATGCCGAGCCCAGTGATCAACTCCGGAATGCCATGATGGATCTCCGGATCGACGTGATACGGGCGACCAGCCAACACGATGCCGCGAATCGAATGCTCAGCGCAATACTCGCGGGCCTGCCGACCGGCCGCGCGCAGATCCTCGCGGTACGCGCGATCTTCGGCGTAACCGGCTTGAACAGCCTCAACAGCTTCCGACAGTGTCACCGACCAGTCGGCGAAAACCTCCACCAGGCGGCGGGCCAGCTTGTCGGGGTCGGCCAGATTGAAGTACGGGTTGATGAAGCGGATGTCGGCCTCGCGCAGACGTTCCAGATTGTTCTGGATGACCTGCGGATACGACGCCACCACCGGACAGTTGTAATTCTTGTCTGAACCGGGGGTCAGCTCCTGTTCGTAGTTGATGCTCGGATAGAAGATCGTCGTGATCCCCCGATCGATCAGCGATTCGATGTGGCCATGGACCAGCTTGGCCGGATAGCAGACGTTCTCCGAAGCGATCGAACTCATGCCGGCTTCGAACACCTGATGCGAACTGCGCCCAGAGATCACGACCCTGAACTTCAGAGCGCTCAACACCGTGAACCAGAACGGATAGTTCTCATACATGTTCAACACGCGCGGGATGCCGATGTCGCCACGGACCCCCTGTTTGGCCGTCAGACGGCGGTAGCCGAACAGGCGCTTGTAAGTGTAATCGAACAGGTTCGGCAGGCTCGACTTCTCCTTGGTCGGATCAGCACCGCGCTCGCAACGGTTGCCGGAGATGTGCCGCTCGCCGTTGCCGAATGTTGAAATCGTGCACTGGCAGTGGTTCTGACAGATCGCGCAGGCCGTGGTCTCAGTCTCGACATGAATGCGGCGCAGTTGGGGGACCGACAACATCTGCGAGGCCACGCCCGGGATGAAGTTGGCCTTAGCGGCCAGGGCAGCGCCGTACGCCCCCATCAGCCCGGCGATGTCGGGTCGGATCACCTCGCGCCCAGTCAACAACTCGAAGGCTCGCAGGACGGCGTCGTTGAGGAAGGTCCCGCCTTGGACCACCACCTTGTCGCCCAGTTGACCCGGCTCGCGCAGCTTGATGACCTTGTACAAGGCGTTGCGAATCACGGCGTAGCACAGCCCCGAGGCGATGTCCGCCACCGGAGCGCCCTCTTTCTGAGCCTGCTTGACCGACGAGTTCATGAACACCGTGCAGCGGCTGCCCAGATCCACCGGTTCCTTCCCGCCACAGGCGGCCTGGGTGAATTCGGTGATGTCCAAGCCCATCGACTCCGCGAACGTCTGCAAGAAGGAACCGCAGCCCGCCGAACACGCCTCATTGACCGCGATCGAGTCGATCACCGAGTCGTCCACGCGCATGTACTTCATATCTTGGCCGCCGATGTCGATCACCGAAGTGACACCCGGAGCGATCTTGTCGGCCGCCCGGAAATGAGCCAGGGTCTCCACCTCGCCACAGTCGATGTGCAGGGCCGCCCGTATCAGCCCTTCGCCGTAGCCAGTGACACAAGTCTGGGCGATGATGGCCGGCCCGGGCAGGGCATGCCGTACCTGAACCGCGATCTCGATCGCCGCAGCCACTGGGTCACCCTGGTTCGAGGCGTAATGCGACCAGAGGATGTTGTCCTGATCATCGATCAACACCGCCTTGATTGTCGTCGAGCCGGCGTCGATTCCCAGGAAGCAGGCCCCTTTGGCTTGGCTGAGCTCACGCCGGGGGAACCGGTGCTGGGCATGACGCGACAGAAAAGCCTCACGGTCGTCTTCCGTGGCGAACAGCGCGGGCATCCGACCCGAGACGGGCACCAAATGCCGACGCTCGGTCAGCCGCGTGGCCAGGTCCTCCAACTTCATCACCGTCGACCCGGCCTTGAGGGCTGCCCCCAAGCCGACGAAGATCTGGGCGGAGTCCGGCACGATGAAATCGGTGGCCTGACCATCCAGAGCGCGTTCGAAGGCTTGGCGCAGTTGGGGCAGAAAATGCAGCGGACCACCGAGGAAGATCACCCGGCCACGAATCGGTCGCCCCTGGGCCAGCCCAGAGATCGTCTGGGTGGCGACCGCCTGGAAGATCGAGGCCGCCAAATCTTCATGTCGCGCGCCCTCGTTGATCAGCGGTTGCAGGTCAGATTTCGCGAACACTCCGCAGCGGGAGGCGATCGGATACAGATGAAGGTGGTTCGCCGCCAGATCGTTCAAACCCGAGGCGTCAGTGCGCAACAGAATCGCCATCTGGTCGATGAAAGCCCCAGTGCCGCCAGCGCAGGTGCCGTTCATCCGCTGTTCGGGAGTCGGCTTGAAGTAGGTGATCTTCGCGTCCTCGCCGCCCAACTCGATCGCGACATCGACGTCGGGATAGTGCTGCTGCACGGCGTAGGTTCCGGCGATGACCTCCTGGACGAACTCGACGTCCAACGCTTGAGCGATCCCCAAGCCGCCAGAACCGGTGATCGCCACAGCCGTCGAGATGCCGGGGAACGCCGCCACGATGTCGTCGACCAAGCGCACGAGTTCGGCTTGAACGTCGGCGTTGTGTCGGCGATACTCTTGATGAACAATGTCCGCCCCACGCAGCAAAACAGCTTTCAAGGTGGTGGATCCCACATCCAGTCCCAAAGAGTAAGTGTCCAACACGCGCTTTCCTCTCGGCCGGCAGTCGTTTCCCTGTCTACGGTAGCGTAAGCGGTCAAAATCTTGGTACTTCACTCCGGTGAGTCTGCTATCAGCGAAACCGGCTGGCGACGGCGATCCCTGCCACTGGGTCCACCCGGCTAAACTGCACCTGTGAACGCCCGACCAGATGTGATGAACCTTGAGGTTCATGACGCGACGCTGTTCACGGCTCAAACGCCCCTGAAACTGGCGCGCGGTGGTCAGTTGGGGCCGATCACCATCCATTATGAGACGTACGGGCGGCTGGACTCGACCAAATCCAACGCCGTGTTCGTCTGCCACGCCCTGACCGGTGACGCTCACGCGGCCGGATGGCATCCAGGGCAGGCCAAGCCCGGCTGGTGGGACTCCATGATCGGCCCGGGCAAACCGGTCGACACCGACACGATGTTCGTCATCTGCGCGAACCTGCTCGGCGGCTGCCAAGGCAGCACCGGCCCCGGCAGCATCGATCCGACGACTCAGGCGTCGTACGGATTGGCTTTCCCGATCCTCGACATGCGCGATTTCGTCACCGTGCATCGCGCGCTGGTCGCGCACCTAGGAATCAAAAAGTTGCTGGCCGTGGTCGGCGGCTCGTTGGGCGGGATGCAAGCCCTGCAATGGGCGCTCAGCGCGCCTCAGGACATGCGCAATGCCGTGATCATCGCCGCGTCCAGTCGCTTGACGGCGCAGAACATCGCATTCTCGGCCGTCGCCCGGGAAGCGATCATGCGCGACCGTGGCTTCGCCCAGGGACACTACCTGGAGCAGGGGACCTCCCCAGACGCTGGCCTGTCGATCGCACGCATGATGGCCCACATCACGTACACCTCGGAGTCGACCCTCGGACGCAAGTTCGGCCGCGAGCCTCACAAAGACGATCTGGTGCATGGCTTCGGGGTCGATTTCGCGGTCGAGAGCTATTTGAAACATCAAGCCGACGTCTTCCTCGACCGGTTCGACGCCCTGAGCTATCTCTACCTGTCACGGGTCATGGATTATTTCGACCCATTCGCCCGCGACGACGCCTGTCGGCTGATCGGCGCCGACCCCGTCGCGGTATTGGTGTGCTCGTTCTCGACCGATTGGCGATTCTCTCCGGCCCAATCCCTGCGCATCGTCGCGAAACTCGAGCGGGCGGGGGTTCCGGTGACCTATCGCGAGATCGACTCGGGGATGGGTCACGACTCTTTTCTGATGCCGATCCCGCCGTATCACGATGTCGTACGCGCATTTCTCACCCGAGCGGTGTCTCAGATCAGACCGGCGACGTCCTTGGATGATCTCGGGGGTCGGTCATGAGCACACGGGCTGAACGGACGAGAGTGGATTTGGGTTTGATCCGATCATGGATCAAACCCCAAGCCCGCGTGCTGGATCTCGGATGCGGGCCCGGAACCCTGTTGGCTGACTTGGCGACACACAAGGGTTGCACAGTCCAAGGCGTGGAGATGGATCTGGCGAGTCAGGTGAAAGCCATGGCGCGTGGTGTGCCCGTTATTGGAGTGGATATCGACAAACAGTTGGACCTGTTCGCCGACGCCAGCTACGACGTGGTGATCATGTCGCGTACCTTGCAGGCCGTGCGTTACCCAGGCGTGGTCCTGCGTCACATGATGCGGATCGCGCCGATCGCAGTCGTCTCGATGCCGAACTTCGGCTATTGGCGCAATCGTCTTCGTCTGCTCGGCGGTCACGCGCCGGTGTCGAAAGATCTGCCATATCAGTGGCATGACAGTCCGAACGTCCACTTCGGGTCGTCACGCGACCTGGAGGATCTGTTCGACCAGATCGGCCTGTCCATCCTCAAATGCGTCGCGCTGGGGGCCGACGGGCACATCTCGCGCGCCCCGATCAGGAGTCGAAACTGGTCGGCGGGAGCCGTCGTCTACGAGTTGGCCGATCAGCGCCAGCCCCTGCCGAGCGCAGGTCGCCGATGATGAGAGCCGATCGCGTCATGGACACCAAACCCGGCCGCCCCAACCCGTGGCTGTTCGCGGGCCTCGCGCTCGCCGGCGGAGTGGTCACCGGCCTAGGCTTCGCGCCGTACGACCTGTGGTGGCTCGTGCCGATCGGGGTGGCGACCATGGTCGTCACCACCCAGACCGCGAGCCCAGGAATCGGGGCGCTGCGCGGCTATCTCTACGGTTTCGGGTTCAACCTGGTCGCGTTCCGCTGGATCACTGCTTTCGGGATGCCGGCCATCTTGTTCGTCTTCGTCGCCTGGTTGGCGGTGTGGTATGCCTTGGTCGGACTAGTCATCGCAGCCACCCGCAAGACTGCTGTCTGGGGCGTCGCCGGGGTCGCCGCTTGGATGGGCGCGGAGTGGGCTGGCGCGCGTTGGCCTTTCGGCGGCTTCGGTTGGGGACGACTGGCGTATTCGGCTGTCGACACCCCGATCGACGGCCTGTTCCCCATCATCTCGGCCACTGGTGTCTCCTTCATCATCGTCACCTGCGGTTTTCTGCTCGCCTGGATCGTGGTCAGGGTGATCAGGCGCAGTCCTCGGTCATGGCCACAATGGGCCAGCCAATTGGTCGAACTTCCGGTGATCGGCTTGGTGGCGGTCGTCCTCGTCGCCGCAGTAGGTGGGGCGTTCGGGCGGGGGTATGATCCGGGCAGTCCGGGTGACCCGGTCAACATCGGCGTGGTTCAGGGCAACGTGCCTGGGACAGGCGTCGAAGCGCTCGGGCCGCGCTACACCGTGGAGAACAATCACCTGGCCGAGACGATCATCTTGGCGGCCAAGATTCGCACGGGCCAGGTCAGCGCGCCCGATTTCGTCGCCTGGCCCGAGAACTCGGCCGCCACGGACGCGCTGCGCGACGAGCACACCGCGCACATCATCGACACAGCGGTCGATCTGGTCCAGGTCCCGATCCTAGCCGGAGCGATCGTGGCCGGACCAGGCGACGACGAGCGTCAAACCGTGGGCCTGTGGTGGACGCCCCGTGACGGAGTCACCGCCAGCTACGCCAAACGCAATCTAGTTCCTTTCGGGGAGTGGATCCCCTTCCGGTCCCTGGTCGTCTCCCTGATTCCGGTTCTCGAACGCGTCGGGGCTCAGTCGGTGCCAGGAGACAGCCCGGGCGTGCTCGACGTTCTCGTCGACGGGCGTGGTCTGCGAGTCGGCGATCTCATCTGTTTCGAAGTCTCCTATGATGACACTTTCGACCAGATGATCACGGGGGACCCCTCCACCGGCGGGGGAGCGCAGGTCATCGTGGTCCAGACCTCCAATGCCATGTTCACCGGCTCGGATCAGATGGCCCAGCAAGATCGGATCACCCGAGTTCGCGCGATGGAGGCCAGGCGAGAGATCGTGGTGTCGACCACCAACTCTTTGGCCGGGTTGATCGACTCCCATGGCCGCGTGGTCTATCAGTCCGAGCTGTCTCATTCCGACGCGACGGTGTTCGAGGTGCCGCGGCGGGTCGAGGTCACCTTGGCCGTGGCTTGGCGTCGAGGGTACGACCTCGCGAGCGTCCTCGTGCCGATGATGATCGGCGCCGGCGTGCTCATCGCGTCTCGGCGCGGGCATCGTCACGCACGGCTTGATGGAAGCGGTGAAGCCGCTTCGTCAAGATCAGCTGTCGCGTCCGCGACCGACGGGCGCGGTTGAACCAGTTCGACCCACCGGCGCGCGACCCACACCGACGCGGGGAAATTCGCAGGACAGTCTGGCCAGATCATGGTCGGCGCCACGATCCAGATCGGCGCGAATCAGCCGCCCGGCGCAAGGCCATAGAATAGAGGACGAGCTTGAGGACGGAGACAACCAAATGACCCCACCGCTGATGAAGACTCTCGTGGTCATCCCGACTTTCAATGAGAAGGAGAACATTGAGATCATCTGTGGCAGGCTACGAGCCGCTGTGCCTGCGGTTGACATCCTGATCGCCGACGACAATTCGCCTGATGGGACCGGTGAGTTGGCTGATCGCCTGGCTGACGGCGACCCTCAGATCCACGTGATGCATCGCACGGCCAAGAACGGACTAGGAGCGGCCTATCTGGCTGGTTTCGCTTGGGGTCTCGACCACGGCTACGAAGCCCTGGTCGAGATGGACGCCGACGGTTCACATCAGCCCGAACAGTTGCCGACATTGCTGGCGGGTCTGGCTGACGCTGACATGGTGAAGGGTTCGCGGTACGTTCCCGGTGGCTCGGTCGTCAACTGGCCGAAGACCCGAGAACTGCTCAGCCGCGGCGGTTCCTTGTGGACGCGACTGATGATCGGCATTCCCGTGGCGGACATCACTGGCGGATACAACGCTTTTCGTGCCCAAACCTTGCGGACGATCATGGAAGACATCACCTCGGCGGGATACAACTTCCAGGTCGATCTGACCTGGCATGTCATCTCTCATGGTATGACCGTCGCCGAGGTTCCGATCACCTTCATCGAGCGCGAACGCGGTCAGTCGAAGATGTCGAGTGGAATTGTGGTCGAAGCCCTGGCTAAAACGACAGCGTGGGGTTTCCGCTATCGTCTTAGCCAGCTCGCCTCCTGGATTGCAGGTCTGGGCCGACGTCACTAGGCGTCGGTTGAGGTCAGGCCTGCAGGAAGATCAGGTTCAGCCCGCACCGGGCCAACTCAGCGATCATTGGTTGCGTAGTTGGTCGACTCGGTCGGCCAACATGGTGGTCAACTCGTCCATGCTGCGCCGTTCACGCAGCATGTCCCAGTGACTTCTGGTCTCGTTTGTCGTACCAGTCTCGTCGTGGCCGTCTAGGGTGTCACTGGTCGCGGTCTTACCGCAACGTGGACAGTCCCAGGTGCTCGGGACGGCGATGTTGGCGGCGAAGACTTTCGTGAACTTGTGTTGAGATGGACAAGTGTAGGTGGTCTCCACCCGCTCGACGGGCTCGGGCACCGAATGTATCGCGGTCATTGTTTCGCCTCCTGGAATTAGTGTGATTGGGCGTGGAAGGAACGCCGGGGGAACCGAGCACTATTCCGTAGGAAACGCGAAAAAACCAGTACTGAACAAATAGATTCCCCACAGTCAATCGCTTGGTCATATGTGCATCAATAGTGGGAATACGTTCACGCCACTCGGCGTTAGCACCCCGGTCAGCGCGTCACCACATCGATCAAGCGGGACACATCAGGGCGTGGCGGTCCAGACTGAGACGGTGAACTGAGGCGGACCAGCCCCGGGTGATCAGTGGTTCGTACGCCCCGCTCGTACTGGCAGCAACACCGCGAACCCGATGAGCAAGACAGCCGCGATAGCGATCAGACCCCAATGCTGGGTCGCCCCGGAACCTGTCAGACGGGCCCCCAACAGAACGAACACGCCGAACAGCGTGGGCGAGATGAACGAAATCACTCGCCCCGTGGTGGTGTACAAGCCGAAGACCTCGCCCGAACGCCCGGCGGGGATGACCCGAGCCAACAGACTGCGCGAAGCCGCCTGGGCTGGTCCACACAGACACGACAGGATCAGACCGAAAACCCAGAAGATCGTCTTTCCTTGAGCGACCAGGTTCGGATCGTACGCCGGGTTGGCCTGGCACGCCGTTGTGACCGCGTCGCAAATCTGAACTGGTTGAGCGTAGGCCGGCTGATGCAGGAAAAACACCACCATCGCGCCACCGGCCAAAATGCCCAGACAGATCAAAATGACGATCTTCGGGCCGATGACATCGTCCAATAATCCGAACAGAATCGTCACCACCCCCGCGATGAGATTGGCCGCCGCACCGAACACGATGATCTCGGTGGTGGAGAACCCGAACGATTGAGCGGCGATCACCGCGCCAAAACTGAACACCGCGGCCAGACCGTCGCGATACAGCGCCGAGGCGATCAGGAAGTACGCCACATGTCGATCCTCGCGCCACAGTGTGGCGATGTGACTGAACAGGGCGCGGTACGCACCGATGACGCCCAGCCGGGCGCGGGTCTGATCAGTGACCGGATGATCCTTCAAGACAATGAACGCGGGGATGGTGAACAGCAGCGTCCACGCCCCGCAGACGACCATCGAGGCCCGAATCTTCATCGATGTGTCGGTCATGCCCCACGGGCCGACCTCGGGCTGGATGAAGACGAACAGGATCAACAGCAGAACAACGATGCCGCCGACGTACCCCATGCCCCAGCCGAAACCGGACACCCGCCCGACATTTCTCGTCGTCGCCACCTGATCGATGGTGGCGTTGTAGAAGGAACCAGAGATCTCGCCCACGACCGCGCCGACGGCTAGCAGCACCAGACCGAGCACGAGGAAACCCGGCCGCGGGGCGACGAAGAACAGCGCCATGGTTATCAGGCCCAAGCCCCAGGTCAACCACCGCATGTTGCGCACGATGTGACCTGAGCGATCAGCCGACTGCCCCAACACAGGAGCGATCAGAGCGATCACGACCCCGGCGATCGCGGTCGACACTGACAGCGCCAGCGAGGGGCCATTGGAATCGTTCGGATCCGAGCTGAAGTACGCCCCAGTGGTGATGTAGACCGAAAAGACGAAGGTGGTGACCACGGTGTAGAACGGTTGAGTGCCCCAATCCCACAGGGCCCAACCCAACACTGCAGCCGGTCGGCTTTTCGCGTTGGCGCCCAAGGCTAACTTTGGCCCTTTCGCAGGCTCGGATGTGACGGCGCTGGTCATGTGTTCTCCCATAGATCATGATCGATCAAGACGTTCTTCAACAGGTCTGGATGATCGGTGATGATCCCGTCGACCCCCAGATCGATCAGCCGGGCCATCTCGGCCGCATCATTGATCGTCCAAACATGGATAACCTTACCGATACGGTGGACCCTGTCAATCGTGGCTTGAGTGAGGATGGGCAGCGTACGGCGTCCGATGGGGACCCGGACCGGAACCTGAAGGGCCACGCCTTGTGGCGAATTCGCGCGGGCGAAGGGCGTCAGCGCTGTGACTGCGGCGGCGATCGGTGTCATCGCAGTCGGCACCGAACGGGAGGACATCGCTCGGAAACGGCCGAGTCGTCCCGGTGAGAAAGAGTCGACCAGGATCCGATTGGCCAGATGGTGTTCGCGGATGACCCTGACCAGCGGTTCGACCGAGCCAGCGGTCTTCAGGTCGACGTTGAAGCACGTGTCAGGCAAAGCCTCAACGACCTCGGCGAACAGCGGGATCGGCTCCCCACCGCCGACGCGAGCACTGGACAACTCAGCCGCAGTGTAGTCCCGCACTCGCCCGGGCAAACCAGTCATCCGCTCCAACGTCGGGTCATGGAAGCAGACCAGTTCGTGATCCCGAGTCGCCTGAACATCGGTCTCGATATAGCGGTACCCCAGTGACACCGCCGCTCGAAAAGCTGCCAGGGTGTTCTCTCGACCGCGATTGACTTCCCATCCTGGACCGCCGCGATGCGCCATCGCGGCGAAACGAGTCGCGCAGTAAGGATAGTTGGCGGCTGGCGTCACATTCGCCTCGTTTCAGACCGGGGGATTAGGCGTGATGACGTCACGACCTGGGGCAACGCTCCCATTGTGCAGTATCCGCACCGGGTGGTCAAAGGACTCTGGACCCGATGTCACAATATGGACTCATGTTCACGCTCCCGTCGCCGCGCGCCGATCGATTCAACTCGACAGCGTTACCAGACCGCGATCGGGCCAACCGGTGAGGTTCATGAACTCTGGCGGCCTACTCGTGTGCGATCACCATGAGGAATAATGGGTGTCATGACCACAATTATGTCCATCCAGTCCTCCGTCGCCTACGGCCATGTCGGCAACTCGGCCGCGTCCTTCGCTCTGATGCGGATGGGAGTGGAGACTTATCCGGTCTACACGGTGCACTATTCCAACACCACCAGCTACGGCAGTTGGCGCGGCTTGAACCTATCGGCCGACGAGGTTCTTGATGTGGTCAAGGGCATCGATGACCGTGGCGCGCTGGTCGGAGTCGACGCGGTGTTGTCCGGTTTCCAGGGGTCGACCACCATGGGCGACACCATCGTCGCCGCCGTCCAGTTGGTCAAACAACGCAATCCTGAGGCGGTCTACTGCTGCGACCCGGTGATGGGTGACGTCGGTCGTGGGATGTATGTCGCCGACGGTGTGCCGCAGTTCCTGCGCGAGCGCGTCATTCCCCACGCTGACATCACCACGCCGAATCAGTACGAACTGGACTACCTGACCGACAGTCACACTCACACCATCGACGACCTGTTGGTCGGCGTGGATCGCCTGATCGAGCAAGGCCCGCGAACGGTGTTGGTGACCTCGGCATTGGGCAGCGACGATCCGACCTCGGCGACCGTGTCCATGGTCGCGGCCGCCGCCGACGAGGCCTGGCTGGTGTCGACGCCACGTATCGATCAGGTGTTCACCGGCTCCGGGGATGTCACCTCAGCGGTTTTCCTCGCCCACTGGCTCGAATCCAAGAGTCTAGCTGTGGCGCTGAAGAACACCGCCGACATCGTCTACTCCCTGCTGGAGGCCACGGCCACCGCCGGTCGCCGCGAACTGGCACTGGTGGACGCACAATCCGACCTGGTCACGCCACGGTTCAGCTTCGACGTGCGCCAAGTGCGCTGAGAACGTACGCGCACTGTCGGATTCGCAGTGCGACTGTTGGGTCAATGGTCGCACTGTCGCAATTCGTGGTCTCGGCACCGCCCCGCTGCCGGTTCGCGCTCTCACCGGTTGGCTTCGAAGTCTCGACACCGGCCCGCTGGGCTTCGGCGTCACTCCAAGAACGAGGTGATGTTGGCGCCCAACGCGTTCAAACGCTCGGGCATCTCTTCGTACCCACGAGTGATGACATAGGTGTCTTCCAGAACAGTGGCCCCGCGAGCCCCCAACGCGGCCAGGAATAGACACATCGCAGGGCGCAAAGCCGGGGGACACACGATCTCGCCGCCGCCACGCCAACGGGTCGGCCCGGTCACCATGATCCGATGGGGGTCGAGCAGCGTCAGATTCGCGCCCAGCTTCGTGAGCCCCATCAGGTGGATCATCCGATGGTCGTAGACCCAGTCGAAAATCGTGGTGGTGCCACTGGCTCCGGCAGCGATCAGCGCGAAGAACGGCAGATTGTCGATGTTGAGACCGGGGAACGGCATCGGATGGATCTTGTCCACCGGGGCGACCAACTTGGACGGTTTGACCGTCAGATCGACCAATCGGGTCATCCCATTGTGGGAGGTGTATTCGTCAGTCATGACGTAGTTCAGTTTCATCGAGTCGAGCACGGCCAGCTCGATCTCCATGAATTCGATCGGCACCCGGGTGATCGTCAACTCCGACTCGGTGGTGACAGCCGCCGTCAGCAGAGTCATGGCCTCGATCGGATCCTCGGAGATGGCGTACTCGACGTCGACATCGACATCGGAGACCCCGTGGATGGTCAGCGTCGTCGTGCCGATGCCGTCGATCTGAACGCCGAGCCGGGTGATGAACACGCACAGATCCTGAACCATGTAGTTCGAACTGGCGTTGCGGATGATGGTCACCCCTGGGGTTCGAGCGGCCGCCATGATGGCGTTCTCGGTGACGGTGTCACCACGTTCGGTCAGCGTGAACTGTCGGACGTCTTTGGTCGGAGGCACGACGTCACAATGATAGAAACCCTCAGTGGCTTCGACAGACAGCCCCAAGTGCCTCAAGGCTTGAAGGTGCGGCTCGACGGTGCGAGTGCCGAGATTGCAGCCCCCGGCGTACGGCAGGGCGAACGTGGCGAAGTGATGCATCAAGGGGCCGAGGAACAACAGGATGGAGCGAGTGCGCCGGGCGGCTTCCAAGTTCATGGCCGCCAGGTCCAGGTCGTACGCTCCACTGATGGTCAGATCCATCTGGTCATCACTCCAGTGGCAGTCGACGCCGATGCTGGTCAGGACCTCGATCAGACGATTGACCTCTTCGATGCGGGCGATGCCGCGCAGGGTCGTCCGTCCGCGGTTCAGCAGGGAAGCGCACAGCGTGGACACGGCCGCGTTCTTCGACGACCGGGTCTCGATGCTGCCGTGAAGGCGACGTCCACCCTCGATCGAGTAGTTGATCGCGCCGATGCCTGGTGAGATGAGTTTGCGCCCCAGAACATCGGACAACCGATTGACGGTCTCCAAGGACAGGTTCTGGTTTCCGGCCTCGATGCGCCCGATGGCGCTTTGTGAGGTGTTGAGCGCCCGAGCCAACTCACTTTGAGTCATACCGCGAGCCTGACGGGCTTCTCGTACGAGCAAGCCGATGGTCTGTGCTGAAGTTGCCATAACCGTAGTGTATCTCATCTATGAGATGATGCTTCATCAAGACATGCGGAGCACGGGCCACGCGACCAGCTTCTCGACTAGTCAATCCCGGATAGAGTATCCGTATGACGCAGTTCGACACAGTGATCCTGGGAGCCGGTCCGGGCGGCTACGTGGCCGCGATTCGATGTGCTCAACTCGGGATGAAGACAGCCATCGTGGAAAAACGGTGGTGGGGGGGAGTGTGCCTCAACGTCGGATGCATCCCGACCAAATCCTTGCTCGCCAACGCTGATCTCGCCCACACACTGACCTTCGACAGGCAACTCTATGGAATAGTCGGGGATGTCAGCCTGGATTGGGGACCAGCCTACGCCCGCTCCAGAGCCGTCTCGGATCGCATGGTCAAGGGCGTGCACTTCCTGATGCGAAAGAACAAAATCACCGAATACTCCGGCTGGGCGACGTTGAGCGACGCCCAGCACCTGCGGGTCGAGTCCGAAGTCGGCGAACCGCAGGAGTTGAGCTTCGACAATCTGATCCTCGCCACAGGGGCCACACCGAAGATGCTGCCCGGTGTGAGCCCGGGACCGCGAGTGTGGACCTATGAGCAGCTGATCCTGTCCGACAGGTTGCCGAAGTCGATCATCATCTGTGGCGCTGGGCCGATCGGGAGTGAGTTCGCCTACATTCTGGCCAGTTACGGCGTCAAAGTCACGATTGTGGAGTACCTGGATCGGCTGCTGCCGCTGGAGGACCCACAGGTCTCGTCCGAGGTCGCCAAAGCCTATCGCCGCCTCGGCGTCACCGTCCTGGCCAACCATTCGGTCACCTCGGTGGAGCAAGACGACCAGTCGGCCAAAGTCACCGTCAGCCCCAACGCCGGTTCGGACCCGTTCGTCATCGAGGCTGACGCAGTTCTGGTCAGTGTCGGTTTCACGCCGCGTACGACGGGGTACGGTCTAGAGTCCACTGCAGTGTCATTGGACGGCCGTGGCGCGATTCAGATCGACGACCAGATGCGGACCACAGTCGACAACATCTACGCCATCGGGGACGTCACCGGCAAGCTCATGCTGGCCCACACCGCGCAAGCCCAGGCCATCATCGCCGCCGAGTCGATCGGCGGCATGACCACGCTGCCGATCGACTATGCCATGATCCCGCGCGCCACCTATACTCGACCACAAGTCGCCTCATTCGGCTACACCGAGGAACAGGCCCGTGATCGAGGCCATGACGTGATCGTGTCGAAGTTCCCTTTCACCGCGAACGGGAAAGCCCAAGGACTGGGGGAGGCGGTCGGCTTCGTCAAGATCATCGCCGACGCGTCCCACCATGAACTGCTTGGAGCCCACCTCGTCGGACCAGATGTGACCGAACTGCTGCCGGAGTTGACGCTGGCTCAGAAGTGGGATCTCACCGCCGACGAGGTCGCCCGCAACATTCACGCCCATCCGACCTTGTCGGAGGCCATTGGTGAGGCCGCCGAAGGCATCGGCGGAGCGATGATCAACTTCTGATCGACACAAACGCGATCAGTCGCCCAATCCGGTTCCGACTTTGCGGGCGGTGGCGATCCAATCGTGATCGGTGGGAACGAGCTTCACTTTGCCCGCCACCTCGGCCAGCGGCACCGGCTCGGTGCCTTGGCCGCGCGCCGCCACTAAGACCCCGAATTGTCCTTCGGTGACCAGGTCGGCTGCGGCCGACCCCAGTCGAGTGGCGAGCAGACGGTCCTCGGCGCAGGGTGTGCCGCCACGTTGGACGTACCCCAGAATCGTCACCCGAGTCTCCAGCCCGGTGGCGGCCTCCAAGTCTCTGGCCAGTTGGAAGGTGTGCTCACGCTGGGAGTCTTCGACGTGGGCCAAATGCGACTTCGCCGCCCCGAGCGCCTCGGGAGTCTTCGCCGCGTTGACCAGCAGGCGAGCCGCCTGATAGTCGGCCACGTCGGTGACGTCACGGGCGCCCTCGGCTACGGCGACGACCGAGAAACTGCTTCCACGCGCGATGCGCGCTTTGATTGTGGCGGTGATGGAATCCACGGTGTAGGGGATCTCCGGAATGAGGATGATGTCAGCCCCACCGGCGATCCCGGCGCCCAAACTAAGCCAGCCCGCTCGATGCCCCATGACCTCGGCCAAGATGATGCGATGGTGGGAATGAGCCGTGCTATGCAGCCGGTCGATCGCCTCGGTGGCGATCTCCATGGCGGTGGCGAACCCGAAACTGGTGTCCGTGCAGGCGATGTCATTGTCGATCGTCTTGGGCAGCGAGATAACATTGATGCCCGCGTCCATCAGTTGTTTGGCATTCTTGGCTGTTCCTCCGCCACCGAGCAGGACGAGCGCGTCGACGCCCAGACGGTCCAGGTTGTCCTGCACTGTGGGAATCATGTTGTGAGGCTCGCCGTCGATCATGTATTTGTGGACTTTGTCTCGGCTAGTTCCCAGCATCGTCCCGCCGGTGGTGAGGATGCCTGACAAGGCGGAACCATCCAAGGTGACATAACGGTTCTCGACCAGGCCTTTGATGCCGTCTCTGAAGCCGATCAGCTCCATATTATGGTATCCAATGATGGTTTTGCCGAATCCTCGGATCACCGCGTTGAGACCGGGGGCGTCTCCGCCAGCCGTCAGAATCCCCACACGCTTGATCGTTGTCATCCTCATGACCTCCTGCTCGCCGCTGGTCCCATTCTCCCACGGACAGCCACCGGGTTCACTCATGAAGGTCAAACGGTACGGCCGCAAGCGGGGCGCGGAGAGCCCATACGCCATGTCAACGCGGGGGAGGAGCTCGGGCAGAGGCCATCGAGCAGGGCATGTCCCGTGCGCCGCGCGAAGACGGGGGAGACGCGCACCAGATCTCGGCCAACTCGAGAGGACCATGGCGTACGCCACCCGAACGACAGACAGAGGCGCTATGAGGCGTCGCGCGCTAGCGCAGGGCGATCGGCTCTAGACCGTTCTTCACGAGCCCAGCACTCAACGCCGAATTCCACCGGCGTAAACATCGGGGCAAGCTATGAACGACACCGGCAGGCCAGGTAGTGCATGCGAAGCGATGTCCGCGATCTCGCGCATCCCGTACTGCTCAGACGGGATGTGGCCGACCACGAGCAATGCCTTCGGAAATCCGAGTGTGACCGCGTCGTCAACGTAGCCCCCGATTTCCCATTCGTGAATCTCACCGGCGATCACCACCTGGATGTCTGGGCGGGCCAACAAATGACGAATGTAGGTCGCGCCACGAAAACCTAATGCGAAACCGACCCGCGAACAGGTCATGCCGCCGGCGCCGATGAAGCGTGTCGCGGGCGCGCCGAGCTGGTCAGCCACCGTCGTCGCCAACTCTGCCAGCGTCTGCGGAGCGATGTCCAGCACGGTCGGATATCCCACAGTCTCAGGCACTGTCCATCCCAAGCGTCGAGCCGTCCCGACATCGACCAGGTCCGGGCGCAGATCGTGCAACGCGTCATGCAAATGCCACACGACCACGCCATGCTGCTCCAAACACGACAATTTCTCACGATAGACCGGATCAGCCTCACGAATCAGATCAGGTCGAGCCTCGTCGCGATGGTCCCAAAACAGCGGCTCATGCGTGATCACCAGATTCGCGTGAGAATCAGCCGCCTGCTGCAACACCCGACTAGACGCGATCATCGTCGTCACAATCCCAGTCACCGCGGCATTCGGGTCTCCATACAGGAACTCATCGACAGTGGCGTCCCGTCGCGGGGCTCCAATCGCGGACACAATACGCTGCGCCGCCTGCGCGGCCGTGGGAAACACGATGGACATGGTTCAAGTTTATGCCCGTGTCAGGCCACCGAACGATGAATGATGATGACGATCAGTCAGTAGGAGCCGCGCTGCCCAAGCGCCAGGCTCGGTGTCACCCCTGCTCGACCGCTAGTCCGATAATGTACATTATGACATTTCAGGCTGGCGAACCGCGACCTATGAGCGATGCGCGACTTTCAGAGCCACGATGATAAGGATGACAAGGTGGTCGTCCATCAGATCGCAAATGCCTCGTCAATGGCCGACACAATAGGGATCCGGCAAACGAACGGCGATGGGTTGCGACATGTTTACAAACCCAACAGCGGCGACAGGCGATGGAACCTCGTGCTGCCCACATAGGCGTCACAGGTCACTCCCGACGACACAGTCACTGCCCGTCGACGTAGACCCTCGGAACCCGAGCGGCGATCCCGCAGAGCATGGCATAACTGATGGTGCCCACGCGCGTGGCCAAAGCCTCGGCGTCAATGTCCTGGCGACCATCGTGACCCATCAGGGTGACCTTCTCGCCTGCGCGAATCGTTGATGTCGGCCCCAGATCGACCATCGACTGATCCATGCAGATCAGACCGATTTGTGGATAACTGTGACCCGCGACCACCACATTGACACAGTTGCTGAGGCGGCGATCGTACCCATCGCCATATCCGACCGGGAAGGTTCCCACCCGGGTGTCACGATCCGCTTGCCATGTGCGACCGTAGCCGACCGTGCTTCCGGCGTGCACAGTTTTGACGTACGTCAGGTGCGTGATCAGACTCATCACCGGTGTCACAGGCACAGAGCGCGGACTGGTCGGGTCCGGGTAATAGCCGTACGACAAAATGCCGGGACGGACCATGTCGAACCAGGATTCCGGATACGACAACACAGCCCCTGAATTGGCGGCATGGATCAGCGGACGTCGCCCGATCCGTTGGGTGGCGGAGTCGACGCAGTCCCGGAACCGCCCGAGCTGTCCCCTGGTGAATCCGTCATGTTTTGGCTTGTCAGACACAGCGAAGTGGGTGAACACTCCCTCCAGGTCGAGGTGAGGGTTGGCCTCGATCAATTCGGCCATGCCTGGCGCTTGACTAGGTTCGACTCCCAGACGGCCCATGCCGGTGTCCACTTTGAGGTGCAGCCGCGCGATGCCTCCGCGGGCTTTGGCCACCCTCGCCGCCTCTGCCACGCCCGCCCGATCGGTCACCGTGAGACGAAGCCCATGGTCGATCGCCACACCGACTTCGTCCGGCAGTGTGCTCGACAGTTTCAGAATCGGCTTGGTGACTCCAGCCTTGGCCAGTGCGACCCCCTCCCCCACGGTGGCCACGCCGAACCAGTCGGCCCATCCGCCCCGGTCCGCAGCCTGGGCCACCCGGACCGCTCCATGCCCGTAGGCGTTAGCTTTGACTGGCAACAGCACTGCCGCATCCGTACGTAGACGGATGGCGTCCAGGTTGGACTTCAACGCGCCCAAGTCAACTTGTGCGAAGGTGATCGGTGTCATGTCCTTTGTCCTTTCTGCTCAGTGATCACCGGGGGAATCGAAGACTGCGGGGACGGTCCGGCCGCTGGAAAACCAGAAAACCAGCAGTGGGTTCCCAGACCGTCCCCCGCAGTTGTTCACTCCCCTCTGGCGACCCAGGGGTCACACCTGCGTGTGACGTTTCTCGTACCTGACGTGCAGTGCGTACGCCACGCCGAGAACCGCGAACCAGATCAGTGTGGTGATCGCGCCGATGAAAGTCGTTCGGTCAAGGCACAGAATCACGAGCATGATGACGAAGAACACCATCACGATCCAGCTCATCGGCACCCCCCACGGCATCTTGAATTTCGAGACCTCGTGCAGCTTCGGCACCGTGCGCCGGTAACGCAGATACGCCACCAACACCAGGGTCCACACGAAGATGAACAGCACGTTGGCCGCCGAGGTGGCATACGTGAAAGCGTCCATGATCGAATCTGAGGCGTAGAGCAAGGCGATGCCGGGCAGGACGCACAGGCAAGAGAAGATCAGCGCGTTGGCCGGAACCGACGATTTAGACAACCGCCCGAACAGTCTCGGGGCCAGTTTGGTTCCAGCCAGACCGAACAGCATCCGCGATGTCGAGTAGATGCCCGAGTTCATCGAGGACGCCGCCGACGTCAAAACGACGAAGTTGATCACCGAAGCGGCGATGCCCAGACCGGTCAGCGCGAACATGTTGACGAATGGACTGTAATCGGGATCGACCGCCAGATACGGGGTGACCGACAAGATCGCCGACAGCGCGAAGACGTAGAACAACACGACCCGAACGGGAATCGCCCGAATGGCCTTCGGCAACGCCGTCTCAGGATTCTTGGCCTCAGCGGCGGCCGTGCCGACCAACTCGATGCCGACGAAGGCGAAGAACGCGATCTGGAAGCCACCGAGGAAGCCACCGAACCCGTTGGGTGAGAATCCTCCACCGTTGAGGTTGAGGATGTTCATCAAGGAAGCTTTCGCGCCGTCAGGGTACGCTGAACCCAGCGTGTCCCGCACACCCTGAAGCTCGTTGACGATCGCCTGATTGGCGGCGACATCCTGACCAGCCGCCACCGCCTGTCTAGCCGCGTCGAGCATCCCCTGACGATGCGCGCCGAACAACGACTCCAAGTCGGAGTGGAATCCGATGACGATCATTCCGACCGCCACCAGGATCAAGGCGATGATCGCGATGACTTTGATCAGCGCGAACCAGAACTCGATCTCACCGAACAGACGCACGGCCACAACGTTGAGAGCGAACAGCAAGACCATCAACGCCAATGCTGGAACGAACTTCGGACAATCCGGGAACCACCACAACACGTAGTTGGTCACCGCGGTCATGTCAGCCAAACCGATCACGATCCAGCACAGCCAGTAGGTCCACCCGGAGAAGAATCCGGCCCACGAGCCCAAATGGGTTTCGATGATGTCACGGAACGACTTGAATTCCAGATTGGACAAGAGCATCTCGCCGATCGCCCTCATCACGAAATACAGGAAGAATCCGATGATCACGTAGACCAGCAGAATCGATGGACCGGCCAAATGGATCGTCTTGCCCGATCCGTTGAACAACCCGGTCCCGATCGCTCCCCCGATCGCGATCATCTGCAGATGCCGATTGCCCAGGCTCCTTTTGAGATGTGGACTGGCCGCAGCCGCGCCCTGACTGCCCGAAGACTCGGGCTTGACGGTGCTCATGACGTACTCCTTTGTTGGTGTGTCCGGCGACGGCGACGTCGCTCATCGGTCCGACTCGATCCGACGCAGGGGTACGGCAGGCGCTCCACTGCCCCGCCGACCGTACCCCGAGTCACCGTCTTCGCGGTGTCGGCCTAGGTCAGAGCGTCCTGAACCGAGATCGACGGGTAACCCCAGGCCTGGGCGACAGGCTCGGTGGTCAGGCGACCCTGGTAGGTCGACAACCCCCGACCCAGAGCCTTGTTGTCACGACAAGCCTGCTTCCAGCCTTTGTCCGCAATCTGGGTCGCGTACGCCAAGGTGGCGTTGGTCAGCGCGTAAGTGGAGGTGTGAGGCACCGCGCCAGGCATGTTCGCCACCGCGTAGAGCATGGCCGGTCCGACCGGATACACCGGGTCGGCGTGCGTGGTCGGATGGGTGTCTTCGAAACATCCGCCTTGATCCACCGCGATGTCGATCCACACCGAACCCGGCTTGGCTGACATCATCATGTCGCGAGTGACCAGCTTCGGGGTGCGCCCGCCAGGGATGAGCACCGAACCGACGACGATGTCAGCGTCGGCGACCGCTTCGCGAACACTGTAGGCGGTGGAATACAACGTCTTCACCCGGCCGCCGAATTCGGCGTCCAGCTGGGCCAGACGATGCAGATTCACATCGATGATGGTCACATCCGAGCGCATGCCCATGGCCATCTGCGCCGCGTTGCTGCCGGCCACGCCAGCTCCGATCACGACGACCTTCGAGGCCGGCAGACCGACCACACCAGAGATCAACTTGCCCGACCCACCGAAATGGCGGAAAGAGTAAACCGCGCCGGCCAACGCCGACATGCGGCCAGCCACCTCGGACATCGGCGACAGCAACGGTAGCGAGCCGTCGTCCAGCTGGACGACTTCGTAGCCGATGGCGGTCGTCTTCGCTTTGAGCAGCGCATCGGTCTGGAGTTTGTCAGCCGCGAGATGCAGATAGGTGAACAGGATCTGGTCCGAGCGCAGGTAGTGATACTCCGGCGCGATCGGTTCCTTGACTTTGATGATCATCTCAGCCTCATCCCAGACCTGATCAGCCTGCGCCAGATTCGCCCCAGCGGAGCGATAGGCCTCATCACTGATGCCTGATTCCGACCCAGCCCCGACCTCGACCGTGACCGAATGTCCATGCTGAGCCAGATGATGAACTCCGGCGGGGGTGATGGCCACTCGGCCTTCTTGACTCTTGATTTCCTTGGGGACTCCGATCCTCATTGCTCCTCCTCATGATGTTGGCGCGTTTCGTGCGGAACACGTCGACGGCGGTCACCGGAGCTTCCTGCTCTTCAGTCCGGTACGACGCCGTAATGGACTATCACTGTGACGCTAGCACCGTGTCGACCTGACGGCAATGCTCCACCTGCGTCATAACCATGTTCGTTGCTGCAAATCGATGTGAAAAAATAACACCACAATGATGATGAGACACATCGTCACAGGTCGACTTTGTCGAACCTGGGAGCGCCGACACTTGGGCCACCCGGCCCGGTGGTGGCCAACCCCACGGCGCGCGAAGTCGCCTGACATCGCGCTGATCAGCAGTGACAGTCAGATTCTTGGGGTTCTCTTTGGATCGTCTGTCATGTGAGACGCCGACGTTTTGTCCGGTCTACGGCAGTCCGACACCGGGTTGGTGAGGGCGACTACAATGTTGACGGCGCTAGGGGCGCCTTTCACATGTCATCGATGAGAGAGGTAGGTCATGACCACAAAGGTCGCAATTCTGACGGCTGGGGGCTTCGCTCCGTGTCTGTCGTCAGCAGTGGGGGGTTTGATTCAGAAATACACCGCTGTGTCGCCGAGCGCTCAGATCATCGCCTATCGGCATGGTTATCAGGGGCTGCTGAGCGGAGACTTTCTCGAAGTGACCGACGAGGTGCGCGCCAAAGCCCATCTACTGCACCGCTACGGGGGTTCCCCGATCGGCAACTCTCGGGTGAAGCTGACCAACGCCAAGGACTTGGTCGCGCGTGGTCTGGTCGAACCGGGCCAGAACCCGCTTCAGCAGGCCGCCGAACGTCTGAAAGCCGACGGTGTCGACATTCTGCACACCATCGGTGGCGACGACACCAACACCACTGCCGCTGATCTGGCGGCGTACCTGGCTGAGAATGGCTACGACCTGACTGTGGTCGGTCTACCCAAGACGATCGACAACGACATCTTCCCGATTCGTCAATCACTCGGCGCTGACACCGCGGCTGAGTCGGCCGCCAACTTCGCGCGCAACGTCTTGGCCGAACACAACTCGGCCACCCGCCAGCTCATCATCCACGAAGTCATGGGTCGTCACTGCGGCTGGCTGACTGCCGCGACCGCCCAAAAGTACCGCGCCTGGGTCAAGCAGGCCGAGTGGTTGCCCGAAATCGGATTGTCACAGCAGGCCTGGGACATTCATGCGATCTTCGTGCCTGAGACTGAGATCGACATCGACGCCGAGGCGCAGCGTCTGAAGGCCGTCATGAACTCGGTCGGCAACGTCAACATCTTCCTGTCCGAGGGCGCCGGGGTCGAGACCATCGTGCGCGAGATGGAAGAGCATGGCAAGGATGTTCCCCGTGATGCCTTCGGCCACGTCCAACTCGACAAGATCAACCCCGGAGCCTGGTTCGCACGTCAGTTCTCGTCGATGATCGGCGCGGAGAAGGTCATGGTTCAAAAGTCCGGCTACTTCTCGCGGTCGGCGGCCGCCAACGAGTACGACCTGGCGCTGATCAAGTCGATGACCGACATGGCGGTCGACTGCGCCCTCAACGGGGTCAGCGGCGTCATCGGTCAAGACGAGGACGACAACGACACGTTGAAGGCGATCAGCTTCGACCGGATCGCCGGTGGCAAGCCTTTCGACGTCACGCAGGCCTGGTTCCATGACATGTTGGACGAGATCGGCCAGCCAGTCAGCCTCGACATCGACGACTAACAGGCGTGGGCGACAGGCGACCAGAAAAGTCACCAGCGCGGCGACTGAGCGGGCATCCCCCGCTTGGTCGCCGCGTTTGTCTTAGCGCTCGACCGCTTTGACTTGGGCTTGGGCACTCAGATACGCCATTGTCGTGGCTTCGGAATTGTCACCGGCCTCACGTTTCGCCGCCAGTTCGCGCAGCTGACGCCGGGCAGCCTCGACATCGATGTCGCCGGCCAGCTGAGCGTACGGCGAGATGATGGCCGTACGCGTCAAGGTCACTGAGACGAACCCGCCGTCGACGGCCACCAGGTGACGAGTGCCATCGCTAGCGGTCACCTCGGCGATCCCGGGAGCCAAGGTGGCGATCAACGGGATGTGATGGGCCAGAATCCCGATCATCCCTTCCGTCGTCATGGCCGTCAGTTGAGTAGCCTCGCCTTCCCACACCCGCCGGTCAGCCGAGACGATCTCGACCCAGAAGGTGTCAGTCATCAGGCGCCCTCCTGCTTCAACTCGTCGGCTTTCCTCATCACGTCGTCCATGTTGCCGACATTGAAGAAAGCCTGCTCGGGCACCTGGTCGACATCGCCGCGGCAGATCATCGAGAAGCCCTCGATCGTGTCAGCCAAAGACACCGTCGAGCCGGGCACGTTGGTGAACTTCTCCGCCATGTAGGTGTTCTGCGACAGGAACTGTTGGACACGGCGCGCCCTGGCGACCGTGATCTTGTCGTCCTCCGACAACTCGTCGACGCCCAAGATGGCGATGATGTCCTGCAGATCCTTGTTCCGCTGCAAGATGCGCTTGACTTCGACGGCGGTGGAGTAGTGCTCGGCGGAAATGTACTGCGGATCGAGGATGCGGCTGGTCGAGGCCAACGGATCGACCGCCGGATACAGACCGCGCGAGGCGATGTCACGCGACAGCTCGGTGGTGGCGTCCAAGTGGGCGAAGGTCGTGGCCGGAGCCGGGTCGGTGTAGTCGTCGGCTGGCACGTAGATGGCCTGCATCGAGGTGATCGAGTGCCCGCGGGTCGAGGTGATCCGCTCCTGAAGTCGACCCATCTCGTCAGCCAAGGTCGGCTGATATCCCACAGCGGACGGCATCCGGCCCAGCAGAGTCGAAACCTCAGAGCCGGCCTGGGTGAAACGGAAGATGTTGTCGATGAACAGCAGCACGTCCTGATTCTCGACGTCACGGAAGTACTCCGCCATCGTCAAGGCGGACAGCGCCACCCTCAGACGCGTCCCCGGCGGTTCGTCCATCTGCCCGAAAACCAACGCGGTGTCCTTCATGACACCGGATTCGATCATCTCGTGAATCAGGTCGTTGCCCTCACGAGTCCGCTCCCCCACACCGGCGAAAATCGACGTTCCGCCGAAGTTGTGGGCGATGCGGTAGATCATCTCCTGAATCAGAACCGTCTTGCCCACGCCCGCGCCGCCGAACAGCCCGATCTTGCCTCCTTGGACGTACGGCGTCAGCAGGTCGAGCACCTTGATGCCAGTGTTCAGCATCTGTGTCTCCGGCTCCAAAGCGTCGAACGGCGGCGGGTCGCGGTGAATCGGCCACCGCTGTTGGATGTCCAAGGTGGCGATGTCCTCGTTCAGGCAATCCCCGGTCACATTCCACACCCGGCCTTTGGTGACATCACCGACCGGGACCGCGATCGGACTGCCGGTGTCAGTGACCGCCGCGCCGCGGACCATGCCATCGGTCGGCTTCAGCGAGATTGTGCGCACAATATTGTCCCCCACCTGAAGCTCGACCTCCAATGTGATCTGACGCGCTTCATCGCCGGAACCGATCGTGACCCGCAAGGCGTTGAGAATGTCAGGCATCTGATCGGGAGGAAACTCGACATCCACCACCGATCCGATCACCTTGACGACCCGCCCGGTTCCCGGCGTCGCGGTTGTGCTACTCATCGTTCACTCCTCATTCCCGGTGAGCGCTGAAGCGCCCCCCACAATCTCGGTGATCTCTTGGGTGATCTGCGCCTGACGAGCTTGGTTGATCTGCCTGGTCAGGTTCTCGATCAGTTGTTGGGCGTTGTCCGTGGCGGACTTCATGGCCTTCTGTTTGCTGGCCAGCTCACTGGCGGCCGCCTGCATGAAATAGAAATGGATCCGGTTGCGCACGTACAACGGCAACAGGGCGTCCAGCACTGTGGCGGCGTCCGGTTCGAAGGTGTAGAGCGGCATCGGTTCATGGGACTGGTCGCCGCGCACGACATGCAGCGGCAACACCCGACGTACTCTCGGCTCTTGGATCAGCATCGACTCGAACCTGGTGTACACCACCTGGATCTCAGAGACTGCCTGATCGGGATCCTCGGTCAGGAATCGGGAGATGAGCTCATCGGCCACCTGATCGGAGTCGGCGTAGCTCGGTTTGTCGGAGAAGCCCGACCAGGTCTTGACCACTGGGCGGTTGCGGAACTGGTAATAGGAGATGCCCTTACGACCGGCCAGATAGGTGACGACCTCGCGGCCCTCGTCACGCAGCGTCTGAGTTAACCGTTCGGCCATCTTGATGACATTGGTGGAGTACGCCCCAGCCAGTCCTCGATCCGAGGTGATGACCAGAATCGCTGACCGTTTCGGCGACGTGCGTTCGGTGGTCAGCGGATGGGTCACATCCGAATACGAAGCCACCGCGGCGACCGCCCGATTCAGCTCGCGCGTGTAGGGCAGGGCCGACAACGCCGCCGACTGGGCTTTCGTGATGCGCGAGGCCGCGATCAACTCCATGGCGCGAGTGATCTTCTGCGTCGCCTGGACCGACCGGTTTCGCTCTCGAAGCTCTCTCAGATTGGCGGGCATCTCAGCTCTTGCTCCCGGCCATGATCTTCTCTTGGTCGATGTCGTGGGTTCGCGAGATCGGCTCGGCCTGATTGTCGTCAGTGATGAGGATAGTGCCGTTGGACGTACGGAAGGTGTGACCGAACTTGTCGATCGCAGCCTTGGCCTGATCTTGGGTCGTGGCGTCGAACAGCTTGGTCTGCGCGATGGTGGTCAACACCGTGGTCTCGCGGCGCAGGTATTCCAGCAACTCCTTCTCATAACGGGAGATGTCGGCCACCGGAACAGCGTCCATCTGCCCGGTCAGCCCGGCCCACACGGAGATCACCTGGTCTTCGATCGGGTACGGCGAGTACTGCGGCTGCTTGAGCAGCTCCATCAGACGAGCGCCACGATCCAACTGACGCCTGGAAGTGTCATCCAGATCCGAGGCGAACATGGCGAAGGCCTGCATGTCGCGATACTGGGCCAAGGTGATCTTCAGCGTGCCGGCGACCTGTTTCATCGCCTTGATCTGGGCGTCGCCACCGACACGCGACACCGAGATGCCCACGTCGACGGCTGGGCGCTGATTGGCGTTGAACAGATCCGACTGCAAGAAGATCTGCCCATCAGTGATCGAGATCACGTTGGTCGGGATGTACGCCGAGACGTCGTTAGCCTTGGTCTCGATGATCGGCAACCCTGTCATCGATCCAGCGCCCAACTCATCCGACAGCTTCGCGCAACGCTCCAACAGGCGCGAGTGGAGATAGAACACGTCGCCGGGATAAGCCTCACGCCCGGGCGGGCGACGCAGCAGCAGCGACATGGCACGATAGGCCTCGGCCTGCTTCGTCAGGTCGTCGAACACGATCAGAACGTGCTTGCCCTCATACATCCAATGCTGGCCGATGGCCGATCCGGCGTACGGCGCAATGTACTTGAATCCTGCCGGATCCGAGGCCGGAGAATGCACAATCGTGGTGTACTCCAGCGCGCCGGCTTTCTCCAAAGCCCCGCGCACCTCCGCCACGGTCGAGCCCTTCTGACCGATCGCGACATAGATGCACCGCACCTGGAGCTTCGGATCACCGGAGCGCCAGTTCTCGCGCTGATTGATGATCGTGTCGATGGCGATGGCGGTCTTGCCGGTCTTGCGGTCGCCGATGATGAGCTGGCGCTGGCCACGCCCGATCGGAATCATGGCATCGATCGCCTTGATTCCGGTCTGCAACGGTTCCTTGACCGATTGGCGATCCATCACACCGGCCGCCTGCAGCTCCAAGTCACGGCGACCGACCAGGTCGCTGATCGGTCCCAGTCCGTCGATGGGAGCGCCCATGGCATCCACGACCCGTCCCAGATAGCCGTCGCCGACCGGCACGGACAAGATTTCTCCCGTACGTCGTACGGGAGAACCTTCCTCGATGCCTTCGGACTCACCCAGGACGACCACACCGATCTCGCGTTCCTCCAAGTTGATCGCGATGCCTCGTACCCCGTTGGAGAACTCCACCAATTCGTTGGCCATCGTCGACGGCAAACCGATCACATGGGCGATGCCATCACCGGAGGTCGTGACGTAGCCCACCTCTTCGGTCGTCGCGGCAGCCGCGGTGAAACTGTGGACGTAATCGTCCAGCGCGCGGCGGATGTCCTCCGCTTTGATGGTTGTTTCAGCCATTGTTCTCCTCATCCTTGTTCACGAAAAATCACGTTGCGCCTGTCGAAGACGCGATGTCACCGTGTCATCGATAACCTCGGCTCCACACTCCACCCGCACTCCGCCCATCACGGACGGATCGACCACTTCTTGGATCACCAGCTTGCCCCCTAGCTTGGCGTGCAGCGCCTGATTCAGCCGCGTCTTCTGATCACTAGGCAGCGGCTTGGCCACAGTCACCACCGCCAAGCGACCGCCGACCAAGTCCACCCCCAGCCCGACGAAGGCGGCGATCGAGTCATCGATGGTGCCGCGTCGGGCGGCCACCGCCGCCAGGCAGATCTGGGTCGCTGGGGCGGTGAACACGGGAGTCAAGAGTCGGCGCACCAGGTCTTGACGCGCGGACACCGGCTTGTTCGGATCGGTCACCGCCGCCCTCAACTCATGGTCACGACGCATCAGCTGACCAAAGCTGAAAACCTCGTCGATCGCCTGTTCCACCGTCGCCTCGTGTTGGGCCCACTGCCAGGCCGCCCTGATCGCCGCCTGCTCGATCCACTGAGTCAACTGAGTCGTGGACTTCCAGGAGCGGGTGGTGACCTGATGGACGACTTCTCTGGCCTGATCCGACAGCCCAGAGAAGACCTGATCGATCAACTGGACCCGACCGACGCTGGAGGCCGCCGGATCGGCCAGCGCACGGGTCAGACCCGGATAGTCCTGCAGAGCACGCGCCACAGTGATGAGATCTTGGGTCACCCCCACCCGCGCGGTCGAATCGGCGTCAGTCATGATGGCGTGGGCTCCTGGTCCAATGAGTCGATGAACGAATCGACAGTGCCGCGCACAGTGGCGTCGTTTTGCAGCGACTGGCCCAAAATC
This sequence comes from Propionibacteriaceae bacterium, assembly GCA_031285845.1. Classification (GTDB taxonomy): domain Bacteria; phylum Actinomycetota; class Actinomycetes; order Propionibacteriales; family Propionibacteriaceae; genus WQYJ01. The sequence continues at coordinate 29,034 of JAITVK010000033.1, forward strand.
TTGCCTGCCAACACGGTGGCCATCGAGCCGACATCTTTGCGCAACGAATCGACTGCCTGGGAGCGCTCGGCCTCCATCTGACCACGAGCGTTGTCCACGATGCGCCGGGCGTCATCATCGGCTTTGGCGCGCATCGAGGCGACGATCTGGGCACCGGCCGCCTTGGCGTCGTCCCGGATCTGCGCCGCTTCGTCATCGGCCCCAGCCAGGCGCTGCTTGTACGTCGCCAGAGCGGCTTGAGCCTCGGCCTGGGCCTGCTCGGCCTTGTCCATGCCGCCACGGATCGCGTCGGTCCGCTCGGCGTACATCTTTTCGAACCGGGGCACGATGACCTTGTTCATCACCACGATGATGGCGATGAACAACACGATGCCGACGACGAACTCTGACACGTGCGCCGGGAGAAGTGGACCCAGCGGGCCCGTTCCTTCGAGTGGCAGCATGATCAGCGAATGGCGAAGGCCAGCACCAAGCCGAACAGAGCCAGGGCCTCAACCACGGCGAAGCCGATCCAGGCTGTCGACAACATCGCGCCGCGGGCCTCGGGCTGACGAGCCGTGCCGTTGATGACCGAGGAGAAAATCCAGGCCACGCCCAAAGCTGGGCCGATCGCGGCGATGCCGTAACCGACGACGTTGAGAGACCCTGTCAATTCCAGCAGTGTCATGATATTCCTTTCATCAGTGCTCATCCGACAAGGCGGACGAGACATATTGGGCGGTGAGGACGGTGAAGATGTAGGCCTGGAGGAAGCCCACCAGCAGTTCCAGGGCGAAGATGAATGAACTCATCAGCAGCGAAGCGCCACCGGCGATGTTGTACGGCGCGTTGTGGGTGTACGTCAACAGGTAGGTCCCGCCGACGACGAAGATCAGAACCATCAAGTGGCCAGCGAACAGGTTGGCGAACAGTCGGATGCCCAGAGTGACCGGCCGAGTGATGAAGTTGGAGATGAACTCCAAGGGCGAGATCAGGATCAACAGCAGCGGGGGCACTCCGGCGGGCACGGTCATTTTCTTCATGTAATGGGCGAAACCGTGACGTCGGATCCCGATGTAGTTGTAGAGCAGCCAACTGAGAATCGCCAAGCCCCACGCGAATCCGATCTTGGAGAAGGTGGGGAACATGAAGGGGAAAAACTCGCCGAACCAGTTGTTCACCAAAATGAAGCAGAACAGTCCCAACAGCCAGGGCACGAACGTGTGGTAACCCTCGCCGATCATCTCGCGGGCGACCCCGTTGCGGATGATGTTGTAGACGTATTCGCCGAACCACTGACGTTTCGACGGGACGATCGTCATCTTATGGGAGACGATCAGCCAGAATCCGATGACGACAAGCGCTCCGATCACAGCCATGCAGATGTGGTTGGTGATCCAGATGTCACTCCAGACATAATGTTCGCCGCCGCTGGTTTTCCAGACTTCGGATGGGAACAGTGGCTGCGAGTCAAAAGCGCTGACACCAAACTCGGGGACCTCTCCACTGAGAAGCGTCAGCCCCATGGCTCCCGATGCCATGTGCCCTCCTTTCGCGAATACTTCAACCTTGATTTCGAAATTCTCAACACAAGTCATCGCAGCCGAATGCGATGTAGTGACTTCTCACCCATCCTAGTGGATGGGGTCACCTCTCACACAAGTCGGCCTGAGACACCGGTGAGTCCTCTGCGATATCCGGGCCCGCCGGTGCGATTCCACCCGTCGTACTTAAGCGTGTAAGCTGAGTCTGAGAAGGGCACCTGGAGCACATAGCCCCGTCACGGGAACAGCGAAGCCCGAGCACTTTCACTGACCACGTCCGCGAGGGTGCGACCACACACGACCGATCAAGGAGACAGCATGCGACGGATTGACCTGGCCACACGATCATGGACGACACATCCCGGTTCGCTGGACGGATTGCCCAACGCGGTGGCCGCCCGGTTCGCCGACGACGCGACCATCAAGGCCACCGTTCCTGGGTGCGTCCACGACGACCTGTTGGCCGCCGGCCTCATCCCTAACCCCTACCTGGGCACCAACGAGGCCGCGATCACCTGGATCGGACGCCACGACTGGTGGTACGCCACCACGGCGCCGGACGTGCCGACCGACGCCGAGCGGATCGACTTGGTGGCAGATGGTCTCGACACGGTCGCCACCATCTTCCTCGACGGCGAACCGGTCGGGTCCAGCCAAAACCAACATCGGACGTACCGCTTCAATGTCACGAACTCAGCGCGCACCGACGCCGAGCTGACCCTACGTTTTTCCTCGATCTACGATCAGGCTGCCGCCAGACGAGCCGAGCTCGGTCCATATCCGGCGGCGTACGAGGAGCCGTTCAACCTGACGCGCAAAATGGCCTCAAACTTCGGTTGGGACTGGGGCCCGACGGTCGTGACCGCTGGAGTGTGGAAGACTCTTCGCTTCGAAGCCTGGAGCACCGCCCGCCTGGCGCGGGTCCTGCCCAGACCACGCCTGGACGCCCCAGACGGCCGTCATGGGACTGTCGACGTCGATGTGACCGTGGAGCGCAGCGCCGCTGGCGAAGAGATCCCCCTGTCTGTCACCGGCCGCTTGATCAATCCCACCGGTCAGGTCGTGGCCGAAGTCAGCGCCGAGATCGCGCCGAGGCGGACCCGAACGGTTCTCACCATCGACGCCGGCGAAGTCCGTCGCTGGTGGCCCTGCGACATGGGCGATCAACCGCTTTACACCGTCGAGGTCGACTTGGTCGCGCCGGGGGTGGTCGACTACTCGCCCACCGAAGGCTCCACCGTCGAGACAACCAGATCTGATCTTCGCGTCAGCGACTCCGAGTCCAGAACCATCGACCATGACCCATCCCCCGCGTCTGACCGCGAGGACCGCACGCTGGACGATTGGCGTCAGCGAGTCGGCTTCCGTGACATCACGTTGCGGGTCGATCCCGATCACGTCGGCGCTCAGTTCACTCTCGAGGTCGCCTCACGCCCGATCTTCGCCAAGGGGTTCAACTGGATTCCGAACGACCTGCTCATCCACCGGGTGACCGAACAGGACTACCGCGCCCGCTTGAACGACGCCGTGGCCTGCGGAGCCAACCTGATCCGGGTCTGGGGCGGCGGAATCTTCGAGAAGGACGAGTTCTACCAGCTCTGTGATGAACTCGGATTGCTCGTGTGGCAGGACTGTTTGTTCGCCTGCGCGGCCTATCCGGAGTCGGAGGAGTTCACCGCCGAAGTCGCCGCCGAGGTCACTGACAACGCGATTCGGCTGATGCCCCACCCCTCCCTGGCGCTATGGAACGGATGCAACGAGAACATTTGGGGACACGAGGATTGGGGCTGGAAGCAGGCATTGGGCGAGCGCGGTTGGGGGGCGAAGTTCTATTTCGAGACCATTCCGGCGGTTCTGCGCGAGGTGGACCCGGACCGTCCCTACTGGCCGGGCTCCCCTCACAGCGGCGACGACGAGCACCATCCCAACGATCCGGACTTCGGCTGCACTCACTCGTGGGTGGCCTGGAACCAGACCGACTATGACCACTATCAGTCGAGCAAGCCGCGTTTTGTGGCCGAGTTCGGCTGGTGCGGCCCTGCGGCATGGTCGACGATGCGGGACGCTGTCGGCGCTGAACATCTGAGACTATGGGATCCGACCTACATGTGGCACTACAAGAGCCAAGACGGCCAGTCGAAGCTGCGTCGAGCCGTGGCCGACGGCTTCGGCACCCCGACCGATTTCGACCGGTGGCACTACGCTCAGCAGGTTCAACAAGCTCGCGCCGTACGTTTCGGAATCGACTGGTGGCGGTCGCTGTGGCCCCGTTGTGCTGGCGCTGTGGTATGGCAGTTGAACGACTGCTGGCCGGTGATCTCGTGGGCGGCGGTCGACTCGGCCGGGATTCGCAAACCCGCGTGGTACGCCATCCGCGAGGCTTTCGCCGACCGGATCGCGGTGGTTTATCCGGCCGATGACGGCTACGAGTTGACCGCCGTCAACCAGTCCGGCTCCGACTGGCAAGCCCAATTGTCGGTATGCCGGGTCGGTGTGGACGGATCGATCCGAGCGACGTGGAGCGAAGTGTGGACGGTCGGCCCGAACCAAACCGTCTGTCGTCGTCTCGACACCGCTCTCGCCGGACTCCCCACGCCGTACGTCGATGACTGTGGTGGACGGGTCTACGCCTGCGGCTTGGAATGTGACGAGATCCTAGTGGTCGACGTGGTCGATGCCGCGACCAGCCGTCGACAGGTCGTCGCTCATCCAGACAAGCGCCTGAGGCACCATCCAGCGTCGTACGAGATCGAGGTCGCTGCCACCGAGGACGGTGGCCTGATGACTTTGACGTCTCATAGCGTCATCCGCGATCTCCTGTTCCAGGCCGACCGCCTCGGAGGGGTCGCCGATTTGGAGTTGGTGACCCTGCTGCCTGGCGAGTCCCACCAGTGGACGGTCACCGGCATGGGTCGACCGCTGTCGGTCGCAGACTGCGTCGCACCGGTGATCCTGAGCGCCGGTGACGTGGCTGCGGACGCTACCTAGTCCTGGAATCGGGGTGGGCGGGCCACGGATTGACGGGACCCGCCCACCCCGGGACCGGGGCTCACCGAGAGCCCTCCCCTGCCCCGGGGTCCTCTCACCAGCTCGCGGCCGCGACTGACCGTCACATGGAGCTTGGCCCCACCCGGTCGGTTGTGCCCTACCTATGCCGGAACTTGCCGCTCGGCCGTCGTGGAACCGCTTGCTCCTCCCGAGACCGATCAGGTCGCGGTGACCTTGATGATCTCAGCGACGACGTTATATGAACACGGATCACTTATCCCCACTATTGGTTACATACATGCTTATCATCCACACTTAAGCGGTTAATTGACAAGTCAAGGAGGCCGCCTTAGTATGGGTCTCAGACATTGACGCCCATGCAAGGAGGCACTATGAATTGGAAGAAAGCGATCTGTGTGACGATCGCTGTGGCCGCAAGCGCGGCTATGACTGGATGCACCGCCAAAGCGCCAGGCGCGAACGGCGACAACGAGACGCTGACCGTCCTGACGAACGTGGCGCCGACCGACGGCACTGGAGAAGTCCAGGCCAAGGTGGTGGCCGAATTCGAGAAGGCGACCGGCAAGAAAGTCAAGCTCATCCCCGCGGGTGAGTCCATCGGTGACGTGTACGAGACCTCCGTCGCTGGCGGCAAGGAAGCGGACGTCGTGATGGTCAACCTGGCGGAGAAGTCCAACGACTGGGTGAAAAATGGCATCGTCAAACCGGCGTCGGACTACTTGGACGCTTGGGGCTTGACCGACAAGATCCTCCCCTCAGCCTTGGACGCCTGGAAGGACAAAGACGGCAAGGTCCAGGGATTCCCGTACAGCGGATTCGTCTGGCCGGTGTGGTACAACATGGATCTGCTCGGCCAAGCCGGAATCACCCAGCCGCCGAAAACCACTGATCAGCTGATCGAGGCGGCAGGCAAGCTCAACGCCGCTGGCATCCCACCGTTCATCATCGGCGGCAACGATTGGTCGGGTCAGAAGCTGTTTTTGCAGATCGCTCAGTCGTTCATGAAGCCAGCCGAAGCGCAGAAGGTCTTTGAGAAGGGCGGTTACTGCGGCAACGCCAACGCCATGAAAGGCATCGAACTGTTCACCGCGTTGCGTGACGCGTCGGTGTTCGTCAAAGACACCCAGGGCTACACCGCCGACCAGATGAACGCCTCCTTCTACGAGGGCAAGGCCGCGATGATGTCCGCCGGCTCGTGGGCTTTCGGCAACGCGCCGGAGTCGCTGCGCCCCAACATCACCCTCGGGGGCTTCCCGATCCCTTCGGGCGCGGCCTACTCCAAACCTACCGCGTTCAATGGTTTCACCGGATTGGGTTTCTGGATCAGTCCCAATGGCGCCAAGGAAGGCAAGATCGACCTGGTCAAGCAGTGGATCACGGCCTTCTACACTCCGGAGATCGCGGCCGCCTACGCTCAAGCCTCCAATGGCCCGGTCGCGATCAACTCGATCAAGGGTTCGGACGCGACCATCGAGAACACGCTGACCGACCAAGCCGTCAACTCAGTGCCGAAGGCAGTGGATTTCGCTCTCATGCCTGACACGGCCGTTCCGGGCAACCTGGCCGACGCCATGATCCGTCAGACCAGCGCGGCCTTCGCTCCAGGCGCCGACGCCGCAGCGATCTGCCAATCGCTGGACGGGCTCTACGCCTGACCCCCAGTGGTGGGAGCGTGCCTGTCCGCGCTCCCACCACAACACCCCCACCCTCACCCATCAGGAGGCCACGATGGCTCCACCACGTCAGCCAGCCACGCGTCGTCGCGTCAATCCGGCTCTGCTCGGCCTGAGCCTGCCCGCCATCATCTGGTACATCGCGTTCACCCTCGGACCGCTGCTGGCCATGTTCTACATCGCCTTGCTCAAATGGCCAGGCCTGATCGCTCCGCGCAGTTTCATCGGGCTCGACAACTTCGTCAAAGTGTTCACCGATCCGGTGTTCTTCACTGCGGTGAAAAACTCGATCATCCAAGTCGGAATCGTCGTGCCGGTGATGATTCCGGTGGCATTCATGCTCGGCTACTACGTCAACCTCAAACCGCGCGGCCACCGAGTCTTGCGCGTCATCCTGTTCACCCCGGCCCTGATCTCCTTGGCGGCGAAATCGGTGGTCTTCTTGTCGATCTTCGCTCCGAACGGGTTGATCAACGGCTTCTTGGCCAACATCGGCTTGGACCAGCTGTCCAAGCCGTGGCTCGCCTCCACGTCCACCGCCTTGGGCACCGTGATGGTGGTCGATTTGTGGAGCGGCATCGGCTATACCGCCATCTTGTTCTCCGCCCGTCTGGCCGCTGTGCCCGTCGAAGTCATGGAAGCCGCCGAGTTGGACGGCTGCGCGCACTGGGGTCGGATGTGGCGCATCGCCTATCCGATCTGCCGGGACTACTTCGGAGTCTTGGCCATGCTGCAATTCATCTGGGTGCTGTTCAGTTCGGCTGGCTCCATCCTGCTGCTGACCAACGGTGGGCCAGGAAACTCCTCCACCAACCTGAGTTTTCTGGTGTACGACAAGGCCTTCACTCAATCTGACCTGGGCTACAGCCAAGCTGTGGGCGTGATCCTCTTCTTCGTCGGAATCCTCGGCATGGTCATCATCCGCCGAGTCTTCGCGGCACGTCATTGAAGGAACTGACATGACTCATCCTCAACGAACAAAAAAGCGCAGTCTCAACATCAGCCCGGTCGCGCACTGCCTGGTCTGGTTTTACGCCCTGCTGCTGATCATTCCGCTCTACTTCCTGATCGTGTCGGCTTTCAAGTCGAACTCAGCGATCTTCACGACGCCGTTCGCACCGCCGACCAGCTGGAGTTTCGACAATTTCACCCAAGCGTGGAGTCAAGCTCAGATGGGCGATGGGATGCTCAGCTCGGTCTTGGTGACTGTCATCGCCGAGGTTCTGACCTTGGTGTTGGCGATCCCCGCGTCGTACGCCATCGCCCGCTCCAGCGGACGAATCGGGTCCTTCGTGGAGAAGTTTTTCGCCGCCGGGCTGCTGATTCCGGGGCTGGCCGCCCTGGTTCCGACCGTCGCGTTGTCGATCTTGATCGGCCTGTTCCACACCCGGGAGTTCCTCTACCTGTTCTACCCGGCGTCGGTGTTGCCGCTCAGTGTCATCCTGCTGACCCAGTTCATGCGCTCGGTTCCCCCCGAGCTCGAAGAGTCAGCCATGATGGACGGCGCCAGCCGGGTGCGGATCATTGTCAGCGTCTACGTTCCCATCATCAGCCCGGGCATCGCCACCGTCACCATCCTCAACTTCCTCAGTTTCTGGAACGAATATTTGTTCGCGCTGATCCTGGGCGGACCGGACCCCGACATTCGTACGGTTCAGGTGGCGCTGCCCACGCTGGTGTCCCAAACCAATACCCAGTACGGCGTGCTGTTGGCCGGGGCGCTGATCACCATGATCCCGGTCTACATCGTCTACATCATCCTCAACCGCCGCCTCGAAGAGGCCCTACTCCAAGGCGCGGTCAAGAGCTGATTCACCCGTCAATCCGGGCTCGCCCGAATTGACCTGACCCATCACACCCCTGTCACGAAAGGACACTCCCATGACCACTCAGTTCACTATTCGCGAGTACGGCGCCGTCGGCGACGGTGTCACCAATGACGCGCCGGCCATCCAAGCGGCGATCGACGCCGCCCACGCCAACGGTGGCGGCACGGTGATCGTCCCGTCGGGCGCGACGTACCTGGCCGGTTCCATCGTCTTGAAGTCAAACGTCGAATTACACGTCGAGCGTGGCGCGACCCTCAAAGCCAGCGGCCGCTGGGAGGACATCACGGAACGTCACAACGTCACCGCGTTGTCCAGCGGCACTGTCCATGAGGACTGGGAACAATCCGGCATCTTCCTGGCTGCCTACGAGGCCGAGAACATCGCCGTCACCGGAGCGGGCACGATCGACGGCAACGGCCAGGCGTACATCGCGCGCGACCTCGGTCCGATCTATCAGATGCCGATCAACCGCCCGTTCGCGTTGTGCTTCATCGGCTGCCGTTCGGTGTCGCTGACCGAAAGCCTCTACTGGGACTCGGCCTTGTGGACGGTTCGTTTGACCGGTTGCGAGGACGTCCTCATCCACGGGCTGCGCATCAAAGCGGACATGTTGCTGCCGAACGCTGACGGCATCGATCTGGATCATTGCCGCAACGTGCGAATTTCCGACTGCGACATCCACACTCCCGACGACGCCATCTCGTTGAAGACGTGCGACGAGTTCTCCCAGTACGGCCCCTGTGAGAACATCACCGTGACCAACTGTGTGCTCGAATCGAAGTCCAGCGCCTTGGTCATCGGCGTCGACGCCACCGCCCCGATTCGCAACATCGTGTTCAACAACTGCGTGATCCTCAACAGCCATCGAGGACTGTCGGTCAACCTGGGCCAGGACAGCCTCTACGAGAACATCTTGTTTTCAAACATCGTCGTCGAGACTCGGTTGTACGACGACTCGTGGTGGGGTCGTGGCGAGCCGATCTACGTGTCGGCCTTCCCCTGGCAGGAGGAGATCGGACGGATTCGCAACGTCCGCTTCGTCAACATTCTGGCGCGAAGCGAGTCGGGGGTGCAGGTGTTCGCCGAACGCCCCGGGCTGATCGAAGGGGTGCTGCTGGACAATGTCCGGGTGGAGATCGACAAGTGGTCCGACATCGACGGTGGGGTGATCGACCGTCGGCCGTACGCCGGTGACGACGATCTGATCACTCGTGACATCCCGGGTTTCTACATCGATCAGGCCGCTGACGTCACGATTCGCCACTGCGAGGTGGTGTGGGGCCCCAACCATCAAGAGTTCTGGGGCGCCGACCTCGAGGTTCATGACGCTCCGGGTCTGGTGGTCGAAGGGTCGCTCGGCATTGACTGCCAGTGAATGCACTACAGTGAAGATGTGGGCGTCTCAAGCAGCGCCCACATCGCGTACTGCCCACAGGGTGCGAACACAGACGGGGTGATCACGACGGCCAAAATCACGATTCGAGACATCGCCACAAAAGCGGGGGTGTCCACCGGCGCGGTATCGTACGCGCTCAACGACAAACCGGGTGTCTCCGCCCAGACTCGGGCGCGGGTGCGTGAGATCGCGACCAGTCTGGGGTGGTCGCCGAACTTGGCGGCGCGCTCGTTGAGCGGTTCACCGGTCGGAGCGATCGGTCTGGTGTTGGCGCGACCGGCCACGCTGCTCGGTGTCGAGCCGTTCTACATGCAGTTCATCGCCGGAGTCGAGTCGGTCATCGCCAACGAAGGCTTCACCTTGATGCTGCACGTCGTCGCCGATCAGGCTTGCGAGATTCAGGCGTACGAGAAGTGGTGGTCTCAAACTCGGGTCGACGGGGTGCTGCTGGTTGACCTGCATGACGACGATCCTCGGATTGAGGCCGTCGAGCGGATCGGACTGCCCGCCGTGGCGGTGACCAGTCGCCGTGAGGCTGGTGGCTTGCCCGTGGTGTGGACTGACGAGTCCGCCCCGGTCAGTGAGGCGCTGCGGTACCTTGTCGCCCTCGGTCACACCCGCATCGCTCGGGTGTCGGGTCTGCGCGCGCTGGCCTGCACAACGGAGCGTGATCGCGCTTTCGAGGAGGCGGCCGCCTCCTGTGGGATCGAGCCGCCGCGAGCGTTGTACACCGATTTCTCCGGCGAGGATGGCGCCCGGGCGACGCGACTGCTGATGACCGAGTCGCCACGACCGACCGCCATCGTTTACGGGAACGACATCATGGCGGTTGCTGGTTTGAGCGTGGCTGGTGAGCTGGGACTGAGCGTGCCCAACGACGTGTCCCTGTTGGCTTGGGACGACTCGGTGCTCTGTCAGATCACTCAGCCACCATTGTCGGTCATGAAGCGTGACATCCCCGCCTTGGGGGCGATGGCCGCCCGGGCGCTGTTGTCCACCGTGGCCGGTGGATCGGTCCCCTGCCAGGCTGGACCGTCCTCACGCCTGCTGCCGCGGGGAAGCACCGGGGTCGCCGCCGACTGATCGGTGGTGCGCCTGTTGGGAATCAAGCGGCTGGTCGAACACCGGAATTCGGGCACGACGATGGCTGAGGATCGCTCCGAGGAGGTAGCCGTACGCCCCCAGCCCCATCCCGACGGCGAGCCACATCACGTCCAGCGCGTCAGAACGCTGGATCCATACCAGAGCGACGATGACAGCGCTGATCGCGACGACGTAGGCCCCCACAGCGATGACCAAGGTCAGCACCGAGCTCACTCGGCGCACTGCAGTCAACACCAGTTGTCCGGACCCCATCACAATCAGCGCGATGCCGCCCGCGACGGCCAGGGAGACTGCGGCGCGCCCCGAGGCGACGAACCACACCGCGACCACCGCCACAACGGTGATCGCAGCAGCGAGGATCAGACCGCCGCGAAGCATTTGATTGCCCAGGCGGCGCAGCGGATCGGGCTCGGTTGGCGTGGCGACGGCCCTCATGACGAGTCGACTCCAGTGTCAATCGGCGCCTTCCACCCTGTCATAATGACGAAGCCCAGCGTGGACACAACGACCGCGATGACGATGGCGGCCGTGATCGGTGACGGGAACAGCCCCAAAGCCAGTGCCGAGTACGACAACAGGAAGGTCCAGGCGTACATCATCAGCACCGCCCACAACTGGGAGTGACCGCGCTGCAACAAACGATGATGTAAATGTTGCTTGTCGGCGACGAACCACCACACCCCTTTCCAGGTGCGTCGGGTGTACGCCACCAACATGTCGAGGAAGGGTAATCCCAACGCCACCAAGGGAATGATCAGTGGAACGTACGCCGCCCACAATCCAGAACGATCGTCCAGGATCGTCGGATCAACCTGCCCGGTCAGCGTCACCGTCGAAGCAGCGAACAGCAGCCCAAGCAGCATCGCGCCTGAATCCCCCATGAAGATCGTCGCCGGATGGAAGTTGTGGGGCAGATACCCCACACAGATGCCGCACATCACCACTGTCACCAGCGCGGCGGTCGTCGCCCGGGCGATGTCTTCCTCAGCGGTGAGCCAATAGGCGTAGATGAAAAAGGCGCTGGCCGAAATCGCCACGATGCCCCCGGCCAGACCATCAAGGCCGTCGACGATGTTGATCGCGTTGGCGCAGATGAACACCACCACGACGGTGATGAGGATCCCCGCCGCCGGATCCAAAGCGATGATCCCCCCGTTCCACGGCAGCCACTGCATGCGCACCCCGCCCAACACCAGGATCCCCGCCGCGAGGACCTGCCCGGCGATCTTCATCATCGCGTTCAAATCAAACAGGTCGTCGATCACGCCGACCGCGCAAATCACCCCGGCGCCAGCCAGGATCACCAGCGAGTCGAAGCTCACCGGTGGGTAGCGACTGAGGAAGGGCATGCGCGAGGCCATGAGGTACGCGGCGGCCAGGCCGCCGAGCATCGCTAGGCCCCCGAAGTACGGGATGGAGTGGTCGTGGACGTCGCGGCTGCGCACTTCAGCGACTGCTCCGACGCGCAGCGCCAAAGAACGGCAGGCCGGAGTCAGACAGAAACAGACCACAGCCCCGATCAGAAACACCAGAACGTATTCACGCATCGCGACCCACACTCACCGTCATGATCCGCTCTGCGCCGAGCAGGCCGACTCGTAGAATCACCGGGGTCGCTCCCCGGCAGTCGACCACGGTGGACGGGGCCGGACCTGGCGTCGGACCGCCGTCGACGTACAACCCGACCTCGGTCCCCAATTGGCTGATCGCCTGCCCGCTCGTGGTGGCGGCCGGTTGTCCATGCCGGTTGGCGCTCGACACCGCCAGCGGTCCGGTGACCGCGAGCAGCCGTCGTAGACCCACGTGGTCGGGGATGCGCAGCCCGATCGATCCTGTCAGTTCGGACAACCCGACTCCGGCCCGCGACGTCGCCAGAATCAGGGTGAGCGGTCCTGGCCAGAAGGCCCGGGCCAAGCGATGGGCGGTCGGCGGGATCTCATCCACCAATCCCCAAGCGTCCTCGGGTTCGGCCACCATCACCGGCGGTGGGAAATCCTCACGCCGTCCTTTGATCCGCTGCAAACGCGCCACCGCCTCCGGCCGGTCCGCCCGCGCGGCCAGCCCATACACTGTGTCTGTGGGGATCACCACGCAGCCGTCGTCGTCCAACACGTCCGCAGCGCGCCGCCACCACGACTCGTCGTCGATCATGACCAGGCGGGATGGGTCGTCATCGAACGGGTCGCCCACCTTCGACGTGGTCGACTCGTGGTCGGGCATGACATCGTCCTTGCCGGATGCCACGGGTGTCCTCGTCATGTGGTCCATCATGTCACGCAAGGTTGATCGGTGGCTTCTGGTCCACGCCGTTGGGTGCCGGATCGGTTTGATCTCTCCTCGCCTGGTCGGGTCGGCGAGCGGTGACGAAGCGTGGCCGGCCGGTCAGATCACGGTGCGACACCACGTCGACCAATCCGGCCTGATGGAAGATCTGGGTGACAGCCTCACTCTGGTCGTCGCCATGCTCCGATCCGAGAACACCCCCAGGAACGAGCAGTCGAGCCGCGACCTTGGCCACCACCCGAGTCGCGTCCAAGCCGTCCTCCCCGCTGAACACAGCGTCAGCCGGATCCCAAGACACTTCGACAGGCAGGTCAGCGCAGGCAGATTGAGGAACGTACGGTGGGTTGGCCACCACGACCTCGACTGTGCCATCCAGTTCGGGCAACGCCTGGGCCATGTCTGACAAGACCGGCACGACCCTCGACCCACCCAGGTTGGCCAGCAGATAGTCGTACGCCACCGGGTCGCGTTCCACCGCCCATTGGCTCGCCGGTGACGACTCGGCAGCGATCGCCAAAGAAATCGCCCCTGATCCGGCGCACAACTCCACCACCGACATCGATCCGGCCTGGATCTGATCAATCGCCCAACCGGCCAGCAGTTCGGTCTCTGGGCGTGGGATGAACACTCCAGGGCCGACCCGCGCCTCGATCGTACGAAAGAAGGCCCGGCCGAGCAGATGTTGTAGCGGTTCGCCACCACCACGACGGGCGACCAACTCGGCCAGTCGATCGAGCTGGTCCTGATCCAGATCGGGGTCGCGGATCAGGCGTTCATGGTGATCGACGCCAAGAATGTGACACACCAAGGCATCGGCCTCAAAACGCGCGCTGACCACCCCACGGCTGGCCAAACTGGCCGTGGCCTCGGCCACCGCCAAGCGGGCGGCGGTCACGACTGGTCCTGAGTCACCTGGCTCAGCCGTTGGGCCAGATCGGCTTCTTGAAGCGCGGTGATCAGTGGATCGAGGTTACCGGCCAGAACCTGATCCAGGTTATGAGCCTTATAGCCGATTCGGTGGTCGGCCACCCGGTTCTCGGGGAAGTTGTAGGTTCGGATGCGCTCGGATCGATCAACAGTGCGTACCTGGGACTTGCGCGCCTGAGAGGCGGACTGAGCCGCTTCCTCCTCAGCCAGCGCGGTCAACCTGGCCCGCAGCATCCGCATGGCCGACTCTTTGTTCTGCAGTTGAGAACGCTCGTTTTGGCACGACACGACGATGCCCGTCGGCAGATGGGTGATCCTGACCGCCGAATCGGTGGTGTTGACGCCTTGCCCGCCTGGCCCGGACGATCGGAAGACGTCCACACGCAGATCAGCGTCATCGATCGTGATTTGGGCGTCATCGACGTCGGGCATCACAAGCACTCCGGCCGCCGAGGTGTGGATACGACCCTGCGACTCCGTCACCGGCACTCGTTGAACCCGATGGACTCCGCCCTCGAATTTCAACACACCGTACGGCCCAGGCCCGGATCCGGGGGCCTTGACCATGAAGGTGATGGTCTTGAAGCCTCCTAAGTCGGTGTCCTGACTGTCGAGCACCTCCAGGGTCCACCCTTTCGACTCGATGAACTTGGCGTACATCTGAAACAAGTCTTTGGCGAACAGTGCGGACTCTTCGCCACCCTCGCCGGATTTGATCTCCATGATGGCGTCGTGAGAGTCATGTGGATCGCGCGGCGCGAGCAAGCCGGTCAGACGTTCCTCGACCTCGTGCAACTCGACCGCGATCCGCTCGGCGTCTTGAGAGAAACTGGGATCCTCATCAGCCAACTCACGGGCGGCCTCAAGATCTGATGTCAGCGCCTCCGCTCGCGCCAAAGCGTTGACGATCGGAGCCAACTCAGCGTAACGGCGACCGACCTTACGAGACCGAGCCATGTCCGAATGCAGACCAGGATCGCTCAGCTGAGTCTCCAAGTCGTGAAACTCGTCGACAAGATCTTGGGTGCCAGCCATGAATGCTTCCTGTAGAGCAAACGGCGCCGAGCATGATGCCCGGCGCCGTTCGATGAGCTAGTTCTTCTTCGCTTGGTTGCCGTAGCGACGCTCGAAGCGGGCCACACGACCACCGGTGTCGAGGATCTTCTGCTTGCCCGTGTAGAACGGGTGGCACTGCGAGCAAACCTCGGCGTGGATCTGACCCGAAGCCTTGGTCGAGCGGGTGACGAAATGGTTCCCGCAGGTACACGTCACGTCAGTGACGACGTACTCAGGATGAATTCCTGGTTTCATGAGTTCTCCTTCAATAAGCGCCGGGTCGGGAGTACGTGAACCGGCACAGTCCTTCATTATGTCAGGTCGACGACCTAGGACCAAGCTGGCTCCCAGTCACGTCGCCCGACACGTCTGATTCAACCGCCAACCTGGCCCGTCTATTCCCGACAGACCGAATCATGTCGATCAGTTGGGTGTCGTACGCGAGATCTGCAGCAGGAACTCGTGGTTCGACGCCGTCTTGCGCATCTGTTTCAGGAGCATCTCCAGCGCGGCCTGATCTTCCATGCCCGACAGCACTCGACGCAGTTTCCAGATGATCGACAACTCGTCGCGGCCCATGAGGAGCTCCTCGCGGCGGGTCCCCGAAGCGTCGATGTCGATCGCCGGGAAAATCCGTTTGTCGGCCAGATCGCGTCGCAGACGCAACTCCATGTTGCCGGTGCCCTTGAACTCCTCGAAGATGACCTCGTCCATCTTCGACCCGGTCTCGATCAGCGCGGTCGCCAAGATCGTCAGCGAGCCACCGTTCTCAATATTGCGCGCCGCGCCAAAGAACTTCTTCGGGGGGTACAACGCGGCCGAGTCGACACCGCCAGACAGGATGCGCCCTGAGGCCGGAGCCGCCAGGTTGTACGCCCGACCCAGTCGGGTGATGCCGTCCAACAAAATGACGACGTCTTTGCCCATCTCGACCAGCCGCTTGGCTCGCTCGATGGCCAGCTCCGAAATCGTCGTGTGGTCGTCGGCCGGCCGGTCGAAGGTCGAGGCGATGACTTCGCCAGATGTCGTCCGCTGGAAGTCTGTGACCTCCTCGGGGCGCTCGTCGACCAACACGACCATGAGATGGACCTCAGGGTTGTTGTCGGTGATGGCGTTGGCGATGGCCTGCATGATCATCGTCTTGCCCGCCTTCGGCGGGGACACGATCAAACCACGCTGGCCCTTGCCGATCGGCGACACCATGTCGATGATCCGACCAGTCATATTGGCCGCGTCGGTCTCTAGCCGCAGACGCTCCTGGGGATACAGCGGGGTCAGCTTGGCGAACTCGGGACGATCACGAGCCGCCTCGGGCGGCCCACCGTTGACCGACTCCAGCGCGACGAACGGACTGAACTTCTCGCGGCGCTCGCCGTCGCGCGGCAGCCGGATCGACCCGGTGACCACGTCGCCCTTGCGCAGACCGAACTTGCGCACCATGCCCAGTGGCATGTAGGCGTCGTCCGGGCTGGGCAGATAGCCAGTGGTGCGCACGAAAGCATAACCCTCCATCACATCGACGATGCCGTGGACCGAAGCCAACACATCGTCGGCGGAAACCTGAGGCTCCGGATCGACCCGATCCACGGGACGTCGACGGTTTTGACGATCCCGGCTGCGACGACGACGGTTGCGACGCCCGCTGGCGTCGTCATCGTCCTTGCCATCATCGTCCAGGTTGTCATGCGACTCTTGCTTGGGAGCGACATCGACGTCCATCCCGAGCGCGGCCAACCGCGCCCCGACTTCGTCGGAAACGCTGGAATCGACTTCGCCGCCCGTACGACGTGACCGACGACGCAGGCCACGAGGGCCATCGCCGCCCGACTCGACGCCGGTTCTGTGCCCGACCGGCTCGGCAGAGGCGTGAACCACCGGCGCGACCACGACCGGGGCGACCGGCTCAGGCGCAGGTGTCGGTTCCACCACAGGCTTCGGTTCCACCGCTGGCTTGCGCGTGCTCCTGGCCGCAGCAGGGACCGGTTCGGTCGCGACCACGGGCGGAACCACCGGAACCTGCACTGGCGCGGGATGACCCTGCGCGGCAGTGATTCGGCTGATCAGGTCAGACTTCTTCATGCTGGTCACGCGCGTGATGCCCAAAGCTGAGGCTCTCTTCCTCAATTCTGGCAGCAGCATAGACTCGAAATCGGTTGACACGGATGTCCTCTCCGTCAATGATCATCGCGGCCTGAAACCCATACGCCCGCGAATGGTGGTGAAGTGGTGTGCCCCTCACATGATGAGGGGGCGGATTGTGGGAAGAACCATGCCTCCCGCGCTCTCCTAGCATAGCATGAATCCCCGAGCCAGACCATTCACTCAGCGAAGGCCCCATTTCCTCTAGTCACAGCACAGTCGCTTCACAACATGATCGCGTCAGGGTGACTCCAGCGCGACCGGGTTGGTGGCCCGCCGTTGAGCCGGGACCTGGCTTCCACCAGGCGACCCTCAGCGCGACCAGGTCGGCGACTGGGTCGCAACTGGCGACTCAGACGAGCACCCTCGATGACGCCGCCGTCAAGTGTTCACGCAAGTCGTCGTACGAGGTGACTGTGGGCAATTGGGGAAACTGCTCGGCGACCTTGGCTGGGGGGTTGAACAAGAAGCCCTGATCGGCTGCCACCAGCATCGCCGTGTCGTTGTACGAATCCCCGACGGCGAACACGGAAAAGTTGAGACTGCGGAAGGCTTCCACACCCCGCCGCTTCTGATCGTCCAGACGCAGCCTGTAACCGGTGATCCGCCCGGCGTCGTTGATCACCAGGTTGTGGCACAGCAACATCGGCTGACCGAGCTGAGCCATCAGCGGGGCCGCGAAGTCATAGAAGGTGTCCGACAGGATCACGACCTGGAAATGGTCTTGGGCCCACCGCAGAAACTCAACCGCGCCATCCAACGGACGAAGAGTCGAGATCACCTGCGAGATCTCGGCGATGCCCAACCCATGCTCGTCGAGGATGCGCAGCCGGTAGGCCATCAACTCGTCGTAATCAGGCACGTCGCGGGTCGTCAGACGAAGGTCGTCGATTCCGGTGGCCTCGGCCACATTGATCCAGATCTCGGGGACGAACACCCCTTCCAGGTCACAGCAGAGAATCTCCATCCCCATCACGAACTCCTTATCCTCGTTGTCTGATCCATCATGGCTGAAGACGCGGCGCAGTGGAACCTCAGTCCACTGGCCGGGCTAGAGCATGTTGATGAAGCCCATGGTGGCTGCGACTCAATCAACACACCCTAACCGACGTCGAGAGCGAGCAGGTCGTCCAAGGTCTCTCGTCGCAGGATCGGGTAGGCGTGTCCCGGCGTGACCGCCACCACCCCGGGTTTGAGCGCGTGGTTGTAGTTCGAGGCCAACGAGCGGGCGTACGCTCCGTCGGCCGGAATCGCCACGATGTCGCCCGGACGGATGTCTCCAGGCAGATAGACGTCACGGACCAGGATGTCCCCGGACTCACAGTGCTTGCCCGCCACACGCGCCAACACAGGTGCGGCGGTGGAACGCCGATTCGCCACCACAGCGGTGTAGTCGGCCCGGTAGAGCGCAGAACGTACATTGTCACTCATACCGCCATCCACACTGACATACACCCGAGTGGCGCTTTCGCTCGCGAGAACCGGTTTGACCACTCCGACGGTGTAAAGCCCCACACCAGCCGGTCCGCAGATCGAACGCCCCGGCTCAATCGCCAATCGACACGAATCCAGACCATACCCGACCAGCGCGTCCTGGACGATCTGGGCCAGTTGAGCGCGCAGACAGCCCACGTCCAGGGCCGTGTCGCGATCGGTGTACGCGATGCCGAATCCGCCGCCGAGGTTCAGTTCGGGCAGCGACACCGCCGTACGGTCGCGGAAGTCGGCCATCAGGGCGACCATGCGCGACGCCGCCTGACGGAAACCCTCGGTGTCGAAGATCTGGGACCCGATGTGACAGTGGATGCCGCGCAGATCCAGGTGCGGCGATGACGAACAGGCGAGCAACCCGGCCATCGCTTGACCCTGCTGAATCGAGAAACCGAACTTCTGATCCTCGTGACCGGTGGAGATGTAGTCATGAGTATGAGCCTGGACACCAGTGGTGACCCGGACCAGCACAGCCACGGTGGCTTCCCGTTCCGCGGCCAACCGCTCGATCCGTTCGATCTCTTCGGCGCAGTCGACGATGATCCGGCCCACACCGCTGTCGATCGCCCCAGCCAACTCTTCAACACTCTTGTTGTTGCCATGGAACTCGATCCGGTCGGGCGGGAAACCAGCGGACAAGGCCACGGCCAACTCATTGCCGGAGCAGACGTCCAGCCCCAGCCCAGCCTGATTCACCCAGCGCGCCACCGCGCGGCACAAGAAGGATTTTCCAGCGTAGTAGACCTGCCAGCCGTTGAACTCCCGAGCGAACCTGGCCGCCCGAGCGCGAAAGTCGTCCTCATCCATCACATAAAGCGGGCTGCCATATGAGGCCATGAGATTGTCGGCCCGGTGTCCCTGGATCCGCAGCATTCCATCGGCGTCACGATCGGCGCCGATCGGCCAGATCGCCGGATTCAACCGATTGACATCGGTGGGATGGTCCAACCAGTCGGGCGCCAGGGAGTTGGCCTGGTGGGTGTCAAGGGACGTCATGGGACTTCACTGTAGCGCAGCCAGCCCATGTCGCCTGGTCACGTGGAGCTTGGGTCGTACGAAGCCCCTGCTTGGTCTGATAGAATCCATATCCGGTCGGCCCCCATAGCTCAGGGGATAGAGCACCGCCCTCCGGAGGCGGGAGCGCAGGTTCGAATCCTGCTGGGGGCGCCGCGTCAGGGGGATCGTTCCTACCCCCAGTGTGTTCCTCACCAGGGGTGAGTGTCGGGTTTTTTGCCAAAACCCTTGTATATTCGGCCTGCGCGTGCCATCCTTGGTACGGTCGCTCAACCCGGTGGGAGAACGAAGCGACCCGTGATCATTCGTGCCCCTCGAAGGAGAATAATGGATTGGCGCCACCAAGCCGCCTGCCTGACTGAAGACCCTGAGCTCTTCTTCCCAGTTGGCAACACTGGACCTGCGCTTCTGCAGATTGAAGAAGCGAAGAAGGTGTGCGCCCGTTGCGTTGTGAGAGAGCAATGCCTGCGCTGGGCGCTGGAAGCAGGTCAGGACCATGGCGTGTGGGGCGGCATGAGCGAGGATGAGCGCCGGGCGATGAAGCGCCGTGCGGCCCGTACTCGTCTGCGCGTGGCCTGATCTGACAGATCGTCTCTTGGCGCGTCTAACCGACCTGCGCCGAACACTTCGCCAGACTGAAGCCTCACAACGGAACGCGGACCACCGCGCGAGCACCGACTGAGTCTGGATTGGGCACCAGACGAAACTCGCCGTGAAGATCCTCCAACAACGTGGCGACAATCGACAGCCCCAAACTCGTGCGTGACTTGTCATCCACGTCGAAGCCTTCTGGAAGTCCCTGTCCGTCGTCGATGACGGCGACTTCCAAACTGCCGTCCGCCAGCCGTTCCGGTTTGACGATCACCGTCCCAGAACTCGCGCCCAGCCCATGTTCGATCGCGTTCTGACACAACTCAGTCACGATCAGCGACAGCGACGTCGCCACTGTGGCCGGCACCTCGCCGAAGCTGCCTTGGCGACGAGCGTCGACGTGGCCGCGCTCGGCTGCCAGGTCACCGGCCAGTTTCAGCAGCCGATCGGCGACATCGTCGAAGTCCACGCTGCCCGACATCGAATACGACAAGATCTCGTGGACGACCGCGATCGCCTGGACTCTGGCCATGGCCTCTTCCAGAGCGCTTTGAGCCTCAGTGGACTTCATGCGCCTGGCCTGCAGACGCAGCAACGCCGACACCGTCTGCAGATTGTTCTTCACCCGATGGTGGATCTCGCGAATCGTGGCGTCTTTGGTCACCAGTTGGCGCTCGCGCTGACGAATCTCGGTGGTGTCACGGCAGACCACCAACGTGCCGATGCGCCCGGTCGGATCGGTCAGAGGCATGATGCGCAAAAAAGCTGAGGCGTGCTCGGATTCGACATCCAGTTCCTCAGAATGGGGGGACTTGAAATGCGCCCGCAAGCTGGTGTCCACCGGGGCGTCGGCGCGGGTGGTGGACTGCTTCATCAACGAAGCGGTCAACGGCACGATTCGCTCCCCCACCAGATCCGAGGTCAAGCCCAAGGTTCGATAGACGCCGACCGCGTTGGGGCTGGCGTACTCAACCACTCCGGACTTGCCGACCAGGATCAGCCCCTCACCGACCCTCGGACTGATGCCCGTCAGACGATTATGCCCCTGATCAGGGAAGACACCACGCCAGGTCATCTTGAACAGGATCGCCGCGATCTCGCGATAGTGATCTTCCAGCTCGCCTGGCGCGCGTACCCCCATCTGGTTGGTGTGGCGCTCCACGATCGCCCAGCACACCCCGTCGACCATGATCGGAATCGCCCAGACGTCGACCGGGATTCCGGCCTGGAGTGAATTGTCGGAGGTCTCACGAATCTCATGGGTCAGATAGGCCTGGGTCACCAAGTGATCGTTGTCGTACGCGATGACGTCGCCGACGACATCGTCTTCCAACGAGGTCGGACCGGTAGCCGGTTGGATCTGAGCGATGGCGTAGAACTTGTGAGGATCGGTTCCGGGAATCCATAAAATCAGATCCGAGAACGCCAGATCGGACAGGATGTTCCAGTCCTCGACCAGTGCCTCAAGGAAAGACGACTGGGCGTCGCTGATGCTGACGTGGGGTCTGACCGAGGCGGGTACTCTCAACACGGCTACAAGACTACAGTCGACCGGTCTTCGCTCACACCACGACAAGCGTCGGTCGGTTCGACTCCAGGCGTGCGGGACGGGCGTTGATATGGCAGACTTGTCCTTCGGTTTTCAACAGTGAAGGAGTTCCGTCATGGGAAAAGGTGGCCGCAAACGTCGCGCACGAAAAAACAGCAAAGCCAACCACGGCAAGCGTCCCACCGCCTGAGGCTGGTAGGACCGACCACGTCGTCGCTCAGGCCCGATGAATGTTCGCGACCACTTTCGCGATCAGGGCCGGCGGCGCCTCGTCAGCCGGGTAGGCGTGTTTGACCGCCCCCCGGATCGCCACCCAAATGTCGACCTCGTCCAAACAATCCGCACAGTCAGCGATGTGACTGCGGACGATGTCGGCGGCTTCCTCGTCGAGTTCGTCGTCAAGGAAGGCGTTGATTCGCATCATCGTGTAGCTGCACATCGACGCCAGATCACTCATCTTGTCCATCCTTCATTCGTCGTAGCGCCAAACGCAATTGAGCCCGTCCCCGGCTCAGCCGCGACATCACCGTACCGATGGGGACATGCAGAATCTCCGCGATCTCTTTATACGAGAAGTCCTCTACTGTGGCCAGGTAGACCGCGTAACGGTATTCCGGTTTCAACTGACGCATCGCGGCGACCACCCGGGTGTCGTTCAGATGACTCAAAGCCTCCAACTCAGCCGACGGTGAGGCCGTGCCCGAATGGGTGTCCGCCTTTGCCAGCTGCCAATCCTCGATCTCGGGGCTGTCAGCCAGTTTCGGCGAGCGTTGCGCTTTGCGATAGCCGTTGATGTAGGTGTTGGACAGGATCCGATACAACCATGCCTTGAGGTTCGTGCCCGGCTGGAACTGATGGAACGAGGAGAACGCTTTGGCGAAAGTCTCCTGAACCAGATCATCGGCGTCGTGGGGGCTGCGCGTCAGTTTGATCGCCGCACCGTAAAGTTGACCGATCAGTGGCAGGGCATCGCGTTCGAAGCGGGCCACCCGCTCATCGTGGGTCTCCACCGCGTCGGTCGCGACTGTGTCCTCCATAAGACAGCAGAATACTCCCCCAGGTCAATCCTGCGACCGTTTTGACGCCACCGAGCGGTTTATGCCCACACCCAGGCGTCCACAGATGTCTTTCCCTGGCCAAAGATGGTAGAAAAGATGCCATGAGTCTGATGCGCTTCCTCACCCGCTCCGCTCTGGCGAGCTACTTTGTTGTTGACGGGGTCCAGGCCCTCACCAATCCTGAATCGTTGGTCGAGCAGGCTCGGCCCATGTCTGACCGGGTGGTCGAATGGGCCGACCAGGCGTTGCCCGCCTCCATCGCCTCGCGTCTACCCCGCTCGACGACCACCTGGGTCCGGATCCATGGCTCAGTCCAGACGCTCGGCGCGCTGATGATGGCCACCGGCATCGGCCGACGATGTGGAGCCGGACTGCTCGCGGCGGCGTACTTGCCGAAGCTGATGATGTTCCGCCGCGACGACGGCCTTGTGGGCTCGCTCAAAGACCTGGCGCTGCTGGGCGGAGTGTTGGTCGAAGCTGGCGACACCCAGGGCAAACCCAGTTGGGCCTGGCAGTCCGCAGCCAACAAGCGTGAGCGCAAACGCGCGGCCAAGCGTACGACCAAGACAGTGCGGACCACGCCTGCGACCGTGAGCCCCGTCATCGACGCCGCCCGACTTCGTCGTGAGGCCCAGGCCCTGAAACAGGCCCTCACGACGCCGGGCGGACAAACCCGTCGATGACGAGTTCTCAAGCGGATCCCTCGACACCGCGACCATGGTCGGCCCCTGCCGCGTCAGGCCCGCTGGAGGCCACAGTCACGATCCCAGGTTCGAAGTCGGCGACCGCGCGGGCTCTCGTCCTGGCGGGGTTGGCTGACACGCCGGGGACTATCGACGGCGGGCTGCGAGCTCGGGATACCGCCTTGATGATCGAGGGATTGAGATCTTTGGGCGCGCGGATCGACTCTTCTGGCCCGGTGTGGACGGTCGAGCCGCTGCGAGGTTTGACCAAACCGGCTCGCATCGACTGTGGCTTGGCCGGAACAGTGATGCGGTTTTTGCCCCCAGTCGCGGCTCTGGGGTCGGGCACGACGACTTTTTTTGGTGATGCGGCGGCCTCGGCCCGTCCGATGGCAGGATTGGTCGACGCCCTCCAGCAGTTGGGAGCGGTGGTCTCCGACACTCGGCTGCCGATCACGGTCACCGGACCGATCAGTCACCAGACGGCGGTGATCGACTCCAGCGCCTCCAGTCAGTTCATCTCAGCCCTGCTGCTGACCGCGCCTCGGATGCCCCACGGGCTCAGCCTGACCCATGACGGCGCCGCTGTGCCGTCGGCCCCGCATATCGCGATGACCATCGAGGCCTTGCGGGCACGAGGCGTATTGGTCGAGGCCACGCCGCGATCATGGATGGTCCAACCAACAGAAATCGCGGGAATCGACGAAGTGATCGAACCCGACCTGACCACCGCCGCTGTGTTTCTGGCGGCAGCCCTGGTGGCCGGCGGCACGGTCACCATCCCCCACTGGCCGACCCAGACCACTCAGCCGGGCCAAGCGATTCTGGAGATTCTGACGACCATGGGCGGTCATGTGACGCGCCAATCCGACTCGGTCACAGTCCAGGGCACAGGGACGATCACAGGAATCGATATCGACCTCAACGACGCCAGCGAGTTGACCCCGGTCGTGGCTGGGCTGGCGGGCCTGGCCAGATCCGACAGTGTCATCCGTGGCGTGGGCCACATCCGCGGACATGAGACTGATCGCCTGGCCGCGCTCAGTCACGAGTTGACCAGCCTAGGTTGTCGCTGTGAAGAGACCGCCGACGGCTTGCGTGTCCATCCAGGACCCATCCAACCGGGGGTGTTCCACACCCATGCCGACCATCGCTTGGCCCACACCGCGGCCCTGCTCGGATTGGCGTCGGGCGCGGTGAAGGTAGACGATGTGGCGTGCACGTCGAAGACGATGCCAGAATTCGCCACCGTGTGGGAAGAGATGGTGTCATGAGTCGGCCTCGCCCTAGCCTGTTCAGCGACGACCATGAAGGATTCGGCCGCCCACCACGACACACCAAGCCGCGCACCAAGGATCGCCCCGACTATTCGAGTCTGCCTCTGGGACGGGTCGTCACCATCGACCGTGGCCGCTACCACTGCTTCGTCGACGGAACCACCGTCACCGCTGCCAAAGCCCGCGCCTTGGGGCGAAAGTCCGTCATCGTCGGGGACCTGGTCCGTTTGGACGGGGACGTCTCCGGCGAGCCAGGAAGCCTGGCTCGCGTCGCTGAAGTCGAGGAGCGTACGACAGTGTTGCGCCGTACCGCTGACGACCATGACCCCTATGAGCGCCCGATCGTGGCCAACGCCGACCAGCTGGTGATTGTGGTCGCGCTAGCTGACCCGGAACCGAGGATGGGCATGATCGATCGAATCCTCGTGGCCGGCTACGACGGTGGCCTGACCCCGATCCTGTGTCTGACCAAAGCCGACCTGGCCAGTGCCAGCGAACTGCGGCAGGCGTACGCTCCGCTGGACATCTCGATGGTCACGGTCGAACCGGAAGCCGACTTGACCCGACTGCGCGAACTGTTGGCCGGTCATCGCTCGGTGTTCATCGGGCATTCCGGTGTGGGCAAGTCGACCCTGGTCAATGCGCTGATTCCCGGGGCGCATCGCCGCACCGGGGCGGTCAACGATGTCACAGGCAAAGGTCGCCACACCTCGACCTCCGCCATCGCTTTGGAGTTGCCCAGCCCAGGCGGTTGGGTGATCGACACCCCGGGAGTGCGCTCCTTCGGCTTGCAGCATGTCGATCCGGCCCACGTCTTGGCGGCGTTCGCCGATCTGGCGGTCGTGGCCGAGGCCTGCCCGCGCGGGTGCACCCATCAAGCCGATCAGCCCCAATGTGCGCTGGATCAGGCCGTGGCTGATGGTCGTCTGTCCCAAGATCGGGTCGCTTCCTTCCGCCGGATGGAGCTTTCTGGCCAGACGTGGTCCGCCCGCTGACCGACCGGTCGGACTGGTTTGACGGCCAAGATCGTCTGCTGGCGCGATTCCACCGACAAGGCCAACGGAATAAGGGTTAGCCTTAAGTCATGTCTGACGCTCTGACCGACGATCTACGCCTGGCCCACATGCTGGCCGACGCCGCCGATTCCATCACCTTGGACCGTTTTCGCGCCCAGGACTTGGAGGTGAGCCTCAAGGCCGACCACACCGAGGTCTCCGACGCCGACCAAGCAGTGGAGCAGGCGATCCGTCGCATCTTGTCCACCGCCCGTCCGCGCGACGGTTTTCACGGCGAGGAGTCCGGTGACTCGGGCTGGGGCCCGCGCCGGTGGGTCGTCGACCCGATCGACGGCACAGCCAACTTCGTACGCGGGGTGCCCGTGTGGGCCACCCTGATCGCTCTGCTGGTCGACGACATCCCCGTGGTGTCCGTCGTGTCAGCCCCGTCGCTGGCCCGCCGCTGGTGGGCCCATGACTCCGGTGGCGCGTTCACCGGCAAAGGGTTGCTCAACGGACGACCGATCCACGTCAGCGGCACAACGACGGTGGCCGAGTCGTTCCTGTCGTACTCCTCGCTCAACGGATGGGTGCGATCCGGGCGTGGTCACCAATTCGGCGAGCTGCTGCGCCAAGCGAAGCGGACCCGGGGCTTCGGCGACTTCTGGTCCTACATGCTGGTGGCCGAAGGTGCGGTCGACATCGCCACCGAACCGGACCTGGCCTTGCATGACATGGCGGCTCTCGTTCCGATCGTGACCGAAGCCGGTGGTCGATTCACGTCGATCGACGGCGCCCTAGGCGCTTCAGGGCCAGGAGCTTTGGCCACCAACGGCCGACTCCACGACGAGGTGTTGGACCTGCTCGCCCCGATCGACGACGGTGAAGAGGATTCGCTCATCATCGCCCGTCGGGCGCTGTGAGACACCGGCATCCGACCGACCTGGGCGAGTCGACGCTTTGGTCGGCCACCAGCGACCCGCGAGTCAGTTCTTCGGCCAATCCCCAGCCGGCACGTAGCCTTCAAAGATGATCAGATGGTCGTCCCGCTCAGCCACGTCCTGCTCGGCCTGTGACTGAATCGTCCAGTACATGCCTTGCATTCCCCAGCCAGAACAGCACAGTGTATGCGCGCCCAAGCCACGATCTTCGAACCGGATGGCGACGAAATCAGGCCGAGCGATGACGTTGCCCAGCAGATGGGTCAACGCGAACCGCAGAATCCACGCCAGCCCCGCGTCCTCGCCTGGGCGGAGAAAATCCTGGGTCAGCTGTCCGCGAACAACCTCCGGGCGATGCCGTTTCAGCCACGCCAACACCCTCGGATCGAAACTCTCGACGCAATAGTCAAGGTTGAAACGGTCCAGACAGGACATCGTCGCCGCGGTCAGTTCTGCGTGGTTGCCCCCGACCGGTTTGATCTCCACGATCAACGCCGTGGTCGACTCGAACAGCGGCAAGACATCGTCCAACAGAGGGATGGTCTGGTCGGTGCCGGCCAGGGTGAGACTGGCCAGTTCAGCGCTGGTCGAGTCTTCCACAGTCGCAGATCGTCCAGTCATCCGGGCAAGGTCGGCGTCATGAATAACGGCCAGGCGGCCATCCCGGGTCAGATGGACATCCAATTCAGCCCCGTAGCCCGCGGCCACGGCCCGGCGAAAGGCCGCCAGGGAGTTCTCCGGGGTCACCGTGTCATGCAAGCCGCGGTGGGCGTACCTGAACTGGCGCAATCGTGCCCAAGCCGGATGTCCGACCCGACCGTAGGTCAAACCCCAAGCACTCAGACCGACCAGCCCCACGATCAGCCCCAATCCCCGCAGCGTGGCCCTCGTCTTCGACCAACCGCTGGCGGCGCCACGCCCGGTGATGTGCTTCCTCACTGTCTTGATCCGAGGATGAATCGGCTCACTCGACATTGAACGCCTCCACACCCTTGACCCGCCGGGTCACCGAGTCGCCATGGCGGACGAACTGCATCGTCACAAAACTGGCCGCTACAAAGATCGCAGCATACGGGAACAAGGTCATGTAGCTGACCTTGTTCAGCAACCATCCGGCCAGGATCGGTGTCACCGTCTGCGCCGCCATCGAGAAGGTGTAGTAGAACCCGGTGAACTTGCCGATGTCGGAGCCTTTGCACATTTCCACGACCATCGGCAACGAGTTGACATTGATCGACGCCCAGGCGATGCCCACCAGGGCGAACAGGACGTACAACACCGGATGGAAACTGTGCCACACCAAGGTGTAGCCGAATCCCGCTCCGAAACAGATCGCCAGCAAGCCCGCACCGAACAGGATCGTCTTCTTGCGTCCCACCGATGTGGCGATGAACCCGACCGGGATGTACGACGCGATCGCCCCGACCGTCGCGATCGTCAAACAGATCGACGACTGACCCAAGGTCATGCCCCATTCGTGACTGGCGTACGTGGTGAACCAGGTCTCGATCGCGTTGTAGCCGATGAACCACAAGGCGATTGACACCAACAGGAAGCCCAAACTGCGTCTGACCGGCTTGGGAAGCACCTGGTGACCTGATCCATCGTCCTCGGCCAGATTCTCTTCCGGGTGAGCGGCTTCCCAGGCTCGCATCTGCTCATCGATCACCGGTTCGTTGATCGTCCCCATCACCACACAGACCGAGACCAACATGATGCCCGCGACGACAGCGAACAGCAGGAAGTACGACACATGCCCGACCGTGCCCTTGTTGTGATAAAGGACCGAGGCCACCACCAAGTAGAGCACTCCCCCGATGGCGCCCATCAAGTTGATGACGGCGTTGCCCTTGGTTCGCAGCGGCTTCGGCGTGACGTCGGGCATCAGTGCCACCGCTGGCGAGCGGTAGGTCCCCATCGCGATCAGCAGCAGGCCGAGGACCACAATGAACCCGACCAGTCGGCTCGTCGACGGCTGAGCGGCGTACGAGTCGTCGAGCAGGGGCAAAACGAGCATCAAGGCGACGGCGGCGAGAGTGCCGAACAAGATGAAGGGACGTCGCCGGCCCCAGCGTGACCGGCTGCGATCCGAGATCGCGCCGAACAACGGCAGCAGGAACAGCGCCAGCACGTTGTCGGCTGCCATGATCACACCCGACCAGGTCTCGGGCAAGTGGAAAGTGTCGGTCAGAATCAATGGAATGACACTGTTGTACATCTGCCAGAACGCGCAGATCGACAAGAATGCGAACCCGACCAGAATCGTCCGTCGCGTGTTCAGTTTCACAGCTACCCTCTTCGTTGGCGTGGTCTTCACTGACACACTCACCCTATCGCGTCCGACCTAGTCCCACGCCGAAGGATCGTCGCGATTCAGGCTCGAGCCCTTCCGCGACCGGTTGGGCGACGACGATGCGCGTCGGACATGACATCGACGCGATAGCCGCGATGTGTCGATGGCGCGGCACTCGGCGTGGCGGTCAGGCCGGGTCGAGCGAGGACACCCGAATCGTCTCGGGCAACGCGCGCAACTGCTCCAACAGCCCATGATTCTCGAACCGATCCAGATCGGTCACGACGTAGCCCACAGTCTCCCTGGTCGCCAACTGCTGCGCCTCAACGTTGACATGGTGTGAGCCGAAAATGGTGTTGACTTGGGCCAACACACCTGGGACATTGGAGTGCAGATGGACGATGCGGCATTTGCCGACCGCCTGCGCGGCCACCTCGGGCAGGTTGACCGACATGATGGTCGAACCCCACAACGCGTAATCCGCCAGCTTGCCTGCGACGAAATGACCGATGTCTTCCTGGGCTTCCTGAGTGGAACCACCAATGTGCGGAGTCAAAATGACATTGTCGAGGCCCTGCAGGATCGAGCTGAACGGATCGCCAGACTCGGCTGGCTCATCAGGGAAAACGTCGATGGCGGCTCCGGCCAGACGGCCCGCCGTCAAGGCGGCCTTCAACGCCTCATGGTCGACCACTGAGCCACGGCACAGGTTGATCAGATGAGCGCGAGCCTTCATAGCTTCGAACTGTTCAGCGCCGAAGAAGCCGGTGTTGGTGGAACGACCGTCGACATGCAGGCTGACAAAATCCGACTGCGACAGCAGCTCATTCAGATCAGCGCAGCGATGAGCGTTGCCCAGGGCCAGCTTGTCAACGATGTCGAAGAACACCACCCGCATACCCAAGGCCTCGGCCACCACCGACAACTGTGATCCGATGTTGCCGTAGCCGACGATGCCCAACGTACGACCGCGCAGCTCGTGGGAGCCAGCAGCCGATTTCACCCACAAGCCTTGCTGCATCCGGTGGTTCTGGTCTGTCAAGTGACGGGCCAGACAGATGATCTCACCGATGGCGAGTTCCACCACCGAACGGGTGTTAGAGAAAGGCGCGTTGAACACCGCCAACCCCGATTCGGAAGCTGCCGTGAGGTCGATCTGATTCGTCCCGATGCAGAAGGCTCCAACCGCGCTCAACCAGGGGCAGGCCTCGATCACCTCGGCGGTCACATGAGTGCGGGACCGAATCCCCAACAGGTCCACTCCATCCAAGGCCGCCACGAGATCGGCTCCATCCAGAGCTCCCGAGCGGGTCTCGACCTCGATGCCACGATCGGTCAGAAGGCGTACGGCGGACTCATGGATATTCTCCAACAGAAGAGCTTTCACGAGGGTCTATTGTGCCAGCCACAGACCAGCGCGGGCCTAGGTGTCCACCTGCCGGGGGATCACTGATGTCAGCGGCTGCCTGGACTCGAGCCAGTTCGCGCTGAGGACGACCTGTGTCCTCGCGTGGGTGTCAGACGTCCAGCCGGGCGACAGCGTTGATCAGCTCTTTGGTGTACGCCTGGCGTGGGTGGTCCATCACCTCGCCGGTGGCACCGACCTCGACCAGCTGACCGTGACGCAGCACACCGACATGGTCGCACGTGTGGCGGACCACCGCCAGATCATGGGTGACCATCACCAGGGTCAAACCCATCGAATCGACCAGGTCGTTCACCAGGTTGAGGACGTGGGCTCGTACGCTGACGTCCAACGCCGACACCGGCTCGTCGGCCAGGAGGATTTTCGGACGCGGCGCCAGAGCCCGGGCCAAGGCGATCCGTTGACGTTGGCCACCGGAGAACTCATGGGGATACAACGACTTGGCCGACCGATCCAAACCGACCGCCTCAAGCACCTCGTCGACTCGGGCCGCCCGGTCACGCGGAACATCGCCGCGCCCGCGCAGCAGGGGTGAGCGCAGTGGTTCGGCGACAATGTCGGCGATCGTCATCCTTGGATCGAGCGACCCCCTCGGATCCTGGAACACCATCTGAACCGAGGAGCGCAGTTTCGCCATCGTCTCGCGACGACGAAGATCCAGCGCGGCATCGAAGAAGGTCAAACTGCCCGAGGTCGGCGCTTCCAAACCCGCCAGCAGCTTCAGCAGGGTCGTCTTACCCGAGCCAGACTCCCCCACGATTCCCCACCGCTCATGCTCCTCGATCACCAGGTCGACTCCTCGCAGAGCCTCCACGCTGCGTCGCCGACCACCGAACCGCACCGACACGTCATTCAATCCGAAAACGCTCATCGTGACCGCCGGATTCGTCGATGTGGTCGATTGGTCGACTCCGACGGCGGGGCCGAGTCGACCGTGGACGGGTCGAAGAAGTCTTCGATGACCGGCAGACGCTCACCGGGGCGTACCTTGTCGATGCTGGCCGTGGCGACCAGGCCTGCGGTGTACGGATGGCTGGGGTGATGGAACACCTGCTCGGTTCGGCCTCGCTCCACGATACGGCCGGCGTGGATCACCGCGACGTCGGAGCACAGCGACGCCACCAATCCCAAGTCGTGGGAGATGAATAGACAGGCGGCGTCGACACTGGCCAGTTCTTCATCCAACAAACGCAGCACTTTCGCTTGAACCGTGGCGTCCAACGCCGTGGTCGGCTCGTCACAGATCACCAGACTCGGCCGGTTGATCAACGCCATCGCGATGATGACCCGCTGACGTTGACCACCGGACAGTTCATGAGGGTAGGCGTCGACGATTCGGGAGGCTTGATCCAAACCGACCCGGTCGAAGACGTCCACCACCAGCTGACGAGTCGTGCCCTGGGAAGATTCGGAATGCAAGGCCACCAGTTCGGCGGCCTGACGGCCCACCCGCATCGTCGGATCGAGCGCGGTCATCGGCTCTTGAAACACCATCGTCAAGTCTTTGCCCCGGATGGCAGAGAACTCCCGATCGGGCAAGGTCGTCAACTCTTGACCATCGAACGTGACCGATCCGTCGACATGGGCGTTGTCGGGCAGCAGTCCGATGATCGTCGACGCCAACACGGTCTTGCCCGACCCGGAAGCGCCAACCAACCCCAGTCGCTGTCCAGGTTCGATGTCGAGACTGACCTGATCGACGGCCACGAGGTGGCGTCGCCCGAAGGACACTGTCAAGTCGCGAACGCGCAACACACTCACCGCAACTCCTTCATCCGCGGATCCAAGTAGTCGCGCACCCCGTCTCCGAGCAGGTTGAAGCCGAGCACGGCAACCGCGATCGCCACCCCGGGGATGACCGCCTGGATGGGAGCAGCATAGAGGTTGGCGTCATGCAGCATCCGACCCCAGGTCGGCGTCGATTGTGGAGCAGACAAGCCGAGGTACGACAGGCCAGCCTCGGCCAGAATCGCCATCGAGAAGGAGGCCGCGGCTTGGACTCCCAGGACCGGGGTGATGTTGGGCAGCACATGACGGATGGCGATCACCCCGCCCGGGATGCCCGAGACCTGGGCCGCCAAAATGTAGTCCTGACTCATCACCGTCAAGGTGGCGGCCCGAGCCATCCGCTGGAACACCGGGATGGTGGCGATCCCGATCGCGACTGCGGCGGTGGTCACCGAAGCGCCCAGCGCGGCCGCCAACAGAATCGCCAACAGCAGGGCGGGCAGAGCGAACAGGATATCGGAGGCGCGGGCGACAACCTCGCCGGCGATCCGGTGTCCCATGCCGACGAAGACACCCAAAGGCACACCGATGACCGCGGCCAGCGCCACGGCGACCACCCCGACCAGCAGCGTGGTTTGAGCGCCGACCAACAGACGCGAGGCCGTGTCGATGCCGAAGGCGTCGGTTCCCAACACGTGGGGCCAACCTGGCGGAGCGAACCGGGCTGGTCCGTCGACTTTGCGCGGATCGAACGGGGTCCACACCAGCGACACCAGCGCCGCCACCACCACCAGGCCGGAGCAGACCAAGCCAATGATGACTGTCAGCTTTTTCATGAGCGTCCCCCCCGTTTCAGGCGCGGGTCGATCGCCAGATAGGCCAGATCCACCAGGAAGTTCACGGTCAGAACGGCGGCCACCAGCAACATGCCGACGCCTTGGACCACCATCAAGTCTCGCCGCCTGACGGCTTGGACCAGCAGGCTGCCCAGTCCGGGCATGGCGAAGGTTTGCTCGACCAGGATCGCGCCGACGAGCAGTGAGGCCAGTTGCAGACCGATCACTGTGACCACCGAGGTGGCGACGTTGCGGATCCCGTGACGCCACAATCCGCGCCACCTGGTCCAACCCACGGCGCGGGCCGTACGGTAGTAGTCCTCGGTCAACACGTCGATGAAACCCGCGCGCACGTAGCGGGCGAGGAAACAGGCTTGGACGATGACGATCGAGGCGACAGGCAGGACTAACCGGATCGCCCATTCACCAGGCGAGGTGGTCAGCGGAACGTACCCGTTGGCGCGGACCCAGCGCAGTTTGACCGCGAAAATGATCGTCAGAATGGCGCCGACGAAGAACACGGGGATCGCCAGCCCGACATGGGTGGCGGCGTTGACGCTGACCCCGAACCAGCGACGTCGTCCCATCGCTCCGACGAGCCCCAGGGGCAGCGCCGCCAGCAAAGACAATGGCATCGACAGCCCGACCAACCAGGCGGTGACCGCCAACGGCGGGCCGATTTGTGAGACCACCGATTGACCGGTGAGGTACGAGGCGCCGAAGTCGCCGTGGACCATGCCGACGACCCATTCCAGGTAGCGAAGCGCCAATGGACGATCCAAGCCCCACTGGACCCGCAAGGCGTCGACCGATTCTGGGCTGGCTCCCATACCTAACGTCGCCAGCGCCACATCACCAGGCAGAGCTTGAACGATCCCGAAGATCACCGCGGAGGCGACCAAGACCGTGACGAGGAAAATGACGACCCGTCTGGTGGCAGCCCGGAGCAGGGCCATAATGGGTTCCCTACTCTTTGGCCGCGATCGTGGTGACGTCAAAGCTGAGCGAGGTGGCGTTCTCACCGATGCCGACGATGCCCGCCCGAGCGACGATCAGGTTGGGGAAATCGAAAAGGAAATCAGCCGCGGCGTCGTCGGCCAGGATCCGGGCCGCGACCTTCATGTCCGGGACGAAGTCTTTGGGCGCAGCCGTGTCAGCCTTCTCCAACGCTGAGCGGAAATCAGCATTGTCGTAATGCCAGTAGTACTTCGGGTTGGCGAAGTTGACGATGTCGCGCGCCTCAACATGGGACACGATCGTCATGTCGTAGTTCCCATCCCTATAGACCTCGGGCAACCACCGCGACGAGAAGTCCAACTCCTCGACTGTGACAGTGACACCGATCTCGCCCAGTTGACTGGCGATGTAGGTCGCGGCTGGCGGCGCGTACGGGGTGATAGGGACCCGAAGCGACAGCGCGAGATTGGTCACCCCGGCCTCGGCCAGCAACTGCTTGGCCTTGGCCGGATCATAAGGGTACGCGCCCGCGAGGTCCTCGTAGTACGGATCGGTCGGAACCGTCATGCTACCGATGACTGTTCCCTGACCACCCCAGACGGTGTCGACCAGCCCCTGCCGGTCAATCGCATAGCAAATCGCTTGACGGACCAGTCGGTCTTTCAGCGTCGATCGATCATGGTTGAAACCGAGCACCACTTCACCGTTGGTCGTTCCCGAAATGATGGTGTACGCCTCAGAGTTGGAGAATTGGGCCAGCGAATCCGGGGAGATCATCTCCCCCATGATGTCGAGGTCGCCCGACAACATGGCCGACACCATCGCGTTCGGGTCGGGGATGTAGCGAAATGCCACATCATTGAAACGGCCCGGAGTCCCCCAATAGTCGGGGTTCTTCTTCAAGGTGATGCGGTCGCCTTTGGCCCACGAGTCGAACACGTACGGCCCCGACCCCATCGGCGCGGTCGCCAGGTCGGTGACAGCCGGGTCGAGGATGATGCCTGGGGTGGATGTCATGGCGTACAACCAGAAATTGCTGGGCGAGGATAGTGTGACTTCGACCGTGCCATCGTCGACGGCGCGCACATGGTCGATGACGGACAGCCCGCGCTGCAGAATCTGGCTGGTTCCTTGGCGCATCCGGTTGATCGAACTCACCACCGCGTCGGCGGTCACAGGAGTCCCCGACGCGAAAGTGGCTTTCGGATCCAGTTGGAAGGTGTAGGTCTTGTCGTCGCTCGACACGGAATAATCGGTCGCCAGCAGGGGTTTGATCTCGCCGGCCGCGTCGATCTTCACCAGAGTCTCGTAGACGTTGTAGAGCAATGCTTGAGGAATCGACGCCGCGTCAGACACGGTGAAATCCAGGGTCGGCGGTTCGAGTGTGACACCGATCGTCAAGGATTTCCCAGTCGACACAGTGGGGGTTGGTCCACCACAGCCCGTCAGGAGAGTCGTCACAGCCAAGACGGCTGCGACCGCGACTCCAAAACGAGTAGACCTCATAGCATCACCTTTCGTTATGCGGCCAGAACAGTCTACCGCCCTGATGACGCGCGACGCCCGAATCCCGACCCCGCGATTTGGCGTATGCCGACAGGCTGAGTAGAATAATGGGGCCGACGCGGGGTGGAGCAGCTCGGTAGCTCGCCGGGCTCATAACCCGGAGGTCATAGGTTCAAATCCTATCCCCGCTACTAGATCAGACTCATGACATTGCTTCTGGGCTTGCCAGGAGTCCTTTTGTACGATCCTGTCAGCTAGCTTCGAAAGCTCGCGTCTCGCGCAGAATCTGCAGCCGCGTACGAACCCCCAGTTTGACTGCCAGACGATGAACGTACTGCTTGACGCTACCCTCCGTCAGCGACAGCATCGCGGCGATCTGCGCGTTGGTCTGCCCCAATTCCAGACCATGGATGATCTGTCGATCCCGGCCGGTGAGGTCTATTCGAGTCGGCTCAGTGGCTCGTTGGATGAACCCGTGACGGCGACGCCATAGTTCGACCAATCTGGTCTTGATGGCCGATGACAAAGGTGTGTGACCGGCGGTGGCGTCTTCGATGGCCTGGGCGACGGCTTGCGGCGGCTCAGTTTTGACCAGGTAGCCGCAGGCTCCGGCGTCGAAGGCTGACGCCACCTGTTCGGGTGAGTCGGAAACAGTCAGCACAAGGACACGGGCTTGCGGGTCTTGGTCGCAAATGTGTTGGGTGGCCTGGTCGCCGGCCATGGTGGGCATATTCAGATCCATCATGACCACGTCGGGTCGATGGGTTTGCCATTGGGTCACTCCGGCCGCGCCGTCACCAGCTTCCCCGACCAGGTCGATCTGCGAGTCGTGCGCGAAATAGTCCCGATATCTTGTGCGAAACTCCTCGTCGTCGTCAACCATGACCACCGACAATCCGCTCATCACGATTCCAACCTACCGGCTTTGAACGCTTCGGTCGCGAGTCTGGCGCCACCAATGCCGACGGGTTGCCAACGTCGGCCCACTCCCCCTCGATTCTTCCCCTCGATCAGCCACCCGAAGACGCTGATGTCCGTCCGGGTTCATCGATTGTGGGTCATGCCCTCGTCAACGTCGGTGTGGATGGACGTCTGGTGGCGGCCGGTGGCGCTCAGTGAGACACCGCGCTAGTCATCGCCGAGCAGGAAGCTGCCACAGCTGGTCGCGTGCGGTCGCGCGAGGATCGCGCCCAGCCGACGTCACAGAGAGCTGACGATGTTGTCTCTCGATAGTCTCGTGGCGCCGATGATGACTGCGAGGATCGCGAGCACGACGGCCAATCCGGCTCCGATGATGGCGGCGACCGTGATCGACAGGCCGGCGGAGGTTCCGGTCATCACCACTATCCCCAGAATCAGTGACGGGAGGAAGGCGATCATGATCAGCCAAGCTCCTTGGCCGTGGACCAGGCCGTTGGTGACTTGGGCCAGCTTAGGCTTCCACAGGCCAACACCCACGGCCAACGAGGCCCCACTCAACGCCAATAGGAGCGGGAT
Source organism: Propionibacteriaceae bacterium (assembly GCA_031285845.1). Lineage (GTDB taxonomy): Bacteria > Actinomycetota > Actinomycetes > Propionibacteriales > Propionibacteriaceae > WQYJ01. Next base: position 65,815 of record JAITVK010000033.1, read on the forward strand.
CATCACACAAAACACGACGTACGCCACACTCACATGGACCTCCTGATGAAGCGCCAGGGCAGTGACTGTCAACACCAGCGCGGTGACGACCATGATGGCAATCCACACCACACCGACGACGAGAAACACCACAGTGAGCAGACCCCGACTGATCGAACGCGGAGACAAGCGACTCAACCAGAGTTCAACACTGCCCGAGTTCAACTCCGAGGCCATGATCCCACTGACTGCCATCCCGGCGGCCAGGCCACAAGCGAGCATGATCGCCACCGGAGCCATCGCCAAACCCAAAGACAACGCGACACTGGGTGACCCGGCCCCTAAGGCTGCGAACGTGGGTGGAGCCCCGTGGAAACCACCGCCGGTCGGCATCGTGGAACCACCACCAGCAGCGGACACCATCGGGATGATCAACCCCAGTTCGAACACAAGTCCCAACGCGATCGGAAACAAGATCACCAGCGCGAATCCTTCACGCAGCAGGCGCCACCACAAAGCCTGGGCCAAACTGCCCCCGGTAGAGTCAGTCACCGACGAGACCGATGTAGGAGGGTACGCGTGAGTCATGACGCCGCCCTGTCTTCCAGAAGTCGATACAACCGAGTCAGATCATCGACCACGGCACCAGAGCGACGAACACTGACACCCCGGTCAGCCAACTCACGATTCACCTCAGCAGCCTCCGCTTCATCCTTGACGTAGAACTCCGCCACATTGTCCGCCGCGGAGCCGCCCGTCAGGGTCAAACCGAGGGCTTGGATCGCCTCGCGCACCCCGACCCCACCAGCGATCCGCCACCGAATCGGATGGTCACCAGCGGTCGCCGCCAACAACTCGCCGGGGCTGCCATGGCCGACAATCCTGCCGTTTTGGAGCACGATCACATCCCCGATCATCTCGTTCAACTCAGCCAACTCATGAGTCGACACCACCACGCACTTACCCGAATCACCCAACCTCTGGAACAACACCAGCAGTCTCTCCACCGCCGAAGGATCCACCCCCGACAATGGTTCATCCAGTAACAACACCTCAGCGTCAGTCAACAACGCCCGAGCGACCGCCAACCGCTGCACCAAACCACGACTCAGTTGACCCACCTTCTGATGGGCCCGATCCTCCAACTCAACGAAGCGCAACGACTCCACGATCCTGGTCTGGTCACCCGAACCGAACAAGATCGACCAATAACGCAGATTGTCCAACACTGTCATCTTCGAAGAGAACGCCGACCGATGCATCGCGTACCCGATGTTACGACCAGCCTTCGTCGTCACCGACCCCTTCGAGGGCAACAAAATCCCCGCCACACACCGAAACAAGGTCGTCTTGCCCGACCCATTCGAACCAATAAGGACATGAAACCCCGAACCCAACGACACAGACACGTCATGCAGCACTGACGTCGGCCCGTACCCACATTCCACATGATCCACACTCACCATCACATCGGCGGGTGTCGACGCGAAACCGAAGGCGGTCGAACCGTCAGGAGTTTCCGCGCGATGCACCCCCTCGTCCTGCCCGGTCATCACGTCCCCTGCGCCAAGCGGGTGATCACAATGATGGCGGCCACGATCACCACCACGAGGATCACCAGAATCAGCCTTCCCTGCCAGGTCCGCCCACCCCAGTGCCCCCGACCGTTGCGACCAAACCAGGCCTTCTTACCATTGTCATTCATCATCCATTCCTTCCATTTTTTGACGTCATCTTTAGTACGACAAAGGCCCATCGCCGCAGTGGACCCGAAATTCCGCGATGAACGGGCGAACAGCGACCTGGTCCTGCGGGACGCCGCCGGTGGTCTGATCGACTCTCGGCGGTCGCACATGCCCGAGTCAGACATCGACTGCGGACGGAACAGATGCAGATCACCGCGCAGCGCGCGACATTCGTTCGAACACCCGACACGCCGCTGAAATCAGGGGCGGAGCTGTCGAAACCGACCCCCCCCCCCGCCACTGTCAGCGTATGGGCGGCAGCGCCCACGACGCCGCGCGTCACGATGGCGCCACTGATCCGAACCAAACGTCGGCGATCGGAATGAGACAGGCCAGCCAAGCCGCAGCGAGAACGATTGACGCCAGAACCAACAAACCGCGTGTGAAGGGACTCAGCCCGTGGGTCACAATCGCGGCTCGCAGGAATCCTGCGGACACCAACACAAGCATCACCCAGGCAGCGATCAAGAGCAATGTCACCACGACCTGCCTGAGAATGGGAAGACATCCTCCACCTCCTCCCCACCGTCGCGAGCGGTTTGCCACTTGACGAACCAGAATGATCCGAGATTCTTCTCAATTCACCCGGTCGCCAATCCGACATCTCCAGCGTACGACTCTGTCAGAGCGCGCGCTAGTAACGAAAGTTGACAATCGTGAGCGGAATCAGGCCCACGCGGTATGGTTCGACAGAGCCGAGCGATATCGTTGAGGTACTGGAGGTGAAACGGTCATCGCCAGACGAACAAAGGGGCACTCATGCAACTGGAACTCTTCTTCAACTTCAACGGGAACTGTCGCGAGGCGCTGGACTTCTACGCCAAGGTCTTCAACACGCCGGTCGATGATGTGATGACTTATGGCGAGACCCCGACAGATGATTCGGGTTATCAAGTTCCCGAGGCGGATCGCGACCGGGTCATGTACGCCGGAATGCGCATCGGAGGCATGACGGCCATGTTCATGGATATGCCGTCTGACCAGCCGCTCGAAGTCGGCAACAATATCATGCCGACCCTGTCCGACCCCGACAAAGACGAGATGACCCGCATCTTCGCCGCCTTGTCCGAGGGCGGACGGGTCTACCAGCCGATGCAGAAGACCTTCTTCTCCCCGTGGTACGGCATGGTCGAAGACAAGTACGGCTTCATCTGGCAAGTCATGCAGTACGAACCCATGTGATTTATGGTCGATCTGTTCCGCGCGATCCTTTCAGGTGAGCGATCGCGCGGGACGACCATCGAAGCCCGTTGATCCTGGCCACCCCCGAACACATGAGTAGTCGAACGAGCCAACGAAGACGTGAGGAACAAGGCAGCGACCGCGATCTCGTCCTTCTTTCACGACAGCCTTTCAGACGAGCCCGCGAGGCGACGAAGCCGCTACGACGATGAGCTCCCGTCAGGGCTTCCCACTCGCCTGCGCTGTGCGTATCAGTGCCTCGATCGCCAAGCGGCGTGTCCGCACTTCATCCACCGACCCGAGACGGACATGGCGCATCCGTACACCCGTGCCCGTCAGCAGGCCAGTCGGATCGTCAAGGTCGGTCCCACGCAAGAAATAGAGATTCACCCAGTGACGATTGGGCGAGTCCGCAGCCATCCCCCACCCGTCGTAACCCCATTGCTTGGCGCCGTACCCAATCGTCAGATCCGCCTGATCGACCGAAAACCTCACGTCCGGTAGGACCGTGACCATCACCTGATGCACCGCCAGCCAAGTCTCACAAATCGGCCCATCCAAGCGGGACCCAAGGTCCAATAGCTGAGCTTCGGTCGGCTGATCAAGATGCGGATGCTGAGGTGACATATCACCAAGGATAGCGGTCAAGGTCTCTTCGGCTCGACCACACCCTCGCCACGCCGACCGCACCCAGCCCAGCCAAGACCCAGGCCCAACCCAGAAACCACACCTTCGATAGTGGTGCAATGCCACCGCCGGTCGCCGCCAAAGGGCGCGTGGCAGTCACGTTGGCCGCAACCGCGAAGGTCGTTGTCACCTCGCCCGACATGACCCCCACTAGGACAGCTGTGTGTGTACCGGCCTCAAAGTCGGAGGGGATGTTGAAAACGAATGCGACGTCGCCGCTATCATCCGCGGGCAAGGCGCCGACCACGAGCGGAGTTGAATGCAGGGTGAGGGTGACCACCTCGCGCGGATTGAAATGGCGGCCGGTCACAATCTGGGTTTGGAGTCGGCTGCGGTCACTGTAGGCCGCCTCGATCTCCAGCGACCGCACAACAGTCGTCACCTCGACCGCCTCGTCACTCCCAACTATAACCAGAGTCGTCCCTGCTGTCGGCCGAGTCGTTGGCGTGCAGGAGAATCGGCCCGCCTGGTCGGTGCTGATCTCGTCGCAGCCCGGGACGACGGCCCCGGACGCGTCCGCGATGGTCACGACGGAGCCAGGCTCGCTCGTGCCCGTGATGACCGATCCATTGGAGGGATCCAGGGTCGGTCGGGCCGGTGATGCGGATGGTGTATTGCTCGGTGTCGTGGCCGGAGCCGATGACGGGGACTGGGGCGACGAGCCAGTGGGAGCACCCGAGCCCGACGGATCGTTGGTTGGCGACGCGGAGGTGTTTGGCCCGTCCGTCGGTGTCGCGCTGGGGGTCGTGGTCGGCCCGTCCGATCGGGTTGGCGTGTCCGTTGGGGTCACGGTCGGGGGTGGTACGTCAGTCGGGCCGTCGGTCGGCGGGGTTGTCGGAGTCTGCGACGGAGTGGACGAAGGTGTCGGAGCCGGGGATGCCGTCGGAGTCGGGGCCACGCTCGGCGTCGGCGAGGTACCCGGGGTGGGCGACGAAGGAATCGTCGGCGTCACAGAAGGAGTTGGTGCGACGCTCGGAGTAGTGCTGACCGTCGGTGTCGGATCGGGAGTAAGACTCGGGGTGGGCGTGACACTCGGAGTCGGGCTGATGCTCGGAGTGAGACTCGGCGTGGGCGACCCCGTTGGGGTGATGCTCGGGGTCGGAATTGGCGTCACAGTAACACTCGGAGTCGAAGAAGATGTCGGCGTCACAGAAGGTGTCGGTGTCGCACTTGGCGTCGATGATGGGGTGATGGTCACCGTGGGGGTCACACTCGGAGTCGGTGTGGCTGTGCCAGTCGGCTCAATTGTCGGAGTCACCGTGGGAGATGGGGTGTCTGCCGGCTTCGCCGTTGGTGTGGGCGTCGGCGAAGCACCCGGAGTAGGCGACGACGGAGCCGTCGGACTCGGAGTCACCGACGGACTTGGCGTGACGCCTGGAGTTGGGCTGATGCTCGGGGTGACGCTGGGTGTGGGAGAAGGCGTCGGCATCACCGAAGGTGTGGGTGACGAACCCGGTGTCGATGTCGGACTGACGCTCGGAGTTGGCGTGACCGTCGGGGTGTCTGAAGGCGTCGGCGTCACTGAGGGCGAGACGGTCGGTGATGGGGTGATCGTCGGCGTGGGTGTCGGTGACGGACCAGGTGTGGGCGACACGGGGATTGTCGGCGTCGGCGTCACTGAGGGCGTGGGAGTGACGCTAGGAGTACTACTGACCGTCGGAGTCGGTGTCGGTGTCGGCTCGGGCGAAGGACTCGGAGTTGGCGTCGGAGTGGGAGTCGGACTTGGGGTCGGCGTCGGAGTGACACTCGGACTCACAGTAGGTGTTGGGGTCGGCGTCGGCTCGGGCTCCAGCTCCACGGTCACACGCGTGGGCACGGAGACATTGCCCGCTGGGTCAGTCGCAGTGACGACCATCTCAGCGATGGCCGCTTCATCCCGCGGCACAACGCTGAAAGCACCATCCTCGTCAATCGTGATACCAGGTGTCACTGTCCGGTCGGCCCAGACAATCTCGACCGTGGTACCTTCCTCAACCGGAGCGGGTACAGCGCCTGTGACACCTTGACCGGTCGCCGTGTCGATCACGGGGGCATTTGGCGGCGTCACATCCAGATTGACTGCCGTCGCCACAGATGCGTTTCCCACCTGATCGATGGCAACGACTGTCACCACGGTGTCGCGGGTCACCGAATCAGGCGTCAGGCAATACCATACGCCCTCGACAACCTGCGCCTCGCACATCACGTGACCCACCGGATCGCTCACGACCACACTCGCGGCGTCGTCTGCGGAGACCGTTCCACTGATCTGTTTGCCGTTCGCCAGTGCCACCACCGGGGCAGGAGGCGGTGTGGCATCAACAACGACAGGGACATCCGTCGCGTCGGAGAGATTGCCCGCCAAGTCGGTCTGGGTGACACTGATGATGTGACTACCATCATCCAAAGCCTTGTCGGCGCGGACAGTGCAGGACCAAGCTCCATCGGCGTCAGCCGTCCCGACGCACAACTCGTTGCCACGCTCATCTCGGATCGTGACGGTGGCGCCAGGCTCCGCGCCCTCACCGACGATCTCGGGAGCATTGTCCTTCATCTGCTCACCCCGAGTTGGCGAAGTGACGACCGGAGCGGACGGGGCGGCCGTGTCGACGCGCAGGCGCACTTCCGCTGAGCTGGGTGAGACATTGCCACTCGCGTCGGACTGAACAGCGGTCAGGTAGTGCAGCCCATCGGTCAACCCGGCCGAGCAGGTCCAGGTCCCATCACCGCCGACCACGACCGACGAACACACCGCCACATCACCGTCTGAAACGGTCAGGGTCGCGCCAACCTCGCCCTGACCCGAGATAGTGAGCGAACCGAGCCCAACCGTGGAGCCATCGACAGGACTCGTGATCGTCGGGGCAGCAGGCGCCGTCACATCGGCCAAACCCTGGGTGATGGTGAAGGAGTCAATCGGGTTGTCTGGATCAGCAGTCCGATACGAGTTCACCGTGATCTTGTCGTTCGTGACATTGACAACTGAATACACCGTGTTGTCGGGTGACTCATAGTCGGTCGTGAGATTCCAATCCCAGGCGATCCACGGACGCGAACTGTCGGTTGGAGTGGAGATCAGGGAGTAGGTCTTCTCACCGGAGTTGCGCGGGATGTAGTACACCAGCCCATCGCTGTCGGAGTTGATCTCAGTCAGCCCCGCTTCATCGCGATCCCAGACAGCCTTGCCGGTCGCGTCGTCCCACTGGATCGGCAGCGACCGAATGAGATTGTGGTCATGCCCAGCCAAAACAAGGTCGACCCCGACCTGATCAAAGGTTTTGGGCAGTTCGGCGACGATCTCTGGGTTGCCATAATCCCCCGTGGGATAGGCCCCGGCCCCCGAGTGCAACCCACCGAAGGGCGACTTGTGTTCGACCACGATGATGAAGCGGTCGCTTCCATCCGTATTATGTCCGTACTGATCAACCGCAGCCTTCACCCATTCGGAGGTCTGATCCAGCTGGGCGGCACTGGTGAGGTTCGTGTTGACGTAGAGGAAGAGGGCATTGCCATAGACTTGGGCATATTCCAGCGCACCCGGTGACGACTTGTAGCCACTCGCATCAAGCACCGACTGACGAGGGAAAATACTGTCCCACATCGGCTGAGCGGCGTCCGGCGAATCATGGTTGCCCATGACGGGGTTGAAAGCCACCTCAGTGAGCGAGTCATCGGCGGCGTCGAGCCAGTTGGTGATGTTGGCGGCGTCGGGAGCTTCGGTGAGGTCGCCGTTTTGGATCGCCAAGACGGCTTCGGGATGGTTCTTGACAGCGGTGGCCAAGGTGTTTCCCCAATAAGGCGCGTATTCGCTGACCGGCGAGGACTGGCTGTCGGCGAAATCGAGGAAGGTGAATCCGGTCGCGGGATCAACCTGATCAGGTTCGGTGCTGAACTCGGCCTCGGCAGACTCGTAGGGGCGATGATCGAGATAGGCACCCACGACATAGTGGTACGTCGTTCCAGCAGTCAGCCCAGCTAGTTCACAGGTGTAGGCCGTGTAGGCCGTCATGGTGTAGGCCACATCAGACGCCGTACAAATGCCGGATTGAGCCGGGGCGTCAGCCAGACTCTCACCCGAAGCTGCCAGTCGAATGTAAGGGTCGATATAGCCCGTGGATTTCAAGCCGAGCCAGTTGATGACCCGACTGTTCTTGGCATCACGCGCACCGGTGTCATTAAAGCCGAAGCTGTTGGTCAGGCCAAGCGACTCGAGCGGCCGGACCTGATAGGCCGGAGTCGGCTCGCGATTGATGCTGAACTGGTCGAGTCGCTCGCCACCTGCCGTCATGGCCGTCACAGTCAGCGCGTCATCCGACACTGTGATCGCCGAGTAAGACTTCTTGCCTGCTACTGTGCGGTCAACCGAACTCAACTCTGGGGTCGCAACGGCCAGCCACCCAGTGCTGGCAGAGGTCGCCGCCACCGGCACATTGCTCTGCTCCGCACCGCTCGAACCCGGATCCAGCCAGACCACCCCGTCAGCAGTTGAGATGGTTGACAAGCCAGGATAGTCGCGCCAGACGTCATCGCCCGCCTCCCCGCCGATGGGCCACGAGCGGGTGTAGGCCTGCGCCCCACCCTGCAACACCATCGCCACACCGTTATCACGGAAGGACTGCTTGAGCGCCTGAGCGTAGGTGGTCGACGAGCTGGCGGCCGCATAGATCTGGGTCGGAATCGAGGCCAGCACCCAGGTGGTGTCACGATCAGCGCCCAACGCCTCCACCTGATCTGTGATCCAGTCAGTGGTGGCCGTCGTGGCCTCGCTGCTTGTCAGATAGGCGTTGAGCACGAGCAGCAGCAGGTTGCCCTCGCGTACCGCATAATTGTCAGTGTCGTACTGCGTGTTGGGCAGAGCGTTCCCATAGGAGAAGTAGCGATTGAGCGCGCCCGACTCCAAAGCCGTTGGAGCCCACGAGATCGGCCAAGCCGCGCCAGGCGACGCTGTCACCGCATGGTTGACGAATCCTTCCCAATGGGCCTCATCCTCGGATGACCCGGTGGCACCACCGTGGGTGGCGAAGGCCGCGTCGGGATACGCCGCCAGAGCAGCTTGCACTGTTGACGCATAGTTGTTCTGATAACTGGCAGTCGAGCGCCAATTCGCGTCCGCGAAGGCCAAGAAGGTGAACTCGTCGGGATCTGCCTGAGGCGTGGTGAAGGTCGCGGTCGGTGAGGTGTCCGCGCCATCCTCCGTTCGCACACAATAGGAGTAGGCGATGCCTGACTGCAGACCGTTCAGGGTCACTTGGGAGTATCGCACACGATTGTCATCAGTTGTCGTTGGCGCCACCGCGCTCTCCCAATCAGCGCTTCCACAAGCGAATTCACTGGCGTCACCGATCAGTAACCGAGTGTCAGGTTGGGGATCGGAAGCCGAGGCGGTACGGGCAGTGTGCCAGGCGAAGCCAACACTGGTTGAGGCCTCGCCGCCCACCACCCTCGTGATGGCGGAGATGGTCGTCGCCGCTGCCGCGAGGGGCGACGCGACCACGGAAAGGCTTGTCATAACAATAGAAGCTGCCAACGCAGCACACAACACAGATCGCGCCTTCATCTCAACCCCCGAAATTCCCCATATCAGGTGCCTAAAGCACCCGTGCCACGCCACCACCAGCATCACAGCATCTCAGCACAACACTCCGTGACTTATCTATCGACGCCATAGCATTACGCATAGCCTAGCCCACACTCTCGGGATTGGTTTCAACGCCCGGGTTCTAGAGACAAGTGCAGCGTCGAGTTGACGACGGATTTGGCCGGTGGACCATTTGGTGGGCCATGCAACTGAAACTAGGGGGGGGGTCAGATGGATATAATTGTTTGTTACAATGTGGCCCTGACTAGGTATTTTATGCTCCCCCGCCTGGACTCGAACCAGGAACCCTCTGATTAACAGTCAGATGCTCTGCCAATTGAGCTACAGGGGAATGTCGCGGGTAAGACATTAGCACGTCTGAACCCGCGGCGTCGAACTTGCGTCGTAGTCTAGCCCTTCACCGGTGCGATCGTACGCCACTGATCAGCGCTGGCCCGTCGCCGCTCCGGCTGGCGTCGGCGCCGGTGTGGCCGGGGCGAGTTGGCCCGTCGGGCCCGCACTGCCCGCTGGAGTCGTCTCCACGCTCGGGCTGGTGCTTGATGACGGGCTGGACGTCACTGTCGGAGTCGCGCTAGATGACACCGTGCCTGACGGGGTGGAAGTGCTGACACCCTCGGAAGCCGACGCGCTTGGTGTGGCGCTGACTGTCGTCGACGCGGTCGGCGACGACGAGACCGACGGTGTGGCGGTGACCGTGGACCAGGCCGACATCTCGGCCTCAGCGTCCGTTTGAAGAGTGGCCGCGGTCAGGGACGGCGGCGCGGTGTTCGCTCCGATCGCCGCAGCCGATCCCACACCTCGGGGCGTGACGCCCTTGGGCATCACCAGGATCTGAATCGCCTCCATGCGCAGACTCATGCCCGTACTGCCCGCGGTTTGGCCGTTCGAAGTCCATCCGAGCCAGCCGTACCCTTGCACGTGCACTCGATACCAAATGTCACTGGTTGAGGCGGCCTTCCCCATCAGCGACAGCGCGACCGCCTCGGTTCTCAGCCCTGATCCCGGGTTGCCGATCATACGACCGTTCGACACCGGTGGCAGCCAGCCCTTGTTTTGAACATGGGTCGAGTAGACGACCATCGAGTCTTTCAACGCGTCCAATCCGCTGACGCTGAGCGCCTCGATCGCACGAGACTGACCGGTCGTGCCAGCGGTCGCGCCGGAGAACACCGGCGATTGCCAGTTCTTGGACTGGACATAAGCCTTGTACGACAGGTCCTGCGCCGACCACGGATCAGCCGTGCCGCCGACTGGGACCACGCCCTTGGGGACCATGAGGATCTGTACGGCTTCAACCCGAAGCCCGCGCCCGGTCGTGCCCGACGGATACCCGTCGGAAGTCCAACTCATCCACCCTTGGTAACCGACATGGACCCGATACCACAAGGTGTATTGCGAGGCAGCCGGGCCAGACAGCGACAAGCTGACGGCTTCGATCCGCTTCGATTGCCCTGTCGTCCCAGCGGTCGCCCCATTGGACACGCGCTTCTGCCACCCCTGCCCTTCGACGTAGGCCGCATAGTCGATCGACGAGCCGGCGGCCACTCCGGACAGTTTGGCGGTGAAAGCTTCAAGGCGCAGCGACTGCCCGACCGTGCCCAACACGTTGCCGTCGTAGACGCGCGCGCCCCAGCCCTGATATTGCACATGGCCGGTGAAGGACACCGAGGGTCCGAAGTAAGAATTCGCGGTCGGACTAGGAGCCGAACCCTTGTCGCGAAGTTGGATGTCGATCGCCTCGACCCGCAACCCGGCGCCAACCGTTCCCACCGGGGCGCCGTTCGACGCCCAACCGAGCCAACCTTTGCCTTCGACATGAACGCGATACCACACGTCATGGGTGGCGGCGATCGGCCCCGACAGCGACATCGTCAACGCTTCGATCCGCGTCGACCGGCCAGTCGTGCCAGCCTGCGCCCCGTCGGAGACCGGCGCTTGCCAGGCCAGCCCCTGAACGTGAGTCGAGTAGGTCAACGAGGATCCGGCGGGCGCACCGATCAGCGAGGCTTTGAGAGCCTCCAATCGCAGCGACTGACCAGTCGTGCCCGAGTCTTTGCCGTTGTAGACCGCATCCTGCCAGCCGACGTTCTGCACATGGGAGCTGTATTTCACACCGAAAGTCGGCGGCGGAGTCGGTGTTGGGGTTGGAGCGGGAGGTTTCGGAGCCGATGCGCCGAACCAGTCATTGAAGAAGCTCCAGAAGTTGCGATTGCCGTAGGCCGAGCAGGAGTCGCCCGTGCCATACAGATTGTTCAGCGCCGCTTGGTTCGGCTGATACGGCGTGTAGTTGTAGAGCGATGCGGTCGCCTGGTTCTCGATGTAGACCCGAGACGAGCCGCAGGACGGTGACGGATTGTAGGCGATCGTGTTCCAAGCATTCGCCCGATGGGAGAACCATCCCGGGTCGGCGGCATAGATCTTGAACTGACGAGCGGCTCGGTAGAGCTGGTTGGAGAAACCGTAGTATGCCGTCTCACAGCCTGAGCTGTCGGGGCAGCCGTACCCCATGGCGGTTCGATAGCTCCACTGTGACGGCTGCGACCGAGTGATCAGGGAGTTTTCTTTCTGCAGCGTCACAATCAACACCTGCGGGTTGATGCCGCAGGCCTGGGACACCTTGGTGATGATCTGGGCGGCCGTCTCATTGGACGCGCCGACGTAGCGCCCACAGTACGAGTCAGCGGCCCGGGTCGATGTCGACTCCCGGAAGTTCTTGATACACGCAGCCTCGCCGTCGCGACACGACTGCCCTTTCTGATCCAGGAACCCCTGGACTTGAGCCGCACTCATCGCGCCAGAGTTGTAGAAGTCAGCGTCGGAGATGATCATTCCAGGTTTCCACTGGCTCGCGGGAACGGCTTGCGCCGGGACCGGATCACCATTCCACGGCGCCAAGGCCGCCAGCAGGGACAGGCTCAGGGTCAGCCCGAGCACGCAACGGCGCACACGACTGAAGCGAGTCGACATCATCTAGATCACCACTTTCGTTGGTTCGGACTCCAGGGAACGGGCAGCGGACGTGTACTGCACACGCACCGTCCACTCGCCCGCGCTGATGTCCTCAATGGTCAGGGATTGACAGATTGTCGACTGTGCATCGGGTCGAGCTGGGCCTGAAGCCGTACGACTGATGTCGCCTTGGGTGGCCGTGGCGATGCACTGACCGTCAGCTTCGACCAACCCTGGCACCGATGCTCCAACCGATATGGTCTGTCCAGTGGAGTCAGTCCACGAGATCACCACGGTGACGTCCGGCGATGTCGGATAGCCCACCGATGAGGACGGCGGGTCACCCGCCGTGGACTGATCGACCGCCGGCGCACTTGAAGACGTTGGAGCCGCCGCGGAGGTCGTGACCGGGCTCGCGGTCGCGCTCGCGGGAGCGGACGATGCCATCGGTGACGTCACCGTCCAGCTCGCAGTGGGCGAGTCGACACCAGCCGGATCGATCCCTCGCGCGCAGCCGAACAAACCCAACAGCGCCAGCACAGAAGCTGCGCCGGCGAGGAGCTTACGGTTCATCGCAATCATCACGTTTCTACCAGGGGATGGGCAAAGACTTGGTCCGAAGCTTAGCTAAGACGCCCGGCGACGCCAGCCCGGGCGGACCCCGCCCGCTCACACCCTCGATGATCACTTGAGGATTCTCGCGTAAACCGACAATCACCGATGCGCAATGTCGCTAATGCTTGATATGGAAGCGCCATAGTGGGATAATCACGTTTCTTTCGATGAAGAAGCCGTCGTACGACTTCGGACGACCGGCTCGATCACAATGGGTCAGCCACAGCGTTCAGGTGGCCGCAGGGCACCTCTTCAGGCCAGAGGAGCCACGGTCCAGAGTCGAACCGTTTCTACGGGATCGCCGGACGCCTCAGCCATCATGGCGACGGCGCGAGAACCGAGGTGGAACCTCCACCACCTGATCACGATCCCAGTTCCGCTCCCAGCCGGCCACCCTCAACAACGTGTCGATCATGTGTCCCGTCAATCCCCAGACGAAAAGCTCTCCCAGCCGCCACGCTGGCCCCAGGTCGCCATCGGGATGGCGAGCCATCACCCGATGGGCCGGATCTGTCAGATCCTTCAACGAGCAACGCATGACGGCGGCGACCTCATGAGCGTCTTGGACCGAGATCGCTTCCGACCCCGACCACAATCCGACCACGGGAATCACCAGGTTCGCGCTGACCGGAACCGCCACCGTTGACAGTTGTCCCAACGGCGTGACCCTTCCAGCAGCCAAACCGATCTCCTCGCAGGTCTCCCGTAACGCGGTGGCGGTCGGAGACTGGTCGCCAGGCTCGCGGCGGCCACCCGGAAAAGACACCTGCCCGGCATGATGAGACACGTCGTCGGAGCGAACAGTCAACACCAGATCTGGGTCGGCCTGGTCACTGAGCAGAACCAACACCGCCGCACTGGAGGGTCTGGGCCCGCGCCACGAGGCCGCCACGGGATCCAAACGGCGGCTCAGCAGGGCCGCCCAGTCAGCCACGACCACACCGGATTCGTCGTCTGTCACGATCTGCCTCCTCAACCGGGTCACCGTCGCCGGGGGCCGCATGGACTTCGCACGGCATCGGCTCCCGAGACGAAGCCATCAAAACCGCCACTTGGCCGTACGGGCGTCACAGTGGGCTCTCCAGCCAGCGTACCGCTAGCCGCCAGGCCCGCTGGTAAACTGCCGTCGACGCGTCTGTCAAACGACGCCCCTTCACCCCGCCGAGGAGAACCGATGACCCAATGGCCGACGTATCCTGACACAGGCGGTCTCATCCCCAGCTCTGACCCGCGCGACGCCCAACCCGCGCCTAGTCAAACCGCAGACCTCACACCAGCCAGCTTGGCCGAACGCTACGCCGCGATCGGTCACACCAGCGACAATCCGATGATCTTCGCCGCTGGCGGCGACACCTTGCGAAAAGCCGGTTCGTGGGTGGTTCCGCCCTTCATCAAGATTCAGGGTGGTTTTGGATCAGTGGTTCTTGACATGCAACGGGCGAGCACTCTGACCGAGATGATCGGGGTGGAGATCAGCGGCGGTTTGGGCGAGATCACCATCATCATCCCCGAAGGGTGGGGAGCCGACCTCACCGCTGTCACACCCGGATTGGGATCGCGACGCTCCACCGTCGCAGGCGCACCGACCCCGGGCATGCCTTTTCTCTATCTGCACGGCACGATGACGTTGGGCAGCCTCAAGATCAGGTACCCCAAAAACCGGGACCGACGCCGTCTGGCCCGCGACATCGCTCGCGAACAGCGCCAAGCGACCCGAGCCTTGCGCTGAACTGGCCCGTCGAGACGAGTCCGGTTCTCGGTCGGGAGGCGATCTTGGAGACGACTCGGACACCGCTCCTGGTTCGGACACCGCTCCTGGTCACGTGAGTTTCGGAACTGGCCTCAAGTCGGAGACGACCTCAACGGTGAACCGGCTCGATCGCGTCAGTCCGGCGGACGATCAGCCACATCGAGCACCCCAGGCACTCCAGCCAGTTGATCACGAAACTGCTCGATCGACCCTCGGGAGCCGAAGATGGCGACCGTGATCCTTTGCGCCGACGTGCCTTGGGCGTCCACGCCACCCACGACGGTGAAATCGACGACCTTCAACGATCGCAGACCAGCCAGTTCGATGATCCGCCGCAGAACACCGCGCCCGTCGGCGTACGTGATGTCGATCTTCGCCTGCGTGGAGGCGGAGCGGGGCAACCGATTCTCCAGTGGACGAATGCCAACCATGACGATCAAATACATCACCGTCGAGCCAACCGCCACAGCGTACAACCCTGCGCCACTGGCCATGCCCACCCCGGCGGTGAACCAAATCCCGGCCGCTGTGGTCAGCCCCACAACGGCGTCACGGCGTACGAAGATCAAGCCCGCCCCCAAGAATCCCACCCCTGTGACGATCTGCGCCGCCACCCGAGCCGGATCCGAGGCTGCGCCGTCCAGGAAGCCGTAGCGGGAAATCTCAGTGAACAACGCTGAACCTGCGGCAACCAAAGTGTTGGTCCGGATTCCGGCCGCTTTGCCGAAAAACTCCCGTTCACAACCGATGATCAGCCCCAGCACCGCAGCCAGAACCACACCGATCATCGGGATGAGCATCCACATCATCTCTCCGTCCGAGTCAGCTCCCCCTTCGTATTTTACCGTCGAGGCGCCACGCCTGGACTCGAAGCGCTGTGCTCGCTCACGCGGAAACCCACGGCCTAGCATGGCGACAACGATCAGTTCGTGGCAGACTGAAGCGGTCCCATCATTGACTGGAGGATCAATGCAGTATCGCACTATTGGAGATTTCACTGTCAGCGCCATCGGGTTGGGCGCCATGCCGATGTCCATCGAAGGACGCCCCGATCAGGCACGATCCATCTCGACCATTCACGCCGCCCTCGACGCCGGAGTCCGGCTGATCGACACCGCCTGCTCCTATCACCTGCTGGCCGGAGAGGTCGGCCACAACGAACGCTTGATCGCGACCGCACTAAAGTCCTGGTCCGGGCCAGTGGACGAAGTCCTCGTGGCGACCAAGGGCGGACACCTGCGCCCTGGCGACGGAACGTGGACGCAAAATGGCGACCCGGCGTACCTCAAACAAGCCGCTCGCCAATCAGCGCGCGACCTCGGCGTGGAGTCGATCGGCTTGTACTACTTCCACCGTCCCGATCCGAATGTCCCGTTTGAAGACTCCATCGGAGCACTCGTCGACCTGCTGGCCGACGGAGTGATCCAGCGGGCCGGAGTGTCCAACGTCACCGTCGAGCAGCTTCATGTGGCCAACTCGATTCTCGACGGACGCCTGGTCGCGGTTCAAAATGAGTTCTCGCCGCGTCATCGAGTCACCGAAGACACTCTGCTGGAATGTGAGAGCCTCGGCATCGCTTTCCTGCCGTGGAGCCCGCTGGGCGGGATCACCAACGCCAAGTCGCTGGGCGAGACGGCAACCACTTTTGAGCAGATCGGTCAGGCCCACGGCGTGTCACCCCAGCAGGTGTGCCTGGCTTGGGAGTTGGCCAAGGGCAAGCATGTGATTCCGATCCCTGGAGCCTCGCGCCCCGAGACGATCCTCGACTCGATCAAGGCTCAGGACCTGGTGTTGAGCGAAGACGAGTTAGCTGTGCTGGGCTGAGATCCGACTCGCCAGGCTGCACGACCGGGCGAGTAGGGTCGGCGCATTCGCTCGACCTACCCGACTCGCCCGGTCGTACGCGGGGCAGTTCAGATCTCGAACACCACCCCGTCGGCGTCGGTCACGGTCAAGCTCGGATCGTCGCGAAACTGCAACTCCGTTTGAATCCATCGGGTCTGCTCGTCTTCACTGCGCCAGACCACACGCTCATGCGTGCAGTCGACGACCGTGGTCTTGGCCGTGGCCAGCCAACAATGAGTTCGACGTAGCCGAATCGCCAACTGGGTCCATCGTAGCGTCGCTGCCGCCTCACCGGTCGGCGGCTCGGGTGTGGCCGGCAACGCTGGGCGGATCGCGTCGTCACCGCCGACGCGATCTTCTTTGATCCCGGTCCACCCCCATTCGTCGCCGTAGTAGACCGATGGGGTCCCTGCCACGGTCATGATGATAGCGCAGGCCACTCGAGCCCCAGCCAGCGACACTTGACTGGCGATCCTCGTCACATCGTGGTTGCCGACGAACAGCCACGGCAATTGGCGACCGTGATTGGCATCGTGTCGAGCCAGCGTCCAGGCCAACTCATGCGGGTTACGGTCATTCACACTGGACCAGATCGCCTTCCACAGCTCGTATTGTGTGATGGAGTCGAACCCACCGGCGGCGGCCAGATTGGCATAGTCGCCGTGAATGATCTCCGCCATGGTCATCATCTGCGGATGACGTGCACGAACCCTCGCCAACACGGTCGACCAGAAGCTCATCGGAACCCGATAGGCGGCGTCGAGCCGCCAGCCGTCTGCGCCGTGGTCCAACCATTGGCTCATCGTCTCCACAACGTAGGTCTCCACCTCGGCATGGCTATGATCCAGTTCCACCAAACCTGGATGGCCTTCGAAACGCGCCAGACCGTCAAGATTCGTGCGATCAGCGCGCAACAACCGCCCGCCTGGGCTGCTCATTCCTTCGGCCAACGCTTGGCGTACGGCCCAATGATCAGCGCTGACATGGTTGAACACTCCGTCGAGCAGCACCTTGATCCCCCGGGTGTGACAGGCCTCGATCAGATGATCGAAATCGGTGTCGTCACCCAACCGAGGATCGATCCGCTGGTGATCGACGATGTCGTACCCGTGACTGGTCGACGACCAGATCGGCCCGAGCGCCAACCCGTTGCATCCGAGCTCGATGACGTGGTCCAGCCAGGACTCCAGTCGTCGAAGACGATGATGAGCCCCGAGTGTGTCCTGCTCTCGGATCGGAGCGCCACAAGCACCCAGCGGGTAGACGCTCCACCAGATCGCGGTCTGCTCCCAGTCGGGCCTCAGCGCTGACACGTGCCCACCAACACACCACGGGCGATCGTGTAGGGAATCGCGGTGGCCGAGACCAAGGCAGGAGCGGTACGACGACCATGCGGCAACGACAACTGTTCGACGTTGAGCGCGTGGACAGCGAAGAAATAACGGTGGACCCGATCACCTTTCGGCGGAGCGGCTCCGATGTATCCGGAGGTTCCGGCAGTGTTCGGCAGATCCAGGGCGGAGGTCACTCCGATCGAGGATGGCGGACGAAAAAAGCGGTTGGCCAGTGCTTTCATCATCGACACGGGCACGCCTTCAGGGATCGAGGTCACATTGGGAGGAATGTCAGCCACCACCCAATGCCAGAAGCCGCCTTCCCTGGGGGCGTCCGGATCGTAGCAGGTCAACAAGAAACTGGCCGTCTGCTCGGGAAAACCCGACCAACTCAGTTGCGGCGAAATCCCCCCACCCTCAGCGGTTTGGGGTCCAGCCAAAGCCTGACCCGCGCTGAAGTCAGAACTGGTCAGCGTGAAAGCCGCAACCGACGGAAGGATGGTGTACGGGTCGGGCGCGACAGGGCGCTTCAGATCGATTGCCACGGGTCAAGACTACCGCCATCGGTGACCGAATTCGGCAATCTTTGATCCTTCCGGACCCCGGATGTGGGCTGGCCAGGCCATCACAGAAGGGTCACAATGGGGTGATGACGAAGAAAGCTCACGGCTCCCCCACCCCAGCCGTCGCCGCCTTGGATGATCTGGGGATCGACTACCGTCTACACGAGTACCACCACGACCCGACCAGCGAGCTGGGTTTCGGTTTGGAGGGAGCGGAAAAGCTTGGCGTCGCTGCTCAGCGAGTCTTCAAAACACTGATGGTGATGGTGGACTCCACGCTCTGCACAGCCGTTGTGCCATCGTCTGGAATGCTGAATCTGAAAGCCATGGCCGACGCGGTCCACGGCAAGAAGGCCGATCTGGCGCACCCTGACCAGGCCCAGCGCGCCACCGGTTACATCGTCGGCGGAATCTCGCCGCTGGGTCAGAAGCGCCGTCATCGTACGGTCCTCGACGAATCCGCCCTGGAGCACGACACGATCCTGGTGTCTGGGGGACGACGCGGCTTGAGCGTCGAGTTGAGACCGGAGGACCTGATCAAGGCGACCAACGCGACGCTGGCCCGGTTGGGACGCGCCTGACCAGCCCCACGGCCAGGGCGAAAAACGGTAAGCTCATCGACGTGAATCACGCCTATCCGCTGGTGACAGCCACGCTCGACAATGGGTTGAAAGTGGTCGTCAACTCCGATCCTTGGGTCCCCGGGGTGGCAGTCAATCTGTGGTACGGGGTCGGCTCGGCCGATGAACGACCCGGGACCACCGGTTTCGCCCACCTGTTCGAGCACCTCATGTTCTCCGGCTCCGAACAGGTCGCCTCAGGAGAATACGACACGCTGCTCCAGGGGATCGGAGGCAACTCCAACGCCACCACGAGTTTCGATCGGACCTCCTACTTCGAGACCGTACCCAGCGGAGGGTTGGCGCTGGCCTTATGGCTTGAGGCGGAGCGTCTGGATTCCTTGTTGACCCGGGTAGACCGGGTCAACCTCGACACCCAGCGGGAGGTGGTCAAAGAGGAGAAACGCCAGCGCTACGACAACGTGCCTTATGGCGACGCCTTCGATCAGCTCATGAGCCTGGTCTTCCCCGCTGGACATCCGTACGCTCATCTGCCGATCGGCTCGATGGAGGATCTGGACCGGGCCAGCCTGGAGGACGTCCACACCTTCTTCCACCAGTATTATGCGCCCGACAACGTGGTGTTGGGCATCTGCGGAGCCACCTCGGCCTCGGCGGCGCTCGACCTGGTCGAGACCTACTTCTCACCGATCCAGTCGCGCACCACCGCCTCACCGGTCGCCGTGGCGCCTTTGCCGCCGATGCGCGAGATTCCTCGCCGCGATGTGGTGGCGATGGTTCCTCAAGACGTGGTGTACGCCGCATGGCTGGTTCCACCGATCGCCGATCCGGTGACCGATCCACTCAATCTCGCGCTGGCGGTGTTGACCGGATCGATGACGTCGCGGCTGCACGACAAGATCGTGCGGACCAGCGTCGCCGACTCGGTCGACGCCTTCGATCTGGGGTTGGAGCACGGCAACTCGCTGATCGTGGCGACCGCGGCGTGCGCGGACGGGGTCAGTCCAGAAGCTGTCGAGGACGCGATGATGACGGTGTGGGACGAGTTCTGCTCCGAAGGCCCCACCGAGCAGGAATTGACCCGAGTTCAGCGCGCGGAGAACCGTCAGTATCTGCTGGACTGCGCGTCGGTGAGATCGAGAGCCGACCACATGTGCGCCGCCTGGGCTCTGTTCGACGACCCGGAGGAGCTCAACCGTCACCTCGACGTCATCGGGAGAATCACGACCGACGACATCGCCCAGACCAGCGCCGACTGGCTCGCGGCCGAGAATCGAGCCGTTCTCACTTATCGGAGGTCGGCATGATCACCCGCCCCGCTGTCCCCCAAGCCCGCCCCTGGGCGTTCCCGATGCCCCAGGTCACGATCCTAGGCAACGGCTTGACCGTCTTGGCCTACCACCTGCCTGGACAGTACGTCGTGTCCGGCAACCTGGTGTTAGAGTTGCCGATCAACGCCGAACCGAACGACCGCGACGGCCTGGCCACCATCACGGTGCGCAGCCTCGACGAAGGCACGATCGACCATCCCGGATTGGACCTGTCGGCCGCCCTGGAAGAGATTGGCGCAGAGTTCGATGGACTTGTCGGCTTGTCGACAACTCAGTGTCTGTTGGACGTTCCCTCCGATCGCTGTGAGGCAGCGATGGCCCTGCTGAGCGAAGTGGTCACCACCGCCGCCTTCTCACCTGAGGATGTCGCCCGGATCGTGGCCAACCGTCTGTCCGAGATCGAACAACAGGAGGCCCGCGGCTCCTTCGTCGCCTCGACCGCGCTCCACCACGGCCTGGTCGCCCCAGAGCTGCGACTGTCACGTCGAGTCGGTGGCGACACCGCCAGCGTGTCCCAGATCAGCCGCGACGATGTCGCTGAATTCCATCGTCGTCACTATCGTCCCGAGTCGGCGACGATGATTCTGGCGGGCGACCTGTCCGATGTCGACGTCGAAGGCTCCATCTTGGCGACACTGGGACAATGGACCAACCCTGACGCCCGTGAGACCGCACCGCAGCCAGTGACCGCAGGAACACCCCAGCGCCAGCTGATCCACCGTCCGGGCGCGGTTCAAGCCGATGTCCGGATCGGCTGGTTCGGAATCGATCGATCCGACGAACGTTGGGCCGCGACCCAGATCGCGCTCGCCATCATGGGCGGAACCTTCACCAGTCGGCTCAACCACGAGTTGCGCGAAGAGCGCGGTCTGACGTACGGAGTGTCGATGGCCGCGCGTCCATTCCGCCAAGGCGGCACGATCGACGTGTCCTGCTCGACCCAGACTGCCTCCACCGGCGAAGTCATCGAGCAGTCTTTGGCCATCCTGGCCGCCGAACAGCCGTTCACCGCCGACGAAGTCGATCATGCGATCGCGTTTTTGACCCGGTCGACTCCCCTGGCGTTCGACACCGCTGAAGCCGTGGTCTCGCAAGCCGCCAGCCTGGCGGCGGCCCGGCTCAACCTCGACTATGTCACCGCGACGCTGACCGCGCTGACTCAAGTCACTCCCGCCTCAGCTATGGAGGCGTACCGTTCTTTGATCAATCCGGACACCGCTAGCGTGGTCGTGGTCGGTGACGGCGATCAGATGCCCACCCTCGACTTAGGCTGACTCTTCTGACCACGGCGGCTCACCGAAACGTCACCTGTGCCGGGCCTCACCGAGCCATCCCGCACGGACCCGTTCGTTGAACCGTTGGCGGCTCAGTTCACTGACCCATCGCCTTCAGCGCCTGCTCGACAGCCGCCTTGGCGGCGTCGTTCGCGGCTTGGTACCCGGCCAAATCTCCCCGCTGCAGCGCCTGGGCGGCGGCGTCGAACTGGGTCTTAGCCTCAGCCAAAGCGGACTGAATGATCTGCTCATTGGTCTGCGGGGTGGACGTTCCAGGGCTGGTTGATCCCGGGCTGGTCTCTCCCGGCGTCTGCGGAGCCTCCGTCTCACCGGTCGTCGCACCCGCGTCCCCAGAGAACACCTGGTCGAGCGCGCCCTGCAGCGTGGTTGCCACCCCGACGTGGGTGCCGAACCGCACCACCACGAAGCGCAGAATCGGGTAGGCCGCGTCGGTGGTGGCCTGCTTGGTGTAGATCGGCTCGACGTACAACAGGCCGCCACCCAAAGGAATGGTGAGAAGATTGCCGTTTTGAGCCGTGGCGGAGGAACTACTGGACGAGTACGGCAACAGCACACTCGACACCTGCTCATTGGCCATCATCGCGTTGTACGCCTGGCCCGGACCCTCGATCTGCTGACGATCCGACATTCGCAGAATACGCAACTGACCGTACTGTGGTGACGTCGCTTCGGCGACGACTGCCATGTACGCCGCCAGGTTGTCACGGTTGTTCGGGGTGTAGACCGAGGTCTGGCTGAACAGCGGCGTGGCGTCTCCAGACACCGTTTCACCACCGACCTGCGCGTCAGGCCATTTGATCGACAGGTAGTACGTCGGCTCCTTCGACTGGGTGCGCTGCTCGACCGGGTAGGACGGAATCTTCCACAGATCAGACTGCTGATACCATGGGCCAGGATCGGTCATGTGGTAGCGTGCCAAGATCTGCCGCTGAACCTTGAACAGGTCCTCGGGATAGCGCAGATGAGCCATCAAGTCTTCGGAGATCGCCGACTTCGGCTGCACCGTGCCGGGAAAGACGTTCATCCAGGTCTTCAACAGCGGATCCTCTTCGTCCCAAGCGTAGAGACTGACCGTTCCGTCATAGGCGTCGACCACAGCTTTGACCGAGTTGCGCAGGTAGTTGATCTCGTCACCGGCGCTGTACAGACCCGAGTTGGCGCTGGTCAGCGAGTCGGAGATCGCGTCCGACAAGGAGACCCGCTGGGAGTTCGGGTAGGAGTCACTGGTGGTGTAACCGTCGACGATCCACACGATCCGTCCTGAGACGATCGCCGGATAGACGTCCGAATCAGCGCTCAGCCAAGGCGCGACCATATGGACTCGCTCCTGCGGTGTGCGGTCGTACAAAATCTTCGACTGGGAATTCACCCGGTCAGACAACAGCAAGTTGAAGCTGGCGAACCGGGTGGCATAAAGCAGTCGGTTGCCGAAGGAACCGATCGAGACCCCGCCAGAGCCGGTGTACGTGTTGTACTGCTCGCCGACCTGCTCGCCACCCCCAGGGGTGTCGAACTCGATGGGGCTGTCACCGTCTTTACGCCCGACGATCGCGTAGTCGTCGCTCTTCTCACCGTAGTAGATGCGCGGTTCGGCCGCAGTCAGCGGGCCGACGGTGGGGATGTCGCGCGCCAGCCAGTCCGGCTCGCCATCAGCCTGGCGACGGTTGCCGTAGGCCGCGACGATGCCATAACCGTGGGTGTAGACCGTGTGAAGATTGTTCCAGTTCTGGACCGCCTGATCCAGACCTTTGTGGTCCATCTCCCGGGCGGCCAGGACGACATCGGTCTCCTTGCCGTCGATGACGTACCGATCGACGTCCAGCACCGGGGAGAACGTGTAATAGCCGCGGACCTGTTGCAGTTGTTCGAACGTGTCCTGCACCATCTGCGGATCGATCAGTCGGATGCCAGGCAGGGCCTCCGCGTCAGACATCAACTGCCCCGCCGAGGCCGAGGTCACCGCCGAGTAGTCGGCGACTTGGACGTCCTGAACGCCGTACGCCTCGCGAGTCGCCGCGATGTTCATCTGCATGTACGGCCGCTCTTTGTCCGGCTCGGTCGGGTTGACGGTGAACGACTGGACGATGGCCGGATAGATCAGCCCGATCACCAACGAGGTCACCACCACCAGCGCCACCGAGATCAACGGCAGTCGCCAACCGCGCGAGGCTGCAGTGGCGAAGAACAGGACTGCGGTGAAGAAGGCGATGATCGCCAACACCAAGTTGGCCGTCAGCCGAGCATGATCCGAGGTGTACGTCAGGCCGTCGAGCAACGGTTGGGACGCCAATAGCACGCCGTAGCGGTCGAGCAGTTTCACCAAACCGTAGCCGATGGTGATCAAACCGAGCAGGATGCCGATGTGCAGATGGGCCGCGCGCGAAGTCACCCGGCGTCCCGACACCTCGGCGAAAAAGCTGCCATTGATGAAATGGCCGACCACGGCCAACACGGCGCACAACACCACGATCGCCAGATAGAATCCGACCACCATCCGATACCACGGATAATCGAAGACGTAAAAGGAGATGTCCATCCCGAAACGCGCGTCGGTCTTGCCGAACGGCACCTGATTCACCCACGCCAGGAAGGTGGTGAAATTGCCCAGCCACGACGCCCCGGCCATCAAGCCGAGCACAATCGCGGGGGCGAGGATCAACGCGCGCCGTCGCCAGCCGCGCAGTCCATGAATGCTGCTTTGGAGCGGCGAGCCCTGCGTGGTCAACGGCGTGGTACGCAAGCACAGCCACAGGTTCACCGCCACAGCCACGGCCATGATGACCGCGGCGGCGAAGAACAGACCGACCTGGGTTCCCAACTGCGTGATGAAAACCTGATGGAAATTGATCGACTCGAACCACAGGTGATCGGTCCACACACCGGCGAACACGGTGTAGAGATAGCCGACGGCCACCACAATGATCAGAGTCGGAAGAATCGCACGAGTGCGCGATGCTGCAGGTTGGCTTGCCACGGGTCCTCCCACAAAAGAGACGAAACCCCAGTCTACCAAAGCCAACCTTGAGTCCACTTCAGCTCCCGACAAGGGCTCGAACAAATGGGAGTGCTACTCACGACATCACCGGAGCCCTGACGAGCAAGCGGGCTAGGGCTAGCAGGTCGGAAGAATTTGCTCCCCTGCCCCGCCGTCCAGAACCGCGATCGCCTCGGCCAGACTACGCACAGCGACGATCGGGATGTCGGGGGTAGGATCCATCAAGTCCGAACAGTTGGTCCTCGGAATGATGACCAGGTCGGCCTGTGCGTCGCGCGCCGACGCGACATGCTCGTTGATGGCCGACACTGGCGAGACCTCGCCGCCGAAGCTCACCTGTCCGACCGCGGCCACCGCCCGACCGGCCAGATCGTCGCGATCGGTCAGCAGTTCGTACGACGCCAAGGCCATCGCTAAACCTTGAGCCGATCCGGCGAAGGCGGCGTCGACTCCGTTGGTGTCCAAAGCTGGGGAGTACAGATAGCCCGTGCCGACCGTGATTCCCATCGACGGCACCGTGCCGTTGGTCGGCGAACCCACCAGAGCGTCGATGGTGACAACGCGCTTCTCCCCCGCACGCAACACCGTCACCACGGACTGGTCACCGACTTGGCGACCACGGATGTATTCGCGCACCTGATCGGCGGTCGCCATCGGTTTGTCGTCGATCGCGATGATCAGATCAGCCGGTAGAAGAACCTGATTGGCTGGGCTCTTCTGCCGTACGGCGGTGACGATCGGGTAATCCTTGACGTCGATGCCCGCCTGACGGGCCCCGGCGGCCAAAGCCGTGTCCATCGACGAACTGACCGTCGCCGACGCGGCCGGTTGCAGGGACAAATTGACCGAGGCGTAGACCGCGTCGCGCGGAAGCACCGAATGGTCCGGCAGAAAATAGTCACCGATGATCTGCGGCAGCGTCACCGCGTCGGTCGGTCCGGATTGACTCAGCGACGTCGCGAACAACCCGCCATGGGCCCGAGTCACGTCACGGCCTTCGACTGTCAGCGGTGGGGCGCCGGTCGCAGCGTCGACCAGATTGACCGCTGGACCCGCCGACCATAAGACGTACGACGTGGGGGCGAGGGACACCACCAACACGCAGGCGACCAGCACCACCGCCGCACTGATCGATGTCCACATCTTTTTCATGACGCCTCCCTCAGCACAACTGTAGCCGATGGTCGATTCGCCCCCGTCGACGACGGGGGCGAGTTCGGCTCGCTGCCACGACCGCACCACGCCGCCATCTGGCGCTGATCCCGCCTCCCGCGTAGCGCTCCGACCAGCCGACGTCCTGGCCCAGACCTTCACCGAGTTGATCCCGCCTGCCGCGCGTCGCTCCGACCACTCGCGGACCACTCGCGGACCACACCGTGATCACCGCACCGACGAAATCCTGGCCGTACCCCGACCGATGGGAGACAATAGAAGCCGAAGAAGGAGAGTGCATGGCCACCGAAGATCCTCATGACGAGTCTCAGGACCCCCTCGAAGGACTGCGCAAGCTGTTCCATGACCTTGGTCTGCCGCCGGACGCCGATCTGAACGACAACGAGGTCCGCGCCGACCTGTTCCGCTCGATGATGGGCCGTCTCATGGGCCCATCGACCACCTCGGACGAACAGGTGGTGTGGGAGACCGCCCGACAAACCGCCCGACACATGGTGGCCGCCTTGGGGCCAGATCCCTCCGGAAGCTCACGGGCCGCGCGCCGCGTCTCGGACGCGGTCCATCTGGCCGAGTTGTGGCTGTCGGAAGCCACCACGTTGCCGCCGACACCCCTGACACCGACGGTGTGGAGCCGGGCCGAGTGGATCGAGTCGACCTTGCCGCAGTGGCGGACCATGATCGAGCCGGTCCTGGCCACGTTGGCCACGAGTGTGACCGAGGCCACGGGCAGCCGCTTCCAGTCGGCCGAATTGGACGAGTTGGCCGGACTCCAATCGATGCTCAGCCCGCTGATGTCGCGGGCGATCTCCGCCATGTTCGGCTCTCACGTCGGCCAGAGTCTGGGGCGCGCCGCCACCGCCACCATGACGGGAACGGATCTGGGACTGCCGATCCTGCAGCAGCCGCTCGTTGCCGTGTTGCCGACCAATCTGTCGGCCATCCAGCAGCAGGCCGAGCTGGACGAGGAGGGTCTGCTGATGTTCTGCACGCTGCGCGAGGCGGCCCGCCAGCGCCTGTTCACCGAGATCAGTTGGATAGCGCCGCAAATCATCGCTCTGGTGCAGCATTACGCGCGCGAGATGCGGGTCGATCCCCAAGCGCTGTCCTCGGCGCTGGAGAACGCCATGCCAGATCAACTCTCGGCTGAGTCGATGGCCGCTTTCCAGACCGACTTCTCCTCGATCATCTTCTCGCCCGAACAATCCGAGGAGCAGAAGGACATCCTCCAGCGGTTGTCGACGCTGCTGGCGCTGGTCGAAGGCTGGGTCGACGACACCACGGGCACCATCGCTCGGCGCTGGTTGCCGAACTGGGCCGCGATCGCCGAGAGTCTACGCCGAGAGCGAGCGACCAACGCGGTCAAAGTGACGTCGGCGATCCCGTTGATCGGGCTGAGCGCCAGTCCGAAGGAGGTGCGAGAGGCCACGGGGTTCTGGGAAGCGGTTCGTACGGCGCGCGGCGTGGAGGGCCGAGACGACATCTGGCGTCATCCCGAAGCGATGCCCCAACAAAGCGACCTGGCTGATCCCCAAGGATTCCTTGACCGACCGGCACAAGCCGATCCGTGGGACGATGAACTGCAACGCTTCCTCGACGGCGACGACTCCGAAGACGACTCGACTGCGCCGACAGTGGGTTGAGCCTGACGCTGAGCGTGGACGAGCGAACCGAGCTCGTGTTCCTTGCGACACGCCCGCGTGACTCAGTTGATGCTGACATTGAGCGGGGCTTACGCTACGGTGGATGAGATGATCCTGAGGACGAGCGTCCTCACAACCTAGGAGGATATAGTGTCGGATAAGTATGAGGGTGAGTTCTACTGCGTGAAGTGCAAGGAGAAGCGCACCGCGAGCGGCGACATCGTCGTGAACGACAAGGGGACCCGCATGGCCAAGGGCAAGTGCCCTGTCTGTGGCACGAACCTCAACCGCATCCTCGGCAAAGCCTGAGAATCGTACCTGTGCTGTGATGGCGGGCCCTGGTGGGTCCGCCATTGCTGTTTTCCGCCTCGGTCCGCGATCACTAGGCCCGAATCCGTCAACGTTGTCCTGCTTGGCCCGGTGGTGTCCCGATGTTGTTCGCCTGTGCATGACCGGTCGAGCGTCACACCAGGCCAGTCACACTGTCAGACATGAACAGACCATGCCTGACCATTCCCGCTGTCACTGTGTGGCGCTCAGCCACCGACCTTCAGATCGGCGAAGACGATCGCGGCTGCACGCTGCATGGGGTCCCACACCAGGTGGAGCGCTTGATTCGAGCCCTCGACGGTTTCCACGACCACCACCTGCTCGAACACATCTGCCCCGAGCCGTGGCTGAGCTGGACGATGAGGCGTCTGGAGGCTCAAGGTTGGCTCGTCGACGGGCCACCGGCCCCGGTTCAGTTCCACCTCGCCAGCTTGGTAGATTCCCCGTTCGCCAGGCGGCTGACCTCGATGCTGACCCACCTGATGTCGGTTCCGGCTCAGGATTCTTCCGGCGCGAGCGACCTCACCGCTCAGCCGGCCGCCCATCGATTCGCTCAGGCTGCCGCCCATCGACCCGACCACCCAGGCGCCCATCGACCCGACCCCCCAGGCGCCCACCGACATGGCCAGTTGGAACCGACGGCGGATCTCGGCGAGCTAAGACCGATGGCGGATCTGGGCGCGTCGACCCCGCCGGTGACGATCGTGGCCGCCACCACAGTCGAGCCCGACCGCGTGAGCCTGAATGAGTTGACCCGATCCGGCAGGCGGCATTTGGTCATCCGGTTGAACGACACTCGAGCCCGAGTCGGCCCATTCGTCTTCCCGGGGAAGACCAGCTGTGTCGGTTGTGACGACCGGGCCCAGCGTGACGCCGACCCGACCTGGCCGCTGCGCTTGTTCCAGTTGGCTCAGATCCAAGCTGAACCTCACCCGGTCCTGACCGCCTGGGCGCTCGGGTTGGCGGCGACCCAACTCCTGAGCCACGCCTCGGGCCACATTCCCCAAGCGACGTCCACGATCATCCAGTTGTCGTTGGACGACGGTCGGGTGACTTACCGCCGTCAGCCGTGGCACGATCAGTGTCCTTGTCGCGATCGCGGCGGGAGCCAGGGGTCCGGGGTGAGTCGAATCTTGGACGACAACGCCAACGGCGTCGGCGCGAGTCGAACCGCTTCGCAGCACTCGAACTCGCCTCACCAAGATCAGGTGACGCCAGTCACGAGTCACGCCGACCGCTGAGACGCTCCAACGCCGACCGAGCGACCTCAGGATCGGTGGTCATCCACCATGGTGGCATCGACGAGGTGAGGAAAGGTCCATAGCGGGCGGTCAACAGTCGCGGGTCGAGGATCGCGATCACACCTTTGTCATCCATCGTACGAATCAGGCGCCCGGTGCCCTGGGCGAGCATCAGGCCGGCCTGAGCTGCCGCCACACTCATGAAACCGTTGCCGCCATGACGACTGATATCCTCCTGACGCGCCTGAGTCAACGGTTCGTCGGGACGAGGAAACGGGATTCGATCCACGATCACCAGGTGGCAGGTCTGACCTGGGGCGTCAACCCCTTGCCAGAGCGACAAGGTTCCGAACAGGCTGGTCTTGGGGGCGGCGATGAACCGCGAGATCAAGTCGGGCAGATGTCCTTCTCCTTGGAGCAGCACGGTGCGGTCATCGACGTCGCGCACGTGCTCCGCGGCCGCCTCGGCCGCCCGCAGCGAGGAGAACAGTCCCAAGGCATGCCCGTCACTGGCCCGGATCAGCGCAGCGATCTCATCCAACGCCGCCTGACTGATGCCATCGCGGCCTGGTCGCGGCAGATGCTTGGCGACGTAGCAGATTCCTTGACGTTGGTAGTCGAACGGAGAACCGACATCGGCGGTGACGTACGCCACCGGATCACCGATCGTCAGGCCGACTGTGGTGGCCAGAGGCTGAAAAGAGTCGCCCAGTTTCAGCGTGGCCGAGGTCAAGATCGTGGTCTGGTGGTCGAGAATCGTGTTGCGAATCGCCGCTTGGACCCGCAAAGGCGCGACCACCAACTGCGGACCGTACTGCGGGCGCACCGACACCCACACCACATCAGCGTCGTCCTGGCCGCCGATCCGATCACACACGTCGAAGGTTTGCTTGACAGCCAACGCGATCTGTTCGCGTCGAGCGTCGGAGTTGTCGTGTCCGATCGCCGTGACCGCTTGGCGCATCACCGAGCGCAGCTCGGCCACCGCGTCCAACACCGCGCCACCACGCGCCCGCCCCGGTTCGGCGTCGTCCAAGGCCCAGGCGAAATGACTGGCCGCGTTCACCAACGCGTCACGGGTCGCCTCCGACACGACAGTGGCGGCCATTCGTACGGCGCGATCGACCATATGGGGACTCAACTCGTCGGTTTGAGACGTGGTGACGCGGGCCGCCAAGTCGTGGGCCTCGTCCAAGACCAGGACATCCGGATTGAGCATCGCCCAGCCGTGAGCGGCCTCGATCGCTACCAGCGCATGATTGGTCACCACCAGTTGACTGGTCGCCGCCTTCTCGCGGGCGGCGAAGACGAAGCACTGGTCGGCGTAAGGACAATTCGGACCGACGCACTCACGTCCAGACACCGCGATCTGAGCCCAGGCCCGGGCGCTGTGGCGCGGAGCGTCGTCGCGGTCGGCGATGACGCCCTGTTCACACTGCTCCTCGGCCCACAGTCGCAAAGCCACCACCTGGTCACCCAACGGCGAGTCGGCGTCCACGACATCGTCCACCTCAACCTCGTCGAGGGCGTACTGTCGCTGCCCGGGGTCCGCTGGCGCCTCACGAATCTTCAGCAGGCAGGGATAGTTGGCACTGCCTTTGAGTACGCACCACCGCAACGGCGCGAGCCCGAGCTGCTCGGCAGCCGCCATGATCGTGGGAATGTCCTTGTTGGCCAGCTGGGTCTGCAATGCCAAGGTCGCTGTCGCGACCACGCCGCTGAGGTCGGGATGCGCGTTCAAGTACGCCACGAGCGGCGCGAGATAACCCAAGGACTTTCCTGTGCCCGTCCCAGCCTGGATCAGGGCCGCGTGATGATCCTCGAAGGCCTCGTCGATCAACGCGGCCATCTGCTCCTGCCCAGCCCTGGGAGCGCCACCGATCCGCGCCACGGCTAAGGACAGCAGGGCGGAGGTCACCGGTTCATCAGGCATCCGCAACAGTGTAGTGGTCGAGCACACCGGCCAGCGCTGCGGGAACCCGGGCTGTCAGACGCGTGCCCGCCTGAGTGTGTTCGATCGCGATCAGACGGCCCTCCCGATGCACCCGATCAGTCAGATCGCCTCGATCGTACGGCAGCAGGACCTCCACCAGGGTGTCCAGTCGCGGCAGACGGGCCTCGATCTGGTCGACGACTTCGTCCAGCCCATCACCGCTGCGCGCGCAGATGAACACCGCCTCAGGGTACCGTGCGCGCAGATTCGTCCTCGTGTCCTCGTCGATCAGGTCGATCTTGTTGATCACCATCAACTCGGACACATCGCCTGCCCCGATTTCAGTCAGCACTTCGCGCACAGCGGCGACTTGACCCACAGGATCCGGATCCGAGGCGTCGACCACGTGGACCAGCAGATCGGCGTCGACCGCCTCTTCTAGAGTCGATTTGAACGCCTCGACCACATCGGTGGGCAGACGACGAATGAATCCGACAGTGTCGGTCAGCGTGTAAACCCGGCCCAGCGGTGTCTGCGCTCGGCGAGTGGTCGGATCCAAGGTGGCGAACAGGGAGTCGTCGACGAGCACTTCGGCGTCGGTCAGCGCGTTCAACAACGACGACTTTCCGGCGTTGGTGTAGCCGACGATGGCCACCGACGGCACCTGATGGCGCTGACGGGACGCGCGCGTGGTCTGACGGGTCTTGTCCATCTGACGCAATTGCGCGCGCAGATGCGTCAGACGCTGTGAGATGCGCCGACGATCGGTCTCAATCTTCGTCTCACCCGGACCGCGACCGCCGATTCCAGCTCCGGCGGCGGCCCGTCCGCCCGCCTGACGTGACAAAGTCGAACCCCAACCGCGCAGACGCTGACGCATGTAGAGCAGTTGGGCCAATTCGACCTGAGCTTTGCCTTCGCGAGACTTGGCATGTTGAGCGAAGATGTCCAAGATCAGCGCGGTCCGATCGATGACTTTGGCGTTGACCCGATCCTCGAGGTTCCTCAACTGGGCAGGCGTCAGCTCACCATCACAAATGACCGTGTCAGCCTCGACTTCACTGACCAACTCCGCCAGCTCGATCACCTTGCCGCTGCCCAAGTAGGTCGCGGGATCTGGGTGGTTGCGCGTCTGCGTCATCGCCGCGAGGACATGGGATCCGGCCGTCTCCGCCAACAACTGCAATTCGGCGAACGACCGATGGACCTCTTCAGCCGACGTCGACGGACCACCGACGCCGACCAGAACGACGCGTTCCAACCGGAGCGCTCGATACTCGACCTCGGAGATGTCGGACAAGTCGGTACGAATGCCTTCGACTCGTGTCAGGGATTTCCGGTCCGCCAGGTCGGCCGTGCCCTGGTCGTACTGCTCCGGATCGATGGATGGCTCAGGCATCGGGCAGGATCACTTCCCCACGTGCGACGATGGTGGCCGGTCCGGTCAACACCGCTTGCCCGTCGTCGAACTCGACTTTGAGCACTCCACCCGGGATCTGGACATGATAGACATCGCATTGCTCACCGTGAAGCCCCCGGTCGTCACAGCTGACCGCGACCACGCCGGTTCCGCAGGACATCGTCTCGCCAACCCCGCGTTCGTAGACTCGCATCTGCAACAACCCGTGATCCAACGGTACGACGAACTCGACATTGGCGCCTTGGGGAAACATCGCCGGATCGGCCGTGAACGGCGCAGACAGATCGATGGCCTCCAGTTGCGCGACTCGATCCAGGCGCACCACACAGTGCGGATTCCCCACGTCAACCCCATGGGCGTCCCAGCGATGCCCGCCCTGTTCGACCCAAGTCATCACCGGGTTCCAAGTCGGTACGCCCATCCCAACCGAGATGCGCCCATCACGACGCAGGTACGCTCGACGCAATCCGGCCCGCGTGGCGATGTCCACGCTGGTGCCCGCCGCCAGGCCCTCCTCGAACAGCCATTGGACGAACACACGCAAACCATTGCCGCACATCTGGGCGTAGCTGCCGTCAGCGTTGCGATAGTCCATGAACCACAAGCCGCCCGGGCCATTCCATTCAGTCATCTTGTCGGAGGACACGGCCCGCAGAAAACCGTCAGCCCCGATGCCGCGGCGGCGATCGCACAGGAACGCCACATCCTCGGCACTAGGGTTGAGCATGCCTGAACGGTCTTTGATCAGGACGAAGTCGTTCAGCGTCCCATGTCCTTTGGCGAATGACCAAGTGCGCATGGACCCACACTTTCACACCAACCGGGAAACGCACAAGGGATCAGATATCTCGGACCGCCTCGGGGGCTGTCCTCACCGCGACGCACGCCTCCAGGCCAGCTCTCAGCCGTCGCGCCGAGCCACCTCCATCTGACTTGGGTGGTGAAGTCGGAAAGTCCCAGGCCACCTGTCAGCCGTTGTCCCGGGTCACCATCGGGATCAACTGCTGCGCGTCGACTCCGACCGGGAACCAGGTCACCCGCTCGTCACGACGCCACCATGACAACTGCTTGCGCGAGAACTGCCGGGTCTTGATGATGGTCGCCTGCTTGGCCTGCTCCATCGTGATGTCGTGATCCAATCCTTGGAGAATCTGGCGATAACCGATCGCACGCGACGCGGTCGGGGTGCTGGCCAAACCGCGTTCCGCCAACCCGCGCACCTCGTCGACGAATCCGGCCTGCCACATCCGCTCCACCCGCTCGGCGATCCGACGATCCATGGCGTCACGCTCGATCTGGATCCCGATCTGAATGACTCCAGGCACGGCGTAGCGCCAAGTCGGCAGGGTCGAATGGAAGCCGCCGGTCAGCTGAATCGATTCCAACGCGCGGATGATCCGCCGAGTGTTGCCTGGCTGGATCGCAGCGGCCACGGCTGGGTCTTTGGCCATCAACCGTTCGTAGAGCACAGCCGTGCCCTGCTGGTCAGCCGCAGCCTCCAGGTCGGCGCGTACCTGCGGATCAGACGGCGGAAAGTCGAACTGATCGATGATGGCGTGCAGATACAGGGCTGATCCACCCACCACGATCGGCATGACTCCACGCTCGCGGCACCGCTCAATCGCCGCCCGGGCCAACACCTGAAATTGAGCCACAGACGCAGCCTGATCGATCTCCATGATGTCGATCATGTGATGCGGGATTCCGCGACGCTCAGCCAAGGTCGGCTTGGCCGTGCCGATGTCCATCCCACGATAGACCAGCATTGAGTCGGCGTTGACCACTTCGGTGGGAAGCCCGCCCCGCCCTAGTTCGACCGCCAAGTCGATCGCCAGTCCGGATTTGCCGGTCGCCGTCGCGCCGACCAGAACGATCACCGGTAATGTCATCCGGACATTCTCCCATGCGCGCCCGCGCCCCAGCCACATCATGGTGTACGATAAGTGCTGGCATCAAGCCATGGATCGTGGGCCAGTGATGACCCACCCGAGAGAAGGGAGGTGACGGACAATGGGCATAGCTGATCAACTCAGCGGAGCGCTTTCCGGTCACGAAGACAAGATCAAGGAAGGCATCGACAAGGTAGGTGACTTCATCGACTCCAAGACGGGCGGCCAGTTCGCCGACAAGGTCGACCAAGTCCAGGACTTCCTGAAGGACAAGATCCCAGGCGATGACAACTGAGATGACAGGTCTTCATGGGTGAGCGGAAACCGCCAGCCCATCGAGGGGTCGGTGCTACGGCGCCGGCCCTTCGTGTTTGTCAGGCTCCGATGAATCCTCGGATGCCGTCAGCCATCATCTGAACCGCGATCGCCGCCAGCAAGACCCCGGCGATGCGCGTCAGCAGAATCGTGCCCGAATCACGCAAGAAGCGGTGGATGCCAGCCGCGAAGCGCAAGAACAGGAACACCGCCCCCATCGCCGCGACCAGGGAGGCCGCGACCACCAGGTAATCGATCCCATCGGCGTGTTGGACCGCGACCATCATCGCCACGATGCCGCCGGGGCCGGCCAACAGCGGGGTCCCCAACGGGACGATCGCCACATTGATGGTCCGCGTCTTCGACTCGTCGACCTGATCATGTTCACCCATCAGCAGTTGTAAGGCGACGATCAGCAACAACAGCCCACCGGAGGTTTGCAGCGCGGCCACCGAAATCGTCAGATAATCCAAAATGAACTGTCCGAAAGCCGCGAACACCGCGATGATCGCCAATGCCACCAACGAGGCTTTCAGAGCGGCCTGGTTGCGTTGGGTGGCAGTCATGGTTCGCGTCAGACCAATGAAAACCGGCAACAAACCTGGGGGGTCGAGGATGACCCACAGTGTGACGAACGTGGACAGAAACAGGAAGCCGTGACCCATCCCTCCAGCCTACTGTCTGCCCCAACCCCGCCGCGATCGAGGCTGCACCAGATCGCCAACCTCCCGGCCATCGTCCGAGCTTCGGACCGTCTGAGTCCGGTGAGATCGAGCCCAAAGCCCACCTCGCCCGGCGACCCGCGCATCCTGGTGAACCCCGATGTGGCAAGATTCCCCTGTGACGAAACCCCAATCACCGTCTGAGACACCCCGACCGCGCCGGTCGGTCGTCAGCTACGTACGCCGCAGCCCGCGCATGACGACGTCTCAGCGGACGTGGCTAGAACGGTACGCCCCGCAGTGGGTGATCGACGTCGAGCACGAGGACTTGGCCACCTCAGTCGCCGAACAGCCCCAGCTCGATCTCGACGCGATTTTCGGACGCTCCGGCCCTGTGGTCGTTGAAATCGGTTCCGGTCACGGACAGACTCTGATCGCCGCCGCCGAGGCTAAACCAGACACCAACTTCATCGGTTTCGAAGTCTTCGAAGCGTCATTGGCGATCACTTTGGGGCAGATCGCCGAACACCACCGGACCAACATTCGCATGGTCAACGCCGACGCAGTCGGGGGGCTTCGTCACTTGTTCACCCAACACAGTGTGACGGAGTTGTGGATCTTCTTCCCCGACCCTTGGCCGAAGAAGCGGCACCACAAACGTCGCCTGATCGACCCCGAATTCGTCCACTTGGCCGGCGACACTGTGGTCCTGGGAGGAACAGTGCGCCTAGCGACCGACTGGCCGTCGTATGCCGAAGCGATCCCCGAAGCCTTCGCGACGGACCCGCGTTTCCGCCTGGTCGACACGACCCGATTCGTGTCGCGGCCGATCACGAAGTTCGAGCGCCGTGGCCTGGAGGCTGGTCGCGTCATCCATGATTTCACCTACCGTACGATCGCGGAGGGTTGACGATGAGGATTCGGATCGATCTGGCCTATGCGGGGACCCACTTCTCCGGGTGGGCTCGCCAACCCGGATTGCGTACGGTCCAAGGCGTGGTGGAATCCACTATCGCCCAGGTGTTGCGCCTGGAGGAGCCGGTCTCGACAGTCTGCGCCGGGCGTACCGACGCCGGAGTCCACGCGCGCGGCCAAGTGGCACATCTGGACCTGCCTGACACGGTCTGGCAGTCCCGCTTCGGCCACATCCCCACCGACGAGGCGCTGTCGACTCGGCTGCCACGCGCGCTGCCCGACGACATCGCCGTCCACAAGATCCAGGCGTGTCCGGACAGTTTCGACGCCCGGTTCGCCGCCATCCAGCGCCGATACGTCTACCGCCTGTGGGATCAGTGGACCGCCGTCGACCCTCTGACCGCCAACTTCATCGTGGCGTACCCTCATCGACTCGACGTCGACGCGATGGCGGCCGCAGCCGACCGCCTGCTCGGACTGCATGACTTCGCCGCTTTCTGTCGTCCCAAAGCGGGCGGCACAACCATTCGGCGGCTGCTGCGTCTCGAACCGCGCCGCCACGATGACCGCCGGATCGAGATCACCGTCATGGCCGACGCGTTCTGCCACTCCATGGTGCGCTCGCTGGTCGGCGGGCTGGTCGACGTCGGACGGGGCCATCGTGACCCGTCGTGGCTCGTCAGCCAACTCGACGCCGATCATCGAGCCGGCGACATCGTGGTCATGCCCGCCCACGGTCTCACCTTGGAAGAAGTCACCTATCCCCCACCCGACCAGTGGCCCGAGCGCGTCGCTTCGGCTCGCCATCGCCGCGATTGTGATTGTGGAGACCCACGATGAGCCATTACTTCCACACACCCCAGGGCCAAGCGCCGCGTCATATCGTCGAAGCGACCATCTGGGGACGCGACTACCAGTTCGAATCGGCGACGGGAGTGTTCTCCGCCAATCGACTGGACGTGGGAACCTCGGTCCTGTTCCGCATCGCTGCCCCGCCACTCGACCGACCAGCCCGTTTCCTCGACCTCGGATGCGGTGTCGGCCCGATCGCCATGGCATTGGCCATCGAGTGTCCCCAAGCCAGGATCGACGCTGTCGACACCAATCATCGGGCCATCGAATTGACCGCGCGCAACGCTGAGCTGCTCCATGTCGCCGACCGGGTCCAGGTCCACGACGAGGATCCACGTCTAACCGAACGCGCCTGGGCGCCGTCCGAAGGATTCGACGAGATCTGGTCCAACCCGCCGATTCGAATCGGCAAGCCAGCCCTGCATGACCTGCTCCACTCTTGGCTGCCCCTGCTCACCCCGGATGGGTCGGCCACATTTGTGGTCGGCAAAAACCTGGGGGCCGATTCACTGCACAGTTGGCTGGAGTCGAACGGTTGGGCAGTGGAGCGCCTCGGGTCATCCAGAGGTTTTCGCGTCTTGCGCGTACGCCGAACTGTGCTCGGCTGACCCCCTGTGCCGATCTGATGCCACGGTCGGGAAAAGTGATAATCTGACTGACATCTCATCGTCACATTTGTGACTGAAGCGAAAGGGAGAACCATGGCGTTCATGGATGATATCAAAGCTAAGGCGTCCGACATGTTCGACGATGCCAAGGAAGCTTTTGGACAGGCTCAAGACAAGTTGGGTGACATGGTCGACAAGGCCCAAGACACCGTCACCGACTGGGCAGGCAAGGCCCAAGACGCGGCTGGAGACTTGGTCGACAAGGCCAAGGACACCGCCGGTGACCTGGCGGGCAAAGCCCAAGGAGCGGTTGGTGATCTGACCGGCAAGGCTCAGGACGCCGCCGGTGGGGCCGCCGACCAGACCCACGACGCCGCCACTGCGATGGGCGGTCAAGCAGCCGACGCCGCCCAGGCCGTGGCTGATCAGGTCGGCGATGTGACGCCGCCTCCTGCGGCCTGACCGAGCGACCAGAACAGACCGACCACCTGGCTGACACGGACCGAGGCTGGTCAGCCCATGGCCAACATGATCCGGCGGGGATTGTGGTCTGACGACCACTTCCCCGCCGTCGATCCTTTGTGGCCCGATCTTCGGTCCACAACCCTTGGAGGGCCGTCAGCGCTCCCAACACCCGGTCGGCTTGCGCTCAAAACATCGCGACCGAGCCCCAGGCGGGATTTCGGGGTCTTGATGGAACCCCGACGAGATGGTGCCACCGCGATGATGCGCTGATAGTCTGGGTGTTGAGCCTCTTCGCTGAAGCTGACAGTGTCGAGGTGGCTGCGTGTGTCGGGCGGCATCCCTCAATCGGCCAGGTTCGATCCATCAAGCGTCGGCTTGGAGGCCTTGGCAGTCAGGCCTGAACCATCCTCGGGATCCGTCGTCGCCATCCCGCAGTGGGTTCATCGTATCGGCGTACAACGAAAGGGGCATCATGCCTGTTTACACCCTGCCTGATCTTGACTATGACTACTCGGCTCTGGCGCCACACATCAGTGCCGAGATCATGGAATTGCACCATTCCAAACATCATCAGGCCTATGTCACCGGAGCGAACACCGCGTTGGAGAAGCTGGCCGAGGCGAGATCGTCCGGTGACTTCTCGATGGTCGCCAAACTGGAGAAGGACTTGGCCTTCAACCTCGGCGGTCACATCAACCACTCGGTGTTCTGGAAAAACATGTCTCCCGATGGCGGGGGGCGTCCCGATGGCGCTCTGGCCGACGCGCTGACGCAGACCTTCCTCAGCTTCGATGCCTTCCAGACACAGTTCAACGAGGTCGCAGCCTCGATCCAGGGTTCTGGCTGGTCCATCCTGGCTTGGGACACCCTCGGTCAGCGCATGGGGATCTATCAGCTCTACGACCAGCAGGCCAACCTGCCGGCGGCTCAGATTCCGCTGCTGCAACTGGACATGTGGGAGCACGCCTTCTACCTGCAGTACCGCAACGTCAAAGCTGACTACATCAAGGCCTGGTGGAACGTGGTCAATTGGACCGACGTCGCCGCTCGTTTCGAGCGTGCGCGTACCGCCACCACCGGTCTGATCTGATCAAACATCGCTCGACAGGGCTTGGGGCGCCACGCCTCGGGCCCTGTCGTCATCGGTGGACACGATCGGGCGATCACCAGTCGTGGACGGTGCCATCCGCGCGGCGAGCGACGGGCAGGTACTTCGGGCTGTACTCGAATCTGGCCGCGGCCGTCTCGTCGTACTCAATCCCCAGCCCTGGGGCCTCGCTCGGCGTCAGATAGCCGTCGGCGTACGTCGGACCACCGTGGAACACCTCACTCACGATCTGTGGATAGCCCATGAACTCTTGAATGCCGAAGTTGGCTATCGTCATGTCGAGGTGGACCGCGCCGGCCTGACCGATCGGTGAGATGTCCGATGGCCCGTGACTGCCCGATCGGACCTGATAGAGCTCGGCGAAGTTGAAGACCTTGCGCAGATGGGTGATGCCGCCGGAATGTGTCACCGACAGACGGACGTAGTCGATCAACTGCTCGGCGATGAGCTGTTTGACGTCCCAGATCGAACTCAGCACTTCCCCGGTGGCGATTGGAGTGATGGTGTGCGACCTTATGAGCCGGAAGGACTCCTGATTGTCCGCCGGGGTTGGATCCTCCATCCAGAACAGGTGGAGATCCTCCACTGATCGACCGAAGCGGGCGGCCTCCAACGGCGTCAACCGATGGTGAATGTCATGCAGCAGCGCGACCTCGGAATCGAGGAAGTCACGAACCTGGCCAAGATAGTCCGGCGCGAATCTCAGGTACGCTTCGGTGTCCCAGTGCTGTTCCTCGGGCAGCGCGGCATTGGCGGGCTCGTAGTACTGACCATGCTTGACCCCATAGGTCCCTGCCACGCCGGGGACACCGGCTTGAGCCCGAATCGCGCGAAAACCACGACCTCGAGCGGCGGCCACGTCCTCCAACAGTTCGGGCACGTCAGCCCCGGACGCATGAGTGTAGACCAGCACCGCTTGACGAGCGGCGCCCCCGAGCAGTTGATAGACCGGCATCTGGGCGACTTTGCCTTTGATGTCCCACAAGGCCAGATCGACGGCGGCGACCGCTGTCATCGTCATCGGACCACGACGCCAGTAGACGCCTTTGAACAGATAGTTCCAGATGTCTTCGATCCGTGCCGGGTCGCGCCCGATGAGCAGAGGACAGACATGATCGCGCAAGTACGACGCGACCGCCAGCTCCCGACCGTTCAACGTGGCGTCCCCCCAACCGACCACACCATCGGCGGTGGTGATCTTCAGGGTGACGAAATTACGTGATGGGCAGGTGATCAGCACATCCGCCGCGACGATGGTATCCACAATGACTCCTCGATGAACGCGTCGGCCACTTCACGCCAACAACTCCATTGACGTGCCAAGCCTAGTCCCCACCACCGTTACGACCAACGCCCGGACGCGGAAGTGAACCACGGAACCGATCGTCCGCGCCGCCACTACGGGGTCGAGGTCAAGCTGGTGTGCAGACTGATCATGCCCTTGATCGCCTGACTCCACGGATACTTCTCCGCCTGACGGCGGGCGCTGCGGCGCAGGTGGTCGATGCCGCCGCTGACCCGGGTCGCCATCCGGGTGACGGCGTCGGCGAGAAACACCGGATCTGGGGCGGCCCATTCCGCGCAACTGGAGTCGACCAATTCCCGCGCGCCCCCGCGGTCAGCGGTGACCACCGGGGTACCGCAGGCCAGCGCCTCCAACACCGACAACCCGAAGGTCTCCGCTGGACAGACACACAGCGCGATGTCAGCGGCTCGGTAGGCCTCGGCCAGCATCGCCCGAGAGTCGACATACCCGTGGAAAAAGACCGGTGCGTCGCCGGCGATGGCCCGCAACTCATCCAAATGCGGACCCGTGCCATACAGGTGAAGTTGGACGTCGACTCCACGACGATTCAGTTCCACCGCTGTCGCCACCGCCAGATGCGGGCTCTTTTCCCTCGACAGCCGACCAGCGTAGATCAAGCGCAGGCCCGGCGAACCCTCACCATGAACGCCTTCTGGGCTGAACTCGTCCAGATCGACGCCGAGCGGCTGAACCACCAAGCGAGCCTGGGTGCTGAGCCATTCTCCGGCACTGTAGTGAGTGGTGACCACCACCCGATCGTAGACTCGCGCCAGTCGTCGATTCAGCGCATGAATCTGATCAGAGACTTCCACCTCCAAGAACATGCTCGCCATGTCGTCGAGCCGCTCGTGAGAGAACAGGATCGACGGCACACCGCGTTTCTTGGCCCACAAACCCGCCGCCGTCATCGTCCACTTGTCCGACACTTCGATCGACGTCGGTCCGAAGCGCTCCAGCACTTGCCGAACCTTGCGCACATCCACCACCAGACGATAGCCGGACGCTAAAGCCGGCGAACCGATGGTGACGATCGTTCCGGCCTCACCAATGTCAATCCCGTCCTCGGGGCCGGGAATGATCAACAGCCTGTCGTGCCCTGCCTGAACGTACCCTCTCCCGAGCTTGTCGACCGCTCGACGCAAACCCCCTGAGGTTGGTCCGACAAAGTTCGCCAATTGTGCGATGCGCATGATGCTCCTTCCGCCCAGGCCAGTCTAGAACAGCCGCCCCTCTGTCAGGACTGGCGAGCCCTCAGCGCAAGGTCGGTGTCGTCCACATCGACGAAGGTGACGGTCGCGGTCTTGGCCGAGGCGAAGGGACCGTCACTTGGGCGGGAGAACCTTGTGCACGTAGACAGTGTTCGTCTTCCCGGGAAGCCCCATCGGCGTCCCGTAGATGACGACCACGGATTGGCCGACATCAATCAAGCCCTGAGACACCAGCACTTGATCCATCTCTTCGATCATCGTCTCGGTGTCGTGGCTGCGTGACACGAAAGTGGTCAAGCCCCAGACCAGCCCCAGCTCCCGTTTCGTCTTCTCCCGCGGGGTGAAACACAGAATCGGGATACGGGTGCGCAGTCGAGCCAATCGCCGCGCGGTGTCGCCTTTGAGCGAGAACCCGACGATATAGCGTACGTCCAAGTGTCGGGCGATCTCGGCCGCACCCCAAGTCACCACGCCTGAGGTGGTGTGCGGATCCCATTGGATCTGTTCGATCTCGCCAAAACCGTTCTCTTCG
Organism: Propionibacteriaceae bacterium; assembly: GCA_031285845.1. GTDB lineage: Bacteria > Actinomycetota > Actinomycetes > Propionibacteriales > Propionibacteriaceae > WQYJ01. The sequence continues at coordinate 107,841 of JAITVK010000033.1, forward strand.
ACCGCGCCGATGATCCGCGCCATGGCAGAGACGGCCTCGACCGGGTACTGTCCCACCGAGGTCTCCCCCGACAGCATGACCGCGTCGGCGCCGTCCATCACTGCGTGAGCGACATCGGAGGCTTCCGCCCGTGTCGGACGCGGTGCTGAGATCATCGACTCCAACATCTGCGTGGCGACGATGACCGGCTTGGCCCACGTCCGAGCGGCGTGAATGATGCGCTTCTGCGCCAGCGGCACATCTTCGAAGGGCAGCTCGACTCCCAAATCGCCGCGGGCGACCATGAAAGCGTCGAAGGCGTCGATGATGGCGTCCAGGTTGTCCAGAGCCTGCGGCTTCTCAATCTTCGCGATGACCGGCACGCGTACGCCCATCTCATCCATGATCGCGTGCACCGGGACGATGTCGAGGGCCGATCGGACGAATGACAGAGCGACCATGTCGATCCCCTGCTCCAGACCCCACCGCAGATCCTGCTCGTCCTTGTCGGACAGAGCCGGCACGCTGACGGCCACCCCGGGCAGGTTGATTCCTTTATGGTCGGAGACCTGACCGCCCGTCACGACCTCGCACTCCACATCGGTGTCCGACACGGTCTTGGCTTTCAGCGCGATCTTCCCGTCGTCGATCAGCACGTCGTCGCCGGGGGTCACATCGCCAGGCAAACCCGCGAAGGTGGTCGAACAGATCGTCGCGTCCCCAACCACGTCACGGGTGGTGATCGTGAACCTCGCACCGGCGACCAAGGTGACCGGTCCGTCGCCGAAAGTCCCCAGCCGGATCTTCGGCCCCTGCAAATCGATGAAGGCGCTGGCACATTTCCCCGTCGCGACACAGGCCGCATGTAGGTTCTCCAGTTCTTGGCGATGGGAGTCGTAATCTGCGTGACTCATGTTCAAGCGGGCCACATCCATCCCGGCCGTCAGCAGCTGCCCCAAGATCTCGACCGACGAGCAGGCCGGTCCCAGTGTGACGACAATCTTCGCACTACGCATGTGTTCACCCTAGCATCGCCGGATCAAGCCCGTGCTGAGACCGACACGCGACCGTCGAGGTCAACGCCTCAGTGTTCGGCGCGCAAAACTTCAAGGGCGTGCCTCAGATCGGCCGGGTACGAACTGGTGAACTCGACGAACTCGCCGGATCGCGGATGGACGAAGCCCAACTCGACAGCGTGTAGCCACTGTCGGCTCAAACCGACCTGCTCGGCCAGGCGAGGATCAGCCCCGTACAACACGTCGCCGACACAGGGATGGCGGATCGCCGACATGTGCACCCGAATCTGATGGGTCCGTCCAGTGTCAATGCGCACCCGAACCAAACTTGCTCCGAACAGGGTCTCGATCACCTCGTAATGGGTCACAGCGTGGCGTCCGTCGCTGGTCACCGCCATCTTCCACTGCCCCGTGCCGGCGTGACCGATCGGGGCGTCGATCGTGCCGATCGGCGGATTGGGATACCCCTGGACCAGGCAGTAGTAGACCTTGCGCACCTCATGCTCGGTGAAGGCTCGCTTCAAGCTCACGTACGCCAGATCCGACAACGCCACGACCATCAACCCCGACGTGCCCACATCTAACCGTGAGACAATCCCCTTGCGCTCAGGTGGACCGTACTCACATAGAGGGAATCCAGCTGCGGCCAGATGCTCCACCACGGACGGGCCCTGCCAACCTAAACTGGGATGGGCGGCCACCATCGCAGGTTTGTCGACCACCACCAGGTCGGCGTCGCTATACACCACCACCATGTCGTCGACGACCGCCGGACGGACTTCGACCACCCTCGGCGGCTCGCTCACCACCTCCAGCATGGATCCGGGGCGCAGGCGGGCGGACTTGGTCACCGCCACTGAGTCGACATAGAGCTGCCCGCGCTCGGCGGCTTGGTCGACTGCTGAACGAGACAATCCGAACAGACGGGCAGCGCCCACGTCGGCTCGCAAACCATCCAATCCCTCAGGGACAATGGCGACCGGCACGCTTACCTCGTATCCTCACTGGCCTTCGGATCGGTCGGCGCGCCATCCAGACCGATTCTGAGAAACACGACGTCGATGATGATCAGCATGGCAGTGGCGGTCAACAGGATGTCGGCCACATTGAACACTGCGAAATGGCGCAAAGAGAAAAAGTCGATCACATGCCCGCGAAACGGCCCAGGAGCACGGAACACCCGGTCGATGAAATTGCCGCCCACCCCGGCCAGGCCCAAGCCGACGATGATCGCCCACCACCGCGATCGGACTTTCGGCACGACCCACACGATCACGGCACCCAACACACAGGCGGCCAGGATCGAGAACCCGACAGTGAATCCGGTGCCCGTGCTGAAAGCCGCCCCCGGGTTGCGCACCAAATCCAGTTGCAGAACCTGGGGAACCACGTCCACCGGATGCCCGGGGGTCAACTTGGCCAAAGCGATCGCTTTTGTCACCTGGTCAAGAGCGATCCCCACCACGAACAGGGTGCTGATGAGCGCCACCGACGCCCGACCAGACAGTCGACCGCTCATGAGCGACGTTCAAGCCGCTGCTTGCAGGACACGCACATCGTGGCGCGAGGAAACGCTTGGAGTCGCGCCTTGCCGATCGGCTTGCCGCAGGACTCGCAGATGCCATAGCGGCCCTCGTCGAACAGTTTGAGAGCCAACTCCGACTGTTCGTACAACTGACGCGCATTGGCGGCCAAGGACACTTCCTGGTCACGCTCGAAATTGGACGACCCGACATCGGCCGGATCCCGCCCGGTCGTGTCCGAACCCTCGGTGAGCAACTGAGCCAAACCTGCTTGAGCGGCCAGGTACTTCTGCTCGTATTGCGCGACATCATCGCTGAGCTGCTGCCTGACCTCCGCCAACTCCTGCGGCGTCCAGGCTTCTTCACCTTCTGCGACCGGAATATCGGGATATGTCTGGGTGTTCACAGTAACTCCCACAAGGAACCTCCTTCTAGCAACCTCATTATCGTAGGCATACTGTAGCGGCCTGAGCCGAAAAGAGGAAGTCCGCCAGCGGCTCAGCCCTCAAGCAAAGCGTCCAACCGCGGAGTGGTGCTTGTCGTGTCGGCACTCCACTCACTGGCCGTACGCCCGGGAGCCTGCAGCAGATCGGGCACCTCGCCCGGCGCGAACTGGGCCGCGTCCAAACGCTCGACCTGATCCTTGAGGTAGGTGGTCATGGTCTGGCGATAGCTGCGTTCGTAGGTCTTGAGCTTCTCGACCTTGGCGAACAGGACATCACGCTCCGTCTCCAAAGCGCCGAACACTTCCGTGCGCCGCGCGGCGATCTCAGAGTCGATGGTCGCGGCCCGCTGCTGGGCCTCCTGAACCAGACGCTCGGCGTTCGTCCGCGCGTCGCGATCCATGGTCTCAGCCTTCTCCTGCGCCTCGGTGCTCAGTTGCGCCGAGGACTCGGTGGCCTTGCGCAGCATCTCCTCGGCGGAGAACTGAGCTTCGGACTTCACCTGAGCCGCATGGGCGTCGGCTTCGGACTTCACACGGCTGACATAGGAATCGGCCTGCTCTTTGACGACGCGGACTTCCTCGTCGACGGCTTGCTTGCGCCGGGTAGCCTCTGCCGTCGCTTCTGTGACGAGGTTGTCGGCCTGCTCGGTGGCCAACTGCACCAGCCGTACGACAGCGGAACTGGCCTCGGGTGAGGTCGTGACGGCGATCGGCATGCCCTGATCGCCCGAGGATCGAGTCGAGGCCATCATGCGCTCAAGCTGCTCGCGCAGCTGGTGGTTCTCGCCGGTCAACTGCATGACACGATCTTGGGACACCGCGCCCTTCTGGGCCTCGGCCAACTGGTTGCGCGCCTCACCCAGCTGAGATTTGAGTTGTTCGATCTCACGGGTCTGAGCCTCATTGGGACCAGCCGGAGCGGCCGGAGCCGGGGCAGGACTGGCCGCGGCCTGAGCCCGAGCCTTGTCCAACTCGCCTTGCAGTCGGGTGATCTGAGCCTTGTAACCGTCGGAATCTTCTCGCGCTCGGGTCACCTGCTGGCGCAGAGCGGCCAGCTCGCCATCATCGGCTGGCGCCACTTTGCCCTCACTGGATTGGCGCCGCAGGTTCTCGTTCTCCGTCGTCAGTGTCTGAATGGTCTCTTCGACCTTGTCCACGAAAATATCGACATCCGTGACCTCATAGCCGTTGCGGCGAGACATATGAAACCGTGTCTTGCGCACCTCGTCAAGAGTCATTGTCATAGCAGTAGCCCTTTCGTCGCGGCAATCGAATCATTTCCTGAGAAAATCATAAGTAAGGTTAGGCTACCGCAGCATCAGCAAATGCTCAATCCGGCGCACCAGCCTTGAGCCCTAGAATACTCCAGCATCAGAAGAACACCCACTGCACGACTTGCACGCAGACCAAAATCACCAAGAAAAGTACGAGAAAGGCCATGTCAAGCTGGATATTGCCAAGTCTCAACGGTTTGATGAGTTTTCTCAACCACTTCAGTGGAGGGTCGGTCACCGTGTAAATAGTTTCAGCAATCACCAGCACAACGCCCTTCGGTGTCCACCGAGGATTGATCACCTGAATCCATGAGAAAACAGCTCGGGCGATGAGGATCCACTCATAGATCGTCAACACCCACAACAGCGTCCATCCAATGATGGTCATGCTCGGGCTCTACTAATCGTGGATCTGGTGAGTCTCAGCCAACTGATTCTTGTCAGTCTGAGACAGATGGACGGTCGACGGGATGAGAATGAACACGCGCGACGTGATCTTCTCCAACTTGCCGTCGGTCACAAACGCCATCCCCGAGACGAAGTCAATCAGCTTCTGCGCCTGTTTCTCGTCAGTGGTCGTGAGATTGAGGATGACCGGGATGCCCTCTTTGAAGCTTTCTCCGATGCCAGCAGCCTCCGAGAAAGCGTACGGACGCACATGCAGAATCTCGCTCATCGACACCGCGCGGGCCGGAGTTCGCCGTCGCTGCTCCAACGAGGTCACTGCGGCCGGAGCTGGCGTCGTGGTCGGGTTGGCCTGATGAACGACGCGCGGACGCGGTTGAGCGTGGGTCGGCTTGGCCAGTTCCATGTCCACCACGTCGGTCTGCTCCTCACCGTCGGTGAACTCCGCCTCAAAGTCGTCATCGTCTGCCTTCGCGCTCGGACCGAGAATGAAGGCCGCTACCCGATGCAAGCGATCTGCCATGGGATCTCCTCAAAACTGTCTACTGGCAGGCTACTCGCACACGACAACCTCTGGGATCGAACACGCCCAGAACCCGGTCTATTTCTGCCAAATCACGCCGCAGAGCCGCCCAGTGACGCCCTGGTCACGCCGATGGGAATAGAACCGCGAATCCTCGAAAGTGCAAGGGTCGACCATCTCGACCGCAGCACCGTGAGCCTCCAACACGGCGCGGGCCCCCGCCCCCAGATCGATGGCGTCAGTCCCCCAGCGAGTCTTGGCCACCGTCGCCGGATTGCGATCCCAGGCTGCCTGCGCCATGTCCGCAGGCACCTCATAGCAGGCCCCACAGATGTGAGGACCGACCCAAGCGCGCACCCGCGTGGCTCCATGGTCGGCCATCGTCGCCAGCGTGGACTCGATGACACCGGCCAACAAACCGACCCGACCGGCATGAGCCACCGCAATCACTGAAGCGGCCGGATCGGCCAACACGATCGGAACACAGTCCGCCACCCGGATCACCAGACCGACCCCGCGTTCGGAGGTCACCAACGCGTCAGCCTCGGGCCACTGGCGGGTCACCTCCTCGCGAATCGATCCGGCCCGCATGACGGGGCTGTCAGCGCCGATGTCTGCCACAGTCGTGCCATGAACCTGAGCGCTCACGGCCAGGCGGTCACACCCGATGCTCGTGGCCAAGAACTCATAGTTGCGCGCGAGGTCATCCGGGTCGTCCAGATCCGTACGTCCAAAGTTCAAGCTGGCGTACGGGCCGCGACTGAAACCGTTGTGGCGGTCGGTGAACGCCCAGCCGACCCCTGTTGGGTCGGTGGGCTGCTCGAAGCGCCAAAAGCTCACTTGAAGAAGTCCGGCAGCTCGATCCCGGACTCGTCTTCGGCGCGGCGTCGGGGACGCAGCACCGACTCTTTGATCGGCGCGTCCACGCCAGTGGCCTCGCGGGTGGGTGACACTCGGCTGGTCGGATCGAGAATGACCGGCTGCTGCACACCAGGCTCGCTGACCGCTGGACGAGAGAACGCCGGACGCTCCTGAGCTCGTACGCGCATCCGCTGAGGCAAACCGTCGAATCCGGCCGCGATCACTGTGACGCGGACCTCGTCACCCAAGGCGTCGTCGATCACGGTGCCCCAAATGATGTTGGCGTCCTCAGCCGCCGACTCTTGAATCAGGTTCGCGGCCGCCGACACCTCATGCAACAGCAGATCCGACCCGGCGGCGATCGACAACAACACACCCTTGGCGCCATCGATGCTGGATTCGAGCAGCGGTGACGAGATCGCCATCTCGGCTGCCACCCGTGCCCGGTCTTCCCCACGGGCCGAACCGATGCCCATCAAAGCCGAACCCGTGTTCGACATCACGGCTTTGACGTCGGCGAAGTCGACGTTCACCGTTCCCGGAGTCGTGATCAGATCAGAGATGCCGGCCACGCCTTGCATCAACACTTGGTCGGCCTGTTTGAAGGCGTCCAACATCGACACGCGGGTGTCGGCCATCTCCAACAGCTTGTCATTGGGAATCACGATCAGTGTGTCGACCTCGTCACGCAGCGACGTGATGCCATCGTCGGCGCGCTGGGCGCGACTGCGGCCCTCAAAACTGAACGGACGAGTCACCACGCCCACCGTCAGCGCGCCGAGAGAGCGAGCGATCCTCGCCACGACCGGCGCGGCCCCCGTGCCGGTGCCACCACCCTCGCCTGCGGCGACGAAAACCATGTCGGAGCCTTTGAGAGCCTCCTCGATGTCTTCAGCGTGGTCCTCGGCCGCTTGTCGACCCTTCTCCGGGTCAGCCCCGGCCCCCAGACCACGAGTGAGATTGCGCCCGATGTCGAGCTTCACATCGGCGTCAGACATCAAGAGTGCTTGAGCGTCCGTGTTGACGGCGATGAACTCGACGCCGCGCAACTCCTCTTCGATCATGCGATTGACCGAGTTCACGCCACCGCCGCCGACTCCCACCACTTTGATCACGGCCAGATAGTTCTGCGATGCATTCGCCACGAGTCGCCTCATCTCACTTCAAACTGAATCTACATTCATGCACAGGGTACGAGACCACGTCCTGCACTTCCACCATCGGGCTAACGACTCGCCGTAACCTCAACCTCGGGTTAAGACTTCAGGCGGCGAACTATCGAGTCGCCGGATGACCAGGGGAACTCACATCATAATGGTTGGCCGCGATCTTGATCAGCCCTTCCATGACCGTGGCCTTCTGCGTGGACTGCTCAGCGCTGCCCCAAAACACGTCCGCCCCGTTGTTGAGTCGAATCGTGAACGTGTCAGGAGTGGAGGCGTCCATGGTGGCCATCTGGTCGCGTACCACCGTCGGCAGCGCTGCGATGATCGTCGCGGCGTCGGCCATCAGACGAGCCGAGTCCTCGGTGGCTCCGGCAGGCAGATTCACCAACACCAGTCCCGCCGGAGCGCTGTCCTGCTCCAGGTATCCCACCCCTTCGGCGTCGACCAGGGTGAACCGGCCTGCCGTCGGCGCGGCATAGACCGCGACTCGCTCAGTGATCTGGACGTGGATGACGCCGTTCAGACCACGATTGATGTCGACGCTGGCCACCGGCGGCAACTGCCTGACCCGATCTTCGGCGGCGCTCACGTCGACTCGCGCCAGCGGAGTGCCCAATCCTATCTGGGTCGCTTCGGCGACCGCGTCGGGGGACACTTGTGAGGCCCCGGTGACGTCGAAGGAGCGCGCGACGAAGATTCCCGAGAACCAGATCGCCCAGACGACCACCAGGATCACGACCACAGCGCCGATCAGGCTGGCCAGTCGAATCGCACGACGCCTGCGCTGGAGACGATGACGAGACTCAATGAGCGCCGTGGTGTCGGTCAGCGTCGAGCCGGGCGCCCCGGCCGGGTTGTGTCGAGGTGTCATGAGCGGCCCACCAGATCCAGAATCATCGGGCCCAACGTGGTGATCGAGCCGGCTCCAACAGTCAGCACGAGGTCAGACGGCCGGACGGCCCGAGCCACCACCGCCGCTGCCTCATCCAGCCCAGGCGCGTAAACCACGTCGCCGCCAGCCTCCCGCACCGCGTCGACCACCAACTGGCCGGTCACCCCAGGGATTGGGGCCTCGCGCGCTGGATAGACATCCAACACCACCACCAGATCGGCTTGAGCCAACACCTGGCCGAATTGGGCGGAGAACATCCGCGTCCGAGAGAACAGATGAGGTTGGAAGCACACGATCAGACGACCGGATCCGACCACCTCGCGAGCGGCCGCGATCGTGGCGGCGACCTCGGTGGGATGGTGAGCGTAGTCGTCGACCACAGTCACCCCCGCGACGGTTCCGCGCGGCTCGAATCGCCGGGCGGTGCCGCGGAATCCGGCGATGCCCGCCAGCACACCGGATCGATCGGCTCCTAAAACCTCGCCGACGCACACCGCCGCCGCCGCGTTGTAGAGATTGTGCACCCCAGGCACCCCCACCATCAGGCGGACCGTCCAGTCTTCGCTGACCAGATCACACACCCCGCCTTCGCCGCTCAACTCGATGTCAACCAACCGGACGTCGCACTGGTGACCTCGTCCGTAGGTCATCACCGTACGGCCCTGTTCGCGCAAGAACTGGCCCAACGAGGCCGCCCCGGGATCATCTGCGTTGAGAATCACCTGGGTCACCGTCTGCCCGGTGGTGAACCGTTCAAAACCGCGCGCGTACGCCTGGGTGGTGCCCCAATTGTCCAAATGGTCGGCGTCGATCCCAGTGACGACCGCCACCGTCGTCGGGTATTGAAGGAAGGTGCCATCCGATTCGTCGGCTTCGATGATGAACTGGTGATCCGCGCCCAAATGCGAGCCGGTGTCCAAGCCGAGCACCACTCCACCGACGACGAAGGACGGATCGCCACCAGCTCCACGCAGTCCGCACACGCACATCGCGGTGGTGGTCGTCTTGCCGTGGGTCCCGGCCACCGACACCACAGTCTGGCCGACCGTCAACGCCGCCAGAGCCACCGAGCGATGTAGGATCGGCAGACCCTCACGTCGAGCCTCGACCAATTCTGGATTGTCCTGGCGGATCGCCGTGGACACCACCACGGCGTCGGCGCCGCGGACATGCGACGGGTCATGCCCGACCCACACTTGGGCTCCCGCTTGGTCCAAGGCCCTCAGCGCGGCCGAATCGGCTTGATCCGAGCCGGTCACGACCAGACCTGCCCGCAGGTACGCGGCGGCGATGCCACTCATCCCGGCACCACCGATGGCGATGAAATGGACCTGCCCGAATTCTTTCAGTGACGGAATCGCCACCGGCTCCAACAATGTCATCTCAACCCTTCCCCGCGAGCAGCCGCCAACGCATGCCTGGCCACCACTGTGGCGGCGTCGGCCGGCATGACGGCTTTGGCCGCGCTCGACATTCGGTCCAGCAGCGCTTGGTCGAAAATCATCCCAGTGACTTCGTCCACCAGCCGCGACCCGGTCAACTCGGCGTCATTGATCAGTCGCGCGCCGCCGGCCGCCACAACACCCTGTGCGTTCTTGGCCTGTTCCCCGTTGCCATGCGGCAGCGGCACGAACACCGTCGGCAGCCCGACCAACGCCGTCTCCGTGACTGTCGCCGCCCCAGAGCGGGCCACCATCAGATCCGCCGCGGCGTACCCCTGCTCCATCCGGTCGACGTACGGCAGACGAAGGTACGCCCCAGGGCTTACGGCAGGCAACTGAACCGTGGTGGCGAAGTTCTTCGAACCGGTGACATGGACCACGGTCACACCGGCGCGATCCAACCGCTCCAGACCGTCCACGACCGCATCATTGAGCCGCTTGGCGCCTTGCGAGCCGCCCGACACCAGCAGTACCCGTGCCTGATTGTCCAACCCGAGGCTGGCTCGGGCGGCGCTTCGCGCCGCGGTGCGATCCAGCGTCGACACCGCCCGACGCACCGGCATTCCGGTGACGATCTGACGGGGCAGGCCGGTGTTGGCGAAGGTCACGCAGACCACCGCCGCGAAGCGGGCGGCGATCCGGTTGGCCAACCCGGGCACGGCGTTGGCCTCATGGACCACCACCGGAATATGAAGCTCACGCGCGGCCAGAAACACCGGCAGCGAGGCGTACCCGCCGAAACCGACCACCACCCGAGCCTGACGGCGACGAAGGACCGCCTTGGCCTGTCTGACCGCCACCCGAATCCGGAACGGCAGTGTGGCCAGATCCAGCGACAAAGACCTGGGCAGGGGCACCGGATCGACCAGATCCAGCTCCCAGCCCGCCTGTGGGACCACGCGAGTCTCCAACCCGACGGGGGTTCCCACACAGGAGATCCCGACCGTGTCGTCGATCAGGCGCAGCGCCTCGGCGGTCGCCAACATCGGAGAGATGTGTCCAGTGGTGCCGCCACCGGCCATCACGACACTCATCCCTCAGCCCTCACGATCGTCCGGGTGCGCGAAGGACGGCTGCGGGCGGCCAACAACTGGGTGGCCGCAGGTTCTCGCCGAGCGCAACCGGCCAACAGTCCGAGCGCGAACAGATTGGCCATCAATGACGACCCGCCGTACGACACGAAGGGCAGGGTGACGCCCATGACCGGGAAGGCCCTGGTCGCCACAGCGATGTTGATGAAGGCCTGGACCGTGAACCACGCCACCACCCCCACACACAGCAACTGCGAGAACATCGAGGTCGACCGTGACGCGATGCGCAGACCGGCGAAAGCCAAAACCACGAACAAGGCGATCAGGGTCAGTGTTCCCAGTAAACCCAACTCCTCACCGACGACCGCGAAGATGTAGTCGGTGTGAGCTCCGGCCAACAACCCCCATTTCTGACGACTGGCTCCCAGGCCTTGGCCGAACCAACCGCCTGAGGCCAGGGCGTAGATGCCCCGCTCGGCCTGTCGGTTGAGCCCCAGCGGATCCTCGGTCGGGTTGAGGAAAGCCCAGATACGCCGCAACCGGAACGGCTGGACCAGGATCAGCCCGACCACCCCGATCACCGACAGCGCGGTCAAACCACCCAGCAGACGCCACGGCGCTCCGGCGGCGATGAGCACGACGAGCACCATCACACCCATCACCACCGCAGTGCCCAAATCCTTCTGCATGACGACCAGACCCACGGTGACGAACGCGACCACGATGTAGACCAGCCACTGGCGCAAATCGGTCAGTTGGCGTCGTCTGCGTGCCAAGTCATTGGCTCCCCACAGGATCAGGGCGAGCTTGGCGAATTCACTGGGTTGGAATTGAAGCCACTGAGAACCCAGCCTCAGCCAGTTGCGGTTGCCGCCCGAATCCACCCCCAGTGGGGTGAAGGTCGCCACCATCAAGACCAGACTGAGGCCGAGCGCGGGCCAGGCCAACCGCCGCAGCCAGTCGACCGGAATCAAACACAGCGCGACCGCCCCAGCCAAACCCACTGCGGCGTACACCAGTTGTCGTTTGCCGTAGTAGTACGGATCCTGCTCGTCGACAGCCGCGATCACCGACGAGGAAGAGATCACCATCAGCAGCCCGAGCACGAGCAGCATCGCCCCAGTGACGATCACAAGCCGGTAGGTGAACAAGGGGTGGTCCAAGGCGGCGCGGATGAACGTCCTGGGCGAACGCCTCGTCGGCTCTTCGAGAACCTCCGGGCCGGTGGTGGTCGCGTCCTGGGCTGGCGTGTCGTTCATGAGCGTTCCCCCCCGATCCATTGGCGTGCGGCGTCGACGAAATACTGGCCACGCTGGGCATAGCCGGTGTACATGTCTTGGGAAGCGCATCCGGGTGACATCAGCACCACATCGCCGGGGCGAGCCCATGCCCCCGCCTGGGCCACGACTTGGGTCATCACCGCCGGATCCATATCATCGAGCACCACCACGGGAACCTGCGGCGCGCGCTTGGCCAGCGCCTCGGCGATGACACCACGGTCGACGCCGATCAGAATCGCCCCCCTCAACCGGTGCGCGTGAGTGGCGACCAGATCCTCGAAGCGGGTGCCCTTGGCCTGTCCGCCGGCGATCCACACCACGGAGTCGAAACCGCTCAACGCCGCATCAGCGGCGTGCGGATTGGTCGCTTTTGAGTCGTCGATCCACCGCACTGAACCGCTCTCGGCCACAGTATGGATCCGGTGATCGCCGAGTTCGTAGCCGCGCAAGCCGTCGCGTACGGCGGTGGCGGGCACACCAAAGGATCGGGCCAGGCTGGCCGCCGCCAAGGCATCGGCCACCATGTGGGGGGCGGCGCTGGGGACATCGGACACTTTGGCCAACTCCAGGGCCGAGTCGCGACGCTGAGGAATGAAGGCACGGTCGACCAGCGTGTCGTCGACCACGCCGAGCATCGAGATCGCGGGCACGCCCAGGGTGAAACCGATGGCGCGCGCGCCCTCGACGACATCGGCCCGCTCGACCATCGCCTGTGTGGCCGGATCAGCCACGTTGTAGACACACGCGTTGGTGACCCGATGGTAGATCTTCGCCTTGTCAGCTGCGTAGGCCTCGAACGGCGGGAGCGCCAAGCCCTCGTACCACACCAAATGGTCTTCATGCAGATTCAGCACCGCCGCAGAGTGCGGGCTGATCGTGGACACCCAATGCAGTTGGAAACTGGACAGTTCGACAGCCAGACAGTCGTACGCCACATGATCGAGCACGGTCTCCAGGATCGGACGCCCGACGTTGCCGACCGCCGACACCGTCAAACCGGCCGACCTCAGCATCGACTCCAGCATGGTGACGGTGGTCGTCTTGCCGTTGGTTCCGGTCACGACCAGCCACGGCACGACCCGATCCGGGTGTTGCAGACGCCAAGCCAACTCCACGTCACCCCAGATCGGGATCGAGGCCGCCTGGGCTTGAGTGAACACAGCGGCTGTGGGACGCCACCCCGGGGAGGCGATGACCAGATCGGTCGAGTCGGGCAGTGCCGCTGTCGACCCTGGCCCCAGTCGAACCGTGGCTCCAAGCGTCTCCAACACCGTGGCACGCTCGCTCGCTTGGGACCCAGTGGTCTCATCGACCACGGTGACCGTCGCGCCGTACTCCATCAGAGCGTCGGCCGCCGAGAACCCGCTCGCCCCGATCCCGGCCACGGTCACCCGCACACCGGACCAATCGCTGAGACGGTTGAACGATTCCAGTGCCGCGATCATTGCCCGACCACCCATTCGGCGTAGAACAGACCCATTCCGATGACGACCGACAACCCGGCGACGATCCAGAACCGGATCACCACGGTCACTTCCTCCCAGCCGAGCATCTCGAAGTGGTGGTGCAACGGCGCCATTTTGAACAGCCTCTTGCCGTGGGTGAGCTTGAAGTAGCCCACCTGAGCGATGACGGAGAAAGCCTCGACCACGAACAGCAGGCCGATGATCACCAGCAACAGCTCGGTGCGCGACATGATCGCCATTCCGGCCGCTGCTCCGCCGATCGCCAGCGACCCGGTGTCACCGAGGAAGATCTTGGCTGGTCGCGCGTTCCACCACAAGAAACCGAACAACCCCGCCGCCATCGCCACCGCGATGGCCGCCAAGTCTTGCGGATCACGCACCTCGTAGCATTTCGGACCAGCCGACATCATGTGGCCACAGAACTGATTCAGCTGCCAGATGTTCACCAAACCGTACGCCAGGAACACCATAGTGGCCGAACCGGTCAGCAACCCGTCCAAGCCGTCAGTCAGATTCGTCCCATTCGAGAAACCGCAGATGAGGAAGACCATCCATAGCACCGCCAAACCGAACGGCAGCGCCAGCCATGGGATGTCACGCAGGAAGGACACCGCAGCCGAGGCCGGAGTCACACCCCTGGCGTCAGGGAATTGGAGCGCCACCACGGCGAAGACCGCAGCCACCAGCGCTTGGAGTGAGAGCTTGGCCACCGATCCCAAGCCGAGCGAACGGGCGTGGGAGATCTTCAACGCGTCATCAATGAAACCGACCAGCCCCAAGGCCAAGATCAGGCCGAGCAACAGCACCCCGGACACCGTCACCGGATCGCGCATCACCAGGTGGGAGACGATGTAGCCCAGGATCACGCCAAGGATCAGCACCACCCCACCCATGGTCGGGGTGCCACGCTTGACATGATGGGCGGTCGGCCCGTCGTCGCGGATGAACTGGCCGTAGGCCCGCTTGTGGAGGAAACCGATCCAGAACTTCGTCCCGATCAGACTGGTCAAAAGGGAGACCACTCCGGCCAACAGAATCGCTACCATCGACAACTCCCAACAACCCTCATGACAACCTCACGACCGACCCACCTTCGGCAGAGCCCTGAGCTGGCCAGTCGCACTCCATCTTCACACATCATCGACGCACGATCTGGAATTGCCCACGCGTGTTGGCCTGGTCCACCCCAGACCTGACCGATGCCTGTGGCCGTGCTCCCCCACCATCTCGGATTGATTGATCGTTGATGGGATCCCTCGGTCACCATGTCAACGGAAGGTCGGAGGCCGGGGTGGTCGACACTGGCACAGCGAACATCGGCAGAGCCACGCTCATGATGTCTTTGACCACCGGGGCGGCCTCAGAGGTGCCCGAACCGGTGGCGGTCAAATGGTCGAGCACGACGTAGGTCAAGATCTCGGGATCCTCCGACGGTGCGACGCCGACGTACGAATAGGCCCACGCGCAATAGCCGACGCATGACGGGTTCGTCTCTTCAGCGGTGCCCGACTTGGCGGCCGTACGATAGCCTTCGATGTCCAACGCCGGGGAGTTGAGGGCGACGACGCCTTCCATCATCTCCACGACCTGCTTGGAGGTCTCAGGCGAGACGACCTGGCGAGTGACGGATTCAGGAACGGGCACGGCGTTGCCGTGGCTGTCTGTGGCCGACTTGACGATCCTCGGCGAAACGTACTTGCCACCGTTGACGATCCCGGCGACAGCGGCGGCCTCTTGGATCGCTGTGACCGCCAACCCTTGACCAAAGGCCATATTGTCTCGGGTTTGATCGGTCATCGTCTCATCGGGCAGATATCCGGAGGCCTCCCCCGGCAGCCCGACGTCAGTGGGTGAACCCAATCCGAAGCTGCGCAGATAGTCGACCATGGTCTGTTTGCTCATCTGACGGGCCAACAGAACCGACCCGACGTTCGATGAGTTGGCGATCACGCCAGCCGCCGTCAGCTGAATCGTGTCATGACTCCACGAGTCCTTGATCGGCACCCCGCCAGACACGACCGACGAGGGGACGATGACCTTCGTCGCCGGGGTCACGATCCCCTGGTCCACCAAGGCCGCGATGGTCAGCACTTTCTGCACGGAACCGGGTTCGTACGCCGCGTCGATGGCGCGGTTGCCGCGATCATCGGGCGAGGACGAGTTCAGGTCGTTCGGGTCATAGGTCGGGTAGTTCGACATCGCCAGAATCTCGCCGGTCTTCACCGCCAAGGTGATCGCCTTGCCACTGGTCGAGCCCGTCTGGCGCACCGCGTCCGCCAAGCGCTTGTCCTGCATGTACTGCAAGCCCATGTCGAGGGTCAGTCGGTACGAGTATCCCTCCTGCGGCTCTTTGACGACCGCCGTGTCGGTGGGGATTTTGCCGTACGGACTCCATTCGTACAACTCTTGCCCGTCGACACCCGACAAGGCAGTGTTGAGCGAGTACTCGGTTCCGGCCCCACCGATCCACGGGTACTTTCCGTCAGCGGCCGCTTGATCGTCATGGGTCATGAACCCGACCACATTGGAGCCGACCGAGCCGTTGGGATAGTTGCGGATCGGCGCCTGCTCGCGGAACAAACCGACGTAGCCCAGCGCCTCGACCCGCGCCGCGATCTGCAGATTGGTGAACGTCAACACCGTTTGGGCCAACATGGCGTACCGAATGTCTTCGCCTGAGCCCGTTTTGGTGGTCTTCAGCTTGTTGTAATACGACTGAAAGTCCCCGCCCAGCTCCGATGTCAGGATGGCCGCGATGATCCCCGGACCAGCCTGGGCCTTCAACTCCTCGCCCAGCGACATCGACTCGATCGACAACCCGTTGGTGGCCACAATCGTCGGATCGACGGTGATGTTGACCGCCGGAGTCGACTGGGCCAACACCTGACCGTTGCGGTCAGTGATCGAACCGCGGGTGGCGGGTATCTCTTGGGTCGCAGGCATCAACGCGGCGTCGGCGTGGCCGGCCAGATCCAGCCCCTGGACGTAAACACACCTCAGCCCCAACACCAGGCCGAACGCGACGAACACCACCAGCACGACCATCATGCGTCGCTGCACCGCGCCGACCCTGACTGACCACCACGGCCGTCGTCGAGGAGTCGGTCGGCCCTGACGGCGAGCGCCGGTCATGCCAGGTCCTGAGTCGGCTCAGGACCGGCTTGAGCAGACGCGGCCTCGGCGGCCACATGAGCCGGGATGGTCCCAGCCGGTGCCGCGGCCGCTGAGATGATCGGCACCTCAGTGCCCGTGACCGGCTTGGCCAACCCGACGATCTGACCGGTGGCCAGGTTGACGAAAGTCGAGTACGGATTGGCGACCATACCAGCTTGTGAAGCCGCATAAGCCAACTGCTGTGGGGTGGCCTGCTGGTCGAGCATGGCCTGCAAGACGGATTGACGCGCCGACAATTGACCGGCTTGGGTCTGCAAGGCGCCGATCTCGAAGCCCTGCTCCTGGATCCGGGTCTGCAACGCCAAGTGGCCGACCATCCCGATCGCCAACAGGGCCAGAATCATCAGAGGGAAGGCGGACCGCGGCCAGGTACGAGTCTGCGGCGGCGGGGGCAGCATCCGCACGGCCGAACGTCGTGTCGTCAACGGCAGGTCGGCATGTTCCAGAGCGCTCATCACTTCTCCTTGATTCGTTGGATCACTCGCAGCCGGGCTGACCGCGAGCGGGGATTGTCGTTCATTTCTGTCGGGGACGGTTGCAGCCCGGATCGTACGACGAGCCGGAACTGCGCCTGATACTGGTCGGGCACGATCGCCAGCCCTGAGGGCACCCGGTCGGTGACCGCCTCCTGAAACAAGCGTTTGACGATCCGATCCTCACCAGAGTGGTAGCTCAACACGGCCAAGCGACCCCCCAGCGCCAGGGCTCGAAGAGCTTTCGGCAACGCCGACTGCAGACTCTCGCGCTCGTGATTGACTTCCATGCGCAGGGCTTGGAAGACGCGCTTGGCCGGATGCCCCGATCGGCGCTGGACGGTCGGAGTCGCCTCTATGATCGTGGCGACCAGATCGGACGACGAGGTGAACGGCTCCCGGTCACGCCGAGCGACGATGGCCGAAGCGATCCGCAGCGCGTGCGGTTCGTCGCCCAGCCGACGGAAGATGCTGGCCAAGTCACCCACGGTGTAGGTGTTGACCACGTCCGCTGCCGTCAACTGGTCGTCGTCGCCGTCCATGCGCATCGACAGCTCCGAATCCCAGGCGTACGAGAAACCGCGCTCGGTCGAATCGATTTGCATCGACGACAGCCCGAGATCGAACAGAATGGCCGCTGGGCGACGCCCATTGAGCGCCTCATCAAGATGGTCGTACGTCGTCTGATGCAGTTCGACTCGCCCGGCGAAGGGGCTCAGACGATCCTCGGCGATGCTCAAGGCCTGCGGGTCGCGATCGATGCCGATCAGGCGCAGGCTCTCGAACCGCGTCAACGCCGCCAGGGAGTGACCACCCAATCCGAGGGTGGTGTCGAGCATCAGCGGGTCAGGGCCGGCCAATCCGGGTTCGAACAGATCGAGAATCTGGCCGCACATCACTGGCACATGGTGGAAACTGGACGCCATGTCAGCTCCTCGGAACAATTTCGCCGTCGAAGTCGGCGAACTTCGCGTCCAGAGCGGCCGAGTACTCGGCCCACTTGTCGGGATCCCACACTTCGAGGCGATTGCCCGCTCCGATGACGACCACGTCGCGCTCCAACCCGGCCCAGGCGCGCTGGCTCGGAGTGATGGTGACGCGTCCTTGCTTGTCGGGAGCGGTGTCTTCGGCTCGGTACTGCGTCCAGCGCTGATACTCGCGCACATCGCGCAGCGTCGACGGGGCGGCGTTGACCGGCTCCATCATCGCATCGAGGACGGCTTTGGCGTAGATCGCCAGGCAGCGCTCCTGCTCGCAAACCACGGTGACGTCCTCGGTCAGTTCGTCGCGGTACTTCGCGGGCAGCGTCAGGCGTGACTTGTCATCAAGCCTGGGCGTCCACGTCCCCCGCATCATCGCCACACCTCCCGCCAACTCGACACCGTCAAAGCGATGGTCCTCAATAGTGAAAGTCCCCCACTGAGTTCCAGTAATCCCCCACCTTACCCCCCACGGGGGCGAAAAGCATCCACTTCGCGGTGTGTTGATCAGTCAATTCACCAAGCTGAGCGAATGTTGCCCGACACCGTCTTCGACGGTTGGGGCACCGCGTCGGCGGGGTATGCGGGAACGCGTACGGACGCATGACTGGACGGTGGTGGGCGAAGGTGGGGCGCATTTTCGTGCCAGGAAGAAGAACCCCACCCGCGCCGGTGGGCTCAGGTCGGTCGCCTGGGCGACGACGACTCGGCCGGCGACGGTGAACCCATCAGCGGGTCGGGACAGGCGAAGCCGTCAACGAATCAGATGAGGCGAATCCGGCGACGACGAACTCATCGCGAGTGAGAGGTCATGATCAGAGTCGCTCATGCGGCCGACCGCGTCGTGCTCACCGATGAGCGCCACCGCTTTGACCTTCGCGATCATCGCAGGCCAAAGTCGACCTGAGCGGAGCACGCGTGACGTGACGGCGAACGACAATGAACGCCGACCGACTCACTGCTCTTGGCGGTCTTGCCATCTTCTTTCCATACGAGAGATGAAGTCACCCTTCGCCGTGGCATGGGGCCGCTTCGAACGCGTCGGCGCACTTGGCGCGGCGCTGGGTCTTGACCAACTCGAGATGACCATGAACGCGCAGCCCAACATGATGACGAAGCCAATGACCGATATCCACCAGTAGGAACTCATGCCCACCACCAGCGCCACCAATCCAAGGACCAACCCGAGGACACCGACCACGACGTGAGCCGGATGCGGACGGCGGGGGGCCTGGGTGAATTTGCTCGCCAACTTGGGATCTTGCTCAGTCAGCGTCTTCTCCAGTTCATCGAGAAGTCTGCGTTCAGCATCGGTGAGAGCCATGTCTCCTCCTTTCGTCATCTCGATTCTACCGTTGGATCGGAAGTTTGGACCGAAACGTCGAAAGGAAATGATCCTTGAGTCCGACGAGGTGGCTCACACTGGCGCGCCAGTCACCTGAATCGCGCCGACGGTCTTCTTGCCCCGTCGAACGATCATCACTCCACCGGCGACCAGATCGGCCGCCGACAGCGCCCGCTCTGGGTCCAAGACTCGTTGATTGTTGAGGTAGGCTCCACCCTCGCTGACCGCGCGTTTGGCTGCGCCACGCGAGGCGAACACTCCCGAATCTGCTAGAGCGTCAAGCACCGTACGACCGTCAAGGTCAGGCCACGTGGCGCGCGGCAACTCCTCGACCACCGCCGAGACGATCGCCGCGTCCAATCCGTCGAACTCGGCCTGTCCGAACACAGCGGACGCCGCCTGAGTCACAGCACGCCGCTGCTCTTCCCCATGGACCAAATCCGTCAAATCATCTGCCAACGCCCGCTGCGCGGCGCGTAGATGCGGCGATTCCTGGGTCTGGCGCTCCAGCTCGTCGATCTGATCATGGCTGCGCTGGGTGAACAGTCGAAGCAGACTGACCACCATCGAGTCTTCAGCATTGAGGAAGAATTGATAGAAGGCGTACGGCGACGTCATCGTCGGATCCAGCCAGACAGTCCCGCTCTCCGTCTTGCCGTATTTCGTCCCGTCGGCCTTGGTCACCAACGGTGTGGCCATGGCGTGAACCTTGTCCCCGGTGACGCGACGAATCAGCTCGACACCAGCGGTGATGTTGCCCCACTGATCAGATCCGCCGGTCTCCAAGGTGGCACCGTACTCTCGATGCAGATGCAGGTAGTCCATCGACTGCAGCAGGACGTACGAAAACTCCGTGAACGAGATGCCGGACTCCAGGCGCGTCTTGACCACCTCTCGATCGAGCATCCGATTGACAGAGAAGTGTTTGCCGATGTCACGCAGGAATTCCAGAGCGGTCATATTGGCGGTCCAGTCATAGTTGTTGACGACGATCGCCGCGTTGTCACCGTCGAAGCTGACGTAGCCGGCGACCATGGCACGCAGCCGCTCCACCCAACTGGCGACCAGATCGGCCGGATTGAGGTTGCGCTCCGAAGATTGGCGCGGATCACCGATCAGCCCGGTCGACCCCCCCACCAACAGGATCGGACGATGACCCGCCTGCTGAAGCCTGCGCGCGGTGATCAACTGCAACAGGTTGCCCATGTGCAGACTCGGCGCCGACGGGTCGAAGCCGACGTAGAACGACATCGATGTGTGATCCAGATCGTGACGCAGCGCCTCAGGATCAGTGGAATGGGCGATCAGACCGCGCCAGGAAAGGTCCTCGAACAAGCTCATGACACCCAACCCTATCGGGTCGCCCACCCCCGGGCGTGTCGAGTCCACCCGGTCACGCTCTCACTACGCCTGGTCGACTCGATCAGCGCCATCGGCGGCATCAGCCGAACCCTGACGATACTTGGCGGTGACATCCGCCAGGTGGTCCAACTGCTCAGCCACACGCCTCGGGCTGGTCCCACCCTGGCCGTCTCGGGCCTTGATCGCCCCAGCCACCGTCAACACCTGGCGCACCGCACCAGTCAATTCGGGACAAAGCCCCCGCAACTGGTCGTCGCTGAGTTGATCCAACTCGATGCCCAGGCTCTCACACAGACGTACGGCCTCCCCGGCGACCTCGTGGGCCTGAGCGAAAGGAACATGACGACGGACCAGCCAATCGGCCAAATCGGTGGCCAACGAGAATCCCGCTCCAGCCTCCGCCGCCATGCGTTCGGTGTCGAACCGTAAAGTGGCCACCAGTCCGGTCATGGCCGGCAACAGCAGATCCAACTGATCCAGTGAGTCGAAGATCGGTTCTTTATCCTCTTGCAGATCGCGATCGTACGCCAGCGGCAACCCCTTCAGGGTGGACAACAGCCCAGCCAGATTGCCGATCAGACGCCCCGACTTGCCCCGGGCCAGCTCCGCGACATCGGGGTTCTTCTTCTGCGGCATGATCGACGACCCCGTCGACCACGCGTCATCCAGTCGGACGTACCCCACTTCCTGGGCGCACCAGAAGATGATGTCCTCGCTCAGACGTGACAGGTCGACCCCGACCTGCGCGCAGATGTACGCCGCTTCGGCGACCAGGTCGCGTGACGCCGTGCCGTCGATCGAATTGGCGACCGAGTCGGCGAAACCCAGCTCGTGAGCGACCAGCCTCGGATCCAGGCCCAGCGTCGTGCCGCCCAACGCGGCCGATCCGTACGGCGAGCAGTCCAGTCGACCGAGCAGACCATCGATCCGATCCAGATCCCGCACCAACGGCCAGGCGTGGGCCAGCAGGTGGTGACTGAGCAGGATGGGCTGAGCCTGCTGCATGTGAGTACGGCCAGGCATCGGATCGCTCAAATGGGCCTTGGCCTGAGCCGTCAACGCGTCGATCAATTCCAGCACCTCGTCGCGCAACTGGAGGAAGTGCTGACGAAGGTACATCCTGATCAAGGTCGCGATCTGGTCGTTGCGCGACCGACCGGCGCGAAGCCGACCAGCCAACTGCGGACCGAGCACCTCGGTCAACCCGCGCTCCAAGGCGGCGTGAACGTCCTCATCAGTGTCCTGCGGGCCGAACTGCTCCTGCCTGATCTGACGCGCCAGCTCCTCGATGCCTGCGATCAGCGCCCGCGCCTCGTCACCGCTGAGCAAACCGGCCGCCTCCAGAGCCTTGGCGTGCGCGGCCGATCCTTGAAGGTCCAACAGCGCCAACCGAAAATCGAATTGGGTCGACTTGCTCAACGCGAACATCACCTGCGCTGGACCCGCAGCGAACCGCCCGCCCCACAACACCCCTTGAGTCATCCTTCACTCCGTCCCGCACTCACAAACGACAATAGTTGAGCCACGACTCGCTGACTGGCGTGATGATCACGCGTGATGACCATCACAGTGTCGTCGCCGGCCACCGACCCGAGCACAGCGTCCCATCCAGCTTTGTCCAGGCCCATAGCGAAATACTGAGCCCCACCTGGTGGGGTGTGGACGACAACCAGGTTCCCACTAGCTGTCGCCGAGATCAGCATGTCGGCGCACAATCGATCCAGCGTCGCTCCGGGGATGCCCGTGTCGTCGGACAGGGCGTACACCAAACCCCCATGAGGACCGCGTACCCGAATCGCGCCGATCTCTGCCAAATCCTTGCTCAAGGTCGGTTGAGTCACACCCATGCCGCGCTCGGCCAACATCACCCGCAACTGCGACTGCGAGGTGACCAGACCACGCGAGATCAGATCAGAGATCGCGGCCTGCCGTTGGGCCCGGCTGATCACCCCCGATTCAGCCATGCCGGGCCTCATCGAGCAACGTCGGCCAAAGCTCCACCAGTGGACCGAGATCGTCTTCAGTCACGATCAGCGGCGGCACCAGCCTGATCACCGACTCACGCGGCGCGTTGAGGATGATCTGGTGATCCAGCGCGGCGGCGACCAGTTTGGCCGCGATCGGCTCATCCAACACCACCCCGATGAACAAGCCGCGTCCGCGAACCTTCGCCACACCCGGCAGACCGCGCAATTGACTCATCAGCCACTCGCCGGTGGTTCGGACGCTACCCAACAGCGGTTCGATCTGGTCGATCACCGTCAAACCGACCCGGCAGGCCAAAGCGTTGCCTCCAAAAGTCGTGCCATGGGAGCCTGGGGTGAACAAGTCCTTGGCCGCCCCGCTGGCCAAGACGGCTCCGATCGGGAAGCCGTTGCCCAACGCTTTCGCCAACGTGACGATGTCCGGGCGGATCCCTTCAATCGTGTGAGCGAACCACGCTCCCGTACGTCCCATGCCGGATTGGACCTCATCGAACCACAGCAGAGCGCCATGCTGATCGGCGATCTCGCGAGCCGAGCGCAGATACCCCGCCGGCGGCACGATCACACCATTCTCACCTTGGATCGGCTCCAACAAGATCGCGGCCGTCGAGTCGTCGACCGCCGCCGCCAAAGCCTCGGCGTCACCGTAGTCGACCCACACCACGTCTCCTGGCAGCGGCTCGAACGGCGCGCGGTACTTCTTGGTCGAGGTCAGCGCCAGAGCACCCATCGTACGACCATGGAACGACCCGTTGGCCACCACGATCCGACGACGTCCAGTCAGGCGGGTCAGCTTGAAGCCCGCCTCGTTCGACTCAGTTCCTGAATTGGTGAAGAACACCCTCGACTCGGCTCCGAACAGACCGGTGAGGCGCTCGGCCAACTCTATCTGGGTCGGCGTGGCGAACAGATTGGAAACGTGACCCAACGTACGAGCCTGATCAGCGATCGCCTCAGCCACCACGAGGTTGGCATGACCCACGCTGACACAGGCGATCCCCGCCAACAAGTCGAGATACTGACGTCCCTGCTCGTCGCGCAGATGGACTCCTTCACCTCTGACGAACACCCGGGACGGGCGCCCGAAAGTATTCATCATCGTGTGGGAGTATTCGTCCAGCAGACTCATTTGATCACCATCGTTCCGATACCGTAATCCGTCAACAACTCCAACAGCAGCGCATGTTCGACTCTCCCGTCGATCACGGCCGCGCGATCCACCCCACCGACGACCGCCGACAAGCAAGCCTCCATCTTGGGCGCCATGCCGGAACCAAGATCAGGCAGCAGTCGACGCAGATCATCGGCGCGGATGAACGGCATCACTGTCGAACGATCCGGCCAGTCGGCGTACAACCCTTCGACATCGGTCAGCATGACCAAGCCACGAGCCCCCAAGGCGATCGCCAAGGCGGCCGCAGCCGTGTCGGCGTTGACGTTGTAGACCGTCCCGTCCTCATCCGGAGCGACGGTGGCGACCACCGGGATGCGTCCGGCCTCGATCAGATCCAAGATCGCCGTCGGATTGACCTGATCGACATCGCCGACCAATCCCAGATCCAGATCTGCGCCGTCGACCTCCACGCTCGCTTTGATGGCAGTGAACAATCCGGCGTCCTCCCCCGACATCCCCACGGCTAACGGTCCGTGACTGTTGATCAGGTTGACGATCTTGCGGCCGACCTGACCGACGAGCACCATGCGAACCACTTCGACTGCTTCCGGAGTGGTCACCCGGCGTCCGTTGACAAATTGGGTCTCGACTCCCAGTCGGGCCAACATCTGGGTGATCTGAGGCCCGCCGCCATGGACGACGACCACTTTGACCCCGCAGTGACGCAAAAACACGATGTCAGAGGCGAAGGCCTGTTGCAGTTGATCGTCGATCATGGCGTTGCCACCGTACTTCACGACCAGAATCTGTCCGGTGTACTTCTCAATCCACGGCAAGGCCTCCACCAATGTGGCTGCTTTGGCGATCAAATCTGAGGTGTTCATGATGAGTAATCCGCATTCTCTGAGACGTAGCCATGGGTCAAATCGTTGGTCCAAATCGTGCCCTGACAGTCGCCCGCGTTCAGACCGATGTCGACTAGAACCTCGAACGGACGTAGGTCGACGTCTCTGCGCGCCCGATCCGGAGCCCCGGCATGGAACAGCCGCACGCCGTTGAAGGACACATCGACCTGATCGGGATCGAACCTGGCAGCAGTCGTCCCCATCGAGGCGAGCACCCGCCCCCAGTTGGGGTCGTTGCCAGCGATGGCGCACTTGAACAGGTTCGATCGTGCGATCGACCGGGCCACCTCTTGGGCGTCATCCTCACTGTGAGCGCCAGACACCCTGACCGTGATGGCATGCTCGGCGCCTTCGGCGTCACCGATCAACTGTTGGGCCAAACTGACACACACCTGCTCCAACGCCTGCGTGAACTCGTCGAAATCGGGCGCCACCTCACTGGCTCCGTTCGCCAAGAAGATGACCGAATCGTTAGTCGACATACAGCCGTCGGAGTCGGCCCGGTCAAAACTGACCCGCGCGGCTTTCGCCAAACTGGCCTGGAGCTGGTCGGGCGCGACCTCGGCGTCGGTGGTGATCACCACGAGCATGGTGGCCAGCGCGGGTGCGAGCATGCCAGCGCCCTTGGCCATCCCCGACACCACCCATCCATGATCCGACACCACGGTGGCCTGCTTCGACACGGTGTCGGTGGTCATGATCGCTTCGGCGGCCTCTGCCCCACCGTCGCTGGACAAGGCGGCAGTGGCCAGCTCGATGCCAGCCGCGACCATGGTCATCGGCAGGAGCTCACCGATCAGGCCAGTCGAACACACCGCGACATCCTTGACGTCCGCACCGATCAGACCGGCGACCTGCTCAGCCATGGCCTGGGCATCGGAGACGCCTTGGGCTCCCGTGCATGCGTTGGCTCCACCGGAGTTGAGAATCACGGCCCGCAACCGTCCATCGGCGGCTGCCACGCGGCTGACCTGGACCGGTGCGGCCGGGAAACGATTGGACGTGAACAACGCGGCGGCGTCAAACCGCGGCCCGTCATTGACGACCAAGGCCAGATCCTTCTTGCCCGACTTTTTCAGCCCGGCGATGACCCCGGCCGCCCGGAAACCCTGCGGCGTGGTGATTGGTTGGTTCAATTGGACGGTCACGGTGCGACTCCATTCATGGTCAGTCCAGTGGTCTCGGGCAGCCCGAGCGCCAGATTCATCGACTGAATCGCGCCACCGGCCGTACCCTTAGTCAAATTGTCGATCGCGCTGATCGCGACCAATCGTCCAGCGTCATGATCGACACCGACCTGAAGCTGAACCATGTTGGATCCCAACACAGCCGCTGTCGTCGGCCACCGCCCTTGCCCAAGCAGGGTGACGAACGGCTCGTCCGCGTAGAACTGCTGGTACGCCTGACGGACCTGTTCCTCGGTCACACCAGGCGACAATGGGGCGGTGCAGGTGGCCAGAATGCCGCGCGGCATCGGCACGAGCACAGGGGTGAAGCTCAGATGGGGTGCCGCCGCGCCGAGCCGACTCAGGTTCTGGAGGATCTCGGGGACATGGCGATGCACACCCGCGACGCCGTACGCGCTGACCGACCCCATCACTTCCGATGCGAGCAGGTTGGTCTTGGCGGCCTTGCCTGCCCCCGAGGTGCCTGAGGCGGCGACCACGACGGTGTCTGAGGCGTCGACTAGGTGATGGGCGATGGCCGGGGCCAGCGCCAAGGTGGTGGCCGTCGGGTAGCACCCCGGCACGGCGATGCGCTGGGTGTGGGACAACAGCTGGCGCGCGCCAGGCAACTCGGGCAGACCGTACGGCCAGGTTCCGGCGTGGGGTGTGGCATAGAACTTCACCCACTGCTCAGCGGAGGTGAGTCGGAAGTCTGCGCCACAGTCGACGATCAGCGTGTCGTGGGCTAACTGGGCCGCGATCTTCGCCGAGGCTCCGTGAGGCAAGGCGAGGAAAACCACGTCATGACCGGCCAAAGTGTCAGCTGAGGTGTCGACGATCATACGATCGGCCAGGGTGGCCAGATGCGGCTGCAGCTCGCCGAGGGTCGAGCCGGCGTTCGAGTGGGCCGTGACCGCGCCGATGCTCACCTGCGGGTGTTGTGAGAGAAGTCGCAGGATTTCGCCACCGGCGTAGCCAGTGCATCCCGCGACAGCAACGGAGTATGTCATGGGAATAAGTATGCCACAGCTGGCATACATATTCCACACAGCGACGCGCCGCCGGTAGCACTTTCCGCTCAACCTCTGCCCTCGACCGACGAGCTCTCAGCCACCGCCTCGCCAAGATTCAGGCCCGCAGTACTGCCCCACACCGACGGGCCGCCTCAGCCACAGCCTGATCTCGAGCCTGACTCGCCTCGGCCTCAGTCAGCGTCCGGTCGGTGGCCCGGAAAACCAGAGCGTACGCCATCGACTTCTTAGTCGTCCCAATCTGGTCACCGGTGAAGATGTCGAACAACGTGATCGACTCCAATAGAGGGCCGGCCCCAGCCACCAGGGCCGCCTGAAGATCAGCCGCGCTGACCGTGGTGTCCACCACGACTGCGACATCCTGTTTGGTCGCCGGATGGGCCGAGAGCTCACGGATCTGACCGGTCGGTGGAGCCAACTCGATCAGGGCGTCCAGATCCAGCTCCATGGCGCAGGCACGCTTCGGCAACGTCCAGTCTTCGACCACCTGCGGATGAAGCTCACCAGCCCAGCCGACACTGACAAACTGACCATCGCGAACCACCCCCAAATCGGCGCACCGACCAGGATGCCATGGCATGACCTGCGCCGGTCGCCTGACGAGAGTGACCCCCAACGCGGCCGCGGCCGTCAGCGCCGCGTAGACCGCATGAACCCAGGTGGCCGGTTCCGCGTTCGCCAACGGACTGGCCGCCCGCCAGTCTCCAGTCAGCACCACAGCGAGGTGACGCGGCTGGATCGGCAGCGATGAGAACAGTCGCTCGATGTCGTCAGGACCGGGACGATGTCTCACGTCGGGCATGATCAGTGCGCCAGGCTCGCCTGCGCGGAACACCGAGCCACACTCGAACAAAGCCAGATCGGTCAAACTGCGTGACGTGTTACGGTTGATCGCCGCCAACAGGCCCGGCAGCAAAGACGTCCGCAGATAAGGTTGGGCCTCCGACAGTGGATTGGCGATCCGCACCACCGCGCGGCGAGGATCGTCGCCAGGCAACCCCATCCGATCCAGGTCTGCCCCGGCCATGAACGGCAGCGGGATGACTTCCACGAAACCAGCCTGCGCCACCGCTTCGATGACCGCACGCCGAGCCCGCTGCTCGCGAGTGTACCCCGCGCCGGCTGGCGCCGTCGGCACTCGCGGCTGAATCGCCGACAACCCGATCTTGCGACCCACCTCCTCGACATAGTCGTACGCATGCACTAGATCGGGACGCCAGGTGGGAGGGGTCAATGTCCATGCGCCATCGCTGGCGACGTCGACCTGGATCCCGCTGGCGCGCAGCGTCTGGGCGATCGTGTCGTCTGACAGCTCGATCCCCAGAATGCGTGACGGCACCTGAACATCGTTCAGAGTCAGACTCGGCATCGGCTGCGGCTGACCGACGACGGTGATGGCGTCGAGGATCGTGGCCGAGCCGAGGTCACGCAAGAGTTCGGCGGCTCTCCGAGCGGCTGCGAAGGCCACTGACGTGTCCACCGCACGCTCAAAACGGCGCGAAGCCTCCGAGGGCAAATGATGGCGGCGATACGTCCGCCCAACCGAGGCCGGGGAGAACCAAGCGGCCTCCAGCAGGATCTGCGTGGTGTCGTCGGTCAGCTCGGTGGTCAACCCACCCATGACCCCAGCCAGGCCGATCGGACCTGAGTCGTCGGTGATCAGCAGATCATCTGGACTGAGCGCGCGGTCGACATGGTCCAATGTCACCAGATGCTCTGACGCTCGCGCCTTACGCACCCGGATCGGACCGTTCAACCTGGCGGCGTCATAGGCGTGCAAAGGTTGACCGGATTCCACCATCACGTAGTTGGTGACGTCCACAGCCAAACTGATCGAACGAATCCCGACCGCTTTCAGTCGACGCACCATCCAGGCCGGAGAGACGGCGTCAGGGTTCAGCCCGCTCACAGAAATCGCCACGAACACCTGGCAGTCCGGTGACTCCAACACCACGGGATATCCCTGGTCGACCGGTTCGGGCAACGGCGTCGAATAAGGATCAGTGAAGACCGACCCGGTGATTTGAGCGGCTTCGCGCGCCAACCCACGCACTGACAGGCAATACCCCTCGTCAGGAGTGACATCGATCTCGTACACCGGATCTTTGGCGCCCAACAGCTCTAGCGCGTCCGCCCCCGGGTGAACCCCTTCGCCTGGTGCGAACACGATAATGCCCGCGTGATCGGTTCCCAATCCCAATTCGTCCTCAGCGCAGATCATGCCGTCTGAGACATGGCCGTACGTCTTGCGAGCCGCGATCTGGAACCCGCCGGGCAAGACCGTCCCAGGCAGCACCACTGGAACGAAGTCGCCGACGGCGAAGTTGTCTGCCCCACAGACGATGCCGCGCGAGGGTTGGCCCGGCGGATTGGATTGACCCACGTCCACCTGGCACCACCGGATCGTCTTGCCGTTCTTTTGCGGTTCGGCGACGAAGTCCAGCACCTGCCCGACCACCACCGGCCCGTCGATGTTGCGCGATGGATCCTCGATTCGTTCCACTTGCAGACCGGCTTCCGTCAGCGCGTTGGCCAGCCTGAGCGGATCGGCATCGTCGGCCACCTGGGCGTACGTCGTCAACCATGAGTAAGGCACCCTCATCGTGCCACTCCTTCCAACTGTCGCGAGAAGCGGACATCCGCTTCAACAAAATCCCGCAGGTCACTGGCGTTGTTCCGGAACATCACCGTCCGGTCCACCCCCATGCCGAAAGCGAAGCCCGAATACACGTTGGAGTCGACCCCGGCCGCCCGCAACACCGCCGGGTTGACCACCCCGCAGCCGCCCCATTCGATCCACCCTTGTGACTTGCAGGTACGACAGGGTTTGCTCGGATCGGTGGCCGATGCTCCGTGACAGACGAAGCACAGCAGATCCATCTCGGCCGACGGCTCGGTGAAGGGGAAATAATGCGGACGCAGTCGGGTCCTCACCTGCGAACCGAACATCGCCCGCGCCAAATGATCCAGCGTCCCCTTCAGGTCTGCCATTGACAACCCTTTGTCCACGGCTAAACCCTCGATTTGATGGAACACGGGCAAATGGGTCGCGTCGTATTCATCTGCCCGATAAACCTTGCCAGGCGCCACCACGTAAACCGGCAGTGAACGGCTGAGCAAAGCTCTCATCTGGACCGGCGAGGTGTGCGTGCGCAACAAGCGATGATTCTCCGGCGGATCGAGGAACAACGTGTCAGACATGAATCGGGCCGGATGATCCGCAGTGAAGTTCAGCGCGTCGAAGTTCAGCCATTCGGCTTCAGCCTCTGGGCCTTCGGCGACCTGCCAGCCCATAGCGACGAAAACATCGCACATCCGATGGATCAGGCCCGTCAGCGGATGCACCGCCCCAACCGGATGTAGCTGGATGTCAGCAGTGACATCGACCGTCTCGCGCACCAGCCTCGCCTGAAGATCGCGCGCACGCAGTCGATCTTCGGCCCCGGCCAGAACAGACTCCATCTGTTTCAGACCAGTCTGGATCTGTGACCCCACGAGCCGTCGGTCCTCGTTGGACAACCCCCCCAAGGTTCGCTGCATCGCTCGTAGAGGCGAGTCCTTGCCGGTGTGAGCCGCCCGCGCTTGGGCCAACTCGTCAAGCGACCCGTTGGCCTCGGCTTGGGAGAAAGCGACAGCCGCCTGGGTCACCAGGGCCTCGATCTTGTCATTGTCAACCATGTTCAACCTTTCACCGACCAGTCTAGAAAACACCGCCGACATTTTGACGCAAGTCCGAAACTCACAGGTGCGACTAGTGAGGATCGTGACGACAACTCGCCGTGGTGAACAAGCACACCGCAGCGGCTGTGGCCAGGTTCAACGACTCGGCCTTGCCCCACAAAGGAATTCGGACCACCTGATCCGCCTGCGCCCGGTCTTGAGCCGGCAGACCCCAGGCCTCGTTGCCCATGATCCAAGCCACCGGCCTGGCGAGCTGGCCCGAACGTGCCAGCTCGGTGATGTCTCGCCCCGACCCGTCGGCTGCCAAGACGGTCATCCCGTGGGCCCTGGCCTCGTCAGCGGCGACGGACAACTCTACCGAGGTCACGATCGGTAGATGGAAGATAGACCCGACCGAGGCTCGAACCACCTTTGGGTTGGTCGGATCGACCGAGCCTGGAGTCAACACCACCGCGTCTGCGCCGAAGGCGTCGGCGCAACGAATCACAGTCCCCAAGTTCCCCGGATCGCGGATCTGAGCGCAAATCACGATCAAGCCGGTCCCGTCGTGGATCACATCGTCGACCGACCACGTCCGCGTACGACAAATCGCGAAAATCCCAGCCGAATGCACTGTGTCGGCCAAGTCTTTCACCTGGCCAGGGGTCAACGTATCGAACCCACCGGCGACAAGACTCGGATGGGCGGCGGCCGCCGCGGCAGTGGCCAGCACACGCGTCGCGTAGCCGTACTCCACCGCCTCGGCGACACTTTGAGGCCCCTCAACGAGAAACTCGCCCGCCGAACTCCTGAACTTTCGGTTCAGAAGGCGGCGAGCGAGCCTCAATCCTGCCGTGGTGACATCACCCGACATGGTCAGTTGGCAGCCTTCGGCACAGCCTGACGCGCCACGTCCACCAGCGAGGTGAAAGCAGCCGGGTCACTGACAGCCAGGTCGGCCAAGATCTTACGATCAACCTCGACACCAGCCACCTTCAGGCCATTGATGAACCGGTTGTACGTCATGCCCTCAGCGCGAACCGCGGCGTTGATCCGCTGGATCCACAACGCACGGAAGTCGCCCTTGCGATCCTTGCGATCGCGGTAGGCGTACGTGAACGAATGAAGCAGTTGCTCCTTGGCCTTGCGATACAGTCGCGACCTCTGACCCCGGTAACCGGAGGCTTGCTCCAGAACCTCGCGACGCTTCTTGTGAGCGTTGACAGAACGCTTGACTCGAGCCATTTCTCAATCCTCCCTTTCTCAGATCCCCAACAGTCGACGCGCTTTGGCCGCATCTGCCGGACGCAACTCGGCATCGGGCATCAGGCGGCGAGTCCGGCGACTCGACTTGTGTTCGTTCAAGTGGCGCTTGCCAGCCTGACGGTGGACGAGCTTGCCCGTTCCTGTCACCTTGAACCGCTTCTTGGCACCCGAGTGGGTCTTCATCTTCGGCATCTTTCCTCTATTCTTCGACTCGCGTCGATCCTGTCTGTGAGGGGCATAGCTATCCCCACGGCGGCCCCGCGGCGCTTCTCACAGATCGATATCGGGGTCCAAATTGTCAGCTGGTCCACGCTTACGCTTCGTACGCTCGACAGCTTGCGCCCGTGACTGGGCGAGTTCCTTTTGCTCAGCCTCGACATCGGCGGCCCGCTCGGCTGCCTTGCGTTGCTTGGCCGCTTCCACTTCGACTTTGGCTTCGGATTTCTTACGCGTCGGGGCCAGCACCATGATCATGTTGCGTCCGTCTTGTTTCGGCGCGAACTCCACCACGCCATCAGCGGCCACATCTTCGGCCAACTTGTTCAACAGGTTGAACCCCAACTCCGGGCGACTCTGCTCGCGGCCGCGGAACATGATGGTGATCTTCACCTTGTCTCCCCCGCGCAGGAAGCGCACTATGTGACCCTTCTTGGTCTCATAGTCGTGAGCGTCGATCTTAGGTCGAAGCTTCATCTCTTTGATGACCGTGTTGGTCTGGTTGCGGCGAGACTCACGCGCCTTTTGAGCCGTCTCGTAGCGCCACTTGCCATAGTCCATGACTTTGGCGACCGGCGGACGAGCAGTGGGAGCGATCTCGACAAGATCCAAGCCGACGTCTTGGGCCAATTTCAACGCTTCGGCGATCTTGACGATGCCGATCTGCTCGCCATCGGGTCCCACCAGCCTGACTTCGATGGCGTGGATCCGATCGTTGATACGCGGTTCGGTGCTGATGTGTCCTCCTTGCTCCGACAAAAACGGGTTCCGCGCATGCGAAACCCTTCCGGAGCGGACGACATCAAGCATCCGCTGGACCCGGCGAGCACGCTCGCTCGGGTGGGAGTAGTCTCCACTTGCGCGATGAGTGCGATTCTACCAGCGCCACATCCGCTCAGCGGGCGTACGACCTGGGCGAGACACACTCACCAGCGACGAACTCTACCACAGGGCTGGCCGACCCGGGCAATCCCAGGTCGGCCCGACTGGTCTCACGCCAAGACTTCGGCCCCTTCGAAGATGTCCTCCTCCATCTCCTGAGCCGACTCGGTCGCCCGATCCGCCCTCACCAGGTGACGGCGGCGCAGGACCAACACCGCACAGGACACCAAGATCATGGCCGCTCCGTAGACGAACGGCATCCAGGTCCAGGTGACCGAGGCCAAGTACGTGCACAGCGGCGGAGCGATCGCGCCACCAAGGAAACGGCATCCCGAGTAGGTCGAACTGGCCACCGGTCGAGGCAGATCGGAGGCTTCCATCGAGCACTCGGTCAGCACGGTGTTGAGCAAGCCCAGAGGAATCCCGGCCGCGATGACGCACACCATGATGCCGGTGGCGGAGTTGATCAGGATCGCACAAGCGATCAACGCCACCGCCAAGCAGGCCTCAGCCCCGATCAGCACCGACGTGCGCCGATGCCGCCTGGTCAACCGTGGAGCCACGAACACCGCCGACACCGCCAAAGCCGCACCCCAGCCGAAGAAGACCAAGCCGATGGTCAACGGCTCCTCGACACCCAGGCGGGACAGCGCGAACGGTGGGAAAGCCAAGGTGGTGAAAAACGCCATGTTGTAGAAGAACGCCGCCAGCCCCATCGTGCCCATGCCGGGGTCCGTCAGCGCCTTGAACGGCGCGGACAGCCGTACTGGCGCGGTGTGGACCGACGCCGTCGACTTCAGCAGAATCGCCACGGCGACGACCCCGATGGCCATCAACAACGCTGTGCCGAAGAAAGGAGCCCGCCAGGTGAGTGAGCCCAGCAGACCGCCAGCCAGCGGACCGACCGCCATTCCAACGCCCAGCGCAGCTTCGTACAACACGATCGCGTGGGCTGAACCACCGACCGCCGCAGTCACCATCGCCGCCAACGCGGTCGACACGAACAGCGCGTTGCCGATGCCCCACCCGGCTCGAAAGCCGATGATCGGGGCGACTTGCGGCGCCAACCCGCAGCTGAGGGCGAACAGGACCACCAACACCAAACCGATCAGCAGCGTCTTCTTTGCCCCGATCCGACTGGAGACCCAGCTGGAAAAGAACATCGCCACTCCGGTCAACGCCAAATAGGTGGTAAAAAGCAATTCCGATTGCGTCTGACTGGCGTGCAACTGCTTCGCAATTGACGGCAAGATCGGATCGACCAACCCAATTCCCATGAAGGACACCACGCAGGCGAAGGCCACCGCCCACACGGCGGCCGGCTGGCGACCCACCATTGATTTCACAAAAAACTCCTTGACTCGCGCATGAATCACTCCGGCGGCGAAGGTTGGATCGTCGAGGGGAGCACATGCTCAACCACATTCATCAAATATTGTACGCACCCGAGCAATCACCGCCACGCCATAATCACCAGGCGATCACTATGGACCAAGGGACGCGGGCCACCCCCGCCGAAAGCTCCAGTCGTCATCTGGCAACGATCGAGACGATCCAGCTATCCATGAAAGAATGAGTCAAGACACCCACGGAAAGGTCAGGTCATGGCAGCAGAGCATTCTTTCGACATCGTCAGCAAGGTCGACCGCCAAGAAGCGGACAACGCGATCAACCAGGCCGCGAAGGAGACCGCGCAACGATTCGATTTCAAAGACACGGCGACCACGGTCAAATGGTCAGGCGAGGCCATCGAGATCGAGTCGAGCACCGAGGAGCGAGCCCGTGCCGCTCTGGACGTGCTGCTGTCGAAGCTCGTGCGCCGTGGGGTCGACCTCAAGGCCGTGGATGCTTCCGAGCCACGCGTGTCGGGCAAACGAGCCCACATCACCTGCGCCCTGAGTCAGGGGATTTCGACTGAGAACGCCAAGAAGATCGTCAAACTGATCAAAGACGACGGTCCGAAGTCGGTCCGCGCACTGATCCAAGGCGACGAGTTGCGAGTGTCCTCCAAATCCTTAGACGACCTGCAGTCGGTTCAGGCCCT
This sequence comes from Propionibacteriaceae bacterium, assembly GCA_031285845.1. Classification (GTDB taxonomy): domain Bacteria; phylum Actinomycetota; class Actinomycetes; order Propionibacteriales; family Propionibacteriaceae; genus WQYJ01. Next base: position 142,747 of record JAITVK010000033.1, read on the forward strand.
GATCAAGGCCGCCGACCTCGACTTCGCCACCCAATACACCAACTACCGCTGAGGCTTCCGATGAAACTGGTCACGTTCAACGTCAACGGCATTCGCGCCGCCGATCGGCGCGGCTTCAACGACTGGCTGAACGCCTCCCACCCCGACGTGGTCGCACTCCAGGAGATGAGGTGCTCCCCCGACCAAATCCCGCCGGGTGTGTTCGACGGCTACCACGTCGTGCACGACCTGGGGCAGATGGCCGGACGAAACGGTGTGGCTCTGATCTCTCGGGTCGAGCCCAGCGCGGTCCGCGTCGGTTTGGATGATGACGACGAGTTCACCCATGACGGGCGCTACATCGAAGCCGACTACCTGATCGACGGCACGAAGCTCACTGTGGCCTCGCTGTATCTTCCCAAAGGTGCGGTCCCCACCGACTCGCCAGCCGCTCAGGCCAAGTTCGAGCGCAAGATGCGCTTCTGCGACCGTCTGGCCCGTCACATGTCCCACGCGATCGACCGCGCTGAAGCCGACGAAGCGTCCTACACCGTCTTGGGTGACTACAACATCGCCCGTACTCCCCAGGACCTCTACAACAACCATTCCTCCAAGCCGCTCGACGGATACTTGCCCGAAGAACGACAATGGCTGACCCAGACCTTGGATCTGGGTCTGACAGACGTCGTGCGCCAACTACATCCCGACGACCAGGGGCCGTATTCGTGGTGGAGTTGGCGCGGAGCCTCATGGCAGCGAGGGTACGGCTGGCGCATCGACTATCACCTGACCACAGGCGAGTTGGCTGAGCGCGCCGTCTTCGGCGACACTGACCGACCCGAATCCTACGAGGCGCGAGTCTCCGATCATGCGCCGGTCGTCGTCGAGTACGCCTGATGTCTGTTTTCGGTGACCTGACCTACGGCCCGTCGACGCCATGACGATCCTGGGCGCGCTGCGGTACGTGATCCTGGCCGTGGTGGCTGGTGGATTCCTCTACTACTGCCTCGTGGTAGCCACCAGGGCTCGCCGCTGGGCGGTCGTGGTGGCCGTCCTCCTCACCCTGGGGTTGACGACGACCGTGGTCACGACCATCGTGGCCCGGGTGGCCGGAACAGTGCCCCATCCGTTGTGGTTGATCGTGACCACCAGCGGCGTCGCGGTGGTGCTCTACACCTGCCTGGCGCTGACCGTGGTGTGCCTGACGAACCTGATCTGGTGGCTGATCACCACCAGGCGTGGCCGCTCCGGCCAAGACAGCTCAGTCGAGGACGGACTGGATCACCTTGGGAGAATCACATCGCTCAGAGTCAGAATCGTACGAGTCTTGACTGTCGCGGCGATCGTGTTCGGCCTGGTGATGACGAGCGTGGGGTACGTGCGGGCGCGGTCAATCACGCTGACTCCGATCAGTGTGGCTTTCGCCGACCTGCCGCCGGCTTTCGATCAGATGACCATCGCCTTGGTGTCTGATCTGCACGTCGGGGCGACGACGCGGGCTGACTTCCTGCCCCGCGTCGTCGACCAGATTAACGCCGCCCATCCGGATCTGATCGTCATCGATGGCGACGTGGTCGACGGCCCAGTGGCCAAAGTTCAGCCACGTCTGAGCGCGTTGACGCGTCTCAGCGCGCCGTACGGGGTGGTGGTGACCACCGGCAACCATGAGTTTTACTCCGATCCTGCCGGATGGATTCGCGCCTTTGAGGAACTCGGATTGACCGTCCTGGACAATGATGGCTTCGCCATCCAGCGCGGCGAAGAGAAGATTGAAGTGCTGGGGGTCAACGACGCCCGCGGCACCGACGACTTGGCGCCGGACCTCGAGTTGGCCTGTCGCCGCGCCCACGGCGCGACCTGCACCGCCGACGACTCCGTGTGGCGGTTACTTGCCGCTCATGAGCCGAAGCAGGTCTTCGACCAGGACGGGCTGGCGAAAACGATCGGAGTCGAACTGCAATTGTCGGGCCACACCCATGGCGGCCAGCTCTGGCCGCTCAACTGGTTCGTCCGCTGGGATCAACCCACGGTGGACGGGGTCGAGGTCGTCGATTCGGTCACGATCGTGACCTCCCGCGGAGTGGGAACCTGGGGCCCGCCGATCCGAGTGGGAGCTGATCCGCAGATCCCTGTGATCACACTGCGTCGCCCGGCGTGATCAGGTTCAAGCTCGCCCGACAGGCAACTTGACCTGTCCAACGAGGTCACCCCGCGTCGCCCGACGAAGACCAGGTTCAAGCCCGCTGCTCACGAGGAGAAGGCTTCGTCGACGATGCCTCTGGGAACCGCACTCAGCGCCGAGATCGACCAATGCGGACGATGATCACGATCGACCAGCTGCGCCCGTACCCCTTCGACGAAGTCGGGGCGCGCCAAGAAAAACCGGCCCAAGCGCAGGTCTTGGTCGAACACCTGTGGCAACGTCATCGTGCGGGCCCGACGCAGCGCCGCCAAGGTCACCACCACGGACACCGGTGACCGAGCCATGATCGCCGAGGCGGCAGCCGACGCGGCCGGGATCGCCGAATCCGCCAGCCGACTCATGATCGCGATCGGGTCGTCCCCTGAGAACGCGGACTCCATCCACTGATCGGCCGGGATTGTGCCCTCCGGCGGCTGATCGCCCCGGGGATGATGACCTCGACCTGACTCGACCTCTGCCACCAACAAGTCGAGCATCTGTGTCGGAGACAAAGCGGACACATCCGCATCCGGGGTCCACCAACGGTCGGCCAACCCGACACTGACCGCCTGGGCGGCGCTGACGCCCAGTCCAGTCAACGCCATGAATGTCCCGATCTCTCCCGGCAGCCGCGACAGCCAGTACGTCATCCCTACGTCGGGCCACAGTCCGATGATGGTCTCAGGCATCGCCAACGTCGTGCCAGCTCGTACTAAACGCTGCGACCCGTGGATGCTGATCCCCATGCCACCACCCATGACCACCCCGTGGAGACAGGAGGCGTACGGCTTGGGGTAGGTCGCGATCAACTGATCGAGGCGGTACTCCTGCTCCAGAAACTCCACGCCATCGTGGCCCTGCAGCAGATCGAGTCGCAACTGGCGCACATCCGCGCCAGCGCAGAATCCGCGTCCGACCCCACTGACGACCACGCGCTCGACGCCGGGGTCAACCGCCCAATCCGACAACAGCGTCGTCAGGTCATGAATCATCTGCCCGGTCAACGCGTTGATCGCGGCCGGGCGGTTGAGAAGAATCAAGCCCACCCCTTGGTGGACCTGGCTGATGATGGCCTCCATCACGTGCTCCTGTTCTGTGGTGTGCTATCTACTCTGCGGATCTGATCAAGTCTGGGTCGGTAGGTCGCGATCGTCTCTGGCCGACTCCTCGACCAGGTCTGCTTGGTGTGGACGTCGGCCAAGCAGACCACGCCACCAGGTCATCACCACTGATCCGAAGTGGTGGTAGATCGCCAGATGGGCCAGCCACACCAGCACGGCCAGCGCCGCCACGATGATCGCAAACGTGCCATTGCGATCCCCGACGTTCATAGCGGCGTAACACAGCATGAGAATGACCACCAGCACCGCTGGCCAAGGCACGTTGCGTCTCGTGCGTGACAAAGGCAACAACAAACCACCCCACAACAGATACCACGGATGCAGCGCCGCCAGGCTGAACGCCAGCGCCAACAGACTCCATGACAAGGCCTTCCACGGCTTTGAGCCACCATCTTTGATCGTGATCCAGGCGATGAACACCAGCCCCGCGACCAACACGACCCGGTTCACGATCACCACTGCGGCAGTCGATCCCGGCCCGACCAGCCATTGGACGAGTTGACCGATCAGGTACGCCGGAGCGATTGATCCGACTGATCCGGGGACTGACACGGCGTCGACCCACCCGAATCCCAAACCGGTCGAAAACGAGGCCGCGACGAACACGGCGACCGCGATCATCCCGGACAGAAACGAACGGCCCAGCGCAGGCCACACCGCCGAGCGATCCCGCCACGAACTGAAGCCTTGGGTCAGCCACGGCAGAAAGACCGCCACTATGATGGCCGGCTGTTTCATGGCGGCCGCGACCCCGATGAGCACCGCGCCCGCTGGCCACCACCGGACTCGGGTGGCCAACCACAACCCTGTCACCACCAGCCCCATCATCCAAGCGTCGTTGTGCGCGCCGCCGATGTAGTCGATGACCAACAGAGGATTCAAGCAGGCGAACCAGACCACCTGACGCACATCAGCGCCGGTTCGCTGTGCGATGCGCGGCAGCAAGGTCACGACCAGGATCACACCGATCACGGCCGGCAGGCGCATCAGAAGCGCCGCCAGCCAGGGCAGCCCGTGCGACAGTTCGACGATCGCCCGCGCGATCTGCAGCGCCACTGGACCGTACGGCGCCGCCGTGTAGCGCCACACCCACGGGGTGTAGTCGGAGAACGGTCCGGGAACCAAACCCGGTCCGCCGTCGTACGGGTTCTGCCCGTTGTGGATCATCCATCCTTGGGCGCCGTAGGAATAGACGTCGTGACTGAAGATCGGTGGCGACACTAGGAAAGGCAGCGCCCAGATTCCGATGACGATCAGGGGTTTCAGTCGAGCGTAGACACCGTGGCGCAGTCGGAACCATGCGTCGACGAGCAGGAAGACGCCACAGACGGTCAGGATCGTGCCAGCCACTCGTCCGATTTGTCCGGCCAACCCGATGGACCGCAGGATCGGCCAGACGGGTGAAGCCTGCGGCAAGTACGCCGGTGTCAGCGATCCCAGCGCGATGATGATGGTGGCGACCAAGCCAGCACGGACATACGGCACGGCCCAAGCAGCGCGGATCTCATCGCGCCACTGGGGGGCCTTCGCTGGATTCGACACAATCATAAGATATCATTTCTTCATGTCTTTGGACAGTTCCTTGACGTGCCCCCACCCACATCAAGCCTTCGCTGCGGCGGCCGACTCGCCGAGAAGGCCCACCAGCGGCGCTGAGTCTGGAACGAACGGACGGCCGCGAACGCCCCGAAGGCTCCGAATTGATCGAACTCGGCCTATTTTAGCGCGTCTGTTTTCGGGCGGTCATTCGAGATGGTCGATCCGCCCGGGTCACGGCGCGACGCCAGTCGCTGATATCCTGGGTGAACTCTTACTCTGACGAAAGACACCATGGCTGAACCTTCGATCGCTCGGCGCACCCTTCCTGGCTGGATGAGAACCATTGCACATTCCATGACCTTGCCCACCCATCGCCACGCTTTGGGTTGGTGGCTGGGCAGCCGGGCTGTCCTGTTCATCGCCTGGACCATCGTCGGCCTGCACGTCCAGGGCGACATCTACTATTACTACGATTCGATCGCTCGCCTGTTCCACGGTGTTCCCGCGCGGTACGTCCTGGTCGAATACCCCACTCCCCTGCTGTGGCTGCTGTCCATCCCATTCCTGCTCGGGTTTGGCACGCGCACCGGTTACGTGGTCGTCTTCATCGCGATTTTCGTCGCCGCGGACGCCTTGATGGGGTACGTGCTGTGGCGTTCCGCCAGACAGTACGGCACGAACCCCCGCCCGGCGGCGGCGTTTTGGATCTGGTTCGTTCTGGCCATCGGACCGATCGTCTACATGCGTCTGGACTTCCTGACCGCCGCACTGTCTGCCATCGGGTTGATCGCGATCGTGCGGTCCCACCGTCTGACCTCGGGCGCGATGATCGGGATCGGCGCGGCGATCAAACTGTGGCCAGCCCTGTTATGGCCGACCACGATGGTCGACAAGAAAGCGGTCACGCGAGCCACACTCGGCTTCTTCGGCACCGGGGCTGTTCTCGCTCTCAGTTCTTGGCTCTACGCCGGATGGGGTCGTCTGATCTCACCGCTGACCTGGCAGTCGGATCGCGGTCTGCAAATCGAGTCGATCTACGCCACACCGGTGATGATCGCACGCTTGTTCGACCCGACGCGGTGGGGGGTCTACCAGTCACGCTACAACGCATACGAGATCACCGGTCCCGGCACTGTCCTGCTGACACACATCGCGACGATCGCCACTGGCGTGGGCGGAGTGATCATGGTGGCGCTGCTCGTCGGGTGGTTGCGCCGCCGCGACCGTACCCCGATCGAGGCTGGAACTCTGATGATCATCGCCACCTTGATCATGATCATCACCAATAAAACTTTCTCACCGCAATACATGATCTGGCTCGCCGGACCGGTGGCAGCACTGCTGACCATCTCAGCGCGCCACCCCGGATTGCTGCCCGATCAAGGACATCTATTCTCCTGGTTCAGCCATCCGGCCCACCTGCGGGGTGACGACCGATTGGTCGGACCGCTCACCCTAGCCCGACATGTAGCGATCTGGACGTTGGCCCTGATGGTGGGAACCCAACTGATCTATCCGGTGCTCTATGCCTACTTGTTGGGCACATGGTGGTTGACCCCCGTGGCCACAGTGGTCCTCGCGATTCGCAACATCGCGCTGGTCTACTTCTCCGTTCGGCTGGTGTGGCTCGCCTTCCGCTCCATCTCGTTCCCCCGACGAAGCGCCCCAGTCACGACCGCCCCGGTCGAACCGGCCTGAGTCTCACGAACCGGCCCAAGCGGATTGCGAACAGATCTGAGTCAGTCGACCCAACCCGAGAGACTCTCGAACCGACCCGAACCCGGTCGGGTGGGCCTGAATCTCGTACGCCTTAGGCCGCCAGCTCGGCGGGCTCATCACTGCTGACGCCTCCCGCCGGACGCGGACCGGACCCAACCGTCTTCGGCTGCAGCAGGTCCGAAGCGCCAGAGAAGCTGCGATTCCTCCTGGTCGAGCGAAGACCTGACCCCACGGTCAGAGGCCCACCAGGGGTCTGCCGGACTCGGCTCAGGCGGCCTCGGCGGTCGAGGCCTCCACCAGTCTGGCTATGGGCACCAACGTGACCGGAGCGATCCCCTGGATCGCCTCAGCGGTCACCAGCACTTGCGTGATCTCACTGCGACTCGGCACTTCGAACATCACATCCAACAGCGCCTCTTCGACAATCGCCCGCAGTCCCCGCGCGCCGGTTCCACGTTCCAGCGCTAGTTCGGCGATCGCCGTCACCGCGTCGTCACTGAACTCCAGATCGACCCCATCCAGTTCGAACAACTTGCGGAACTGTTTGAGCAACGCGTTCTTCGGCTCCACAAGAATCCGAACCAGGGCGTCGCGATCAAGACTCTCAACTGAGGCGATCATTGGCAGGCGACCAACAAACTCAGGGATCAGACCGTACTTGTGAAGGTCTTCGGGGCGAACGTGATGGAACAGCTCGTCCTTCGTCACAACGGTCGAGACCTCGTGGGTGGTGAAACCGAGCGGGTGTTTGCCCAGACGCGCCGCGATGATGTCTTCCAAGCCGGCGAACGCCCCGCCGACGATGAACAAGATGTTGCTCGTGTTGAGCTGGATGTATTCCTGATGAGGATGCTTGCGGCCACCCTGCGGTGGGACCGAGGCGACGGTTCCTTCCAGGATCTTGAGCAAAGCCTGCTGAACCCCCTCCCCAGACACGTCACGCGTCAACGACGGATTCTCCGCCTTGCGAGCCACCTTGTCGATCTCGTCGATGTAGATGATGCCCGTCTCGGCTCGCTTGACGTCATAATCGCAAGCCTGGAGAAGCTTCAGCAAGATGTTCTCGACATCCTCGCCGACGTAGCCGGCTTCGGTCAACGCGGTCGCGTCAGCCATCGCGAACGGCACGTTGAGCATCCGGGCCAAGGTCTGGGCCAGATAGGTCTTGCCACAACCGGTCGGCCCCATCAGCAGGATGTTAGACTTCGCCAACTCCACCGATTCCGAGGCGACCACCCGAGCCGACGGCTGCAGGTGGACCCGCTTGTAGTGGTTGTACACCGCCACAGCCAGTGCCTTCTTCGCGAAGCCTTGCCCAATGACGTACTCATCGAGGAAGGATCGAATCTGCTCTGGCTTGGGCAAGCCGTCGGTCGGCTCAGCCTCGACCGCCCCGGACAATTCCTCGTCGATGATCTCGTTGCACAAATCGATGCACTCATCGCAGATGTACACCCCAGGACCAGCCAAGAGCTTGCGGACTTGCTTTTGGCTCTTGCCGCAGAACGAGCACTTCAGCAGATCACTGGACTCGCCTAGTCGTGGCATCACTTCTCATTTCTCGTCGGGCCGTTAGGTATACGGCTCAATATCAGGTTCCTTGATCACTTTCCAGTGAGGATCTCGTCGATGATGCCGTACTGCTTGGCCTCCTCAGCCGTCAAGTACTTGTCACGCTCGACGTCACGCGACACTTTGTCGACCGACTGGCCGGTGTCTTGCGCCAACATCGTCTCCATCTGCGACCGCATACGAAGAATCTCCTTGGCCTGGATCTCCAGATCCGACGATTGGCCGTACGACCCCTCACCGGAGATGGCCGGTTGGTGGATCAGGATTCGCGAATTCGGCAACGCGAGCCGCTTGCCTGGGGTGCCGGCCGCCAACAACACAGCCGCCGCCGAGGCCGCCTGACCCAGACAAACGGTCTGAATGTCAGGCTTGACGAAGCGCATGGTGTCGTAGATCGCCGTCAACGCGGTGAACGAGCCCCCCGGTGAGTTGATGTAAATCGAGATCTGGCGCTCGGCGTCCATGGATTGCAGACACAACAACTGCGCCATCACGGCGTTGGCGATGTCATCGCTGATCGGAGTGCCGAGGAAAATGATGCGCTCTTCGAACAGTTTCGTGTACGGATCGACGCGGCGCACACCATAGGCTGTGCGCTCTTCCCACTGCGGGATGTAATACTCGGCGCTAGGGCTGGCCGGGGCCAGGCCAAAAGGAGAATCGAAAGACGGCATGCGAACTCTTTCAGTTGTTGGGTGAGTTGGAGATGATTTGGCTAGCGCTCTCGAAGACATGGTCGATGAAGCCATAGCTCAACGCCTCTTCGGCGGTGAACCATCGGTCACGATCAGAGTCGGCTTCGATCCGTTCGACCGTCTGGCCAGTGTGTTGAGAGATCAGACCGATCATCATCTTCTTGATGTGGACTGACTGCTCGGCCTGGATGCGAATGTCAGAGGCCGTGCCCCCCAAGCCACCAGACGGCTGATGCATCATGATCCGGCTGTGCGGCAGGGCGTACCTCTTGCCCTTCTGGCCGGCCGACAACAGAAACTGAGCCATCGAGGCGGCGAGCCCGATGCCCACGGTGGCCACGTCGTTGGAGATCCATTGCATCGTGTCGAAGATCGCCATTCCGGAGTCGGTCGAACCACCAGGAGAATTGATGTAGAGGTAGATGTCTTTGTCAGGGTCTTCCGCGTTCAGCAACAGCATCTGAGCACAGATGGCGTTGGCGTTCTCGTCGCGCACCTCCGAACCCAAGAAGATGATCCGGTTCGCCAGCAAGGCCTGATAGACAGCGTCATTCATATTGCCAGCACCAGCTGGAACCGCCATTGACGGTAGAAGAGGAATATCGTTCACAGTCAGGAAGACTACCCGGCAGGTCCGACAAATTCAGGTGCGCCGACGCCGTGTTCGCTGTCAGCACAGACCAAACCAGCCTCGTACGAGTCGGAATCGACCATGCCCCAGCGCAGAATCTCGCAGAATCTCCACGCCAGGGCGCTAGTCGCCCCCGATCACGCGACCTGCGGAGGACGCAGCCTAGGACTGATCGACCACGATCTCTTCGACAACCTCGGACGCTGGGGCGGCCGGCTTCGGCATGACCGAGGCCACATCGACGACCCCGCCGTCGGTGTCAGCGATCTTGGCCTTGGCCACGATCGAATCCAACGCCTTCGACTGACGGATCTGCCCCATCCACTCGGCCAAGTGGTCATGGGACTGCATGTGCTGAATCTCCTGCTCAGCCGTCGTCCCGTTCTCTTGCGCCTTCTGGAAGATGAAATTCGTCAGATCGTCCTGGTCGACCGCCACCTTCGACTCGTCAGCCACTCGACTGAGCAGGATCTCTGCTCGGATGCCGCGCTCGATCGAGTCGCGAGTGCTGGCGGCGAACTGGTCGGCGGTGGTGATCTTCTCATCACCCATGCGCGCCAGATAGTCCTCCAGGCTCATACCTGCGCCCTGGAGCTGCTCGGTGACTTGGGCCACCCGCGAAGCGGCTTCTTCATCGACCAAACGCTCCGGCAACTCGACGTCGATCATCGCCAACGCCTGATCGAGCACCCGATCACGCGCCGCCGACAACTGGTTGACTCGTCCCATCCGCTCCACCGACTTCGCCAAGTCGGCCCGCATCTGATCGACCGTGTCGAACTGGGACACCAACTGCGCGAACTCGTCGTCGACCTCAGGCAACGTACGACGCTGAACCTTGGTCACCGTGACGGTGATGTCGGCCTCTTCACCCTCGTGACCACCGCCGAGCAACGTTGAGCTGAAGGTTCGCGTGTCACCGGCCCGGGCTCCGGTCACGGCCTCGTCCAGGCCGTCAAGCATGTTCTTCGCACCCACGACGTACGTCAAACCCTCGGCCGTGGCGTCGGACAGCACCTCGCCGTTCTGCGCGCCACTCAGGTCGATCTGCACCTGATCGCCTTCCTCGGCCGGACGATCCACGTCCTCGACCTCGGCGAAGCGCTCGCGCAACAATTCGACCCGTTCGTCGACCTGAGCCTCGGTCGGCGCGACAGGGTCGACGGTCACCTCGATCGCGGAGAAATCCGGCAGGTCGAACTCGGGCACGATGTCGACTTCGGCGACGAACTCCGCGACCTCGCCGTCGACCAGCTTCGTCATCTCGATCTCGGGACGGGTCAGCGGAGTCAGCTTGTGCTCTTCCACCGCTTCGGCGTACACCTTCGGCAGGACCGCGTTGACCGCCTCATTGAGGACGACCTCGCGACCGACCCGCGCGTCGATCATCGCCGCTGGGACATGGCCCTTGCGGAATCCCGGAATCGACACCTGACTCGCCAGATCACGATAGGCCTTGCCAATCGGAGCCTTAAGGTCGGTGAAAGGGATCTCGATGGTGAGCTTGGCGCGCGTCGCGCTGAGCTTTTCGACTGTGCTGGGCAATGCGAACTCCTGAACTAGGTGCGATCCGACCGCCGACGGCGGCCAAAGTCAATAGTATAGGCATCCGCTCGCAAGCGGCGAACCGACCCGACGTGCCTCAGTTTGTTTGAGCGGGTGGTGGGGTGTGGTGCCTCAGATAGTTTGAGCGCGTAGCCCTTCGGGGTTCAGGCTTGCTTGTCGTGAGAGAAGGCAAGATCGATATGGC
>JAITVK010000023.1 GCA_031285845.1 Propionibacteriaceae bacterium
GGTGTCGGGTTCATGCTGACGTCGATTGATGGCATGGTTCCGCTCGGGGATGGTGTCGGTCTTGGCATGACGCCCGATGGTGTCGGGTTGATCGACACTCCAATCGACGGCAGAAGCGCGCTCGGCGTCGGATTGACGGACACAGCGACCGAGGGAAGGACCCCGGATGGTGAGGGATCGATCGACACGCCGACCGACGGTAGAACCCCAGATGGTGTCGGGTTGACCACGATCGGAATCGAGGGCATTCCTCCGGTTGGTGTGGGGTTGATGGTCGCCGGAATCGAGGGCATTCCTCCGGTTGGTGTCGGGTTGATCGACACGGGAATCGACGGCAGGACTCCGCTCGGTCGGGTGGTCATCGACACCTCGACCGAGGGCATGATCCCGCTCGGCGATGGAGTGGGGCGCGGCATCACTCCCGAGGGACTCGGGTTGAGGGTCACGGGAACTGACGGCATGATCCCGCTCGGCGTGGGATTGACCGACACCGGCAACGATGGCAGAACTCCTGATGGTGCCGGGTTGACCGCGATCGGGACTGACGGCATGACCCCTGATGGTGTCGGGTTGACCGACACCCCGATCGACGGCATCGCTCCCGATGGTGTCGGGTTGACCGACACCGTGGCTGACGGCATCGGCGCGGGGGTGGGTGTGGCCGATCTCCACACGGCGGCGAGCCGAAGGTCTCCGGTCTGGCTGACCGGAATCATGGTGACGACGGTCATGTCGGTCGGGTTCAACCACCCGACGAAAGTCTGGCCCGCCTTGACTGGGGCACCAGGCAGATCAAGCGGCAGATCCGCCACGGTGTACCGCTTAGGATTGGCGGTCTCACTCGGTGTGCCGTCCATGAAGTCGTATGAGATGGCGTACTCAATATAGGAGTACGTCGCCTTCGTGGTGACATCGCTGAGGACATTGGTGAAGCTGGTGGACCACCCGGTGAAGGCCATCCCAGGTCTGTGGGGGAGCGTCGGTGGCGTCGCGTCAACCCCGGGGTGCACCTTCTGCGTCGCGAGCACCTTGTCGTCGAGGTCGAGGAAGGTCACCGTGCACGTCGGTGGCTCGGCATAGCCGATGTCGAGGCCGTTGTATCCCTGGGTGGCGCCCGAACTCCACTGTGTCGCGTGGATATTGTCGGTATAGACCTTGTCGAAGTAGGGATCGCGGTTGGAGACAGTCGGCGCCTGGTTACCGGAGAAGGTGGCGGACGATTCGACAGTCAACAGACTCAGCCTGTTCCACCCGACATGGACGCCGCCGCCACGTTTTCCGGCCTGATTGTCGGTCACGGCGGAGTGAACCACGGCGGTGGCGCCGTTCAGCAGGTCGAGGCCTCCACCCCACCAGTCGGCGGTGTTGTTTGTCACAGCCACGTTGAGGTCGAGGGTGCCATCACCCATGGCGATACCACCACCGACCATGTGACTGATGTTGTGGTCGATGGCTCCGGAACCCGCCAGGTTGAGGTAAGGCGTCCCGCCGTAACCGTTGCCCCAGATCCCACCTCCGGAGATTCGGGCGGTGTTGTGGCTGATGGACACGTGGTCAGACATGGACAGCGTTCCGTCTTTCATGAAGACACCACCACCATTGCCTATGTTGCCTCGCGATGCGGTGTTACCGCTGATCTTGGTCGCACCCTTGAGGTTGACCGTGGAGCTTGCGGCCCAGATGCCGCCGCCGTCTGTGGCGGAGCATCCCAGCGCCTCAGCGTCGGATGGATCGGGGTCGCCGACCACCGTGTCAGTCAAGGTGAGTTCCGTCTCTGACTTCACCCACAAGCCACCGCCATCGACGGCCCTGCCCGAGTCGATCAGGGCGCCAGTCAGTGTCACCGGTGCGGCGGAGGCGTAGACGTTGCCGCCCCTGTTGGCGGAGTTGTTGGAGATTCGCCCGCCCTCCATGGTGAAGGATGTGGCCGAGTCGGCGTAGACCCCGCCGCCCTCGGTCTTGCTGGTGAGGTAGTCCGGGTCTTGGTTGCCTGCGATCAGGGCAGTGCCGGACATGGCGTAGCGAGACTTGGGAGCCAGGTGGACCCCTGCTCCTTTCAGAGCGCTGTTGCCTTTCGCGTCGGCGGGCGCGTCGAAGCCAGCTCCGATGGTGCCTGCGTTCTGGGTGAATTCACTATCGGCGTCGACATAGACCCCGCCGCCGGCTCCTGGAGTGGTGTTGCCGCTGATCGAGCCGCCCGTCATCGTCAGGGTGCTCGAGCTTTCGATATAGACCCCGGCGCCGAGGGCCGGTAGGTCGGCGCCCTCACCGTCGGCGGTGTTCCCGCTGATCCGCGCCCCGCCCTTCAGTTCGATGCTCGAGTTGGAGGCCCAGATGGCCCCTCCTTGGCGGGCGAGGCCTCCTTCTGACACGTCGTCAGACAGGTTCGGATCGCCGATGACAGCGCCGGAGATGGTGAGTTCACTGACCTTGTCCCCGGTGCCCTTGTAGAGATAGATGCCGCCGCCTAGGACAGCTTTGCCAGAGTCGATCACTCCTCCAGTGATCGTGATCGGGCTGCTCGCCGTCGAAATGTTGCCACCGAAGTGGGCGGAGTTGTTCGAGATGCGTCCACCGTCGATCTTGATGAACTCAGCGTCTTGGGCATACACTCCGCCACCGTAGGTGGGGCTGGTCACGTAGTTCGGATCCTGGTTCCCAGCGATCAGGCCGTCACTGGACAAGGTGAAGCGAGAATCGGTCAGGGAGACCCCCGCTCCGATGGGTGCGCGATTGCCGGTCACGTCTGAAGCGGCGCCCGGACCGACGCCGATGGTGCCGCCTGTTTGGGTGAACTCGCAGTGGTCTGAGAGGTAGACGCCACCGCCGAGGAATCCGGCGGTGTTGGAGTCGATGGAACCCCGCAGGATGGTGAGCGAACTCCCGCCTTCCATGGCTAGACCACCACCATTACCCCTTTGTCCGTCGGCTCCTGTGGCAGTGTTGCCCGAAATCCGACCGCCGTCGATGACCACCGCGGACCGGACTATGGCATGGAGTCCACCGCCGTTCTGAGCGGTGTTGCGAAGGATTTGCGCGTCGCTGAGCGTCAGTGTGCTTTGGCTCATCCGGATGCCCCCGCCATCGGTCATGGTGTTGTCGGCGATGACGCCGCTGATCTCGGCCTGGGCGTTGAGGAGGCGAATAGTCGACGCTTCGACGGGCTGGTCAGACAGTTTGCGGAACACGTTGTGGTCGATGCGTCCGCCATTCATGATGAGGCTGGCGCCGCTGATCGTGATGACTCCGCGAGCGTCAGTGCGGTTGCCGTCCGCTGGGCCATAGAGGACATTGTTTGAGATCGAGGCGCAGTTCGAGATGGTGACCTGCCCCCCTTGTCCACTATAGGGTTGCGCGTAAATGGCGGGGGCCTCGGCAGCCGCATTGTCGGTGATTTCGCCACCGTAGAAGACGGCCCTGCCGCCGACGACTTTGAGGGCCCCAGCGGTGGGGACCGTTCCGTCGGGAATGGCCTCGCGGGAGTCACGCGAGATCGAACCAGCATGGAATCTCAGATCGGCGCCATTGGCGACCCAGATGCCGACGCTCTTGTCGTTGACGAGGTCGCCGTGTTTGATGAGGATGTTGTTGACGTCCAGACGGCCGAAGACCCAGATGGTGGTGTCGTCGCGCGGTCCGTACAAGGAGACGGGTCGCTCAGCCTCCAAGGTGACGGCGACGCCTTTGGGGATGTGGAGCGTCGATGTCAGTTGGATGTCTTCGGTCAGGCGGATCGTCTTCTTTGAGCCGGTCTCCTGGGGGATGAGTCCGCGCAAGGTGGTTTCATCGCCCGCCAGTGAGGCCGCCGGGTCGAGGGCCGGTGGGGTTTGGCACTGTGGGGATGGCGGCTGGTCGGTCGATCCCGGTGTGGGGGTGGGCCCGCCGGGTGTGGGGCTGGGGTTTGGCTCAGCTGTGGAGGGGTTCCGCGTCCAGACTGCCCGCAACGTCAGGTGTCCGAACGTCCCCTTCGGGACAGTGGTCATAGCCGGTGAGTCTGGCGCAGAGGCCCAACCGGCGAAAGTATGTCCGGGTTTGGTGGGTTTCTCGGGCAGAGTCAGGGGCAGGTCTTTGACAGTGTACGTCGCCGGGTTGTCCGCGATGGGGGGTGTTCCATTGGCCACGTCGTAGGTGATGGTGTAAGGGATGTAGTCGTAGGTCGCCCGGGTGGTGATGTCGGCCTGCACGCTGGTGAAACTCTCGGTCCAGCCGGTGAAGGTCATGCCCGGCTTGTCGGGCGGCGTCGGGGCGGTGGCGTCAGCCCCAGGGTAGACCTCTTGCGTCGCCAGCACCGTGTCGTCGAAGTCGAGGAAGGTCACCGTGTGGGTCGGCGGCGTGCTATAGCCGATGTCGAGGTTGTTGTATCCCTGGGTGGCGCCCGAACTCCACTGTGTGGCGTGGATGGTGTCGGCATAGACCTTGTCGAAGTAGGGATCGCGGCCGGTGGCGGTCGTCGCCTTGTTGTCCGCGAATGTGGCCGAGGACTCGACGGTCAGCTTGTCCAATTGGTCCCACGGCGCCCATATGCCGCCGCCGTCACGTTGTGCCGTGTTGCCGGTCACAGCTGAGCGGACGATGGCGGTGGCCCCTCTGACCATGTAGAGGCCTCCCCCGCTCGTGGAGGAGGTGTTGTTGGTCAGGGCGACGCCGAGGTCGACCGAACCGTCGGCCAGGAGTATTCCGCCGCCGCCGCTCTTGGCCGTGTTGTGATCGATCGCACCGGCGCCAGCCAGGTCGAGGGAGGGTTGGACGCCTGAGGTGGCGGCGGCGTAGACACCACCCGCCTCATTAGCGGTGTTGTCGGTGATGGATGCCTGGTCCATCGTGGACACCTTGCCCCCATACGTGAACACGCCACCTCCAATACCAGAGGCGGCGTTGCCGATGATCTTCGTTTTTCCTTTCAAGTCGACGGTCGAGCTGGCCTGAAAGATGCCACCGCCATGCAGAGAACGACATCCCAAAGCTTCGTCGTCGGATGGGTCCGAGTCGCCGATGACCGCATCAGACAAAGTCAGTTCGGCCTTGTTATCGAGGAAGACGCAGCCTCCAAGAAGGGCCTGGCCGGAGTCGATCATGGCGCCACGGATGGTGACAGGTGTGGCGGAGGCATCAATGTTGCCACCGTTGCGTGCGGAGTTGTTTGAGATTCGCCCGCCTTCCATGGTGAAGGATGTGGCCTTGTCGGCATAGACCCCGCCGCCTCGGGTGCCGCTGCTGGCATAGTCCGGATCCTGGTTGCCAGCGATCGTGGCACTGCCTGACATGGCATAACGAGACTTGGGAGCCAAATGGACTCCTGCTCCCACCCGTGCGCTGTTGCCTTTCGCGTCGGCGGGAGCGCCGAACCCAACACCGATGGTGCCCGCGTTGTGGATGAATTCACTATCGGCGTCGACATAGACCCCGCCACCGGCTCCGGGAGTCGTGTTGCCCGTGATCGCACCACCGGTCATGGTCAGCTTGCTGGCGCCTTGGAGGTAGACACCAGCGCCCAGACGGGGCGGGTCGGAGTCTTCGGCTGTGGCGACGTTCCCACTGATCCGAGCTCCGTCTTTGAGTTCGATGGTCGAGTCGGCCGCCCACACACCTCCGCCTTGGCGGGCAGTGCATCCTTCGGAAACTTCGTCTGCGAGGTTCGTGTCGCCGATGGTGGCGTCGGAGAGGGTCAGTGTGGACTTGTCCAGAAGGAAGACGCCACCACCAGAGACAGCTGTGCCAGACTCGATCATGCCTCCAGTGATCGTGACCGGTGTACGGTGCGCATAGACGTCACCCCCGCGCTGAGCGGAATTCCCGGAGACACGTCCGCCCTCTATGGTCACCGATGCGGCCCAGTAGGCGTACACCCCGCCGCCTTTGGTGTCTTTCTTGGTGTCATCCGCTTGGCGGTTTCCGAGGATCAACGAGTCACCTGACATGGCGAACTTCGCGCCGGTGTCCACAAAAACTCCGGCCCCGTATATGGCGGAGTTCCCCCGCGCTTTGGGGTCTGCGCCAGGCCCGACTCCGATCGTTCCACCTTGCAGAGTGAAGGTCGCGTAGGGATCGACGGCCACCCCACCGCCATTCGCGGCGGTGTTGCCAAAGATGGAGCCGCGCTCCATGGTGAGTGTGCTGTTCAAGATGTCGAGTCCGCCGCCATGCCCGGAGTTCCCGGTGGCTGTGTTGTCCGAAATGCGGGTGTTTGAGCTTCTGACCCTCACTTCGGTGTGCTCCGTGGCGTAGAGCGCCCCGCCATTCGTGGCGGCGTTGCCAATCAGCCTGGCCTTGTCGAGGAGGATCGTGCCGTGGTAGCCATAAATCGCACCGCCTGCGGTCATGGTGTTGTTGCTGATCGTCCCGCGGATGTCTGCTGTCGCGTCGAACGCCGCGACCGTTGAGGCGTCGACCGGCGTGTCGGACATATTATGGAAGGTGTTGGTGTTGACCGATCCACCATCGGCCAGGCTGAAATCGGCCTGGCGAACGGAAATGACGCCACGTGCGTCAGCCGGGCCGTTCTTCCCGGGGCCGTACACCGTGTTGTGTGACACCTGTGCGCAATTGGCGATCGAAGCGGATCCTCGGTCCGAACCCGAAGACTCGACCAAGATGGCGGCCCCATCAGAAGCAGCATTCCCAGTGATCCAGCCCTTTGTTCGAAGGTAAAACTCGCCGCCAACGACATGGACCGCGCCGGCCGTGGGTGTGAAGTTGTCAGGAATCTCCTGACCAGGCTCGCGTGTGATGATTCCTGCGTAGACGTACGCTGCCCCAGTTTCCGCGACGTGGATTGCCACGGAGGTGGAGTTCACAAGATCGCCATGGTAGATGTTGAGGCCGTTGACGGTGAGAGTCCCCTTGACGATGATGGTGGCTGCATCTTTGGGCCCATAGAGGGATGCGTCGACTGATTCCAGTGTGATCGTGGTGTTGGCCGGAATCTCGAGAGGTTGGGTCAGGTGGATGTCGTTCGTGATTCGAATCCCGAGTTTTCCGGAGGGACTGACTTTCGAGATGAGCTGGCGCAAGCCCGTCTCATCTTGAGCGTCTTTGGTCGCGGTCAGAGGCGGCGGCTTCGCACAGGACGTGGCCGCCGGAACAATCCCGACCTCCTGGGATGGTGCTTGCTGAAGGTCTGGTTGCGGGGGCTGCGAGTCGTCAGCGGCGAAGGGGCCGCTGGTGTCAGGCGCCGGGGTGAGGTCAGCCACCGGTGGTGTCGAGGCTCCGCCGTCGGTGTGGTCTGCGGCGGTCGCACCAGTTGTGGTGTCGTCCACGAGCGCCGAATCGACGCCGGTTTGGTCCACGACCGCGGGACCGACTGTGTCAGGGTTGGCCGTGATCTGGCCCATAGCGGTGGGAATGATCAGTGATGAGCCCAAAGTGAGCACGGCCACACCGAAGAGCATGGTCATCATGGGGTTTCTCCGGATTCCGGCGTGCCTGGGGTCGCGCAGGCTGGAACGGTGTCCACTGGGATGGTCGGGCCGGACTCCGGGGTGCCTGGGGTCGCGGGTTTCGTGGGGGAGACATCGGCGCACGGGCCCACCTTTCGACGAAGAATCGACTGCGGGACCACCCGGCTCGCCATGACGTCGAGTGCGTTGTCCCGTTCCCCCAAGTCGAGATGTTAAGTGGCAGTTTGTTCAGTTGTCTACATTTCTCAGCATATGGACAAATTCGGCTATGACTAGGGGAGATACATGGTCTTGCAGTGATATGCGTTGTCACGCGTGGACACCCTCTTTCGGAAGAAACGTCTATTGTTGGTGGGGTTGGGCACGGGGCAACCGCTAGGATTCATTCTATGAAAGCAGACCCGGCTGACTTGACGAGGCTTCTGGAGTTGCAGCAGATGGACACGACCGTGGATCATTTGCGCCATCAGGCGTCTTCGTTGCCTGTCCACAAGACCATCGCGACCGTTTCCGCCGCTCATGACGACGCGGGGGCCGGCCTGATTGCTGCTCGAACCCGTTTGGCTGACGCCGAGGTCGAAGCTGAACGGGCGGAGGCCGATGTCGTTCCGGTCAAGCAGCGGCTGGAACGCAATCAAGCCAGGGTCGACTCGGGTGAGGTCCAGGCGAAGGCGTTGGCTACCGCTTTGGAGGAGATCGACCACCTTCATCGACGGATCTCAGATCTCGAAGACGCGCAGTTGGCGGCGATGGATCTGGTGGAGACCACCAACACCGAGGTCGCCACACTGACCGCGAAGGTCGCAGAGTTAGACCGCGAGCTTCGTACGCTGGTGAGCACTCGCGACGGGCAGGTCGCCGAGCTGTCGAAGCAGGCGCGTCAGGTCGCCCAGGAGAGGGCCGCGCTCCAGAGCCGACTGCCCGCGCCGCTGCTGAGTTTGTACGAGAAGATCCGGGCCCGCTCGGGCGGGATCGGTGTGGCCCGTCTGGAAGGCCGACGTTGCTCAGGATGCGGGCTTGAGGTCAATATCACCGACTACAACCGCTACGTCGCGGCCGCTCCCGACGAGGTGCTGCGGTGCGCGGAGTGTGACCGGATTTTGGTGCGCTGATGCCGCGCGCCCAATTCCGGCTGTCAGGGGACGCGCCAGCCCCGATCAGGGCCGGATTTTCGACGCTGATCGATGCCCAGAAGATTCGTACCCAGTTCGATGCGACTGTCTTGGCTGAGGCCCAGCATCAAGCGGATGGAGTGAGACCGACGGGCAAGGATCTGACCGACTTGGCGTTTCAGACCCTAGATCCGGTTGGGTCGACTGACTTGGATCAGGCCTTCTTGATCGAGCGCGCCGGGTCCGGTTTTCGAGTGTGGTATGCGATCGCCGATGTGGCCAGGTTCGTCGTCCCAGGAGCGGCGTTGGATGAGGAGACTCGTCGCCGTGGTGCCACGGTCTACGCTCCCACGAGCCGTTTCCCGCTGCATCCGGCGGTGCTGAGCGAGGGCGCGGCATCCTTGTTGGCCGACGGTCATTCCCGTCCGGCTGTGGTGTGGCGGATCGATCTGGATCAGTCCGGTTGTGTGGTCGACCGCCACGTGGAGCGAGCGGTCGTACGAAGTCGGGCGCAACTGAATTACCCTCAGGCGCAACAGGCTCTCGACGCTGGTCAAGCCGACTCGAGTCTGGCACTGCTGAAGACGGTCGGTCGGCTGCGTGAGACTCAGGAGGCCGAACGCGGTGGGGTCAGTCTGAATCTGCCCGAGCAAGAAGTGGTGGCCGATCGGGGGCAGTGGAGTTTGCGCTTCCGTCAGGTGCTCCCGGTCGAGGGATGGAATGCGCAGATCTCTTTGTTGACTGGGTTTGTCGCCGCCGATCTGATGCTGGACGCCGGAGTCGGGGTGTTGCGGACTTTGCCCGCAGCCCATCCAGACGCCATTGATCGTCTGCGGCGGGTCGCCGCCGGGCTCGGCATCGCCTGGGCGCCTGATGAGGATTATCCCAGTCTGGTGCGCGGTCTGGATCCGGCGCAGTCGGCCGATCTGGCGATGATGACGGCGTGCACGACCGTGTTTCGCGGCGCTGGCTACGCCAGTTTCCATCATGGCGCGGAGGCGCACGATCTGCGTCACGCGGCCTTGGCCGCGCCGTACGCCCATGTCACCGCGCCTTTGCGGCGACTGGTCGACCGTTTCGCGACCGAGGTGTGTCTGGCGATCTGTGCTGGTCAGGCGGCCCCCGAATGGGCGGATCAAGGGTTGGACGAGCTGCCGGGTTTGATGGCGAGCGCCGATCAGCGCTCGTCGGGTTTCGATCGGGGAGTGGTCAGCCTGGTGGAAGCGTTGGTGTTGAGCTCGTCGGTCGGGCGAACCCTCAGCGGGACAGTGGTGAGCGCGCATGCCGACGCTGGTCGGGTTCAGATCCCCGATCCGGCGGTTCAGATCGACGTCACGGGGAAGGATCTGCCGCTCGGTCAGGTGGTTGAGGCACGGATCGTGTCGACTGATCTACGGACCGGGACCGTCGTCGCCGTCGCGGTGTGAGTCCACCTCGCCTGACGTCGCTTGACGCGCCGGTTGGTTGAGTCCAGGGAGATGCCGCCGGGGCCGCGTGATGTGGTATCGCCATATGAGGCCAGTACGTGGGACGTCGCTCATTCCTGACTCCACGGGTCCGAACTCGTCAGTCCCGACTCCTCAGTCCGAACCGTCAGGCGCCGCCCCGATGACGCTGGATCGCCTCATGGATCGCTCGGCGTGGTATCGGGGCCCAGCTGGGACGGTTTCTCAGCTCGTACACCAGTTCATAAATTGCTTTGTCGACTTCATAGGCGGTCAACAGACCACTCGGCAGCTCGGCGCCGTCGAGGTAACCGCCCAGGAACCCTGATCGTGCTTCGTCGTGCCAGCGCTTGGCCTGGTCACTGGCGGGGAAGCGGTGATGGCTGCGGGCGTAGTCCAGTGATCGGGTCGCCCCGGCGACGTCGCGCCACACGGTGTCGAGCGCCGATCGTTCCTCCAACGATTTCAGCGGCTCGCCCTCGAAGTCGATGATCGTCCACCCGGTCGGGGAGACCAGCGCCTGGCCGAGGTGAAAGTCTCCGTGGACCCGCTGGATCCTGGCTGGATGACTGGGCAGATCAAGGATCGCGATCAGGTCGTCTCGGATGTCACGCAACTCGGGGACTTGGTCGCAGGCCGTGTCCAGCCGGGTCAGCATCTGAGCGCTGATCTCGGCGACATCGGTGGTCGCGGTTGGGAACCTCGTCGCCAGCGCCTGATGCAGTTCGCGCAATGTCGATCCCAACCCGGTCATCTCGGCGGTGATAGAGCGATCAGCCCCACAAGCCTCGACACAGAAGTCCCAACCGTCAGTCGCGTCGAGAACGCGTTGGGAGAACACAGCCAAGTCGTACGGCCCCTCGGGCCACGACAGCGTGCCGATCAGTCGGGCGGTGATGCCGGAGTCGCTCAATGCGGCCAAGGTGGTCGCCTCCAGGCTGGCCCCAGGCGACAGTCGACGGAAGATTTTGAGCAGAGTCGACTGGCCGATCTGGACGGTGGTATTGGATTGCTCGCCGGTGAACATGGTGGTCCGGGCATCGGGGTCGGGTGGCTCGTCGTTCCAGGTCAAGCCGGTCGGCGGGTTCGCGATCAGTCCATGCAGCAGCGCCCTCATCGCTTGCCGGGAGGCTGGCGCGTCCACGACGTCGACCATCCCACGCTCAGGCGACCAGGTCTGACCGATCAGCGCCTCGGGCTCGCCCTGACCAGCGGGCAGATAGCCGACCAACAGGTGGTAGGTGTCGGTTCGGCCGGACAAAACGACGTCGGCCAGCTCGGATCGAACCCTCACCTCACCTTCGGCGACGTACCACGGCAAAGGGCGCAACTCGACGCTCTCGATGGCTAGGCCTTTGCCTTGGAACCAGCGCGCTTGAGCGAGGCGCTGACGCCACAGTTCGGTGGTGGACATGCCCATCACGCTACCTCCTCATCACCGACATAACAATTTGGTCACAGACTCGGTTCGGGGTTGGCAATCGCTCGTCGAGTGTCTGTATAGTCTGTTTCTGAGAACGTTACCGGAAACGATCTCAGACACGCAAGACTGGATTCAAACCGGTCGAAGACTTTCATTGAAGAGAGAGGGATGTAATGAAACACATCAGTCGCACCGTGACTGTGGGATTCGCAGTGGCAGCACTCACGGTGACCATGGCAGGCTGCGGGAGTGAGACCCCGGGCGGTCAATCATCGGGGGCCTCGCAGGGTTCGGGAGCTGGTGACGGTTACGTCTACTTCCTGAACTTCAAGCCTGAGATCGCCGACAAGTACGACGCGATCGTCAAGCAGTACAAGGAAGAGACTGGCGTGGACGTCAAAGTCGTCACCGCCGCCACCGGCACCTACGAGCAGACTCTGACTTCCGAGATCGCCAAGTCTCAACCGCCGACGATCTTCCAGATCAACGGGCCGGTGGGCTATGCGAACTGGGCTGACTACACCGCTGATTTGACCAACAGCGATTTGTACAAGCACCTGACCGACTCGTCGCTGGCCGTCAAGACTAGTGATGGGGTGTGGGGTGTTCCGTACGTCGTCGAAGGCTACGGCATCGTCTACAACGACGCCATCATGAAGAAGTACTTCGCGCTGGCTGACAAGAAGGTCTCGATCACCTCCAGCGACCAGATCACCAGTTGGGATCTGCTCAAGCAGGTCGTCGAAGACATGACCGCCCACAAGGACGCTTTGGGCATCACTGGCGTCTTCTCGAACACGTCGCTCAAACCGGGTGACGATTGGCGCTGGCAGACTCACATGCTCGATGTGCCGCTGTTCTACGAGTTCAACAAGAACAACGTCGATCTGACCAAGGGCACCCCGGCCAGCATCGATTTCACGTACTCGGACAATATGAAGAACCTGTTCGACCTCTACATCAACAACTCCACCGTGGCTCCGACCGAGTTGGGCGCGAAGACGACCGACGAGTCGATGGCTGAGTTCGCGCTCGGACAGTCGGCCATGGTTCAGAACGGGAACTGGGGCTGGGCGCAGGTGTCCGGTGTCCAGGGCAACACCGTCCAGGCCTCCGACGTCCACATGCTGCCGCTCTACATGGGCATCAGCGGTGAAGAGAAGTACGGCATCCCGATCGGGACCGAGAACTACTTCTCGATCAACTCTCAGGCTGATGAGGCCTCGCAGAAGGCTTCGCTGGACTTCCTGACCTGGCTGTTCTCCTCTGACACCGGCAAGAAGGCCGTGTCGAGCGAGCTCGGCTTCATCGCCCCGTTCGACTGGTTCGCCGCTGGCGAGGGCCCCGACGATCCGCTGGCCACCGAGGTCACCAAGTGGATGGACACCGAGGGCATCCAGCCGGTGTCGTGGTCGCCGTTCCAGGTCATCCCGTCTGAGGACTGGAAGAAGGGCTTCGGCTCGGATCTGCTGCAGTACGCGCAAGGCAAGATGGATTGGCCGACCGTGAAGTCCACCATGGTGGCTGACTGGGCGACGCAAGCCAAGGCTGCCAAGTAACGGATCGATCACTGCGGGCGGGCGCTCATTCAAGCGCCCGCCCCGTGTTCAAGGAGCAAACCATGCGTGTCGCGCAGTACATGAAAAAGTGGTTCCCGGTCTTCGCTCTGCCGACTTTCCTGGCCTTCATTTTGGCTTTCGTCGTCCCGTTCGGCATGGGACTGTACCTGTCGTTCACATCGTTTCGCACCGTGAATGACGCTCGCTGGGTCGGGGTGCAGAATTACGTCACCGCCTTCACGGAGAACAACGACTTTCTCCACTCTTTGGGGTTCACCGTCGTATTCACCGTGGTGTCAGTGATCAGCGTCAACGTCATCGCCTTCGCTTTGGCCATGGCTTTGACCAGAGCGATCAAAGGCACCAACATCTTCCGTGCGGTGTTCTTCCTGCCGAACCTGATCGGCGGAATCGTCTTGGGCTACGTCTGGAATCTGCTCATCAACGCTGTGTTGAAGGCGATGTTCTCCCAAGACTTGACCTATTCGGCGACGTACGGCTTTTGGGGGTTGGTCATCGTCGTCAACTGGCAGATGATCGGCTACATGATGGTGATCTACATCGCCGGCATCCAAAACATCCCCTCAGAAGTGATGGAGGCCGCCGAGATCGACGCGGCCGGATTCTGGGCCAAACTGTTCCAGGTCACCTTGCCGATGTTGGCCGGGTCGATCACGATCTGCTTGTTCTTGACCCTGTCCAATTGTCTGAAAATGTTCGACCAGAACCTGGCGCTGACCGACGGCGC
The DNA here is from genome assembly GCA_031285845.1 of Propionibacteriaceae bacterium. Lineage (GTDB taxonomy): Bacteria > Actinomycetota > Actinomycetes > Propionibacteriales > Propionibacteriaceae > WQYJ01. The sequence goes on from JAITVK010000023.1 coordinate 13,685, forward strand.
GCCCAACAACGAGACCGAAGGGCTGGCACTCAACATCTACCGGACGTTCTACGCCATCAGGAACCACCAAGGCGTGGGCCAGGCCAAAGCGGTGGTGTTCTTCATCTTCGTGTCCGTCGTGGCCTACCTGCAGTTGCGCGCCACTCGAAGCAAGGAGATCGACGCATGACCAGTCGTCGCAAAGTCCAAGCCGTCATCGGCTTTCTCGCCTTGCTGATCTTGGCGATCATCTACATGATCCCGTTGGCGATGGTTCTGATGAACTCGCTCAAGGGCAACCTGTTCGTCTCCCAGTCGCCCTTCGCGTTGCCCGACGCCCAAAGCTTCTCCGCCTTCCAGAACTACACCGGCGGGGTGGAGAAGACCGGCTTCTTCAAAGCGCTCGGGCTGTCGCTGTTCATCACCATCATCTCCACGGTCGTGATCGTCCTGGTGACCTCGATGACCGCGTGGTACATCGCGCGGGTCAAGGCGTGGTACACCACGGTGTTGTATTACCTGTTCGTCTTCTCCATGATCGTGCCCTTCCAAATGGTCATGTTCACCATGTCGAAGGTGGCCAATGTCACCGGTTTGGACAACCCGTTGGGGATCATCGTGCTCTACACCGGGTTCGGGGCCGGGCTGTCGGTGTTCATCTATGTCGGGTTCATCCGCTCGATCCCGATCGAGTTGGAGGAAGCGGCGATGATCGACGGCGCGTCGACTTGGTCGGTGTTCTTCCGGGTCATCTTCCCGATCTTGCGACCGACTGCGATGACGATCGCCATCTTGAACGCGATGTGGATCTGGAACGACTACCTGTTGCCCTATCTCGTGATCGGCTCGCAGTGGCAGACGATTCCGATCGCAGTGCGCTCGTACATGGTCGGATCCTACGGTCAGAAGGACATGGGAGGTTTCATGGCTATGCTTGTCCTGGCCATCATCCCGATCATCGTCTTCTTCCTGATTGGCCAGAAGTCGATCATCAAGGGTGTCACCGCTGGCGCGGTGAAAGGCTGACACCTCAAAGAACCGGCAGGAGCCGACCATGACCACGATCAAGGACATCGCCCGCGAGGCTGGGGTGTCGGTCTCCACCGTGTCGCGGGTGTTAGCTGGACACCGGGACGTGTCGGCCACGACCGCCAGCCACGTCCAAGAGGTCATCGATCAGTATCAATTCTTCGTCAACCGCAACGCGCGCAATCTGAAACAGTCGACCACCATGGCCATTCTGGTCATGGTCAAAGGGCGTCACAACGCCTTGTTCGCCTCGATGCTGGAGCATGTCCAGCAGGCCGTCACCGCGACTGGCCACACGGTGGTCACCCAGTACCTGGACGAGGACGGCAACGAGGTGGCCGAGGCGGAACGTCTGGTCGGGGAGATCAAACCGCGTGGAGTGATGTTTTTGGGCGGCGACGCCGATCACGTGGCCAGTTCGGCCGACCGGATCGGCCCAGGCTGTCCGGCAGTGGTCTTGACCAACTCGGTGGCGCAGGCTGGACGACTGGCAGTCTCGTCGGTCACCACCGACGACTGCGAGTCGGCGCGGTTGGCGGTGGGGCATCTGCTCAGTCATGGACACACCCGGATCGGAGTCATCGGGGGCAACACTGAGCGGTCGACCATCTCTCGACACCGCTACGAAGGCATCGTCGCCGCCTTGGACGACGCCGGGATCGAGTTCGATCGCGCCCGGCAGTACGTCGACACCCGGTATTCGCTCGGTTGCGGCTATGAGGCGGCGGCGCGTCTGATCGAGCAGGTGGGGGGGATGACCGCGATCTACGCCGTCTCCGACATCATGGCTTTGGGCGCGATGCGGGCGTTGTACGACCTGGGGCGGCGCGTGCCCGACAACATCTCCATCATCGGTCATGACGGCATCGAGCTCGCGTCGTACGTCGTTCCGAAACTGGTCACGATCCGTCAGCCACAAGAGGCGATGGCTGTCCGGGGGGTCAGCCTGCTCATGAACCATCTGTCGGGGGAGTTGGACGCAGTGGAGGAGTTGGTACCAGTCGACGTGGTGACCGGAGAGTCAGTGCGTACGATCTGAGCCGCCCGATCACCGAACCGGCTCAACGGCGACGCAAGATCAGCCGGGCCAGGCCGTTGCCGAGCAACTGGACGCACTGGACCATGATGATCATGACCACGATCGACACCAAGGTGACCAGATCGTTGAATTTGCGGTAGCCGTCGGACAAGGCGAACTGTCCCAGTCCGCCGCCCGAGATCACGCCGGCCATCACCGACAGGTCGAGGATGCCGACGAACAAGAAGGTGTAGCCGAGGATCAGCGGGGCCAATGCCTCGGGGACGAGAATCCGGGTCAGGATGTGCAGCCGTGACGCCCCCATCGCGCGTCCGGCTTCGATCACCCCGGGGTCGGCGGCGATCAGCGACTGTTCGACCAAGCGGGAGGTGGCCATCGAACACATGATGACCATCGGAAAGATCGCCGGGATGGTCCCGATGTAGCCGCCCATCACCGCCATGGTCAACGGACGGATCGCCGTCATGAAGATGATGAACGGAATCGGACGGATGATGTTGACTAAAACCGACAAGATGACGTAGACGATTCGGTTCTCGGCCAGTCCGCCACGACGAGTGGCGAACAAAGTCAAGCCGAGCAACAGACCCAAACCGCCGCCAATGATCAAAGTGAACCCGATCATCTGCAAGGTCTGCCCGAGCGAGGTCCAGAAAGTCTGTGTCAGCCAATCGTTCCAGGTGTTCTCCAACAATCTCATCGCTGATCCTCGCTTTCGGCGTCTTTGCCCGTGGTCTGATCCCACACCGGATCGGGTCGGGGATGATCGCGGGTCCCCAGATCGGTCCAGTCGATGCCGTCGTCGCTGAGTCGAGACAACAGCGCGTCGACCGCGTCGGTCGCATCGGTATTGACCGGCACCAGCTCGACCACGACATTACCCAGCGATCGGCCGGTCACCTCGGTGATCGACCCGTGGATGATCGAGGAAGTCACCCCCATCGTCTCGGCGATCTTGGCCAAGTTGAACGCTTCACTGTCCAGGCTGCTCGCCGTCACCGTCATCAGGACGAGCCGTCCAGGATGGATCCCATGCAGACGCTGAACCGTGTCAGGCCCGGGATGGGAGCGCAGCGCGGTCTGGATGAATCGTCGGGTGGCCGGGTATCGCGGGTGGGCGAAGATGTCATACGTCGAACCTCGCTCCACGATCCGACCAGCCTCCATCACCGCCACCTGGTCGCAGAGGTTCTGAACCACACCCATCTCGTGGGTGATGAGCACGATGGTGGTGCCCAGCTCGTGGTTGGCCCGCCGCAACAGGTCGAGCACCTCGTTGGTGGTCTCAGGATCCAGCGCCGACGTCGCCTCGTCGGCCAACAGGATCGACGGGGAGTGGGCTAGGGCGCGAGCGATACCCACGCGCTGCTTCTGTCCGCCTGACAGATGCGACGGGTAGGCCTGCGCCTGGTCGGTGATGCCGACGAAGTCGAGCATCTTGGCGACCTGGGCTTGACGCTTAACCTTGTCCCACCCGGCGAGTTTGAGGGGATACCCGACGTTGTCGGCCACGGTTTTGGCGGAGAAGAGGTTGAACTGTTGGAAGATCATCCCGATGGTGGAACGGACCTCGCGCAATTGCTTGTCACCGAGCTTGGTGACATCGACTCCCGAGACGAGGACTTCACCAGAGTCGACCGACTCCAAGGCGTTGATCAGGCGGACCAAGGTGGATTTTCCGGCTCCGGAATAGCCGATCACGCCGAAAACCTCGCCAGCGCCGATGTCGAGGCTGACGTCGTCGACGGCATGAACGCTGCGGTGCTTGGTCTGGAAGTTCTTTGTGACGTGGCGAAGGCTGATGATGGGCTGAGCTGTCATGAGTGTCCTGGGGTTGCTGCGGGTCCGGGCAGGGCCAGCCACTAGTGTACGGCTATGGGTCCACCGTCATGGTGGCTGGCTGCTCCGGTTCGGTGTCAGGCGGTCAACTGCTTTTGAGCGTCGTCGAGAATCTGCTGGAGACGGGCCTGAGGCTCGTCGACTAGAACGGCAGTGCCACCGGAATTCTCTTGCAGAGCCTCATTCCAGGCCGGGGTGTGCGCCAGGCGGACGATCTCCGCATAGAGCGGCAGGGCCTTGTCACTGGCTTTGGCCACCCACACGTTGATGTACGGCGCGGCGCCTTCCGAGGCCGGGTCGTCTTGGGCGATGGCGTCTTGGGGAGCCAGGCCGGTGTCAGCGATGTAGTCGTTGTTGATGACGGCGGCGGCGATCGACGGGTCGTCCAACGAGCGCGGGGTCTGATCAGCGGCGATCGCGATCACTTTCACCGCGGATGAGGTCGTGTCGATGTCCGAGACTTCGGCGAACAGGCTCAAGGTCCCCGGACGCAACGTGATCAGCTTGTTGGCCGCCAGCAGTTGCAGGCCACGGGCCTGGTTGGTCTGATCGTCGGGCACGGCGATGGTCGACCCGGCTGGAATCTCGGCGGGGGAGCCGTACTTGGATGAGTACAAGCCGAGCGGATAGATCGCGGTGGCGCCGATCGGTGCCAGGTCAGAATGCTCGGCCACGTTGTATTTCGCCAGGTAGACGATGTGTTGGAACTGGTTGAGGTCGAGCTCCTGGTCGGCCAGCGCCGGGTTGAGTTGGGCGTAGTCGGTGAAGTCTTGGAACTTCAGCCAAATGCCTTCGGCGGCGGCGGCTTCGGTCAACGCCTGGAACTGTTTATTGCCGGCCCCGACGACCCCGATCCGAACGGGGTCGTCTTTGCCGCCCTTGTCTGAGGTGGCGGGAACGGTGAAGCCTGAGACTGCGTCGGGGGGCACAGTGATGTCTTGAGTAGGTGTGGTGGGACCGCTGGAGCATCCAGCCAACGCCGAGAGGGCGAAAGTGAGGCTGGCGACCAGGGCAGTGACGCGACGGTTGGACATGGTGGGGTTCTCCTTGACGGTGAGTGAATGATCTGGAAATCAAGCATGATCTGACGGGTAGGAACGGCTCAAACGGCCATAGAGCCAGGTCAATCAGCGGGGTTGGACACGGACGCAGGAAGGACAATCTATGGCAGTTGTGTCACGAGGGCGACAGGACTCCTGCGTCTAGAACATTCGCATGGACATGCCACAGTGGCGCATGACGCGCGTGAACTCTGTGGCTGAACTCATGGGTCGATCCTAGGGTATGTCCACTGGACAGACCAAACGATCCACAGTGTGGAACTGAGGCACAACCAGGACGCCCTCACGACACAGCCTCAACACAACTCTCCCAGTGTGGAACTGAGCGGCCAGTGGGTCGGCCTGTTGTCATGTCCGCCTCACTGCGTCGCGTCCGGCTGCACACCTTTCAGCGCAACCGGTCAGCGTCGAGTGGCCGCTCTGATGAACAGGATGGCCGGAATTCCGGTCATGACCGCCGCGCCGATCAGGATCGGTCGGATCTCGGCGATCTCTGGGCTGGTGTCGGACAGCGACCCGAGAAAAACTAACAGCATGAAGGCGGCGCACAAACTGAAGACGACCGCCAAAACGACCCAGAGGATCCGAGCCGCGATCCGCTTGGCAGGTCGTGGCTGAACCATCCCTGGCTGGTTGGGGTACATCGCGGCTTGCGGGTGGCCCCAGGCGTAGCCGACGGTCGATCCGCTAGGCGCGGTGGAGTGTCCTGGGCGGAACGTCGACACCGGGGCATTGGTGTAACCTAGCGCGTCATTGGTCGGTGCTCCAGCCGCTGCCTGTAGCCCGCCAGCGTACGACGGCTGCCCGATCGCGGCCTGAGGCGGGGGTGGAGGGGCGGTTGGAATGGCGTCTTCGCGACGGGCGGGCATCGGGATCATGTGATCAGCATTGACCTGAGGATCGACTAGCGCGGTCACCAATGCCGGGGTCAGTCCGTCGTACAAGGTCGGCTCGATGCCGATGGAGACCCCACTGACTCCGACGACTTGGCGCGCCCCATCGGGATAGGCCAAAACGCCGACGCATTGGTCGTACGGCACTGTCCAGTGCGCCTGGCCGCGATAGTGGGTCACTCCTTTGTCGGAGACGATGATCGCCTCATCGGCGTTGATCGCCTGAAAGCGGTGACCCTCGACCACAGGCAGAAGGAACTTGGCCGGTGGCAGGCCGACCCATCGCAGGTCGTTCACCGGGGTGATCCAGAAAGCCGATTCGCGCACCGTACGAGCCAGGGCGGCGACGTCGTCCACGGTCACCGCCTCGACGCGTCGCCGGTATCGAGCCAGTGTCTCTTCCGGAGTGCCAAGAAGCCGGCCGATGGCCCGGTCGCCCAAGAGTTGCTTGGCGTAGTCCCCTTCTTCGGTCTCTGCGATCAGCGCTCGCCGCGCGCGCTCCATCTCTTCGGCGCTGATGTGGCCCTGACCCAGACTGACCAGTTGATCGACCAGAGACTGGACGACCGCGGCCCCGTTTCGTGGTTCGGTGTCGGCCAGACAGGTCAAACGAGCGGTGTCTGCTCCGACCATACTGGTGTCAACCGAGATGGAGTACGAGATCGCGTCGACTTCGCGCAACTCCACGGTGAAGCGCGCCCGGGCCAGCCGCACCAGCATGCCCAAGGCTCCGCGCGTGGGCACGAGCGACTCGAAGACGACCGCGTTGGTGTCGAAGGCGTACGCCCGGGGCAGCGGGTCGACCGCCGGCGACAGGGACGGCGCGGGCGGCAGTTGACGGGTTCCAGGAGGCAGTCGCAGGTCCAAGCCCTCGGGAGCCTCGGCGGTGGTCAAGAAACCGACCACGTTGTCGGCCGTGAAGTACTTCGCCGCCCAAGCCGAGATCTCTTCGGCGCCAACGCGGTTCAGTCCGAGCTCAGCCACTCCGGACAAGCCGAAGTCTTGGAGGCCGTGGCGGGTGTTGCGCGCTTCGGCGACCGGTCCGCCGCGACGGGTCTGTTCGGTCTTCAACACCTGCTTTTCTTTGTCGAGGCGGTGCAGCGGCAGCTCGCGCAGGTTGGCGGTGATCCGGTTGAGGAAGTCCACGACTTCCGCCTGCGTGCCTTCGATATAGAAACTGGTGTGAATGTCGGTGGTCATCCCGTTGGCATGGACCATCTGGTTGGCTGGATCGAGCATGCCGTCGAACGCCAAATGCTCGATCAGATGGCAGATTCCGTGGTTGCCGTAGAACTCATCGGCCATGCCGACTCTGAAGCACAGCCCAGCGCGGATCGGCCCGGGGCTGGGCGCGGTCACGAAGTCGATTCCTTGAATCTGGATGACGTCTGTGGTCATGGTTGCCCCGCTTGACGAGCTCGATCAAAAAACTTGAGATAGGTCTGTGGCGCGTCGCGCATGGTCTCCCACAAGTTGAATCCGCTCACCGGAGTCGAGCCGAGGATGTGATAGTACGGCCAGGCGTCGGCCCACCAGCCGCCGAGACTGAGCAACAACGCCAGAGTGGAGACCATGTGCAGGCCATAGGCTGTCGGACGATGTGTTGGATTCAGGACCGAGTCGAGTCCAGCGCGGACCAGTTCTTCTCGCACGTCGTTTCGCGCGAGCAGTTGCTTGGCCTGATCGTCGGGCTCCATCAGCCAGTGATCGGCGTAGTACAACGCGGGCAGGCTGCGCAACAGAGATCCTGGGGCCGCATGGGCGGCCGTCGTACGAGCGAACTGCAGGGTGTCGGGATAGGTGCCGTACCATTTCGGCAGCAGGGCCAGCAGGTAGCGTCGAGCGCCAGCGAACGAGTTTGGGTCGATCGTGGCGAGCCGACGATGGCGACGGGTGATCTCGGACAGCCCGACGCTGGCCCCCACCCCAGTCGAGATTCGCGAAGCCCACAGATGCTCGTCGGTCGGGTGATGGCCGATCTGTTTGGTCAAGAAGTGCTCAGCGGCGAGGATCCCGGCAGAGAATTCCGAGATCTGGTGCTCGCTCAGATCGCGCGCCCGAGCGTGCGAACGCTTCAGCCAGGCGGCGCCGATCAAGACCTCTGCCATCAGTTCAGTTCTGAGAAGATCAGGACCGGCGTCCGCGTCCAGGTCGCGCAGCCACGCCCCAGTGTCAGCCGGGTTGGCATCGGCGATGGTCGACAGGGTGGCGTTGACGTCGTCTGGGCAGGTCGCGTTGGTGGCGATGGTCGTACGCAAACCGTGCCAGTCATGGGCGGCGGCGGCGTCCAGACATGTGCGGATCCACGGCACGCGGTCTTCGATGCCCACGAAGCGAACAGGATGACCCATGCGGTCATTGTAGTATCGGCCGTGTCGGCTTATCCACTCGGCCATCTTGGCTTGCGAGCCGGTGTGATCCGTCCTGACTACCAGGAATGTCGAGACGCGTCGTCCGGAAGGCAGAGGAAGCCAACAGTCATGAAGTGTACGGAAGTTCATCCTCTGATGGTGTTCGTCGGTGTTCGGCTCGTACCATCACGAAGTGGAGGTGATCCTAGATCGCTAGGCAGGAGAGCGCCCTGGCTTGGGCTGCCCTTCCCCGGCTGAGACGATCTCCCGTCTACGTGACCTCCGGTCACTGTGGCTCCTCGGTCCTCAAGCGTCGATTCCCTCTCGCGTCCACGCCACATCTGGACACGCAGGCGGGGTCATCTCGTCCTCGCCATAGCGACTGCCGTCACCATGGCGCTGTCGCCACCATCGCGTCTGCCGTCGACGAAGATCAGTTGACCAGGGCTCGCCTGCGACCGGCGCGGCAGATTGGTCAAATGTGACTTCAAGCCTGGGTGTTCGTCGGTGACTGGCAGGCCACCACCCGCCATGATCCGATTTGTGCCCTGACGCGACTCGTGCCACGACCCGACCTGAAACACGACGCGAGCTGGATCACGATGCGACTCGTACCCCAACGTCGTACCCCAACGTCGACACAACCCTGCCCAAGTGAGTCTTGAAACGAGCCGCAGCAAACTTGTGGATGGGTTGTGTCGCCCAAAACGGCCAAAATGGGCCAAAACGGCGACACAACCCATCCACAAGACGACACCAAGGTCGAATGAGGCCAACTTGGGCAGGGTTATGTCAGACGCCCCGAGCCGGGCAGGCTCCACGGCCGCGCGACCCACGCTGACCCCTGCACCGGTACAACCCACGCCCGGGCCCGCAATCGTCTGGCACACGCTGAGTCCGCAACCGTACGCCCTAGGCTGACCCTGCACCGGCACGACCCACGTCCAGGCCGGCAATCAATCAGCCGACCCAAGCTGAGTCGCGCCCGTACTGCTCACGCTGAGCCCACGACCAGCCGACCGCCCCGAGGCCACCAGTCCTCACCCAAGCTTCATCGCGTCAACGCCCACGAAGCCACCCAAGCCCCGCACATAACAGCGCATTATCAGCCCGTTTCACACCTCGGCGTCGCTCCGGTATGGGAAATCGACCACACCAGCGCCCTAACAGGGGCATAACAGAGCAGAATCGTCGATCCCGCCTCTGCCGATCCGATTTTGCGCGATTTCATCCACTGTGCCCATGTCGCGGCCAACCCGGTCCGCGGGGTCCACGCCATAGCATCCCCAAAAGCGTTCCACGACGAACCCCCAAGAGGGTGGGGGATTGGGGATCATCCCGGTCAGAATCAACCATTTACTCACGAACCATCAAAAGGGTGGCGGGAGTGGCCATGTCACCCACGCCACCGCGAGCGGCGACAGGAAGAGCCATCGCCCACCACCCGACACCACCAGAAGGCGAGCGTCACCGACTGCGCTAGCACCCGACGTGACGAACAAACGAGTACGGCGATCCTAAACCCGCCCAGTCCGGCATCGGCCCGGCGCGACCATCGTACGACCGAGCATCCTGAACCCACCACCCCAGACCACATCCCGACAAACTTGGCGTCAGCGAATCTCTACGGCCAGACAAAACACCGGGTCAGAATCAAAACAAGGGGGATGAGTCGGCCTGTAAGCCGGATTCTGTGCCCTCGCGGGCGGTGGCCATCCATCTGCGATTCGTGTCTCCACGAACCTTCGAGCTGGTGTCGGATTCGACCGACGGAACTCCGCCGGCCCAGTCCGACCGCCAGGCTCATGCGGTCTACCCGTCGACATCGGGCGAGCAGCCCTTGAGCGTCGACGCGACCTGACGGTCTTCTTGACCTTGCTCCCGGTGGGGTTTACCGTGCCGTCCCGCTCACACGTGACGCGGTAGTCTCTTACACTGCCTTTTCACCCTTGCCTGACCGGCTCGCGCTGGTCAGGCGGTTTGTTTTCTGTGGCACTGGCCCGTGGGTCGCCCCAGGTGGGTGTTGCCCACCACCGTGCTCTGTGGAGTCCGGACTTTCCTCGGATTTCTCCGCGACCACCCGGCCGACTCATCCACGTCCAGTCTAGTTGGTCGTCCCCTGACCTTCGACTTGTGTCTCACCGCGCCAACGGCATCAGAGTCCTAGGTTGGTCCCGACGTGTCTCACCGTAGCGACGGCATCAACCCCCACTTCGGTCGCCGCCTCTCCGCGCGAACACCGCCGGAGTGCTGAGACACGCCTGTCACGAGAGCCAAGCTTCCTCCGCGCGCGCGATACCGTGACAGGAACCAGGGCGCCGTCTCAGCCGCAGGCGCGTGACCCTCGGGTCAGCGCTCAGATCGACCTCCAAGCCACGCCCTACGGCGCGGTCAGAATCTCGGCCCCATGGGCGCGTACGACCAAGGTCTGCTCGAACTGGGCGCAACGCGAGAAGTCGTTGGTGACCACGGTCCAGTCGTCTTTCCAGACGTGAGAATGGTAGTCGCCGAGGGTCAGCATCGGCTCGATCGTGAAGGTCATGCCTTCTTCCATCACCGTGGTGAGGCTGGGCTGATCATAATGCAGGATCACCAGTCCGGAATGGAAGGCGGAATGAACGCCATGGCCGGTGTAATCGCGCACCACGCCATAGCCGAAACGTTGGGCATACGCCTCGATCACCCGGCCGATGACATTGAGTTGGCGTCCGGGTTTCACGGCGGCGATGGCTCGATCCATGGCTTGCTTGGTGCGGTTCATCAACTGGGTGGACGCTTGGTCGAGTTGGCCACAACCGAATGTCATGCAATTGTCGCCGTGGACGCCGTTTTTGAACACGGTCACATCGATTTTGATCAGGTCGCCGTCGTCGAGCGGACGCAGGTCGGGGATGCCGTGACAGATGACTTCGTTGACCGATGTGCAGCAGGACTTGGGGAATCCGCGATAGCCCAGAGTCGACGGATAGCCGCCGTTGTCACAGATGAACTCGTGGATGACCGCGTCGATCGCGTCGGTGGTCACACCGGGGGCGATGATCTTGGCGCCTTCCAGAATCGCCAGATGGGCGACTCGACCGGCTTCCCGCATCGCCTCGATCGTCTCCTCCGACTGGACATCGGATCCACGGTAAGGCTTCGGCCCTGGCCGATCCACGTACTCGGGGCGGGGGATGGAAGCGGGCACTGGACGCCTAGGCGTTTGAGGGTACGGTTCGACATGGCTCACGTGCCCCAATCGTACCCCGCGCGTCACCTGCTCGTAACACCTGCTGGGCGACAATGAGTCCATGGATAAGCAGACTGAGTTCGTGTTGCGCGCCATGGAGGAGCGCAATGTCAGCTACATTCGACTGTGGTTCACCGATGTTTTGGGTTTCCTGAAATCGGTGGCGATCTCCCCAGTCGAGGTCGAATCGGCTTTTGAGGAGGGCATCGGCTTCGACGGGTCAGCCATCGAAGGCTTCGCCCGGGTCTACGAGTCTGACATGATCGCTCGGCCTGATCCGACCACTTTCCAGACCCTGCCGTGGCGCGAGCAGTCGAAACCGACGGCTCGGATGTTCTGTGACATTACCTTGCCTGATGGGTCGCCGTCGTACGCCGATCCGCGCTTCGTTCTCAAACGAGCATTGAAGCGGGCCGGTGACAAAGGATTCACCTTCTACACCCACCCTGAGATCGAGTTCTTCTTGTTCGAGAAGCTGACCGATGGGACCAAACCTCCGGTGCCGCTGGACGACGCCGGCTATTTCGACCACACCAATTTGGGTCAGGGCTCCGACTTTCGCCGTCGTACGATCGCGATGTTGGAACAGATGGGGATCTCCGTCGAGTTCTCCCATCATGAGGCTGGGCCTGGCCAACACGAGATCGACCTACGGTACGCCGACGCTCTGACAACCGCCGACAACATCATCACCTTCCGGGTGGCGGTCAAGGAGGTCGCCGCCACGCTGGGGATTCATGCCTCGTTCATGCCTAAACCGTTGTACGGCGCGCCGGGTTCGGGGATGCACACCCACATGTCGCTGTTCGATGGCGACGCCAACGCCTTCTATGACGCCTCGGACGAATACCACCTGTCGAGGGTGGGTCGTCAGTTCGTCGCCGGTCTGCTGGCCCATGCCGCTGAGATCACCGCGGTCACCAACCAGTGGGTCAACTCTTACACGCGGTTGGCTGATGGCGCCGAGGCTCCAGCCTACATTTGTTGGGGGCGTAACAATCGGTCTGCTCTGGTGCGTGTGCCCGGCTACAAGCCGAACAAGGGCACCTCGGTCAGGGTTGAGTTGCGTTCGATCGACACCGCGGCCAATCCCTACTTGGCGTACGCGCTGATGTTGAACGCCGGGCTGGACGGGATCGACCAAGGGATGGAACTGCCGCCTGGGGCCGAAGACGATGTGTGGAGCCTGACTGATCGGGAACGCCAAGCGATGGGCATCACCCCGCTGCCCCGTACTCTCGATGAGGCTCTCGACATCATGGAGGGCTCTGAACTGGTGGCCGACACTTTGGGGGAGCACGTCTTCAACTATTTCGTGAAGAACAAGCGTGCGGAGTACGAGGATTATCGCCGGCAGGTCACCGCCTGGGAGTTGAAGCGTTTCCTTCGGGTGTTGTGACCGCATCAGCTCTGGGGTGGAACACATGGCTCAGGTCAGCGTGGGCTCCCGAGGCGGTCACCGCGAAACTGGCTTTGGCTTGAGCCCAATCCAGCCGGTGCTCCACCAACGCCAAGAACGTGTCGGCGTCCATCTCCACCACGGTTGGCGGAGTGCCACGGCGATGAGTTCCACCACCGACTTCGGCCCCCAGTTGTACGGCAGTGTACGGCGGGATGCGCAATTCGACGGCTTTGCCCGGGTGTTCTTCGGCCAGACGGCGCGCTGCGGTTCTGACTTTGGCTGCGATGGTCGGATCGACATTCCTCACATCAGAAGATTATCGTGTTGTCTGTGAGCGTACCGAGTCGGGCTGAGTGGCGGCGATGGGGTCTGTGGGATCCAAATCACGCCGAGATCAACGCGCGGCGGCTCGACGCTCACGCTCCAGGGCTGGCCGAGCGAGTCGGGCCGATGTGCGCCGGATTGGCTGATCCCGATCAGGGTTTGGCCGCGTTGGCGGATCTGATCGATGTTCAGCCGTCGCTGGCCCAGGGCGTCGACGCGCGCGACGAAGGCTGGATCCAGGTGATGGCCCTGCTCGGCGCTTCGATGGCGTTGGGACGCTGGCTCAGACAACGTCCCAATGATGTCGAGGTCGTCTTGGGTGATGTCAGTCCGTGGTCGGCGGCGGACATCGCCGCAGACATTCAGCGGCGGGTCCAGGCCGTCGCCCTCGATCCGGTCGCGGCCTGCGATGAGTTGCGGTGGGCCTACCGGCGGCATCTGATGCGCGTCGCGGCCCGTGACCTGACGGCGCCCGAGCCCGAGCAGATTCTTGCACGCACCTGCGAAGAGCTGGCCGACCTCGATGACGCGGTGATACAGATGGCGTGGGTCCTGGCTCGCGTGATGGTTCCAGGGGCCGACCAGGTCGACCTGGGGGTGGTCGCGTTGGGCAAGACCGGCGCGCGCGAGGCCAACTACCTGTCTGACGTCGACGTCATTTTCGTCGCCGAGCCGGCGCGATCAGACGGCGAAGCTCTGTGTTCGCCCCAGCAGGCGCAGCGGATCGGGGAACAGTGGGCAGCCAGAATCACGTCGATCTGTTCGGCCTACACCGCAGCCGGGTCGATCTGGGAGGTGGACGCCAACCTCCGTCCGGAGGGCGCGTCGGGCCCGCTGGTTCGTACGCTGGCCGGAATGCGAACCTATTACACCACCTGGGCGCAGAACTGGGAATTCCAGGCGATGCTCAAAGCTCGCCCGATGGCCGGTGACCTCGATCTGGCTCAAGGCTTCGTCGACCTGGTGTCTCCGCTGGTGTGGAGCGCGGCCGAGCATGAAGGCTTCGTCTCGCAGGCTCAGGCGATGCGAGCCCGAGTGGTCAGTTTGATTCCGGCCAGTGAGGCCAACCGTGACATCAAACTGTCCGCTGGCGGACTGCGCGACACCGAGTTCTCGGTCCAGATGCTCCAGTTGGTCCACGGGCGCTCCGACGAGCGGTTGCGGGTCACCCCGACATTGGAGGCGCTGGCCAGACTGGTCGCCCACGGTTATGTCGGACGGGCCGATGGGACGCAGTTGGATCAGGCCTACCGTTTTCAGCGGCTGTTGGAACATCGCCTCCAACTCTTCGGTCTGAGGCGCACCCACATGATGCCCACCGATGAGCGGGGATTGCGGCGGTTGGCTCGCTCAGTCGGACTGCGCGACGCCGATCAGGTGGGTCAGGCCTGGAGTGACTCGGCCAAGACAGTTCTTCGCCTGCATCAGCGACTCTATTTCTCGCCGTTGCTGGAAGCGGTCGCTCGCATTCCGACCGAAGAGGTGCGTCTGACACCACAGGCGGCGGCCGTACGTCTGAAAGCGTTGGGGTACGCCGATCCGATTGCCGCGCTGCGGCACATCGAGGCGCTGACGAAAGGGATGAGCCGTCGGGCGGAGATCTTGCGACAACTGTTGCCCGCGCTGCTCGGATGGATGGCGGCTGGACCGAACCCTGACGCCGGGCTGTTGGCGTTTCGACAGATGGCTGAGGCTTTGGGCGACACGCCGTTCTTCATGCGAGCGCTGCGCGACGAAGGGCGGATGGCGCAGAACTTGGCGGCGGTGTTGTCGAGTTCGAGGTACGCCGCCGCGCTGCTCGCGACCTCGCCGACTTCGGTGGCGATTCTGCGTGACGCCGACGAGGCCAGACCGGTCACTGGTGAGGAACTCCACACTGAACTGACGGGAGCGATCGGGCGGTACGGGCCGGGTCAGCGCGCCGCCGAAGTGATTCGGGGGACCCGTCGGCGCGAGCTGCTGCGTCTGGCTGTGGGCGAGATTGTCAAGGATCTCGACGTCCATCAGGTCGGACGTCGGCTCAGCGAGTTGACCCAGGCCGTGTTGGACGCGGCGCTAACTGTGGCCTCGGCGAAAGTCGAAGACCCGCCACGGTTGGCCTTGATCGCGTTGGGTCGCTGGGGCGGGACCGAGATGTCGTACGCCTCGGACGCCGACCTGATGGTGGTGATGGCTGACTCGGACGATCCGCAGGCGACCCGGAAAGGGACCCAGATCCTGGCCGAGGTTCGCGCGATGCTGAAAGTGCCCGGCCCTGACCCTGATCTGGAGATCGACGTCGATCTGCGTCCGGAAGGTCGAGACGGACCGTTGGTTCGAACTTTGAGCTCCTGCCGGGCGTACTACGCGAAATGGGCCGCCCCATGGGAGGCGCAGGCTCTGATTCGAGCGCGCCACGGGGCGGGCGACGAGGCAGTCTCGGACGAATTCCTGGCTGATGTCGCCGAGGTTCGCTACCCGCTCGGTGGGTTGAGTCTGGGCCATCTGACACAGATTCGTCGGTTGAAGGCGCGGATGGAGTCGGAGCGCATCGGACGCGGGGTCGACCCGCGCGATCATGTCAAACTGGGGCCAGGCGGCTTGAGCGACGTGGAATGGACGGTTCAGACGATCCAGTTGAACCACGGACATGATCTGCCCGAATTGCGGGTCACGGGAACGTTGATGGGACTCGACCAGGCCGAGCGGGCCGGATTGATCGACGCCGGTGACGCCGACGGTCTGCGGGTGAGTTTCGTTCTGGCCAGCCGGATTCGTAACGCGATCACTCTGGTGCGCAACAAGGCCTCCGATCTGATTCCTGCGGTCGCCTCTGACCTGTCGCAGGTTGCCCATATGATGGGCTACGCCAAAGGTGAAGGATCGCGATTGGCCGAGGATTGGTATCGGGTCGCCAGACGAGCGAAGGCGATCACTGATCGTCTGTTCTGGGGCGACCAGAATTGAGCACAGATCACGACGTGGGCGTTCTCGGCAGGTCGCCGAAAGGGTGGGGCAGACCGGTGGATTCGAGTAGGAATGACGCTGTGACCGCAAGCGGCTTGGTGACTGAACCGGCGATGACCGCGCCCAGCCTCAATCCCGATCCGATCACGATCAGCCCGATCCGGGGTCGTCTTCCGCGACGCTTGTTGGTGTGGGTCGTGGCCTCAATCAGCGTCAACCTGGTCTGGTGGGCCGCTGGAATCGATCTGGCCTGGCCTTGGCGGGTGCTCTTGGTTCTCGCATCGGTAGCGGGCTATCTCTGGATCAGTCTGCGGCCTGGTCGCCATCAGGCTCCGCCGGTGACGGCTCGTATGAAGCGGTTGTCGTACGGCGTCGAGCTGCTCTTGGCCTCTGGGGTGGCGGCGCTGGCCAACGTCGCGTGGTGGATCTGGTTAGGGTTCGACCTGGCCGCCGGGCCTCAAGGTGTGCGCTGGGTCGTCTACGTCGTTGACATCGTCGTCGGGATCGGGCTGATCGCGGCACTGGCGTTCGGCGGTTTCCTGCGCGTCGCCCTCAGTTCTCGACAAGTGACCGTGACCACGAAGGTGGCGTTGGCTCTGCTGTGGTGGTGCCCGCCGCTGACCGCGATTCTGCTCAGGCGGGTCACGCGTGCCCTCGACCAGGAGATCGCGGTCGGTGCCGCCCGCGCGGCTCGTGACCTTGATCGGGCGGACAAACAGATCTGCCGTACGCGATACCCCTTGCTGATGGTCCACGGGATCTTCTTTCGCGACTGGCCGGTGTTCAACTACTGGGGGCGCATCCCGGACGGTTTGATCGCCAACGGGGCGACGATTCATTACGGTGGCCAACAGTCCTCGGCTTCGGTGGCGCGATCCGCCGAGGAACTGGCCGACACGATCCGGCGCATCGTCGACGAGACGGGCTGCGGCAAAGTCAACATCATCGCGCACTCCAAAGGAGGCCTGGACGCGCGGTGGGCGATCAGCCAACTGGGGATCGCCGACGAGGTGGCTTCGCTGACCACGATCAACACTCCCCACCGCGGCTGCAACTTCGCCCGTCAACTGATGGATAAGATTCCCGACCAGATGATCGGCCGGATCTCCGAACGTTACGACGCGGTCTTCACCAAGCTGGGAGACCCCTCACCGGATTTTCTGGCCGGAGTGTGCGATCTGACCGACACCGAATGCGCTCGGTTGAACGCCCTGATGCCGGACTGGCCCGCAGTGGTCTACCAAAGCGTCGGTTCGGTGATGGTCTCTCGCTTCGCGTCGCCGTTTCCGTTGAATCTCGGCTACAGCCTGATTCAGCCGGTCGATGGTGACAATGACGGGCTGGTGGCACTCAGTTCGATGGCTTGGGGCGACTTCTTGGGAGTCTTCAGACCGACCGGCGCCAACGGCATCTCCCACGCCGACATGATCGACGTCCTGCGCCGCGACGTCGGCGATTTCGACGTGGTCGAAGCCTACGTCCAAATGGTGTCCGACTTGAGGCGACGCGGACTGTAGACCCTGGTCGTCACAGGTCGTAATACATTTCGAATTCGTGGGGGTGGGGACGGGTTCGAATGGCGTTGATGTCTTCCCGTTTCATCGCGATCCAGGTCTGGATCAGGTCTGGGGTGAACACGTCGCCGGCGGTCAGATAGTCGTGGTCGGCTTCGAGGGCCTCCAGGACAGCGTCCAGCGAGCCTGGGACCTGAGCCACATTAGCGTGCTCCTCCGGCGGCAGTTCGTAGAGATCCTTGTCGATCGGCGCTGAAGGTTCGATCCGGTTGAGGATGCCATCCAGTCCGGCCAGCAGGCAGGCGGAGAAGGCTAGGTACGGATTGGCCGATGGGTCGGGGCAACGGAACTCGATGCGCTTGGCTTTCGGGTCTGAGCCGGTGATGGGGATGCGGATGCAGGCCGATCGGTTGCCCGATGAGTAGACCAAGTTCACCGGGGCTTCGAAGCCGGGAACGAGGCGATGGTACGAGTTGGTGGTCGGGTTGGTGAAGGCCAACAGTGAAGGCGCGTGGTGGAGCAGTCCTCCGATGTAGTGACGGGCCATGTCGGACAGTCCGGCGTACCCAGTCTCGTCATAGAACAACGGCACACCATTGTTCCAGATCGACTGGTGGATGTGCATGCCCGAGCCGTTGTCACCGAAGATCGGCTTCGGCATGAAGGTGACGGTCTTGCCCGCCTCCCAGGCGGTGTTCTTGATGACGTACTTGAACTTCATCACCTCGTCGGCGGCGGCCAACATCGTGTTGTAGCGGTAGCCGATCTCTTCCTGGCCGGCGGTTCCGACCTCATGGTGGGCCCGCTCGACCGTCAAACCGACCCGGATCAGGTTGGAGACCATCAGGTCGCGCAGATCGCCGAAATGGTCGACCGGGGAGACGGGGAAATAACCGCCCTTGTATTTGATTTTGTAACCGCGGTTGGGCGCGCCGTCGCTCTCGGTGGCTGCGCCGGTGTTCCACGCGCCCTCTTCGGAGTCGATGAAGTAGTAGCCAGCCGACTGTTTAGTCTCGAAGCGCACCGAGTCGAACAGGTAGAACTCAGCTTCGGGCGCGAAATAGGCCGTGTCGCCGATCCCGGTCGACGCCAAATAGGCTTCAGCCTTGCGGGCGATGTTGCGCGGGTCACGGCTGTACGGCTCATGGGTGATCGGGTCTTGGACGAAGAAGTTGATCACCATGGTCTTCGACTTGCGGAACGGGTCGATGAACGCCGTCGTCGGGTCAGGCATCAACGCCATGTCGGACTCATGGATTTGAGAGAAACCGCGGATCGAGGATCCGTCGAAGGCGATGCCGTCTTCGAAGATTTTCTCGTCGAAGGACTGGGCTGGGATCGTCATGTGCTGCATCACGCCGGGTAGATCACAGAAGCGGACGTCGAAATTGTCGACCTGATTCTGTCTGGCGTACGCCAGAAGATCTTCGGCATTGCTGAACATTGAACCTCCCAAGGCATTGATGATGAATCCGAGGACCAAGCTTATCCGCGGTGGAGTTGCCCGCGAGTTGCGCCCAGGTTTCGGCGATGTTACGCGCTGGGCCAGCCTCAGGGCACTCTCAGCTCTTTGACCACCGTGACGGTTTTGGACGTCGAGGTCCCCGGTCAGCTTGTCAGAGAAGACGACCTGAGGGTCGTACACTAGCGCTCGACACAGTCCGGTCCTGGGCGTCTGATCGCCCGAGGGCTGGTCAGATTCACGTTCAGGACCAACCTCAATTCCGAGTCTTTCATCGGATCCAGCTTCCGCCTGGCTGAATCGCGAGTCAAGCAGCGACCGAGGTCGTCATACACTCAGACGCTCTGCTTGGCTCGCCGCCAACGCCATGTTTGAGGTCGTGCGGCGCGTCAGAGATCCTCGGCCTGGGTCGACGCCGACCCGACCGATCAGGGCTAGTCTGAGATCATGAATGATTATCGGATTGAGCATGACTCCATGGGTGACGTCCGGGTTCCGGTCGCCGCCTTGTGGCGGGCACAAACACAACGCGCGGTGGAGAACTTCCCGATCTCGGGGACCCCGATCGAACCGCGTTTGATCCGGGCGTTGGGTCTGGTCAAACAGGCTGCTTCCCGAGCCAACGCCGACCTGGGCGTGCTGGACTCCGCCAAAGCTCAAGCCATCGATCAGGCCGCTGGTCTGATCGCCCAAGGTCAGTTCCTCGACCAGTTTCCGATCGACGTCTTTCAGACCGGTTCGGGCACCAGTTCGAACATGAACGCCAACGAGGTCATCGCCAGCCTTGCCGCCCGCCAAGGTGTTCAAGTCCATCCCAATGATGACGTCAACGCCAGCCAGTCCAGCAACGACACCTTTCCGACGGCTATCCACGTGGCTGTCACTTTGGCGATCGTCGAAGACCTGTTGCCCGCGCTGGCTGAATTGGGGGCCGCGTTGTCGAGCAAGTCCACCGAGTTCGCCGATTGTGTGAAGTCAGGTCGGACACACCTGATGGACGCCACCCCAGTGACCCTGGGTCAAGAGTTCTCCGGCTACGCTGCCACGATGACGTACGCCGCTGAACGTCTCAACGCCGTCTTGCCGCGCGTACGAGAGCTTCCCCTGGGTGGAACGGCCGTGGGAACGGGGATCAACACCCCGCCCGGTTTCGCACAACGAGCGATCGCCGCACTGTCAGCCATGACCGGTCAACCATTCACAGAAGCGCGCAACCACTTCGAGGCCCAAGCCACCAGAGACTCCCTGGTCGAGGCTTCGGGGGTTCTGCGCACGATCGCGGTCGGCCTGGTCAAGATCTGCAACGACCTGCGGTGGATGAGCTCTGGGCCGACCACAGGGCTGGCGGAGATCCATTTGCCCGATCTGCAGCCCGGATCCTCGATCATGCCCGGCAAGGTCAATCCGGTGTTGCCGGAGGCCACCTTGCAGGTCTGCGCTCAAGTGATGGGCAACGACGCGGCCGTGGGTTTCGGTGGCAGTCAGGGCAATTTCGAGTTGAACGTCATGATGCCAGTCATCGCGGCGAACCTTTTGGAATCGATTCGGTTGCTCACGACTTCGACCCAGCAGTTGGCGCGTCGCTGCGTGGCGGGAATCGTGGCCAACCAGGCTCGGATGTTGGCCTATGCCGAGTCGTCGCCGTCGATTGTGACCCCACTGAATCGTCGGATCGGCTACGAGAACGCGGCCAAGATCGCGAAAGCGGCGATCGCGAATGGTGTGACGGTCAAGCAAGCCGCGAACGACTTGGGTTTCGTCAGTTCCGATGGTCGTGAGGGCACAGTCACCTCGGCCGAGCTCGACCAGTTGCTGGACGTCCGGGCGATGACCGGGGCCTTCTGAGAGCCCGAGTCAGGAGAGGTCCGACGGCTTGGTCGTACGATCTGGTGTGTCATCGACAAGCCAGCGCCCCGTCACCGGGCCTGACGATGTCGCCCGCTCCATGTCGTGGGCCCTCGTTCGGCAATCGGGAGTCGGTCTGACGAGAGGTCGTACGTCCGCTGCTAGGCTGAACGGCGCGCCAACCGGCGTGACGCGCGGGTCAGACGAGCACCTGCGGCGAAGTGAGGAGGACGCGTGGCCCATCTGCTGTCGGCCGAGAAGATCAGTTTGAGCTACCCGAACCGATCGGTGTTCACCTCGGTGACGTGTGGGCTCGACGACGGCGACCGGGTCGGGATCGTCGGTCGCAACGGCGATGGCAAGTCCTCACTGCTGGCCATCTTGGCTGAGCGTTTGAAGCCGACCAGCGGCCAGGTCACCCATCGTGGCGGTTTGACGGTCGGGTTGCTCACCCAAGGCGACGACTTGGCCGACGTCGGAAAGGTGTCGGTGGAGCAGGCGGTGTTCTCGACCCGCCAGCGGTATGAGTGGGCGTCACAGCCTGCCATGCGCGACATTGTCGACGGTCTGCTGACCCACATTGATCTGGCGGGTGATGTGACCGCGCTGAGCGGTGGAGAGCGACGCAAGGTCGCGTTGGCCAAACTGTTGGTGGGCGACTGGGACGTCTTGGGTTTGGATGAGCCGACCAACCACCTCGATCTGGAAGCGATCGCTTGGCTGGCGGGTCATCTGAAGGCCCGCTGGTCCAGTTCGAAGGGTGGGCTGCTGGTGGTGACCCACGATCGGTGGTTCCTCGACGAAGTCGTGACCTCGACCTGGGAGGTGCATGACGGCGGGGTCGAGCCGTTCGTCGGTGGTTATGCCGCGTACGTTCTGGCGCGGGTCGAACGGGATCGGCAGGCCAGCGTGGTCCAAGCCAAACGGCGCAACCTGATGCGCAAAGAACTGGCTTGGTTGCGCCGTGGCGCTCCGGCGCGCACGTCGAAACCGCGCTTCCATGTGGAGGCGGCCAACGCGTTGATCGCTGACGTTCCGCAGATCCGTGACTCGATCAGCCTGGCGCGGTTGGCGACGGCACGGCTGGGCAAGAAAGTGATCGATCTGGAGAATGTGAGTTTCGGGTATCCCGTCACGAAAGCCGACGGCGCCACAGTCACAGGGCCTTTGGTGTTATCCGATGTCACGTGGCGGATCGCTCCGGGAGAACGTACCGGAATCCTGGGGCGCAACGGCGCGGGCAAATCGACCCTGCTCGGACTGATCGACACCACGCTGACACCGACCAGCGGGCGGGTCAGCGTCGGGCAGACCGTCCAACTGGCTGTGCTCGATCAGACGTATGCCAGTCTTGACGCCGATCAAGACAACTTGGTGCGCGACGTGGTGGCCGACTTGAAGACGACGTTCCAGGTCGAAGGCAAGCCCACCACCGCCACCCAGATGCTGGAGCGTCTCGGGTTCACCAATGACCACCTGTCCACGCCGGTGCGTGACCTGTCGGGCGGCCAGAAGCGTCGGCTGCAATTGCTGCTCGTGTTGTGTTCGGAGCCGAACGTGCTCATTCTCGACGAGCCGACCAATGACGTCGACACCGACACGTTGGCCGCGCTCGAAGATCTGCTCGACGGGTGGCCGGGCTGTCTGATCGTGGTGTCGCACGACCGCTATTTCATCGAGCGGGTGACCGATCAGCAGTACGCGGTGATGGACTCCAAGTTGCGCCATCTGCCCGGCGGGATCGACCAGTACGTCGGGTTGGTCTCGCATCTCACCACCGCGTCGCATGGCGTGTCGAGCAACCGGGCCGAGTCGGATTCGCGAACCACGGCGGCTGGTTCGGCCACGGCCTCGGCGATTTCCGCAAGTCAGGCGCGAACCTGGCGCAAGCAGTTGGCCAGTGTCGAAACCAAGCTGGCCCGCGCTGGTGAGTCCGTCGATCAGGCGATGGCCGCTCTGAGTCAGGCGGACGGCGCCGATTGGGTCCAACTCGAAAGTTTGACCGCGCAGCTGCGTCAAGCGCAGACGGTGCGGCAAGAGTTGGAGGATCAGTGGTTGGAGTTGGCGGACCGCCTCGACCAGGCAGGCGCCTAGGGCGTGTTGATCAGGTCGCTCGTCAGCGCAGTCGTCCGGGTCGCTGGACCGCAGGACGCGATGGCCTCGATAGACTGACCGGCGTGCGTGGTGTGTACAAGGTGCCCGGTGGCAAGTTGGTCACTGTCGAGTTGGACCAGATCGATGGGCGGATCGCCCATGCCGTGGTGGCGGGGGACTTCTTTCTGGAACCCGATGAGGCCTTGACTCGGATCACGGCCGGTGTGAACGGTCTGGCGATCACGGCCAGCGCGGTCGACATCGCTCAGGCGATCAGTGCCAACCTGGATCCGCAGGACCACCTGATCGGGTTCGACCCGCACGACGTCGGGTTGGCTGTTCGTCGAGCCGTTGGCGCGGCCACCAGTTGGGACGACCATACGTTCGAGCTGATCACCGACGTCGCGCGCGATCCGTACACCCAGATGGCGTTGGATCAGGTCTTCGCTGAGGCGTTGGCCGACGGCTCGCGAGGTCCGACGTTGAGGTTCTGGGATTGGGCGTCGTCGGCGGTTGTCATCGGCTCATTCCAGTCGCTGGCCAACGAAGTCGACCTCGAAGCGGCGGCCAGACGTGGAGTCACAGTGGTACGGCGGGTCTCCGGTGGCGGGGCGATGTTCATCGAGCCGGGCAACACGATCACGTACTCTCTGGTCGTGCCGGCCACGTTGGTGGATTCGATGAGCTTCGAGCAGTCCTACGAGTTTTTGGACGCCTGGGTGGTGGCGGCGCTGCGTGACCTGGGGATTCAAGCGACCTACCAGCCGATCAACGACATCACCTCCCCGGCGGGGAAGATCGCTGGGGCGGCCCAGAAGCGCTGGGTGGATGGGACCGTGTTGCATCATGTCACCATGGCGTACGACATCGACGCGGTCGCCATGATGGACGTTTTGCGCATCGGCCGGGAGAAGATGTCAGACAAAGGCACGACGTCAGCGGCCAAGCGGGTCGATCCACTGCGGTCGCAAACCCACTTGTCGCGCGGTCAGATCGTCGCGGCCCTGACACGGTCTTTCGCGCAGCGTCACGGCTTGACCGTCAGTGCGGTCCGTGTGACTGAGGAGCAGCGGGCGGCCGAGTTGGTGGCGACCACGTTCGCCACGCCCGCTTGGCTGACGCGGATCCCGTGATGCCGACCGGGCAACTCAGGGCAAAGATGATCTGGACGCACAGGCCTATGACACAGTGGCCTTATGACGTGGTTCCAGCGCACAGCATCTGTGGTCACTCGTGGCGAGATAGAGGCTCTGCTCGACAAAACCGTCGATGAGGCGAAAACTCGGCTCGGTATCACTCAATTGCGCCGGGTGCTCCTGCTGCCGCCCGACATCACCCGCGCTCACGCCGGCGTCGGCTGGATGACCGAACACCTCTATCACCGGGTCACCGCCGAAGGGGCCGAGGCTCATGTCATCCCCACTTTGGGCCAGCATGTCCCTCACACGGCCGAAGACAATCGCTGGATGTTCGGGTCCATTCCTGAAGAACGCATCCACGTCCATGACTGGAAATCCGGGGTGGTCAACGTGGGCACGGTGCCTGCCGATCTGGTCAAGAAGGCCACCGGCGGTGTGGTCGATTGGCCGATGCCGATCGATCTGAACGCGATGGTGATGGAGGGGTCGTGGGATCTGATCATCAACATCGGCCATGTCGTGCCCCACGAGGTCCTCGGCTTCGCCAATCACAACAAGAACTACTTCATCGGGCTGGGCGGCAAGCGGACCTTGGGCGCGGCGCATCTGGCCTCGGCCACGTACGGCATCGAGAACAACCTCGGCAATCTGCTGACTCCGGTACGGCGCTGCTTCAACTGGGCGGAGGATCACTTCCTGGCCGATCTGCCCGACGTCTACATCCAAGTCGTGATGAACTACGACCATCAGCAGCGTTTGGTCCACACCGGGATTTTCGTCGGAGACGATCTGGACACCTACCTCGACGCGGCCAAGGCTTCGCGCGAGCAAAACATCACCGCGTTCGACAGGCCGGTCACCAAGATCGTCGCCGTGATGCAAGCTGACGAGTTCCGAGCCACCTGGACCGCGAACAAAGCCATCTACCGCACGCGCATGGCGATGGCCGACGGCGGCGAGTTGCTCATCATCGCTCCAGGGGTGATTCGGTTCGGTGAGCAGGAGGAAGTCGACGCCCTGATCCGCAAGTACGGCTACTTGCCGAAGGCTGAAGCCCTGAGCCTTTACGCCACCGCGGCGGACATGCGCGACCTGCCTCACGCCACCGCCCATCTGGTCCATGGCTCCCCGGAAGGCCGGTTCACTGTGACGTACGCTGCCGGCGGGTTGACCAGGCAGGAGATCGAATCGGTCGGGTACGGCTACATGGATGTCGACCAGGCGCTGGCGCGGTACGATCCGGCCGTGATGGCAGACGGGTGGAACACGATGCCCGACGGGGAGAAGGTCTTCTTCATTTCGACACCGTCGGCCGGGTTGTGGGCTTGGAAGGATCGGCTCTACGGCCGTGCGGAGTCAGTGGCGATCTGACCTGTGGTGACAGCGCCGAGGCCGACGGTCACCCGATGGGTCATCGTCGCCCGATTCGGCACGGCCTTGATGTGACGGGGGCATCGGGTCCGCCATCATCGCCCACTTCATGGCGTCGATCCGATGACCGTTCGGTCAGCGAGCCGTGATCTGGGCGGCCAGGTGGCCAGCGCCGTACCCGTTGTCGATGTTCACCACCGCGACCCCTGGGGCGCAGGAGTTCATCATGCTCAACAGGGCAGCCAGGCCGTCGAAAGCCGCGCCATAACCAACCGATGTCGGCACCGCGACGACCACCGCCGAGACCAAACCGGCCACGACTGAGGGCAGAGCGCCATCCATCCCAGCCACCACGACCACCGCGCCAGCGCGGCGTAACACGGGCAGGTGAGACACGATCCGATGCAATCCGGCCACACCGACGTCGACGATCAGTTCGGCATCGCGCCCGAGGAACCGTGCCGTCAGCCAGGCCTCGCGGGCGACCGGCAGGTCGGAGGTCCCAGCGCAGGCCACCACCACCGGTTCGCCCGATGGCTGCGGCATCTCGGGCGGCCACCAGGCCAGGAGCGCCAGTGGGTCGTACTGCGCCTCAGGCAGCACCTTGAGCAAGCCCGCGGCTTTGGTCTGGCTCAGGCGGGTGAACAACGTCCTGGCTTCGTGCGATCTCAGCTCGGTGGCGATCTGTTGGATCTGGTCGAGGGTTTTGCCTTCGCAGTAGACCGCCTCAGGGTAGCCGCGACGGGTCGCGCGTTCCAGATCCAGGTCGGCGATGTCAGTGATGTCCATGTCAGATCACCGACAAGGTGAAGGCCCCGGATTGCAGGCCGGCCAAATCGACGACCGCGTAGCGGAATCCGGCGCGTCGGATCGCCGCCACCAACCCCGAGCGTGTTGGCGACTGAGCCGCCTGGACGATCTCGTCGAGGGGTAACTCGATACGGGCGATGTCGCCGTGGTGACGAACCCTGACATCGCTGAAACCGAGCCGACGCACCTCATGTTCGGCTTGCTCGATCTGTCGCAGCTTGACCGCAGTCACGTCCTGACCATGGGGAATCCGTGAGGCCAGACATGGAGCGGCCGGTTTGTCGGCCACCGCCAGCCCCAATTCGGCCGCGCCGGCACGAACCATGGCCTTGGTCATTCCGGCTCGAGCCAAGGGGGCTGACACGTGATGCTGGGTGGCGGCGGCCGACCCGGGGCGATCATGACGCTTGACGTCGTCGGCGTTCTCGCCATAGGCGATGGCGGTCAATCCGAGATCACTGACCACGTCACGATCGATCAACTTGAACAAAGCGTTCTTACAATGAAAACAACGATCTGGCCCGTTGGCTCGGTAGAACGGGTCGTCCAGCTCGTTGGTGTGCAATTCGACCAAAGTCACGCCGATGGCGGCGGCCACCTGGTGGGCTTGGTCGCGTTCATCAGCCGCCAGGCTGGGGGAGACGGCCAGCAGCGCCACCACCGACTCGGCTCCCAGATGGCGTACGGCCACTGCCGTCAGCAGAGCGGAATCCACTCCGCCGGAGAAAGCCACACCGAGTCTGGCCGGTCGGCCGATGGCTTGGCGCACCCGCTCCTCCCACGGGCTCACCGGTGGGGTGGAGGAGGGGGTCATCGTCGTCCTAGTCGGCTTGGTCGGTTGTGAGGCCGGTGGCGAACCGTTGGCGAATCGCCTCTTCGAGCGCGCTGTCTGATCCGGCGGACTTGGCCGACTTGTCACGGTCATGGTGATGACGGCGGCGGCGACGCTTGGCTGGACCGTCTGGATTGGCCTGGCCGTCTTCAATCGGCTGATCGGTGTTGGTCGAGTCGGAGCTTCGGGCGGGCGCTGAGTCGTCCGCTGGCGGTTCGACGTGATCCTTGGCTCGAATCACCACACCGTTGCTGCGGCGCTGACGGCGTCCCGGCTTCTTGTCGTGCTCGGATTTCGCCTTGTCACGCTTCGGTTTGGAGTCAGCTTTCACCGCTGGGGTGACTCGCCCGGTCGCGCCGTCAGGAATATCCAACTCCTGCAATAGCTGTTCGGTGGTCGAATATGCCTCGATCGGATCGGGGAAGTTCAAGTCCAGGGCCTTGTTGATCATCTTCCATCGCGGGATGTCAGCCCAATCGACCAGAGTGATCGCGATTCCGGTGCGCCCGGCCCGACCGGTACGACCGATGCGGTGGACGTAAGTCTTCTCATCATCGGGGCAGTCGTAGTTGACCACGTGAGTGACATTGTCGACGTCGATGCCGCGGGCGGCCACATCGGTGCAGACGATGGCCTGGGCTTTTCCAGCGCGGAACTTCGCCAACGACTTCTCGCGGACGACCTGGGACAGGTCGCCGTGAAGGCAGGTGACGGTGAAGCCACGATCCTGCAAGTCGTCGCTCAGACGCTGAACCTCGCGCTTGGTGGTGCAGAAGATCATGACCCGCGTGGCTTCCGGTGACTGCAGGAGTTTGCCGACGATGGCCGGTTTGTCCAGGTCATGGGCCTGGTAGACGAACTGGGTGGTCTTCGGAACCGTCATGGTGTCGTCGCCGGCTTCGGCGCGGATGTTGATCGGTTGGTTCAGGTGGGCCCTGGCCAAGGCCACGATCGCGGAGGGCATCGTGGCCGAGAACAACATGGTCTGGCGCGGCGACCCGGTCGCGGCGATCAGTTTCTCGACGTCGGGCAGGAATCCCAGGTCGAGCATCTCGTCAGCCTCGTCCAACACCAGGATGGACACGCCTTTCAAGTCAAGGTCACGCCGGTTGACCAGGTCGAGCAGGCGACCAGGAGTGCCGACGACCACGTCGACACCGCGGGCGAGATGCTCTAACTGGGTGTCGTACCCCACGCCGCCGTAGACGGTCAAAACTCGTGCGCCCAACCCTTTGGAGGCGACCTCCAGGTCACCGGCGACCTGGATCGCCAACTCGCGGGTCGGGCACATGATGAGAGCTTGCGGGCGCTTGTCGGGTGACGGCAAGGTGATGCGTTCGAGCAGTGGCAGACCGAAAGCCAAGGTCTTGCCGGTTCCCGTACGCGCCTGACCGATCAGATCGGTCCCGCGTAAAGCAATAGGAATAGCTTGTTCCTGGATGGGGAATGGAGTGGTGATGCCTTGAGCGGCCAGCGCCTCCACGACGGCCGGGTTGACACCGAGATCAGCGAAAGTCACACAGGTGGGTGACGGCAATGTTTCAGACAGGATAGTACCTCACAGATGGCCCGCGTCTGCGGGCGACGAATAGGGTTGATCAAATCAAACCACCGATTAGTCTACCGTGTTGCGCTCACTGATGGCGTCGTCGTCCACTGGTGTGGGGCGGAATCGTTTCAGCCACAGGGAATTCTGGACCACGAAAACCGAGGAGAACGCCATGGCCGCTCCGGCTATCATGGGGTTGAGCCAACCGATGACAGCCAACGGGATCGCGGCCACGTTGTAGGCGAAAGCCCAAAACAGGTTGCCTTTGATTCGCCCGAGAGTCGCACGCGCCAGACGTACGGCGTCCACCGCTCCCACCAGGTCGCTGCGCACCAAGGTGATGTCGCTGGCTTCGATCGCGACATCGGTTCCCGCGCCCATCGCGATGCCCAGATCGGCTTGCGCCAAAGCGGCGGCGTCGTTGATCCCGTCGCCCACCACCGCCACCCGATGCCCGCTGGACTGAAGGTCGGTCACCGCCTGGAGCTTCTGAGCCGGCATCAGGTTGGCTCGCACCTGATCGATGCCGACCGCATGGGCCACCGCCTGGGCGACCGTCGGGTTGTCTCCGGTCAACAGCAACGGGGTCAGGCCGAGTTGACGGAATTGGGCGATGGCCTGGGCTGACGTCGGCTTGATCGTGTCGGCCACCGCGAACGCCGCTCGAACCCGGCCGTCCCAACCGAGTGCGATCACCGTACGTCCGTGGGCCTGGGCGGAATCGGACCAAGTCCGAATCGTCGTGTCGACGGTGTGGTCGTGTTCGACCCAGGCCAAGCGTCCGACGCTGACCTGGCGCGCCGAGGATGCGTCGTCGGAATCGGTCAGCGGTCTGGATCCTGCGGGGCCCATCGCGGAACCGATCAGCGCTGGTTGGGGCAGGACCACCCTGGCGCGTATCCCGCAGCCAGGCTCGGTGAAGAAGTCGCTCGCGCGCAGTTCGGCCAAGCGATCCGGCTGAGGGGTCGAAGCCAGGCGGCTCGTCCACGCCGCGGTGACGGCTTCGGCGATCGGGTGGGCCGAGCCGGCTTCGACGGCCGCCGCCACCGCCAAGGCCAGATCGTCGTCGAGGCCGTCGATCGACGTCTGGGCGACGACGGACATCTGGCCGGTGGTGATCGTGCCGGTCTTGTCCAACGCTATGGTGTCGACCCGGCGGGTCGCTTCCAGCACTTGGGGGCCCCGGATCAGGATCCCCAACTGGGCCCCGCGTCCGGTTCCGACCATCAGCGCCGCCGGTGTGGCTAGGCCGAGCGCACAGGGACAGGCGATGACCAGAACGGCGACGGCTGCGGCGAACGCTTGGGTGAGATCGCCGACGAAGAACAGCCACCCCAGCAAGGTCAGCAAAGCGATGGCGATGACGATCGGAACGAAAACGGCGGAGACCTTGTCGGCCAGCCGCTGGACTGGAGCTTTGCTCGTCTGCGCGGCCTCGATCAGCGCGCCCATCTGGGCCAGCTGCGTGTCAGCGCCGACCTTGGTCGCGCGCACCACCAGCCGACCTTCCACATTCAACGTCGCTCCCGTGACAGTGTCGCCGACGCCGACGTCGCGCGGCATCGACTCACCGGTGAGCATCGACTCATCGATCGCTGAATGTCCTTCCATCACGACACCGTCGGTGGCGACCTTCTCACCGGGGCGCACGACGAACTGGTCCGCGACGACGAGCTGGTCGACCGGAATCTCGCTGACAACGCCGTCGCGCAGCCGCCGAGCCGTTTTAGCTCCGAGATCGAGCAAAGTACGGATGGCGGCCGAGGACCGGGCGGTGGCTCGCGCCTCCAGATAACGGCCGAGCAGGATCAGCGTGGTCAACACTGCGGCGACTTCGAGGTACAAGGTCATAGTGTGTTCGCCTGCGGCGGGGCGCCATTCGAACGCCATGCGCATCCCCGGGGTCCCGGCCCCGCCGAAGAACAGCGCGTACAGGCTCCACAGATAGGCCGCGATGACACCCAGCGACACCAGAGTGTCCATAGTGGTCGCGCCGTGACGAAGATTGACCGCCATCGAGCGATGGAACGGCCAAGCGCCCCACACGGCGACTGGCGAGGCCAGAGTCAGGCTGAGCCACTGCCAGTAGGTGAACTGAATCGGCGGGATCATCGCCAAAATCAGCACAGGCACGGTCAGGATCGTACAGATGATCAATCGGTGGAACAGGGCTTGGGTCGGGTCGAGACCGGGCTCAGCGGCGGGTTCGTGTCGATGCAACTGCGCGCCGTATCCGGCCGCCTTGACGGTGGAGACGACGTCGTCGGCCGTGGTGTCCTCGGGAACCTGGACGAGCGCCCGCTCGGTGGCGAGGTTGACCGAAGCGGTCACCCCGGGCATCTTGGCGAGCTTCTTCTCGATCCGGGCGACGCACGAGGCGCACGTCATGCCGGTGATATCGAAGTCGAGTGTGGTTGCCATGGTTCCATTGTGCCAGGCGGGATCACGATCGGATCTGCGTTGTCGATCAGACCTCAGGCAGCGGGGCCGTCCCACGCGTCGATCAGGCCTCAGCCCGCCGCGGCGTTCCAGACGTCGAGACGCCACCCACGCCTGGTGTTGGTCAGGATCGACCAGGCGCAATTGCCCATCACCGTCAGCACGCTGGCTTGGGCGTAAGTGGTCCACCCCAACAGATTGGCCACCCCCATGCGAATCGACAAGCCATGGGACACGATCAGAACGGTGCCACCGCTGGCGGCCCAGTCTCGCATGGCGGCTGACGCCCGTACGCCCACTTCGAGGCTGGTCTCCCCTGTACGCCCGTAGCGATAGTCTTCGCTGAGGTCATGGGCTTTCGCCCAGGCCGGGTCGAGCGCTCGGACCGCGTCGAGTGTCAGTCCGGACCAGGCGCCCATGTCGATCTCGGTCAGTCTCGGGTCGATGTGGCGTTGCTGCTCGGTGAGGGCTTGGACGGCCGTACAGGTTTGCGTGGCGCGCGCCATCGGTGAGGACACCAACACATCCGGAGCCAAAGATGCCAAGTGGCGCGCGGCGGCCCTGGCCTGATCCAACCCGGTCTGGCTCAACTCGATGTCGGCGTTGGAGCCCTGGAACCACCCTTGGGCGTTCCACTGAGTCTGACCGTGTCGCCACAGAATCAGCCGAGTCAAAGCCATGATCATCCTTTCCGCGTTCCGGACGTCGTGTCCCCGATCCGATGCTAGTGATCGTAGCGTCGCCGACACACCTCGGCGGGTCAGCCCACGGGCGAAGCGGTCGATCTCGCCTTGTATTCTTGTCTGCATGCCATCTCGCGTGCCACTGTCTTCGATCATCGGCCAACGTGTCCTCGTCGGCGACGGGGCGATGGGAACGATGTTGCAGCGCCACGATCTGACCGAGGCGGATTTTTCGGGGTTCGACGGCTGCAACGAGATCCTCAATCTGACTCGTCCTGAGGTGGTCGCCTCGATCCATCGGGCGTACTTCGAGGCCGGGTCGGATATGGTTGAGACGAACACCTTCGGGGCCAACCTGACCAGTTTGGCGGAGTACGGTCTGGTCGATCGTCTGCCTGAATTGGCTGAGGCTGGCGCTCGACTGGCCCGCCAGGTCGCCGATCAGATGAGCCAACCGGGCCGTCCGCGTTGGGTGGTGGGATCGGTCGGTCCAGGCACCAAACTGCCCAGTCTGGGACAGGTGTCGTACGCCGAACTGCGCGATGGCTACGAGCTTCAAGTCGCAGCGATGATTCGTGGAGGCGTCGACGCCATTCAGATCGAAACCCACCAAGACCTGTTGGCGGCCCGTGCGGCGGTGGCTGGAGCGCGATCGGCGATGAGTCGGGCCGACGGGAAGTTGCCGATCCTGGTGTCGGTCACAGTCGAGACCACCGGGACCCTGCTGGTGGGCGCGGATTTGACCGCGGTGGTCGCGACGCTGGCCGGATTGGGTGTGGACGGTCTGGGAATCAATTGCGCCACTGGGCCGGAGGGGATGAAGGGTTATCTGCGACAGTTGGCCCAGATCAGCCCGTTGCCGCTGACGTGCATGCCGAACGCTGGTTTGCCGGTGTTGACCTCTGACGGTGCGGTCTATCCGCAGTCGCCGCAGGATTTCGCGCAGGCGC
Organism: Propionibacteriaceae bacterium; assembly: GCA_031285845.1. GTDB lineage: Bacteria > Actinomycetota > Actinomycetes > Propionibacteriales > Propionibacteriaceae > WQYJ01. Next base: position 46,465 of record JAITVK010000023.1, read on the forward strand.
TGGCCTCGTACGCGACCGAGGACCGGTTGAGCGTGGTCGGCGGGTGCTGTGGCACGACACCAGAACACATCGCCGCCTTGGTCGCCGAACTGGATCGCAACCCGGCCGGTCGACTTCGGGGCGGCGACGCCACGGCGGCACAGTCGGTCGGCCCCGGGTGGGTGGCGTCGGCCTACACCGCAGTCCCGCTGCACCAAGACGTGTCGTACCTGTCGATCGGTGAGCGGACGAACGCGGCTGGATCGAAAGCGTTCCGTGAGGCGATGATGGCTGGCGACTGGGATTTGTGCGCTCAGATCGCCCGGCGGCAGGTGGACGAGGGGGCTCACGTCATCGATTTGTGTGTCGACTACGTCGGACGTGATGGGACCTTGGACATGGCCGAGCTGGCTGGGCGGTTCACCCGTGAGGTGGACGCTCCGATCCAGTTGGATTCGTCCGATCCTGCGGTCATTCGCGTCGGGTTGGAGCGCTGCGCTGGGCGTGCGATCGTCAATTCGGTCCACTTCGAATCCGGTTCGGGGCCCGACTCGAAGTTCGCCCAGATGATGGCGGCGGTGACCGAGCATGGCGCGGCCGTGGTGGGGCTGTGCATCGACGAGTCGGGGCAGGCCAGAACCGTGGAACAGAAGGTCAGCGTCGCGACGCGCCTGATCACGACTCTGACCAGCCAGTACGGCATGGCTGAGGCGGACATCATCATCGACTGTCTGACGTTCCCGATCGCCACCGGGCAGGCCTCCGCCCGACACGACGCGGTCGACACGATCGAAGCGATCGCCCAGTTGACCAGCCTGTTCCCTGACGTCCACACCGTCTTGGGGATCTCGAACGTCTCCTTCGGTTTGAAGCCGGCGGCCCGCGTGGTGTTGAACTCGATCTTCCTCGACCAATGCCGAGTCGCTGGGCTTGACTGTGCGATCGTTCATCCGTCGAAGATCCTGCCGCTGGCTTCGATTCCGCTCGCCCAGGTCGAGGCGGGTTTGGATCTGGTTTTGGATCGTCGCGACGACGCGCTGGATCGTTTCTTGGCGCTGTTCGACACCGTCCAGGAGCAGCAGAAGGGCGAGGATCAGGTTCAGTTGGACGTCACCGAACGCATCGAGCGGCACATCCTCGACGGTGCGGCCAGCGGCCTCGAAGCCGATATGGATGAAGCGTTGGGCTCGCATTCGGCGCTTGAGTTGATCAACGGGGTTCTGCTGCCGGCGATGCGAACAGTGGGGGAGCGCTTCGGGTCGGGGCGTACTCAGTTGCCGTTCGTCTTGAAATCGGCTGAGGTGATGAAGAAAGCGGTCACCTGGCTCGAACCGTATCTGGATCGTACGGCCGAGACAGATCGGGGAACTTTGGTGTTGGCCACGGTTCGCGGCGATGTCCATGACATCGGCAAGAATCTGGTGGACATCATTGTGAGCAACAACGGCTATCGCGTGATCAATCTGGGGATCAAGCAGCCGATCGCGGACATCATCACCGCCGCCGAACAGGTCGGGGCCGACGCGATCGGTTTGTCTGGCCTGCTCGTGAAATCGACCCAGGTGATGAAAGAGAACTTGGAGGAATTGAACGACCGCGGCCTGGCGACGAAATACCCCGTGTTGCTCGGCGGGGCAGCACTGACCCGGGACTTCGTGGAATCCGACCTGTCGGCGATATATCACGGTCAGGTCAGGTACGCCGCCGACGCCTTCGACGGTCTGGCGTTGATGGACGAGGTCATGGCCGCCAAGAGTCAGTCTGACCCCACATCGGTCGTCCCGACGCCTCGGGTTCGTACGCCACGCCGGACCGTGTCGTCGACGGCCCGGTCGCAGGTGACTCGACCAGTGCCGGATCTGATCGAGCCGCGAACTGCTCCGTTTTGGGGCAGGCGTCAGGCGACGGCGTCATTGCCTGACGTGGTCGACTGGCTCGATGAGCGCTCCTTGTTCGCCGCGCAGTGGTCGCTGCGGGCGGTGGCTGGTGGAACGGGTTTTGACGATGTGGTCGCCAGTCAGGGCCGTCCACGGTTGGCCCGGTGGTTGGAGTATCTGACCGAGGATCCGATCATGGACTTCGCCGCGGTCTGGGGTTATTGGCCCTGCCATTCGCAGGGCAATGATCTGGTGGTCTGCGATCCGGGTTGGGCTGACACCGGTGATGTTCGTGAGATCGTCCGTTTCAGTTTTCCTCGCCAGGATCGCGGTGACCGTCTGTGTCTGGCGGACTATTTCCGCGACGAGGCGGAGGCCGATCGGTACGGCCAGGATGTGGTTGGTCTGCAACTGGTGACCGCCGGGTCGAGGGTCGGTCAGCGCACCGCTGAGTTGTTCGCCACCGACCACTACCGCGACTACTTCGAACTGCATGGTTTGTCCGTACAACTGACGGAAGCGTTGGCTGAACTGTGGCATGCTCGGATGCGCGACGAACTCGGGCTGCCCGAGCTGACCCACGACAAAGCCACGATCGTCAGCAAGCAGGCTTACGTCGGGGAACGCTTCTCGTTCGGCTATCCTGCCTGTCCGGATCTGAGCCAGCGGGTTGGTGTGGCCGCGCTCCTAGATCCGAGCCTGATCGGGGTCAGCCTGTCGGATCAGTGGCAGCTGCATCCTGAGCAGTCCACCGACGCCCTGATCGTCCATCATCCACAAGCCCACTACTTCTCCGTGAGGTGACCTATGTCTGATCAACCCGCTGTTCCTTGCTCCACGGCCTCCGACGCCTTCGACGGCGACGACCTGGACGCCGCCGAGCTCACCCCGCCATGGTCGGGGGTTCGCCGCGGGCCGCTGGTGGCCGGGGAACGGGTGTCGATCACCGATCCGAAGGGTCGGCGTCACTCGGTGTTGCTCGGCGTGGGCAAGCAATTCCACTCCACCAAGGGTCTGATCGACCACGACCAGCTGATCGGTGGTCCCGAAGGTGTGGTGGTGGCCACGACGATGGGGGTGCCTCACATCGTCACCCGTCCGCTGCTGGAGGAATACACGGTGTCGATGCCGCGCGGCGCGACGGTGATCTATCCGAAGGACGCGTCGTACATTCTGATGTTCACCGACATCTTCCCGGGGGCCCGCGTCTTGGAAGCCGGCGCCGGGTCAGGCGGGCTGAGCCTGTCGCTGTTGCGTGCCATCGGCCCAACGGGACATCTGTATTCCTACGAGCGGCGTGACGATTTCGCTCAGACGACCCGCGCCAATGTTGAGCATTTCTATGGTGGCCCCCATCCGGCCTGGACGTTGCGGGTGGGCGATCTGGTGGAGAGCTATGGCGGTGAGAAGGTCGATCGGGTCGTCCTGGACATGTTGGCGCCGTGGGAGTGCGTCGATGTGGCTCATTCGGCGCTCGTCGCTGGAGGGTGGCTGTGCGTCTACGTGGCCACGACCACTCAGATGGGCCGGGTGATGGACACGCTGCGCGCCCATGGTGGTTTTGTCGAGCCCAGGGCGGTGGAAGTCAATGTGCGCGAATGGCATGCCGAAGGTCTGGCCATCCGGCCGGGTCACGCCGGTCGCGGCCACACGGGGTTCATCATTCATGCTCGTCGTCTGGCCGACGGCGTTGTGGCCCCGCTCAAACGTCGCCGTCCAGCGCCTGGGGCGTACGGTCCCGACTACGAGGGTCCGCGTCCGAGGGAGGTCGAACTCTACAACGCGTACGACCCGGAAGCCTGAGAGGGTCGATCGAGTCGCGGGGGCACCAGATTCCGACGAGCGGCCAGGGTATGTTTCGCGGACTTACGAGCCGTCTTAGGAGAAAGAAACTGGCTCGGTGTCCGAACCTCTGCGGGCTCGCACCCTTCGGCGCCGTGGGCTTCGACGTCGGGGGCCGCGATGGCAGACTCACCGTTCGACGGTCAACCACTCGGCCTTGTGAAGCAGGATCAATCCCAGTGCCGCCGACACCACCAGGATCGCCAGGCAAATCACCGCGTCGACAAGCTGGAGACGTCCCAGGACGAGTCCACGCAGGAAATCGACCTGATAGGTCAGCGGGTTGATCCAGGACAGCACTTTGAGGTAGATCGGCGCGCCGTCCATCGAGAAGAATAGCGGCGCGCTCAGGATCAGCGGCAGCGTGGTCAGGCTGGCGACCATGTCACGTTGGCTGTACGACTGGATGGCCGCTCCCAGGGCTGCGCCTAGACAGATCCACGCTGCCACGATCAGGGGGACGACCAGGCAGGCGACGGCTGACACGGTCAGCACAGGGGTGCCAGGGATGACTAAGACGGCCAGGATCGTCACCAGGAGGCACTGGATGTAGCACATCGGCAACGCGGCCAGCACCAGGCTCACCAGGTACCGTCCGGGACTGACGTTGGCCGACCGTGCGAAGGCGAACACGCCCCATTTGCGGTCGTTGGAAAAGTCGGTCATCGCCCCGATGCCCGCTCTGGCTCCCAGCAAGGCGAAGATCCCTGGCATAGCGAACAGCCCGTACGGAACCGACTGACCATGATCGGTGATGCCGTTGACGGAGGTGTTGAGCCCCACGATCATGAACGCCAGATAGGCCACGGGTTCGATCAATCGTCCCAGATACATCGGACGCCAATTCCAGGTCGACCGCAGATGCATCTCTGCCAGAACCAGAGTCTGTCTCATCGGTCCTCCTCCCCAGTGGACAGGTACGCCTGACGCAGCGTGGTGGCCTCGTCATCCGAGCCGGTCAATTGCGCCACCGACGAGGTCATGACAATGTGACCGTGGCGCAGGATGAGGAAGCGGTCGCAGGAACGCTCCAAGGCGTCCAAGTCGTGGGAGGACACGAGGATACCGACACCGGCGTCGCGCCGTACGTTCAGGTAGGTCCACAACGCTATCTGCCCTTCGACGTCCAACCCGGTGGTCGGCTCGTCCAGCAGAAGGAGACTGGCATTGAAACAGATGGCTCGGGCGATCTGAATGCGTTGGAGCTGCCCGCCGGACAACTCTTCCGCCTGAGTGGTGGCGACCGCGTGCAAACCGAGCAAGTCAAGGGCCTGTTCGGCCTGGGCCAAAGCTTGACGACGGTTGGCGCCGAACAGTCGAGCCACCAGCACGGCGTTCTCCAAAGCGGTGAGGGACCAGTCGACCACGGTCTGTTGGGGACACCACCCGATGCGGTTGGTCGCCGTGGTCACCGTTCCTCCAGTGGGGTGGAGGAAGCCTCCTAACACGTTGAGCACGGTGGATTTGCCTGCTCCGTTGGGGCCGATCAACCCGACGATCTCACCCGGGTTGATGGTCAGGCAGAAGTCGTCCAATGCGAGAACATCGTTGGAATAGCGCTTGGAGACATGTTCGGCGCTCAGCAGCGCGGCGGAGTTTGATCCACGAGGCGGCACCATGATGCGTCCTTTCGCCGACAGACTGTGGACGATGACGTGTGGTGATCTGCGCCCGCGTCCGCGACCGACCCTGCATCGACTACTATTCATCCTAGCCACAGCGAGTAATCTCGCCAAACTACCGGGACATCACCACGCCTTTGATGGCCCTGGGTCACCAACATCGATTCGTCGGGCGGGACAAGACGACCCCAGGCTTCGGATGGCGACCTGGATCCGCGTCTTCGGCGCAGTCGACCCTCCAGTCGCCGACAGTTTCACTTTTCCACTAGTAGACTTCCTGTGATGAGCATCGATACGATCACACGAGCCGAACTGGGGGATCCCACCAGTTCGTTCAGCCAGTTTCTGAGGTTGACGTCCCCTGAACTGCTCCCGGGAGCTGCCTTGGCCCACGGTGACGCGCACCTGAGTCCGACGGCGACCACGATCGTGGCCGTCGCCACGCCGACCGGGGTGGTGTTGGCTGGGGATCGTCGCGCCACCATGGGGTCGATGATCGCCCAGCGCGACATTCAGAAGGTCTACACCGCGGACGATTTCTCCGCCATCGGCATCGCCGGGTCGGCCGGATTGGCCATCGACTTGGTGAAACTGTTCCGAGTCGAGTTGGAGCATTACGAGAAGATCGAAGGCGCGCCCCTGACCTTGGACGGCAAGGCCAATCGACTGGCGTCGATGATCCGATCCAATCTGGGCATGGCGCTCCAAGGATTCATCGTCATCCCGTTGTTCGTCGGCTGGGATCTTCAGTGCGACCGGGCGAGGATCTTCTCGTACGACGCGACCGGCGGTTGCTACGAGGAGACGGGCTACCACGCGGTGGGCTCGGGCTCGGTGTTCGCCAAAGGGTCGCTCAAAAAGCTGTATTCGCCCAAGGCGAGCTTGGATCGTGCGGTTGAGATGTGTGTCCAAGCCTTGTTTGACGCCGCTGACGATGACTCGGCCACGGGCGGGCCCGATGTCGCGCGCCAGATCTACCCGGTGGTCATCACCGTGGGCCCCGATGGCGCCACCCAAGTTCCCGAAAAGCAGATCGCCGTCACGACTGACCGTGTGCTCGCCGCACGGGCGGTACGTCCGGATGGACCGGAGGCCACGCTATGAGTCAACCCGTCTTCTACGTCTCACCAGAACAGCAGGTCAAAGACCGCGCCGAGTTCGCCCGTTCAGGCATCGCCAAAGGCCGCTCGGTCATCGTGGCTCGCTACGGCGACGGAATCCTGTTCGTCGGAGAGAATCGTTCCAAGTCGTTGCACAAAATCGCCGAGATTTACGACCGGATCGGTTTCGCCGCCGTCGGGCGCTACAACGAGTTCGAGAACCTTCGGGTGGCCGGAATTCGTCACGCCGATGTGCGCGGCTATGCCTATGACCGCCGTGACGTCACCGGGCGGATGCTCGCCGGCGCCTACGCGCAGTTGCTCGGCACGATCTTTTCCGCAGTGATGGAGAAGCCGTATGAGGTGGAGATGGTTTTGGCTGAGGTCGGGGCCACCGCCGAGTCGGACGAGATCTACCGGCTGAGTTTCGATGGTTCGATCACCGACGAGTCACAGTTCGCGGTCATCGGTGGGGCGGCCGACGCGGTCGGTCAGGTGTTGCGTCAGTCGTTCGACGCGTCGATGGAGTTGGGCGCGGTCCTGCGTTTGGCGATTCAGGCGCTGATCGCTGATCCGCGTGGCGGCAACGAGTTGACCGCCAACGCCTTGGAGGTGGCCGTCCTGGATCGTACGCGCGCCAGTGCCCGCAAGTTCCGCCGGTTGAGCGTCGACGAGATCACGGCTTTGACTACACCGGCCCCCAAGGCCAGCCCTGCTGCCGCTGCTCCGCGACGTCGGCGCAAGGCGACCGCCACGTCTGGCGCCTCAGGTGAGGTTCCGACCACCGACGCCGCTGCTTCGGCCGGCTCTGGTAAGGCTGCGACCACGGACGCAGCGACGACGTCGGTGGAGTCGGGCTCGACGACCATCTCGCGAAAGTCTCGTGCCACCGGCTCAGCCGCGCGACGGGCCGAGTCCTCTGCCGCGCCTGCTCCGGCTGAGGCCGAGGCCGTCGGAGAGACGGTCGCTCCCAAGCGTCGCCGTGCGCCGCGGAAGACACCCGATGCTCAGTGAGACTGACCAGTCGGTGGCGTTGTTGCCCGCGTCGAGGGTGTTGGTCATCGGCGCAGGGCTGATTGGGACGAGTATCGCTTTGGCGCTGACTGCGGGCGGCCATCAGGTTCATCTGCGCGACCGCACGTCGAGCCACGGTTTGGTGGCGGCCAGTTTGGGCGCGGGAACGGTCGATGAGCCGGATGAGGTCGATCTGGTGGTGGTGGCCGTGCCCCCGGCGGCGACCGCCGCAGTCGTCGTCCAGGCTTTGGAACAGTTTCTGGACGCCACGGTCACCGATGTCGCATCGGTCAAAGCACCGATTTTGGCCGATGTTCGCGATTGCGGGGCTGATCAGCGCCGTTACGTCGGTTCGCATCCGATGGCCGGATCTCATCGCAGTGGGCCGTTGACGGCCCGCGCCGACTTGTTCGTCGATCGCACCTGGGTCGTCGCCGCTGGCCCCCAAGCGGATCCGGCTTCAGTGGCGCAGGTGGAGGCGGTGGCGCGCCTGTGCGGTTCGCGGGTCGAGATCATGGACCCGGTCGAGCATGACTTGGCTGTGGCCGAGGTGTCGCATGTGCCCCAAATCGTCTCCTCGCTGATGGCGGCCAATCTGGTCGACGTTGACCCGGCTCACCTACAACTGGCCGGTCAAGGAGTACGCGATGTGACTCGCGTGGCCGCCTCTGATCCGGGGATGTGGACCCAGATCATCATGGCCAATCGGTCGGCGATTCGCTCCCGGCTGGTCCGGCTGAGGGGTCAGTTGGACGAGGTCGTGGATCACCTGGATCGCCCAGCAGCCGTGACGGGGTTGATGACACAGGGGGTCCACGGGACGAAGCTATTACCTGGCAAGCATGGTCGTACGCCGCTGGACTATGTCGACGTGGTGGTGGAGATCCCTGACTCCCCAGGCGCGCTGGCCCGGCTCTTCGCTGATGTCGGTCGCGCTGGGGTCAATGTGGAAGATTTGAGCATCGATCACGATGTCCGCCGTGAGGTCGGCTACATCTCGATCGCGGTGGAGCAAACCAAGGCTGCGGCCCTGGGGCAAGCTATGGTGGACGCAGGGTGGTCACTGAGACTGTGACCTGGCAGGGGAAGGATGAAGATGTTCACGATTGCGATTGACGGTCCGTCTGGATCAGGCAAGTCGACTGCGGCCAAGATGGTCGCCCGACAGCTGGGCGCGGGCTATTTGGACACTGGCGCGATGTATCGGGCGGTGGCTGTGGGCTGCATGAACGCCGGGATCGACCATGAGGACGAGGAGGGGATCGCGGCGTACTGTCACAACATGGAGTTGGAGATCTCGACCGACCCTGACCACGAGTCGGTTCGGTTGGGTGGGGTCGATGTCACCCAGGCGATTCGTGCGCCCGAGGTCTCAGCTTGGGTCTCGGCGGTGTCGACCAATCCAGCCTGTCGGGTTGAGTTGGTTCGTCGTCAGCAGGCCATCATCGCGGGCGGGGATTTCGTCGCCGAAGGGCGCGACATCACCACCGTGGTGGCTCCTGAGGCGAAGGTACGGGTGTTGCTGACCGCCGATCCGCAGGCCCGGATGGATCGACGTGGCGCCGAGTTGGCCGGAGCGGTCGACGAGGCGGGGTTGCGTGACCAGGTGTTACGCCGTGACCGTGACGATTCGACGCTGGTGAACTTCACGACGGCCAGCACTGGTGTGGTGACCATCGACTCGACCTTCCTCACCCCGGCCGAGGTCGTGGGTCGGATTCTGCTGTTGGCCAAGCGAGCGGGGTTGGACGTCGACTGACCTGATCGGCTGGTCGTACGATCTAGTCGACGTGGTCGGCCCGGTCAGCGAACTGACCGCGGTGGTGAGCTCGGTTGATGGGCTCGGCGCGCCCGTCCCGGTTGACGTCCGAGTCATGGTCGTACGACCTCGCTCGGGCTGTCGTGGCCCTCCGGTAGACTTGCCCGGCAGGCAAGGAGAAGGACATGAAGGCAGTAGTGGCGGTCGTGGGGCGTCCGAACGTGGGCAAATCCACCCTGGTCAACCGGATGCTTGGCCGCCGCGAGGCCGTGGTTCAAGACGTTCCCGGGGTGACCCGCGACCGGGTCAGCTATGACGCGGAATGGAACGGGCGCGACTTCGTGGTCGTCGACACTGGGGGATGGGTGCCCGACGCGAAGGGTATGGCGGCCCAGATTGCTGAGCAGGCGGAGTTGGCTATCGAGATGGCCGACGCGGTCGTGTTCGTGGTCGACTCCACGCTCGGGGCCACTGGCGAAGATGAAGCGGTGGTGCGTGTCCTGCGGAAGACGAAGAAACCGGTGATCCTCGCCGCCAACAAGGTCGACGATCAACGACAGGAGTCCGACGCGACCGCGCTGTGGTCGCTGGGACTCGGCCAGCCCTATGCCGTCTCGGCCCTGCATGGTCGAGGGTCCGGCGATCTGCTGGACGCGGTGGTCGACGTGCTGCCGCCCGATGACGGAGCCGAGGTCGTGGCTCACGGTCCGCGCCGGGTCGCGATCGTCGGCAAACCCAATGTCGGCAAGTCATCTTTACTCAACCGTTTGTCGGGGCAGGAACGTTCGGTGGTGGACAACGTCGCCGGAACGACGGTGGATCCGGTCGATGAGATTGTCACGATCGGAGATCAGACGTATCACATGGTCGACACCGCGGGCATTCGCAAACGGGTCAATCAGGCTTCGGGGCATGAGTATTACGCCTGGCTGCGCACTCAGACCGCCATCGAGCGGGCCGAGGTGGCCGTGGTGGTGATCGACGCCTCGGAACCGGTCACAGAACAGGATCTGCGCATCCTGTCGATGGTCGAAGAATCCGGCCGGGCGATGGTGATCGCGTTCAACAAATGGGACTTGGTTGACGATGAGCGCCGTCGCTATTTGGAGCGTGAGTTGGAGCGTGATCTGCCGCATGTCGCTTGGGCGCCCAGCGTCAATATTTCCGCTTTGACAGGCAGAAACACGCTTCGGCTGTCCAAAGCTATCGAAGCGGCGCTGCTCGGCTGGGAGACCAGAGTGTCCACCGGCAGACTCAACGCCCTGCTCGGATTGACGGCGGCCGCGCATCCACACCCTGTGCGCGGTGGCAAGCAGCCGCGCATCCTGTTTGGGACTCAGCCGCAGTCGGGGCCGCCTACGTTCGTCTTGTTCACCACTGGCGACTTGGATCCACAGTACGTCCGCTTCATCGAGCGCAGGTTGCGCGAGGAAATCGGCTTCATCGGCACCCCGATCCACATCCAAGTCAAGCCCCGGGCCAAGCGCCGCTAGCCCTGGCGTGCGGCTCACGTACGAGCCCGCGAGTCGATGCGAGGTGAACTTCATCGGACCCGCGTCAGTTTCGTTCCAATCCGAGAAAGTCTGGTCACCCCCACGGTGGGGTCAGCAGTCCTGAGTTAAGATAAAGCGTCTCTTTGACGGAGAATCATGAAATCATTTCCACCTGACATTCGTGCCTTCACGCGCACTTCACGCGATTCGAACACCCTCGCCCCAGGCGAAGAGGTGCCGGACACGCGCGGGCCGGTGCGGTTCACGGTGTGGCTGCTGATCCGGCAGAAAGGCCTGATCGCGCTCAACGCTATTCTGATCGCCATCTGGTTCCTGCCCGGCAGTTTGAACCCGGCGATCTTGTCGAAGATCGTCGACCGGGGGATCATGGCCGGCGACTGGGATTACACCTGGAAGTGGACCTTGGTCATGATCGGGATCATCCTGGTCGGTGTGGCCGCGAATGTGATGGCTTCGACCGTCGGTGTCGCCGCCTGGCTGGTGTCGATGTTCCGCGTCACGAAACTGGTCGCGCGTAAAGTCGGTCAGATGTCCCATGTCGTCACCCGACGGGTTCCAGCGGGGGAGATGCTGTCCGTGGCGTCCTCGGACGCGGACACTTTCGGGGCGATCGGCGAGGTGTTCGGTCGTCTGATCGCGGCGCTGGCGTCGTTCATCTTCGTCGCGGTGATCGTGGTGGGCGAGGATTTGCCGCTCGGACTGTTGGTGTTAGTCGCCACACCCATGATCGTGCTCGTCACGACGCCGGCTTTGCGTCCGTTGCAGCGCGCCCAGATGGTGGAGCGCGAGCGCTCCAGCAAGCTGACGGGCATGGCGGTCGACATTGTGTCCGGCTTGAGGATTCTGCGCGGCATCGGCGGGGAGCGTACTTTCGGGGACAACTACGCCGGGCAGTCCCAGTTGGTCCGTCAAGCAGGGGTACGAACCGGCACCTGGTGGGGTGTGGTCGACTCGATGGGCGTGTTCAATTCGGGGGCGCTGCTGGTCGGTTTGACGTGGTTCGGTATTCGTGAGGTCACGCAGCAGGATCTGACGGTGGGCCAACTGGTGGGTTTCTTCGGCTACGCGATCTTTTTGCAGCGCCCGGTCACGGCCTTTTTCGATGGTTTTCAGAAATGGACCGCCGCGGTGGTGTCGGCCTCCAAGACAATCGGTTTGTTGTCTCAAGAACCTCCCTGGCAGGCGCGCCAACCCACCGGGATCACCGAACTCGGCCGGATTGAAGACGAGGCCTCCGGTTTCATCGCCGAACCTCATCAGTTCACCATCATCGCCTCGGCGGTGCCTGACGACTCCGCTGGATTGGCTGACAGACTGGGCCGCTACTTGCCGGCCGACATGGAGCGGTTGGAGCTCGGGGTGTCGAAAGAATTGAAGGGCGCGGCAGAACGGGCCGAGTGGGAGAAAAGGGCGCAGGCGCGCGCCCGTCAAGTTCGTCAGGACGAAGCTTTGGCGACCGGACGCTGGGGTGTGACCCTGGATGGGGTCGACCTGGCCGAATTCGATGTGGAAGAGGTGCGCCGACGTGTTGTCGTGTCCGACGCCTCGTCGCAGGTGTTCTCCGGCACTTTGCAGTCGCTGGTCGATCCTCACCACACCCATAGTCGCGATGAGGCTGAGCAGGCGCTGTGGGCGTCTTCGGCTGAGGATGTGTGGGACGCTTTCGCCGAGGGTTGGCAGGGACGCATCGATGAGCGTGGGCGTGGATTGTCTGGTGGGCAGCGTCAGCGGATGGTTCTGGCCCGGGCACTCCTGCTTGATCCTGAGGTGTTGGTTTTGGTGGAGCCGACGTCCGCAGTCGATGCTCACACGGAGGCTCGCATCGCTGATCGGTTGCCGCAATATCGCAGCGGGCGTACGACCATCATGACCACGGTCTCCCCGTTGTGGCTGCGCCAAGCCGACAAAGTCTGCTTCCTGGTCGATGGGTCGGTCGTGGCGACTGGCTCGCATGCTGAGCTGATGGCGTCATGCCCCGACTATCGAGCGGCCGTCGTCCGTGAAGACGAGGCGGTGTCCCATGGCTGAGAACACGGTAGCGGAGAACACGGCAAGAAGCCCGATGACGCCGACCGAGGAACTCTTCGAAGGTTCGGCTGACAGTTGGACGGATCATCCCGATCATGCCAACCCGATCCCGCCCGAGTTGAGTCAGGCCGCTCACGCGAATCTGTGGCAGTTGTTGACTGGATTCTTACGTCGTCACGCGATTCGGCGCGACATGGCCACTCGGGGGTACGCCAACTCGCGCAATCCTGCCCGCGGGCTGCCGATCGCCTCCGACTCGACGGTGAGCCGATTCTTGGGCCGGATGATCCGCGATCGGCGTGGATTGGTCACCGGATTGATCGTGGTCAACTGTCTGGCGGCCGTGGCTGGAGCGATCGTGCCCCAGATTCTGGGCAGCCTGGTCGACGATGTCACCGACACGTCGGCGTCGCGACCGGGGTCGAACGTTTTGGACACGATCACCGCGATATCTTGGGCCGTCATGGGTCTGATCGCGATTCAGGCTCTGTTGACATTCTTGGCTCGCCGTTTGACGGCGGTGTTCGGACAAGACATGGTCGCCTCTGCCAGGGAGTACGTCATTCGAGCGGTTTTGAAGCTGCCTCTGTCGCGAGTTGAGACGGCCTCCACTGGTGATCTGGTGACCCGCGTGACGCGTGATGTGTCGGCGATGGGTGGCATGGTGCGATGGGCGATGCCAACCTTCGTCATCGGGGTGGTGTCGCTGGTGGTGACGATGATCGGCATGGTAGTCAACTCATGGTTGCTGGCGCTGCCCCTGATCTTGACGCTGACGGTCGTCGGTTGGGCGCTGCGCTCGTACCTTCGCTTGGCGCCGGCGGGCTACATCACTGAAGGTGCGGCGTATTCTCAACTCAACACGTCGCTGACTGAGTCGGTCGAGGGCGCTCGCAGTGTCGAGGCGCTCGGGTTGTCCGCCCAGCGGATCGCCCAGACCGACCACGACATCGAGATGGCTTCGCAAAACGAGCGGTACACGATGATGCTGCGGGCGAAACTGTTCACCTGGCAAGGTTTGGCCCAACAGTTGCCGATGGCGGCCGTGGTGGTCTTGGGATTCATCGGGTACGCCCACGGCCTGGTCACGCTCGGCCAGGTGACGGCTGCGACCGTCTACCTTCAACAGATGAACGGGCCGATCGACCGGATCATCATGACGATCAACAACATCCAGGTCGGAGTGTCGTCGACATCGCGTCTGCTCGGCATCGCCTCTGTGCCTGCGGATCGCGAGCCAACGGATGAGACTCCGAGTGACGAGCACCTGGTCGGGAAGGACCTGACTTTCGCCTACCGCGCCGGGCGCGACGTCTTGCATGATGTGACGCTGGATTTGCGGCCGGGGGAGCGGTTGGCCATCGTCGGTCCGTCGGGGTCGGGCAAGTCGACGCTGGGTCGGCTGCTGGCCGGGATCAACGCTCCGCGCGAAGGCGTGGTCACGGTCGGCGGTGTCGATGTCATGCATCTACCCTTGTCGCAGTTGAGAACCCAGGTCGCCCTGGTCACTCAGGAGCACCACGTCTTCGTGGGCAGCATCCGTGACAACGTGATTCTGGCACGGGAAGACACCACCGATGATGAGCAGGTCTGGTCGGCTTTGGCGGCGGTCGAAGCCGAGGATTGGGTACGACGGATGCCCGATGGCTTGGACACCATGGTGGGCTCGGGTCGTACGCCTCTGACGCCTGGACAGGCTCAGCAGATCGCATTGGCACGGCTGGTGATCGCCGATCCACACACCTTGGTTCTCGATGAGGCGACGAGCCTGATCGACCCCACGACCGCCCGTCATGTCGAAGGATCGATGTCCGCGCTGTTGACTGGTCGTACGGTCGTGGCGATCGCGCACCGACTGCACACCGCTCACGACGCCGAACGGATCGCCGTCGTCATCGACGGCCGAGTGGCCGAGCTAGGCAGTCACGAAGAGTTGATGGCACTGCAGGGGGAGTACGCCCGACTGTGGGTGGCGTGGACCACGTGATTGGTGAGTCGAGGGGTGGGCGATGGGATGGCTCAGTCAGCCTACCCCGGTAGATATGTCGATGATTCCATATAGTTCTTGAGCGACATGACCTGCGGCCGGGTGGGTTGTGTCCTGGTTGGACGGCGGTATCCTCGGCGAGAGGTCGCACTTCGTCTGAGAATATGTGACTGAGAACCCGGGCGCATGCGTACTCCGCGTCGAGTGTAGTAAGCTTTGACAGGCCCAAGTCGGTGAATCAGGAACTCTGTGCGCTGGTGAGGGTGGACGATTCGGGTTGTGGCGCAGCTTGGTAGCGCACTTGACTGGGGGTCAAGGGGTCGCAGGTTCAAATCCTGTCAACCCGACTAGGTATTGGTGCACAATAGTGCGCTATTTTGGTATATTCCCTTGTGGGATGCTGGTTTGAAGCCGTCTACTCAGGTCACCTTTTCGCACCGGTTCAAACCTCTCCAGGCGCTGCTGTGCACCAGTAGGCACCCCCACGCGACAAGGCGTTCACAAGGACGGGTCGCTCAGAAGTCGTCCGATTGTGGTGTGAGCAACGCCGTACTCGTGGGCGAGTTGTCGCAGAGTCCATCCGTCGGCCTTTCGCTGACGGGCCTCCGTGAGTTGGTTGTTAATGAGGGCCGCGCGTCGGGTGGGTACGCCTGCACGCTGCAGGTGACGGCGGAGGGTTTGGACGTGGACGTGTAGCGCAGTTGCGATGTATGCCTGGTTGTGTCCGGCGTTGTGAGCGGCAACGATGCGTTGGATTAGCGCCGGATCGTTGCAGCGCCGAACGCGATTGGTGGCGCGGGGCTCATCCACTGGGTTCTGGTCGGCTTCAGCAGTGATGCGCAGTCCACACGAACCGTCCGGACTGGTGATGAGTACCCCTCGGCGGCGCATGATATCGATGAACCGGGTGGTGGGTTGGGGCCACGCCAGGAGCCCTCGTCGATGTGCCGCCGGAGGATCGCGTCGAACTCTTTCCGTGTCATGACATCCGGATCGTCGGCATTCATAGTTGCGCCTCTGTCTTGGCACTGGCGACCGCTGTGGCCCAGGCGGCGGTGACGGTTTCGTGGGCTTTGGCGGCGCTGACCTGGGGGATGCACTGGTGGCGAAGCGCGTCGAGCCATTGGTTTTCGCTGGGTGGTTTGGCGTGGAGGAGCCAGGGTTCGGGGTAGCCTCCTGTCGGGCCGTGCTTCTTGAACAGCCGGGCGGCGTCGGCGTCGATCCAGTGTTTTTCCGTGAGCGCCCACAGGTCGTACAGGTCGCGAGGAGCGTTACGTGTGGTCTCCGACCAGGCACTGGTCTTCGCACCCACGAAGGACCGGGCAGTGTACGTGCGCATCCGCACCGGTGGGACTCCGCTGTACCGCTGGTTGATGTTGGAGGTTTGTGTCGGCCAGTCTGTGTAGTTCGTCCCGTCGATCAACTGGATCTGCACATCAACGCCACGAACGTGGAAGAGGCAAGCCTGGGTATCCTTGCGGGCGGAAGCCAGCCACGGATCGGCGGTGACCTGCCCGAACCTGGGCTCCATGTAGTCACGGATCGTCTGGTCAACGAGACCGGCCACATCACGGCGCGAACCCACGCTGAGCAGGTCGATGTCCTCGGAAAGACGCAAGTCAGGAAGGATCGTGCGACTCAACGCGGTCCCGCCGTAGAAGATGATCCTGTCCACCAGCGTCGACACTGCAGCGAGCAGATGAGAGATCACGTAATCGTGATCGATCTGGTCGGGTGCAACACCGAATCGCGCAGCCCACCTATCTCGCTCGGCAGGATCGTACAGTGCAGTCGGGTGGGCCGAGCCTATCCGCGCCCGACCTCGGGATCCTGGTTGATCAGTGATCAGTACTCCTTTCTGCCAGCCAGGTGTGTATCCGCTGACCGCCCGCTTTCGGCATGCCGTCCACCAATCGCATCAACCGCTCCTGATCAATCCGTGGGACGAGAGCCCTAGCAGCAGCGAGCGCCTCAGTGGGCATGCCGCCAAGTTCGGGCCGCAGCACCAAGTCGATCAACGTCTTCTCGATCCGGGTGACGCGCATGACCCCCAGCCCGACCTGCACTGGCATGGCATCGGTCATCGCCACCTCGCGGCGTGTGAACACGATCTTCCCCCCAGTGTCCAGGCTGACGGGACGATGCTGCTCGGGCACCGCGATCACGGTCACTCCGATAGCACGAGGGATCGCATGCCAGTGCCGTGCGGCGCCGATCCCTACCAGCACCGGCACTTGGTCACCGTACGCGGCTGTCGCATACGCCATCGCCGCCTCCTCGAACGTAGGCTTCCACACCTCGCAGGGCGCGACCGTGTCGGGCTTAGCCACGTACGTTCCAGGTGCGATCTTGACCACAAGCCCGTTGGTACGTAGACGAACAAGTTCCTTCTCCGGGTTCGCGTACAGGCTCCTGAGCATGACCGGGCGCACGGTCCGCATCGGAGCACGAGCGATCTCCATCGGAAGCCGTCCGAGGTGCTTTGCCTGACTCATATGCGCCACACTACCATCCACGGAGTGTTATGCATAGGACACAAACTCAGGTCAAGGCCGAGAATGGGGACGACCGCGCTCACCGGATGCGTGGACCTGGCCCGGCTCTGGTGGTGTGCCGCCATGCGCTTCTGTCACGTTGCGCCCGAAGCGAGCCAGGCTGCTAGCCTCCAATCCAGACACTCGGCGATGAACTGAGGCGTTGCTGAGCCCGCTGTCTCGGTCACTACTTCTGCCTGCCATCTGGCAAACCGGTACGCCTCATCGTCTCCGAGTTCATCAAGGACGAGAACAGGCCAGAGCATGTCAGGCAGATCGTCGCGAACCCAGTTTCCGATGCTGAGTACTCCGCTGGCCGCCAAGGGACTCGCAAACACGCGTCTTCGTCGCAACATGACCTCTGAGTGGGCCAGTCTTCTCCGTGGGATGAGGCATCTGCATAGGACAATCCTAAGAGAGCCCAAGCCGCACGCCCGCCGGCCCGGACATCGCGAGACCCGATGAGGTACCGTCCTGAGGTAACGAGGGCGCAGATTAGCCGGCGGGGTTGCCATCACAATCCGATGATGCCGAACTCGGCATCTGTGCTCCGACTCAACCTCCGACGAGTCCTCGACGGGCCACCGAGATGGCCACGACGACCCCACCGGCCTATCCCCCCCGTACGCTGAGTACCCCGTGCTTCCGCATTTGCCGCCACACAGTGGCGCGGTGCACCTTGTACTCGGCAGCGAGTCTCGTCACCGTCTCCCCGTCCGCCAGACGGGTGAGCATCTCATCGATCTGGGAAGGGCTCAGAAAGGTTTGAACTTTCTGCGAATTCGACACGATGCGACCCCGCGAATCCACCATCCCAGCACCCTCAACAGCACCACCAGAACGATCCATAGCCGCCAACACGCCCCTGATAAGGTGCTTCATCTGGTGACGAAGGGTTGAGAAATACCCACTAAAGCCGACCAAAGGTTCGATGTTGACCTGCGGCGTCCCTGCTTTTGTATGATATCACCAATCGAGACCCTCACATCGGCGACATCCAGGCTTGGATTGGCGCCAGGGTCAGTTGGCCAGCGGCTTGCTGACCAAATTCCTAGATTGTCGCGACGGCGCTGAATCGGTGGTGTACACGATTGAAACGAGACAGAAATCTCATTTTCTCTACAGGTCGTAGAGAAACCTCTTGACGCCGGTGTCTAGACATGGCTGGCCAGCTTCATGGCCTACCGGCTCTGCCAGGATTGGCCCGGCGAAGACAGCCCGAGATCTGCCAAATGTCTACCGAAAGTGGTCGTGTTTTGTCATGACCGATCGATTGACCTAAATGGCACAAATGTCCGCCCGACCCGAGGCGTGTGATTCCCGACGTACGGGGGATGGATAGGCGGCCCGGTGCCACCCAGAAGCAGACTGGCGTTGGTGGTCACGGGTTCGGTTGGCTGATGTCATACGTTTCACGGTAGGTGGAGATAGTCCGAGATGTAGAGCCGGATTGTGTCAAAAGGCTAACGATTCCGTTATACGTTTGCCATCTCACAGAACCTGGTTCGGGAAACCCTGTGGGAAACAGCGACTGTTCAGCCTCGGGAGCGAATGGACGAACTGCTCGCCAGATTCTCTGCGTGGGGGCGCCTGGGGATCCGGCGCTGGAGGCGTGCCCGAGAGCACAGCAGCTTCGACCAGCGCAGCGCCATCGTTAGCTCAGGCAGGGGAAGTGTTCGCAGGTCCGCGACTGGGCGGGGCACTGTCACGATCGCCTTCGCCGTCGATGATGGCGCCCACCTCGTCACGAGCATAGGCGTCTTCTGTGGTGGCCAAGACGTCGATGCAGCCTTCGAGCCGGAAAGCCCCTGAGTTCTGCACTGGCTCCGCACAAGCCATTCGCATTCACCTGTCCCACCTCCATGTGGCCCTCGGGTTTGTGCTTCCCTGACATCTGGTCAGTAGAGTTGGTGCCATGGTCGATAGGCGTACGGCGATGGTGCTTGACGACGCGATGCCGCGGTGGTGGCGTCATGAGGTTCACTCCATCGCCCTAGCTGCGCCGCGTCGTAGGGTGATCGAGGCCGCTGATGATCTGACCTGGGGCGAGGTGCCCTTCTTCCATGGCGTGCTGACGGTGATGGGGCTCGGCCTCAAGCGACTGCCCGAACAAGATCGAGTGTTGTCAATGTTCGAGCGCGGCGGCTATGAGATCATCCATCGTGGCGATGACGAGTTGGTTGGCGCCGGGTTGCTGCGCTTGTCGTTACACCAAAAGCCCATGGACTTGGGAGCCAATCCAGTGGCTGGGTTCCGTGCCCTGGCCGAACCTGGGGTGAAGGTGGCCCTCAATTTCTTCTACCGCGATGGGTGTTTGCGGACTGAAACTCGCGTCCAGCCCACGACTTCTGGCGCGCGCCTGGTCTTCCTACCCTATTGGTTGGGTGTGCGCGCTGGTGGTGGGCTGATCCGCCGCTCCTGGTTGAAGGGCATCCGTCAGCGATCCCAACAACCGTGAGCCTCGTCCTATTGCCCCTGGGCATGATCGCTGAGCTCAGGCGGCACGTCGCGCCGTCGTTCGACGGCTTGAGATCACAGCGTGACGATCCCAGAGGCGAAGCGGCACGTTGACCAACCAGGGTCGCTGGGCCACTTCGGCGTCGTCTAATGAATCTTCGACTACAGTGAACCGCAGGGGGAGAAGGACGAGGCTCAGATGTCGGACCGTACCTCGTGGATGTCGCGGTTGGGACTGCGCCACCCGATCATCGTCGCGCCGATGGCGGGAGTCTCGACCTCCGAATTGGTGGCCCAGGTGTCGAACGTCGGTGCTCTCGGTTCTCTCGCGATCGGCCCTGACAGCCCAGAGCTGGGGCGGCGGCGCATTACCGAGACTCAGTCGAAAACGAGTCGGCCTTTCAATGTCAATCTGTTCTGTCACCGGACTTCGTCACATCCGCAGCTCGACGCCGCATGGTTGGACCACCTCAGACCGGAGTTCGCGCGGTTCGACTCTGAGCCGCCACCGCACTTGGATGAGCCGTACGACACTGCTTGGAGCAATGTCGAGCTTCAACAGATGGTGCTGCGAACTTCACCAACCGTCGTCAGTTTCCACTTCGGGCTGCCCGACGTTGCCTTCCTTCGGGCATTGCGCCGGGCTGGCATCCTCACCATGGCCTGTGTGACCTCGCCTGACGAGGCTCGGCAAGCGGCGCGAGCCTCAGTGGACGTGCTCGTTGCCCAAGGGGTCGAGGCCGGCGGGCACCGTGGCTGTTTCGATCCAGCGCGGGACTCTCAGCTCACGACCGCCGCGCTGGTCCGCCGCCTCGTACGCCTGACGAACCTGCCGGTAGTGGCCGCAGGCGGAATCATGAATGGGTCCGCCATCGCCACGATGCTGGCCGAGGGAGCCTGCGCGGTGTGGATGGGGACCGCCTTCGTGCTCTGCCCTGAGTCGGGGGCGGACCCGGCCTATCGCGCGGCGTTGCGCCGGGCCAGCGCGACTCCCAAACACCGGTTTGAGGGGGCCGCCGAATCTGTCACGGTGTCGCCGACTGCGGATTCGGACCCGACAGACATGATCGCAACGACAGGCGTCACCTCAGCGATTTCTGGGCGACCCGCCCGTGGGCTGGTCAACCGGTTTCATCGGATCGGCCGCGCCTACCCTCATCGACTGCCCGGCTATCCGCGCACCTACGCCGCAGGAAAGGCGCTCCATCAGCTCGCCGCCGCCCACCAGTGTGAAGACTACGCCGCGCACTGGGCTGGTCGAGGCGTGGCGCAGGCGCGCACGCTGCCCGCCGCGGACTTAGTCGAAGTCCTCACCGAGGAGCGGCTGCGCCACCAGAGTTGAGCGACCGAGACCAGAGATGGCCGCAGTCACTCAGACCGAGAACACTCTCGCCGTCAGGACTGACTCGCCATAATCTTGTCCAGCGCCGACGACACGGTGTCGGCCTGGAACGCTTCGATGGCCCGCAGATAGTCGGCCGTGAACACCGGGTCGTCGCCGAGGTCGGCGAACCAGTCGTGGTCGCGCAGAAAACCGACCGGATCAGTTCGCGATCGTTCGACCGCCGCGCGTACGGCCGCCTCTTGGCGATCGACGAACATTGGTCTGACACCGGCCACACATTGGCGGGCGTACTGCGTCCATCCGGCGAGGATCGCCGCACACAGGGGCGCTTGCTCACCTGCGGCGCGCCGGGCTCGGATCACCGGGACCACGAACTTCGGGATCCGGTCGGAGGCGTCGGTGGCCAGACGATCCAGCGTGTCGCGGACATGCGCGCTGGCGAATCGCTCGACGAGCTGGTCCTTATACGCTGGGAGGTCCACCCCAGGGACAGGACCCAGCGTTGGGCTGGCCTCGCGATCCATGTACGCGCGCACGAAGCGTACGATCGTCGGGTCACAGGCGGCCTCATGGACGAAATGGTGACCGGCGAGCAGGCCAGCGTAGGCGATCCCCTGATGACTGGCATTGAGCAACCGAAGTTTCATCATTTCGTACGGACGCACGTCATGCACCAACTGAACTCCGACCTGCTCCCATGCCGGTCGCCCGCTGGGGAAACGATCCTCCAGCACCCACTGGGTGAACCCTTCGCTCAGCACAGGCCAGGCGTCGTCGACGCCGTAGGTTTGCGTCACCCAGGCGCGATCCTGGTCGGTGGTGACCGGGGTGATCCGGTCGACCATGCAGTTCGGGAAGGACACGGTCGAAGTCATCCACTCGGCCAGTTCAGGATCGACCATGGCGGCGAAACTGGTGAAGCTTCGACGAGCGACGTCTCCATTGGATTCGACGTTGTCGCAGGACATGATGGTGAACGGTGGAACACCCCGCGCCCGACGGCGTCGCAAACCGGCGATGACCACGCCAAACACGGTCGAGGGGATGGCCCCCGGCTCAGCGTCGGCGACGACAGCCGGGTTCGTGGTGTCGAACTGGCCGGTGGAGTCGCTGATGTTGTATCCACCCTCGGTGATGGTCAGTGACACGATCCGGGTGGCCGGATCGACCAACAGGTCGATCACGGCGTCCAGGTCGTCACCAGCGTGAAGGAAACCGATGATCGACCCGACCCGGGTGGCCGGCGCACGCCCGTCAGGGTGTCGCTCGATCGCGGTGTACTCGTAGTCTTGGCCATTCAGCGCGTCGCGCATTCGCCGATCCGACTCCATCACACCCACGCCACAGATGCCCCATGTCCGCGTTGCCGACTCATGCCGCGGGTCTCGCAGCAGGCGGTCTAGATACATCGCCTGGTGGGATCGATGGAAGTTGCCGACGCCGAAGTGGGCGATTCCCACTGTCATGGCGCGACGGTCGTAGGTGATGGGGTTGACAGGACGGCTCGTCATCGTTCAACGCTCCTAGGTTCGGGGTGCAATCAAGCAGCATCGATCGCCGGTCGTACGACGCCACGTCCCTCGTCAGCCATGTCATGGGGCGAAGACCTGGTCGGCGCGCCGGCGCACCCCACACGTTAGCCCCATCGACGTGATCGATCGCGCGTGTCCGTCACATGGAGTCGACCTCACCACATGGCATGGGTGTGGTCCTCGCGCTCACGAAGCGCTGGGGGTTCAGGCCGCGCCGATGGTCCCGATGGCGATCGCGGCCACCACATGGACGGTCGCCGCGACGGTCGCTCCGATGATCATGCCGGTCAGGCGAGACTTCAGGCTGAGCATGATGTCGATCACCTGGGCTGCCGCGGCGGCCACCAGCAGGATCACCACCGTCGGTCCCGACCACCAAAACGGCGCCAGGGCCGCTGCCAGGCCGAAAGGAATGGCGCGAGCGGCGTACATCCTGGCGTACAACGTCTCACCGGTCGACGACGACTCAGATTGGCTGAACAACTGGGGGCGGACAACCGCGACCGCGCCCATTCCGGCGCTACCGATGCCAGCGATGGCGTTGATGATGATCAGTACGAGCATGTCTCTTCTCTGTTCGATTCAGCGGTGACCGCGACGACTGGAGGCGTCCAGCGTACGCCGTGACGCCCGTACGACCAAGCGGCGCGACCCGATCGGATTCGTCCGGCCGGGGATGGCTACCGGAGGTGTGTCAGCCCAGGACGGCTGTTTGAGCCCGATCATAGTCGGGCTCGTTCTCGATCACATCGACCAGATCGGTGTAGACCACTGTGCCGTCAGAGTCGGCCACGACCACGGCGCGCGCCAGCAGCCCGCGCAGAGGACCGTCGACCAGAGTGAGGCCGTAGTCCCGGCCGAAGCTGGAACGGAAGGCGGAGGCGGCCACGACATGCTCGATGCCCTCGGCCGCGCAGAAGCGGGACTGGGCGAAAGGCAGATCCTGGGACGCACAGATCACTGTGGTGTCCGGCCAGGCGCTCGCCAACGTGTTGAACCGACGCACCGACAGCGCGCAGGTGGCAGTGTCGAGACTGGGGAAAATGTTCAACACCAGACGTCGTCCGGGAAAGGACTTGTCTGTGATGTCGCTCAAGTCGCCAGCCGTCAAGACGAAGGGCGGCAAGCCAGCCCCAACGCCGGGCAGGTTTCCGATGGTGTGGGCCTCGTGCCCACCGAAAGTTACTGAGGCCATACCTGATAGTTCCACGTCAGCCAGGTCGCGTCAAGCCGATGACAAGGACTATTGATGAGAACCGCCGCAGATTGTCCTCGTGCGGCGGCTCGAAATCGGTCCAGCGTCAGCGGTGCGAAACCGATCGAGGTACTAGAAGTAAGCCGTAAGTTTCGATTCGAATTGTGTGTTTTGTCGTGTGCTCTTGATCTAGTCGGGGAAACCTCAAAGAATGAGGTGCAGTGGGATAGCACAGTAGGCCCCACGAATGAAAGGAAACACGATGGCGATACGATGGCGTAGGCTCACCACGGCCGCGACGGCGGCGTTGGCGATGACGCTGGTGATCGGTGCGCAGACGATGACAAACCTGACCGGCCTGACGCCGGCCGCGAGCGCGGCCGATCCAGTTCAGGTGGTATCCAATGACTTTGAGCAGGACTATTCACCTTTGACCGCTCGGGGTCCGGTGACTTTGGAGTTGACTGATCAGGCGGCGGTGTCCGGGCAGTCCAGCCTGTGGGTCACCGGGCGCACAGGCAACTGGAACGGACCGGCCTTCGCCGGTGGCGGCCTGTTGGAGCCTGGCACGACGTACACGATGTCAGCTTCGGTACGACTCGACGCCAGTGTCGTCGGCTCCTCGGACATGCACTTCACGATCGAACGCACCGACGCTGACGGCGCGACACAGTACGACTGGGCTGGGGGAGCAGTGGCGGTCACCGCTGACGGCTGGGCTCAGATCGGCGGCGACTACACCCTGCCCGAAGGCAGCAGCGCGGTCACCGTCTATATCGAGGCGGCCGACATTGGCGCCGACCATCCGTCCTTCCTGGTGGACGACTTCTCGGTGACTGGTGGACAGCCGCCTGCGGCCGACGTGACAGTGGTCTCCGAGCTGGACTTTGAGAACGGCGACTACGCTGACTGGACTCAGTCAGGCGGACCGACACTGGCCATCATCGCCTCGCCGGCCGCCGGGGACGACACCCAGGTCCTGTCGATCGCGCGCGCCCAAGACTACGAAGGCATTCAGTCTCCGACGGGCATCTTCGAGAAGGGCAAGACGTACACCTTCACGATGAAGGCCCGTCTGGCCGAAGGCACCGAGGGCACTCGTGAGGTTCGCTTCGTCGTCACCCCGGCCTACGACTGGGTGGGAAACACCACGTTGAGCGCGGACGAGTGGACGACGGTGACCGGCGAGTGGACCGCTCCGACAGACTTAGACGCGGCCGCGGCCGGGGTCTACCTGGGCACAGCTGCTTCGAGCGACGCCGCGCCCTACACCTTGTATGTCGATGACATCACCATCACCACCCCGACCGTGACTGAAGAGGAACCGCCTGGAAAGGTGGCGTTGGAGACCGGGTTCGAGGACGGGCTCGATGGTTGGGTCGCTCGCGCTGGCGCGGAGACCACCCCGATCGTGTCGATTTCGACGACCGACGCGCACACCGGTGCGCAATCAGCCTGTGTCACTGGGCGTCAATCCACCGGTGACGGCATTGGGTTCGACACCACCGAGACCTTGGTGGCGGGCACGACGTACAACCTGACCGCTTGGGCCCGGTTCGCGCCAGATCAGCAGAGCGACAACTTGTGGCTGTCGATCGCCAAGACGGTGGACGGCGCCACGACCTACGGAACGGTGGCGCAGTGGACTGGTGTGACCAACTCAGGGTGGTCTGAGGTCAAAGCCACGATCCCGATGGGCGACTATGACTCGTCGATGATCTATTTCGAGACGGATTACAACGGTGACAACACTAGTGATTTCTGCGTTGACGACATCGCGGTGGCCGTGCCGTCCACGGGGATCCAAGAAGACCTCACCCCGATCAAAGACACGGTCACCTTCCCAGTCGGGATGGCGATCGACTCGCGTGAGACCACCGGCGCTGGCTCGGAACTTCTGCTGAAGCATTTCGACCAGGTCACCGCTGAGAACTCGATGAAACCCGAGGGATGGTACGACGCGACGACTCACGAGTTCTCCATGAACCCGGAGACGAAGACTGTGCTCGACTTCTCACAGGCCAACGATCTGCGGGTCTACGGGCACAACCTCGTATGGCATTCCCAAACCCCGGCTTGGTTCTTCCAGAACGACGCCGGTGAGCAGCTGACTGACTCGGCCGCCGACCAGGAATACCTCAAGAAGCGTCTGCACGACCACATCTTCAACGTCGCGAAGTCGCTGTCTGACGAATACGGTCCGTTCGGCTCTGACACGAACCCGCTCGTCTCGTTCGACGTCGTCAACGAGGTGATCGACGATGGCGCCAGCTTCGCCGACGGCCTGCGCCGCAGCCAGTGGTACAACATCTTGGGCGAGCAGTTCATCGACTTGGCTTTCCAGTGGGCCGATGAGGCGTTCAACCAACAGTACGCGGCCCCCGGCGCCGATCGTCCGATCACCTTGTTCATCAACGACTACAACACGGAAGTGCCCGCCAAAGCTGACCGTCTGCACGCTCTGGTCGAGCGCCTGCTCGATCGCGGTGTGCCAGTCGATGGAGTGGGGCATCAGTTCCATGCCAGCTTGGCCACGCCGGTGTCGACCTTCGACGAGGCCTTGACCTCGTTCGAGGATCTGCCCGTGGTTCAGGCGGTCACCGAGCTGGATGTGACCACGAGCACCCCCGTGACTCAAGCCAAGCTGATCGAGCAGGGGTACTACTACCGCGACGCGTTCCGCATCTTCCGCGAGCATGCCGAAGACATGTTCTCCGTGACGATCTGGGGATTGACCGACGGTCGCTCGTGGCGCGCCAGCAGTGGGGCGCCTTTGGTGTTCGACGATGACTACCAGGCCAAGTTGGCATATTACGGCATCATCGACGCCGAGTTGCCCGCTCTGGTTCAGGCGGCGAACGTCTTCCAGGCCGATGTGGAGACCAGCCTCGAAGGCATGGACAGCGATGAGTGGCTCAAGTTGCCGCTGCATGTCGTCGGAGAGGTTGCGGCCTTCCAGACGCGCTGGATGCCCGACCATCTGTCGGCCTGCATCTACGTGGAAGACCCGACTGCGGGCAGCGACGACAGCGTGACCTTCCAACTGGGTGACACCAGCTACACCATCGGGCGCGACGGCAGCGCGGATGTGCCCGCCGTGGTCCAGCCGGTCGACGGCGGATACCTCGTGTTGGCGGAGCTGCCGCTGACCGACGCCGCCGAAGGTGACACGGTTCAGTTCGACGTCAGGATCGCCGGGGCCGCCGATGAGGTGGTCGGGTGGAACTCGCCGGGACAGACGGGCACCTTGACGCTGGTCGAACCGGTCAGCTATTTGGAGGCTCCTGAGGCCGCCGAGGCCCCAGTCATCGACGGTCAGAATGACGACTCGGCTTGGGCTGACGCGGTCACCGTCACGACAGACAAGCAGGTCGAAGGCAGTGACGGGGCCACCGCCAAGGCGTCGGTGGTGTGGAAAGACGACATTCTCTATGTCGTCATGGATGTGACCGACCCCACGATCGACCTGAGCGGATCGGATCCGTGGATCAGGGACTCGGTCGAGATCTACATCGACCGTGGCAACCAGAAGAATGGCTCGTATCTGGACACTGACACACAGTTCCGCATCAGCGCGGACAACCAGATCAGCTATGGCACGGGCGACCAGGATCTTCAGGCCAGCCTGATCACGTCGGCCACCCACGAAACCGATCACGGTTACATGGTGGAGGCGGCGATCGAGCTGAGCGGGCTGGGTGGCGCGGACAGCTTCCAGGGCATGGATTTCCAGGTCAACGACGCCACCAACGGGGCGCGTACGGCCATCCACAACTGGGCCGACCCGACCAACGCCGGGTATCAGTCGAACGCTCACTGGGGTGTTGGACGTTTGGTTCCCGCCAGCGTGGTCACCCCACCGGCACCGGGAGGCGACCAGACCCCGACGGAGGATCCGACCGATCCGGCTCCGGCGGATGACAAGCCGCAGGCGAACACCGGTGGTACGACCAGCCCGTCATCGCCCGCAGGGCTGGTGGGTCTGCTCGCCATCGCCCTGGCTGGCGTCGGGATCGCCGCTGGTCTGAAAGCCCGTCGGCAGGCGTCGTCGCGGTAGATGATGAATAAGGCCTGATCACCAGGTCGTTGTTGTGGGCGGTCGGACATGGTTCGGTCGCCCACAACGCTGTGATGACTCAGGAGGTGATGCCGTCCCCAGTTCGCGGATGCGCCCACGTGAAGAGGATGTCAGCCATAAACCCCGTCGCCAGAACGCAGGCGACGCGGATTCTGATGTGACGTGGAACCTTCCTCAGCCAGGTGTCGAGCAGTGGCGCGAGGAAGTAGATCGCCGCTGTGCAGCCCAGCCCGAACACGATCAGTCCTTCCAGACACACCCGTCCTTGAATGTTGAAGAAGTATCCCTGATAAGTCCAGTACTGAAGCCCCGTGAGCTTGAGCAGCGCGGTCGCGGCGATGTACTCAATCACCCCGCAGACCAGCATTGACGTGAAGAAGGTGGCCACCGGGTTGTCCCGAATCGGTTTCAGTAGCACCAAAGCGGCCACCCCGCCGACACCGTAAATCGGGATCCATGGGCCGTACAACGTCCCACGGTTGACGAAGTGTCCGACATAAGCCAACGACGTGACTGACTCGTACACCCAGCCGATGACGCTGAAGCTGAAGAAGAGCAAGACCAGGTTGAGTGGCGAGTAGTCGCGGGCGTAGTGCAGATGATCCAGGGCGTGGGGCGTCCACGGCTTGGGATAGCTCTCGCTGTTCAGATCTCCGAACACGAAGCCGTCGGCCATCAGTCGAGCGGGGGTGGCCGGGTCGATCAGGTACGGGTCGTCGAACGCGGTCGAATCGGCGGTGTCGAGGGTCAACTGCTCCTCCCTGGCCTGGGTGTAAAGCTCACACCAGGCCAAGCTGCGGTACGGGATGGCGTAGAGGATCGTGACCAACCCAAAGGTGACCAGCCCCAGCAGATACCACTGCAGGAAAGACAGGTCGAGCAGGAAAGCCCGCCAGCGTCGACCGCGCATCATGGCTTGGCTCAAGCGCAAGGCCTGGCGCGGCGACACGTCAGGGTTCTCAGCCAGGATGAATTCCACCATGGCGTATGAGTAGTACTTGACCGGGCCCATGACGATCGTGAGCATCCAGGCGAGCAGACGCAGATCGCGGTAGGCGACCCCCGCGGCCACACCCATGACTCGACGGCGACGGAAGACGAACAGCAGCGAGGAGATCGAGGTCTTCGGGTAGGCGCAGGTCTCCAGGAAGAAGCGATGGCTCGACACCCGTAACGGCACCCGAATCAGCAGCGCGACGGCCAAGGTGACCAGCCCGGCGGCCGCTGCGATCACCGACGCTGACAGCGATGGGCCGAACAGGGCGTGTCCTGCTGCCACGACCAGCGCCTTCTCGATCGACCCGGAGGCTTGAGCTCGGTGGTAGAGGCTCGAGATCACTCCGGCGTCGGAACTGCTTCCGACCGAGGTGGCTTGCTGCATGTGATCCAATCCGGCTCGCAAGGTGTCGAGGAACGCTTGACCGTCAGGAATCCGAATCAGTCGAAAACTTTCGCTGAGGATGTCGAAGGAGCCTGAGACCATGACGGAGGGACTGGCGATCGGCCAGATGAGGATGGCGGCGAGCAAGGAGACGATGGCACAAGCGCCGAAGTTGGCTGACAGTCCCTGTCGCGCCGCCAGCTTCAGCGCACGGGTCGCGGCCGTCGTCGGTCGACTGGCGACGCGAGAGATGGTGGACTGTGCCTTGGGGGGATTCTCGTGCGACATTTCTTCTCAGTATCCCATAGGATGACGAACAGCAGTGAGTCCTTGTTGGTCGTGGCAGGTCGACCTGGTCGGGCTCACCCAGTGAAAGGATCACCATGTTTTCGCATTATTTGATGTTCAATGGCGTCTGCGCTCAGGCGCTTGAGGCGTACGCCAAGGCTTTCGGCGCGACCGTGGCCGAGAAGCGGACCTACGCCGACGTCCCGAATCCGGGGTTTGAGGTCACCGAGCAGATGAAGAGTCTGGTTCTTCATTCCCGCCTAGTGTGGGACGGCTCAGAACTGATGTGCGCCGATTCGACCGATCCGGTGCGGACTGGTGGCAACATGTATATTTCCATGACGACTGACGACGAGGCGCTGGTCCGGCAGGCCTGGGCTGTCTTGGCCGACGGAGGCCACATCCACATGGAGTTGACTCCAACTTTCTTCGCCGCCGCGCACGGCTCGCTGCAAGACCGTTTCGGCGTCAACTGGATGTTCACCGCCAACGCCTGACCAATCTGAGGCTGATTCGGGACCACCACCGAGCCGTCAGGACAACAGTGGGACGGCGTTTGGCCAGTGGGTCGACGCCTGTGCCATGATGTTCGCGGTGAGCCGTGACAGCCACACTGGCAGGCGTTGCGCGTGGTCGTCGGGCGAAACCGAGATTCCGGGGACCAAGACGACAAAGGACCAATCATGGGCAATCCGCTGGTAGCGACCGCGCGCGGTCTGAAAGGCAATCCGCGCGCCTGTGTCTACACCGAGCCCTTGTGGGGCTTGTCGATGAACTTGTGTCTGCCGTACGCCTCGGTCTACATGCTGGCTTTGGGCGTACGAGACGTCCAGATCGGGTTCATCACCACCATCGGCATGCTGTCACAGGTGGTGTTCGGGCTGCTCGGCGGCATCTTGACCGACAAGCTGGGGCGTCGCAAAACCACGGCGATGTTCGACATCCTCGCCTGGTGTGTTCCCAGTCTGATCTGGTTCGCCGCCTCCTTCGGTGACCCGACCTGGGCGTTTTGGGCTTTTCTTGGCGCCAGTGTCGTCAATGGATCTTTACAGGTGACCCAGAACTCGTGGGACTGTTTGATGGTCGAAGACGCTGACCGCGAACAGATCACCGGCATCTACTCCTTGGTGATCGTCGCCGGACAGATGTCTGCCATCTTCGCCCCGATCGCGGCGGTGCTCGTGGCGCAGTACTCCCTGGTTCCCGCTGTACGTGTCCTCTACCTCAACGCGTTCATCGTCATGGCGATCAAAGTCGT
Organism: Propionibacteriaceae bacterium; assembly: GCA_031285845.1. Taxonomy (GTDB): domain Bacteria; phylum Actinomycetota; class Actinomycetes; order Propionibacteriales; family Propionibacteriaceae; genus WQYJ01. The sequence continues at coordinate 77,255 of JAITVK010000023.1, forward strand.
GTGGCTCTACCTGTGGTCTCATGAGACCGTCACCGGCGTCGAGCGCATGGCGAAAACCCAGGGCCAATCGGTGTTTCGTCTGTTGCTCGGGTACGGCGCGGTGGTCCGGTTGGCGCTGCGCTCGCCGGGAACGGTGTTTTCGCTCGTGATCGCGATCCTGGTGGCCGCAGTCGGCATGATCAACAACACCTTCTGGCAGGTCATCGTCTCCCTGCGCTTGCATGTGCCCGATCCTTTGCTGCCGATCTTCGCGATGGGTCGGTCGATCTTGGCGATGGTGTTCTTGTTCACGATCGTCCCGAGGATGGTCAAGTCGACCAAAGCGACCGATCTTCGTCGTTCACTGCTGCTCGGTTTCATGATCTATGCCGCAGGACAGTCGCTGTTGGCTTTGATCGCTCCCCCCAGTGGCGGCGCCGATGTCACGACGTACGTTCTGCTGTGCGTCAGTCTGCTGTGTGACGGCTTCGGGGTCGGGATCTTGGCGATGTTGGCCGAATCTTTGGTGGCACTGCATGTCGATCAGCAGGAGCGCTCGCGGGTGATGGCCATCCAGCGTACGACGATCATGCTCGTGGTCGCTCCATTCGGATGGATCGGCGGCTTGTTGTCGTCAGTGTCGCGCAACCTGCCCTTCATGTTGACCGCGGCGATCCTGGTCGTCGGGGTGATCGTCACGTTGGCGTACTATCGGCGCGACCGTCTTGACACTGCCCTGGTCGAAGCTCACGCCTGAGTCCTCAACCACGCTCCGGGCCAGTGTTGGCCCTCTGTTCACCTGGTGTTCACCTGCCCATGGTCGGGCGGAAACCTGGTCTGCGTAGCGTTGCTGGTGATCGAACAGTCCATATGAAGGAGAAATCACCATGAAGAAAACGACCGTGATCGCCACAGGTGTGGCGGTCATCGCGGCGCTGACCGGATGCGCCGCCAACGAGGTCGCCACCGATCAGTCCACACCACCGCCGGCCAGCGCCTCGCACACGGCGACCCGACTGACCGGCACGATCGACGCCGGAGGTTCCTCGGCTCAGACCGCCGCCCATGAGGCTTGGCGCGCCGGGTTCCAGGCCAGCCAGCCCGAGGTCACCGTCAACTACGATCCGACCGGGTCGGGCACTGGGCGTCAAAACTTCACCGATGGCGGGTACGTCTTGGCGGGCACCGACGAGCCGTTGGCGATCGATCACGTCGCCGGTCCGTTCGCCGCCTGCGCCCCGGGCAGCGCGTTGGTGGAGATTCCGGCGTACGTCTCGGCTATCGCCATCGGATTCAACCTCGACGGCGTCGCATCCCTCACTTTGGACGCGACCCTGATCGCGAGAATCTTCAGCGGCGAGATCACCCGATGGAACGATCCCGCCATCGTCGCCGCCAACCCGCAGGTGGGTTTGCCCGACCTCGGCATCACCGCGATCCACCGCTCCGACAAGTCGGGCACGACCCACAACTTCACCGACTATCTGGCTCAGGCGGCCGGGTCGGCCTGGCCGTACCCTGTCGCTCAGACCTGGCCTAGTCAGTTGAGCGGTGAAGCCGCCGAGAAGACTCAGGGAGTACGCCAAGCGATCATCGCCACCCCGGGAGCCATCGGCTACCTCGACGCCTCGCAGGCCCAGGGCATGGGTTCGGTCGTCGTGGGCGCAGGCGAAAAAGCAGTGGCGCATTCGGCTCAAGCCGCCGCCGCTGCCGTTGGCGCGTCACCACTGGAGCAAGGCCGATCCACCACCGATGTGGTCGTCGCCCTGAATCGTACGCTGACCGATGGCCAGTCGTACCCGATCGTGCTGGTCAGCTACCTGGTGGCCTGCGGAACCTACGCCGATCCTGACGTCGGCCAGTTGGTGAAGTCCTACCTCGGCCACGTGGTCTCCGAGGCGGGTCAGCAGGAGGCGGCCAAGCACGCCGGGTCCTCGCCGATCACCGCCGACCCGACACTGTCCGGGTTGGTCGCCAAGGCTGTGGCCGGGATCCACTGAGGCCCACCGATGTCGAGTCTGATCTTGGCTGACCGGCCTGGCCGGATGGAGAACGCCGCCGCGACCGGGTTCAAGATGACGGTGACTGGCGCGAGCGCGCTGGTCGCCGTCGCTTTGAGCGGGGTCGGCGTCTTCTTGATCGTGTCCTCGGCGCCAGCTTTCACGGCCCACGCCGACCAGTTGCCCCTGGCCGCTCCCACGCTGTGGGCGCTGGCCGGACCGCTGGTCTTCGGATCGATCTGGTCGTCGACACTGGCGCTGGCGATCGCGCTGCCGTTGGGGGTGGGAGTCGGGCTGTACATCACCTGGTACGCGCCACGGCGATTGGCTGGTCTGCTCGCGGCCATGATCGACACCTTGGCTGCGATCCCCTCAGTGGTCTACGGATTGTGGGGCCTGATGTGTTTGGCTCCGGTCATGTCTGGCGTGTACGACTGGGCCGCCCGATGGCTGGGGTGGTTCCCCTTGTTCGCCGGAACCGCCTCCAGCACGGGGCGGACGATCGGCACCGGCGCGCTGGTGTTGGCGATCATGATTCTGCCCATCATCGCGGCGCTGTGTCGGGAGGTCTTTCAGCGCGCGCCCGCGGCCGGCGTGGAGGCGGCGCTCGGGCTGGGAGCGACCCGGTGGGAGATGATCCGCTTAGCCGTTCTGCCGTGGGCCGGATCTGGCATCGTGTCGGCTGGCCTGCTGGGATTGGGACGGGCGCTGGGGGAAACCATGGCGATCGCCATGGTGGTGTCTCCGGCACCATTCTTTGTCGGGTGGTCTGTCATCACTTCGGCCAACCCCAACACGGTGGCGGCGTTCATCGCCCAGTTCTTTCCTGAGGCCCACCAGGTGGAGGTGGCGGCGTTGATCGGCCTAGGCCTGATCATGTTCGGCATCACCCTGCTCGTCAACGCGGTCGGTCGTCGCCTGGCCGATGGTCGTCAGGGGCAGCGATGAACCCGACGTACACCCTGAGCGCTGGTCGGCGCCGAGCCAACCGGCTCGCCACCGTCGCGGTGACCGGCGCGGTTTTCTTGGCTCTGATCCCCTTGGTTTGGCTGCTCGTGACGGTCGTCAGCCGCGGATTCGCCCGTCTGGACGCGCAATTCTTCACCTGGTCGATGCGCGGTGTGGTCGGCGAGGGCGGGGGAGCGATCCATGCGATCGTCGGCACCGTCTTGATCACCGCCGCCACCACGGCGATCTGCGTTCCGATCGGGGTCGGCACAGCGATCTACTTGGTGGAGTACGGCCGGGGCTGGTTGCCCCGCGTGATCCGCTTCGTGGTGGTGGTGTTGACCGGGTTGCCGTCGATCGTCGCCGGATTGTTCGTCTACGCGGTGATCATGGCGATCTGTGGACCGGGGACGCGATCCGGTCTGGCCGGGGCCGCGGCGCTATCGCTGCTCATGATTCCGGTGGTGATCACCTCCAGCGAGGAGATCTTGGCCCTAGTCCCGAACAGACTGCGCGAGGCCGCCATCGGACTGGGGGCGACCAAACACCGAATCATCACCACGGTCATCTGGCCACACGCCCTGTCGGGCATCGTCGCCGCGGTGATGCTGGGAGTCTGCCGCATCATCGGCGAGACCGCGCCGCTACTGCTGGTGGCAGGCTTCGCCGACTCCATGAACACTGATCTGACCTCAGGCCGAATGTCCACCTTGCCGGTCTACATCTATTCGCAGTGGCAGAACAAGGGCGCGAACCTCGCCGCGTACGACAACCGCGCCTGGACGGCAGCGCTGGTCTTGATCGGACTGGTTCTGATCTTCGCGGTCGCGTCACGTCTGATCGTCCGTCTGACCTCGTCTCGCCCCCAACGCTAACCCCGCCGATCAGGCGTGGCTCACCCTCATCATCAAGGAGTTCCCATGATTCATCCACAACCCACCCGACAACAACCCCTGGTCGCCACCGCCGCTGAAGGCTTGGAGATCGCCCATGTCAGCGCGCACTACGGTGGTTTCGAGGCGATTCGCGATGTCAGCTTGACCATCGCGCCACGGACGATCACCGCGCTGATAGGCGGTTCCGGCTGCGGTAAGTCGACGCTTCTGCGGACGATCAACCGGATGCATGAGACCTGTGACCAGGCCAGTGTGACCGGGTCGATCCGCCTGGATGGGACCGACCTCTACGGACCTGACATCGATCCGGTGGCGGTACGTCGAGTCATCGGGATGGTCTTCCAGCGGGCCAATCCGTTCCCAACCATGTCTGTGCGTGACAACGTCCTGGTCGGGTTGCGTCTGCGTAACCGGCGTCTGAGTCGTGACCATGCCCAAGATGTGGTGGAGATGTCGCTGCGCGCGGCCAACCTGTGGGACGACGTCAAAGACCGCCTCAACCGTCCCGGGGCCAGCCTGTCCGGCGGGCAGCAACAGCGACTGTGCATCGCCCGAGTCATCGCCGTCGAGCCGAAGGTCATCTTGATGGACGAGCCATGCTCGGCTTTGGATCCCATCTCCACCGCCGCCATCGAAGACCTGATGATCAACCTGCGACGGGACTACACCGTCGTGATCGTGACGCACAACATGCAGCAGGCCGCCCGAGTGGCCGACAAGACAGCCTTCCTGTCAGTCAGCTCTCCGGGTGGTCCCGGCACGGTGGTGGAGTACGCCGACACGGACACGATCTTTCATCACCCGACCCAGTCGGCCACTGCCGACTATGTCGGCGGACGCTTCGGCTGACGCAGGTGAGTTACAGTACTGGTATGAGCCCGCACGACACTCGACCAGGCTCCTCGAAGCTTCTGCGGCATGTCCGCGCCACGATGGCTGCCTTCGGCGGCGCCAATCTGCTCGTCACCCGGCGCCTCGAGGTGGTCTACGCCTCTGAGCAGGTGCGGCGTTGGCCCTCAGCGGGCCTCGACGCGCTGGCCGACCCACAATTGCGTCAGGTGGTCGAGCAGGCCTGGTCGACCAAGGAGCGGGTCGCCCTGGCCGTTCAAGTGGACACCGGCTCCGGTTTGGCCGACATGATCGTGACGGCCAAAACTCTCAAACGACGCTGGGTGTTGCTGAGTTTGATCGATCGAAGCGAAGAAGTGCAATCCGCGCGGGTGCGCCGTGACTTCATGGCCAACATCGGCCACGAGTTGCGCACCCCCGTCACCTCGGTCGGGTTGCTCGCCACCGCGCTGAAGGCCTCGGCCGACGACACCGGGGCCGTCGAGCATTTCGCTTCGCGACTGGAACGGGTCGCCGCCCAGTTGGAAGCGATGACCGAGTCGATGACGAGCTTGGCCCAGGCGGAGGTGGCTGGTGGCGCTCAGCGCCGCGATCCGGTGGCGGTGGCTGAGATCATCGAGAGCGCGGTCCGGTTGGCTCACGAGACGGCATTGAGCCGTTCGGTCAAGGTCAAAGTCCGACATCGTGGATCGGCGATGGTTTTGGGCGACCAATCTCGGCTGATCACCGCTGTGGAGAATCTGATCCTCAACGCGATCCAATACTCTTCACCTGGCTCGGCAGTTCAGGTCTCAGCCCGGGTGGATCACACCGAGGGGATCGTGTCGATCCACGTTATCGACTCAGGCATCGGCATCGCCGCCTCTGATCAGGATCGGGTGTTCGAACGGTTCTATCGAACCGACGAGGCCCGCTCTCAACGAACCGGCGGGACCGGACTGGGCTTGGCCATCGTCAAGCACATCGCCTTGGCTCATGGAGGTAGCGTTCACGTGGATTCACGCGTACGTTCCGGATCGACTTTCACGCTGAATCTGCCATTGCTCGAATCGGTCGGCCCAGAATCGGGGGAGAGTGTTGCCCGCGAACTCGACGCCGACCATCCTCAGGAGGACCACTGATGACTCGTCTGCTGCTGGTCGAAGACGCCGACGACTTGCGCGAGACCTTGGCGTACCTGCTCCATCGTGAAGGCTACGAGGTGGTCGCGGTCGCCGATGGACGGGCCGCACTCGATCAGGTCGAACGCAGCCAACCCGACGTCATCGTGTTGGATCTGATGATTCCCGAGGTCAGCGGGATCGAGGTCTGTCGCCGAGTCAGACTCACCAGTGATGTCCCGATCATCATGGTGACGGCGATGGTCGGGGAGGCGAATGTCATCATGGGGTTGGAATCAGGGGCTGACGACTACATCACCAAACCGTTCTCGATCCCTGAACTGTTGGCACGACTGCGCTCCCTGTTGCGTCGTCGCCCCACCTCATCCGACGACGAACAGTCATGGCGGGTCGCCGGTGTGGTGATGGATCTGAAACGGCATCGGGTCCACGTCGACGGCCGGGCAGTGGACATGCCGCTACGAGAGTACGACCTGCTCGAACTGCTGTTGCGCAACGCCGGGCGGGTGCTGACTCGCCGCCACATCATCGACCAAGTGTGGGGCGCGGACTACTTCGGAGACACGAAGACCCTTGATGTCCACATTCGGCGGTTACGGGCCAAAATCGAACGCGATCCGGCCCATCCGTCGCGGCTGGTGACTGTGCGCGGGCTGGGTTACCGGTTCGACGACGACGGTGGCAGCGAAGCCTGAGGCTGGGGCGAAGCTTCCGGCTGGGATGAAGCCTGAGTTTGGGATGACGCCGGATCGATCGGCAGATGCTCGAAGGCGTCTTTCCACAAACGGCCGGTGATCCTGCGCCACAGTCCCGATGTCGGGATGTCATGGCCGGTGGCGGTGTAGTAGAGCGTGGAGTCGTCGTTGAGACACTCGTCTTGCTCGGCGAAGCCGTCGCTGGTTCCCACCATGACGATCTCGTCGTCCAACTCCAGTTCGATCCCCTCGTCGGGCAGCGTGATCGTAACACCGTCGCGAATCAACAGAACCGGGTAGGCCGCGATAGATTGGGTCCAGTCCTGGGGTGAGCGGAACAGCGCTCGCAGAGTCAACCGGTGATGGGTCAACCAGCGTACGACGGTCGGAGCATGGGTCTCGGAGATCCACAGGCGCATCGGCGAAGGCGACCCGTTGCCGAGCCTGGCCACCATCGATTCGGTCAGGCGGCGGGCCGACTCGTCGTCGGTGGTCATCAGTTCGCGAATGAACTCCCACAGTCTGGGTGTGGTCAGGTTGGCGACAGCGCGCTGAGTGACCAACTGGGGCGGGAAGAAGATCGAGTCGGGGCAGAACGCTTCGACCAGTGGCAGTTGGGCGTGCGACTGTTGACGGACCACGATGACGATGTCGGGGTGGGCGTGGCGCAGATGAGCAGCCAAGGCCATGTTCGCCGTGTCGGATTCGGCCCCGGCGATGACAGCGGCGACGTGGGTGAAGTCATGCTCCGCGTCGGGCAGGTCCAAGGTCACGGTGTATCCGGCCTGAATCAGGTCCTGGGTGACCTCGTCGCCAAAATGGCCATCGGCCACCACCAGCCATTTCTTGGACTGGAGTTGGAATCTGGGCGAGATCGGTCCGAGGCTCGTGCCTTCGGAGGCCATCAGCCAGTGGATCAGTCGATGGGTGTACGGCCGCTGCAGTTCGAGCATGAGGAATTGGCCGTAATCGTCGAACGGGTTGATGATGGCCAACGGTGAGAAGTCAGCCATCTTGGCGGCGACCTGACGGCTGGTCGCCCGAGCGATCACCGGCAGTCCAGGCCGCAGCAGTGAACAGGTCATGACGATCTGGAGGTTGACCTCCTCGTCACCGGTCAGCGCCAGGACCGCCTCGCATTCCTCGTGATCCAACCCGGCGAGTCCGAGGATCGCGGGGTTGCGGGCGTCGCCCCAGATGCCGGGCACTTCTTGGGCCAGCATGTCGGTGGCCAGTCGCTCGATGGGAACCGGCTGTTGGTCGAGCACGACCGCCCGTCGTCCGCGGGCGTCGAGGGTACGCACCACGGACCGCCCGATGTAGCCGTACCCGACGACGATGGTGAACGGCTGTCGCATGTGGGTGATCGTGCGTCGCACCGATTGTGCGGTGTAGGCGGCGATGAAACCGGCGTCTTGCAGCAGTGACATCAGCCGGGCGATGGTGTACGCCCACACGACCACCGACAAGTAGATCGAGGCCACGACCCACCAGCGCTGCTCGACTGAGAAGGCGTGGGGCACTTCGCCAAAACCGATGGTGGTGGCGGTGTACGAGAAGACGTAGAAGGCTTCGAAGGCGTTCAGTCGCCCACTGGAGCCGTCGGGCTGGACCACCCCGGGCATCATCGACAAACCGATGACCGAGAAGGTCATGATCGCCAGCATCAGCAGCAGCGGGCGGCGCATCTTGCGCAACACGATGAAGATTGCCGCCATGTTGGGGATTTGTGACGGGATCGCCACATGAGCCAGTTGAAGTTGGTTGGTCCGGTGAGTGGTTCGTCGGGACCGATAGCGACGCGTGCGGGCCATGTCAGCGGCGACGGAAGGTGGAGGTCTCGATCACCAGCAGAACGACGGACACGATGTTGGCGAACAGTGCGCCGCCGGACAGCGACACCACTGTGGCGATCAGATGGCCGGGCATGGCGTCCATCGTGGCTTGGACGATGGTGAACAGCACGGCCGCAGCGATCAGTTGGATGTCCGCCACCAACGACGTCGCCAGATGAATCGCGCCGATCTGGGTCCGATCACCCAGCTTCAACACGGTCGCGACAAGGCCGACGATGATCGCGGCGTAGAGCTCGATGACCGAGTGTTCGGCTGGGTTGGACAGGTCGCCGACGAAGAACCCAAAGTTGAGCGTCGCCGCCAACAGGACGAAGAACCCGAAGAAAACTTTCTCAAGACTCATGATCACAAACTAGCACCTGAAGAAAGATCAGGCATCATCATCCCGGTCTGACGTCTGGCGCCGGTCCTCCGCTCAAAGCGTGCTCTGTGCGGCACGCCTCAGGTGGGTCAGGGTCGCGACAATCACTCCCGTCCGGTACGACGCAGCACACTGGAGAGCTTCTCGGCGGCGGCGACGACCGCTGGTGCGTGCAGACGCCCCGGCGAGCGGGTCAGCCGCTCGATCGGCCCGGACACCGACACAGCGGCGATGATCTTGCCGACAGGGGAGCGTACGGGGGCCGACACCGAGGCGACACCGGCCTCGCGCTCCGACACGGACTGTGACCAGCCGCGGTGGCGTACCCCGGCCAAGGTCTCCGCGGTGAAGTGGGCTTGGATGAGCCCGCGCTGGATTCGATCAGGCTCTTCCCAAGCCAACAGGACTTGCGCGGCGGATCCGGCCTTCATGGTGAACTGCGCGCCGACAGGCACGGTGTCGCGCAGGCCTGAGGGGCGCTCCGCGGCGGCGACGCAGATGCGGATGTCGCCTTGGCGACGGAACAATTGGGAAGACTCCCCGGTGATGTCGCGCAACCGGGTGAGGATCGGGCCGGCGGTCGACAACAGACGGTCCTCGCCGGCCGACTGGGCCAACTCGGCCAAACGCGGGCCAAGCACGAAACGTCCGTTGAGGTCACGGCCGACCAGGCGATGGTATTCCAGCGCCACAGCCAGCCGATGGGCGGTGGGGCGAGCCAGGCCGGTGACCGAGACCAGACCAGCCAATGTCATCGGTCCTGATTCCAAGGCGGTCAAGACTGCCGCCGCTTTGTCGAGTACGCCGACTCCCGAAGAGATGTCCATATGCTGATACTACCGTCTTGAATTATGAGAAGTCTAGTGGGATGCTGGTGCAGGCCGAAAGGAGAATCATGGGTCGAACGCTGAGCCAGAAGGTATGGGACGACCATGTCGTCATCTCAGGCGGCGATGGCGAGCCTGATCTGCTGTACATCGATCTCCACCTTTGCCATGAAGTGACCAGCCCTCAGGCTTTCGACGGTCTGAGATTGGCCGGGCGTCGCGTGCGCCGTCCTGATCTGACCATGGCCACTGAGGATCACAATACCCCCACCGCCGACATTCTCGCGCCGATCGCCGACCCGGTGTCTCGTCTTCAAGTCGACACCTTGAGGGCCAACGCCGCGCAGTTCGGTGTCCCGCTGCATTCTTTGGGCGACGCCGACCAGGGGATCGTCCACATCATGAGTCCGCAACTGGGTCTGACTCAGCCAGGGATGACGATCGTCTGCGGCGACTCCCACACCTCCACTCATGGCGCTTTCGGCGCGCTGGCGTTCGGAATCGGCACGTCCGAAGTCGAGCATGTCCTGGCCACTCAGACCCTGCCGCAAAGTCGACCAAAGACCATGGCTGTGACCGTCAATGGGCAAATGCCCGACGGTGTCACCTCGAAAGACCTGATCTTGACCCATATCGCTGCGGTGGGGACCGGCGGCGGGGCCGGTTACGTCGCCGAATATCGGGGCGAGGCCATCGACGCGATGTCGATGGAAGCACGCATGACGATCTGCAACATGAGCATCGAATGGGGTGCGCGCGCGGGCATGATCGCACCCGACCGCACCACACTGGACTATCTGAAGTCGCGTCCGTACGCGCCGCAGGGCCCGTTGTGGGATGAGGCGGTCGCCTACTGGTCGCGTCTGGCCACCGATGACGACGCGGTGTTCGACGCGGAGGTCGTGATCGACGCGGCGTCTTTGACGCCGTTCGTGACCTGGGGAACGAATCCGGGTCAAGGAGTGGGCTTGGGCCAAGCGGTGCCGTCCCCGTCGGACTTCGCTGACCCAGGCGCGCGGGCCGCGGCCGAGCGGGCGCTGGCGTACATGGACTTGACTCCTGGAACCAAGATGGTCGACATCGACATCGACACTGTGTTCCTCGGCTCGTGCACCAATGGGCGGATCGAGGATCTGCGTTTGGCGGCCAGCGTGTTGAAGGGACACAAGGTCGCCGACTCTGTACGCATGCTGGTCGTCCCAGGCTCGGCGCGCATCCGGGCCCAAGCGATGGCTGAAGGTTTGGACAAGGTGTTCATCGAAGCTGGAGCCGAATGGCGCGAAGCCGGGTGTTCGATGTGTCTGGGGATGAACCCGGACACCTTGTCGCCGGGTCAGAGATCGGCGTCGACGTCGAACCGCAACTTCGAAGGACGCCAAGGCAAGGGCGGACGCACCCATCTGGTGTCGCCGTCGATCGCCGCCGCCACGGCGGTCACCGGACATTTGACCGACCCGCGCGACGTGTGAGCCAGAAGGAGCCACCATGGAGAAGTTTTCCACCCACACCGGGGTCGCCGTGCCGCTGCGGCGCTCCAATGTCGACACCGACCAGATCATTCCGGCGGTGTACCTGAAACGGGTCACCCGCTCGGGGTTCGAAGACGGCCTGTTCGCTGCCTGGCGCTCAGATCCGCAGTTCGTTCTGAATCAGCCAGCGTACCGTTCGGGCTCGATCCTGGTCGCCGGAGCTGACTTCGGCACCGGTTCCTCGCGCGAACATGCCGTGTGGGCCCTGATGGACTACGGATTCTCCGTGGTGATCTCGCCCCGGTTCGGGGACATCTTCATGGGCAACGCTGGCAAAGCCGGACTGTTGACCGCGGTCGTCCCGGCCTCGACCGTCGAGGAACTGTGGGGCCTGATCGAGGCCGATCCTGGAATGAGCCTGACGGTCGATTTGGAGGCCAAGACGATCACCGCCGGTGAACGCTCGTACGACTTCACGGTGAACGATTACACCCGCTATCGTCTGCTCAACGGATTGGACGACATCTCGATCACGCTGGCGTCAGCCGATCGCATCACGCAGTACGAAGCCACCCGGCCAGCGTTCAAACCGACCACTCTGCCACTGCGGTCGATCGACTGATCCCGCCAGCGATCCAACGGTTGGATCCCGGGCGAGTCGTCAGACGCACCGGGGTGCTGCGGCCACTGCGTCTCGCTCAGCGTCGGGCCAAATTCCTGCTCCGAGCGCCCGGTTTAGTCTCGTGGTGAGTGACATCGACGCGGTAGCCCTAAACTAGGCCCTATGGATTCCAATCTGTTCGTCATGTTGATGGAGATACGCCACCCTGTCTCAATGGATGTGGTGGCCAGGCATGTCGAGCATCTGAAGATGCTCGACAAAGCAGGATCTCTGGTGATGTGTGGGCCGTTCCTCGACAACTCCGGCGGCATGGTCGTGCTTCAGACCGCCACCCGTGAGGAAGCCGACGCCATCGCCTTGTCAGATCCGTTCATCGCTGAAGGGTACAAGACCTACGAGTTGCATACCTGGCAAGTCGCTGACGCCGACAACAGGTGGCTGCTGGATTGACTGAGCCGCCCAGGGCAGTAGAACGCGTCGAAGAGGCAGGTTCACTGAATCGGGCGGCGCCCCACCTCGGATTCCACCGCCTGCTCCACCTGCTCGACGCTGGGATAGTGCGCCATGTCGCTGACGTGGGAGTCGAGGAAGATGAGGGCCGCGATAACGTGCCGATCATGGGGGCTGAGCCATTCCAGAGTGGACAAGCAAGCCTCGACGACACGGTCGTGAGTCCCGGATTGGTCGTCGTCGTGCTCCATCAGGGCCTGCTTGCCGTGGAAGAAGGCGAACAACCGCTCCTCATCGGTCAGTTTGTCACTGGTCAATTGCGCGAGGATGGTGACCACGGCGCGACGCTGCTGGTCGGCGTACGGCAACAGCTTGGTTTGGTACGCCTTGGTTTGTCGCGCTGACTGCTGGGGCGTGAGAAAGGGCAATCCGAACCACCCCATGTCCTCGCCCCTTCCTGAGTTCCCCCGGCCGCTTCCACCATCCTACGGTGTCGCGGCGACCGTCGGCACTCGGACCCACGCGCCCCGTGACCGCGAATCCTGTGGCCGGTGGCAGGAGCGCGAAGCGATTCCTCGGCCACTCGACCCGGGAAGGCGAGTGTCGCAACCTGGCGAGTGATTTCGCTCGACCGCCTCAGCCACCCGTCACGTGAAGGCGGATGTCGTCCCCGAGCCGCCGCGAAGTCCTGAGATAGATTCGGAGTTTCACTCCTGGCGGCGACGCAGTTCAGGTTAGGCTGTACACATGAATGAGACTTTTGGAGACATGGGGGAGTTCTCCTTGATTCAGCGCATCACGCGGTCGGTGATCGCTGGACCACAGGTCAGCGTCGGTCCTGGCGACGACGGTGCGGTCATGAGTGTGGATGGGGCGCTGGTGGTATCCACGGACGTGATGAACGAGAACGTCCATTTTCGCACCGACTGGGTGTCCAGCGTCGACGTCGGTCATCGCTGCGTCGGTGGAGCAGTGGCGGACATCGAAGCCATGGGCGCAGTGCCGACTGCCGTGACGATCGCGCTGTCGGCTCCAGCCAGTTGCCGGGTGGATTGGCTCGACGGGTTCACTGAGGGAGTTTTGGCAGAGTGTGCCAAGGCGGAGGTGTCTTTGGTTGGCGGTGATCTGTCGAGCGCCGACCGGTTGTCCATCGCGGTGACCGCACTGGGTCAGACTGGCGGGCGCGCTCCGATCCGCCGTGACGGGGCCCGCCCGGGCGACGCCGTGGCCTACCGAGGCCGGCTGGGCTGGGCGGCGGCCGGTTTGGCCGTGTTGACACGCGGGTTTCGTTCGCCCAGAGCTCTGGTCGGCGCGTATCAGCGCCCGGACGTTCCGTACGGCGCTGGACTGGAAGCCAATCGGCGCGGTGCGACCGCGATGATCGACGTCTCCGACGGCTTGGTGGCCGATCTTGACCACATCGCGCAGGCGTCGGGGGTCGTGGTCGACATTGATTCGGGCACACTCGACGTGCCCGATCCGCTGGTGGCCGTGGCGCACGCCACCGGCAAGGATCCGCTCGACTTCTTGTTGGCCGGTGGGGAGGATCACGCCTTGTTGGCCACCTTCCCGTTCGGTCAAGTCCCCGCCTTGTGGACGGTCATCGGCACGGTCCAAGCCCTCGATGGACGCGATCCGGCGGTCTTCGTCGACGGTCAACAGTGGCTGGGCGCGCGCGGTTGGACCCACTTTTGAGTTCAGAGGTGGACGTCGAGTGCTCGCGAAAGTGACGACGATCCATCGATAGCACACTGAAGCTGGCGACCAGGCTGACTCGACGGGTGTCGCGTGCCATGCAACCGCCCTGGTCGGCCCCCTGCGGCGTGGCAGGCCCACAGTGACTGGCCGCAACGGGTATCCTCGCCCTCATGGCAACTCGCTCAGCACCCCGGTCGCGTACGTCATCATCCCAGGCGTCGAAACGAGCGGCCAGCGCGCGGGCGCAAGCCCAGGCCAAGTCAGCCACATCGGTGTGGCGAACCATCGGCCACGGTTTGGCCAGTGCCTGGAACGGGTTGGCCAAAGGGTTGGGCGCATTGATCCGCAGCGTCGGGCGTGGCGCGAAAGACATCGATCCGGTCGTACGCCGAGACTCGGCCGGATTGGGTCTGCTGGCTGTCGGGATCGTGTTGGCGGCGGCTTTCTGGTTCAGTCTGCCCGGCCCGCTGACCCAAGGGCTGCGTTTCGGGGTGACCACCGTGATCGGTTTGGCCGGGTACGCCATCCCGGTCGCGCTGATCGTCGGCGCGATTGTGCTGATGCGTCATCGCAGCCACAGCGCTGGCGCACGGCTGGCTTTGGGCTGGATCGCTATCGTCGTGGGCTGTCTGGGACTGCTGCACATCGCCCGTGGACTGCCGCGCCCCTCAGAGATGGACCAGGTTCGTCAGGCGGGCGGAGTCATCGGATTCGTGGCCGCCTCGCTGCTGGCCGACCCACTGACGGTGTGGGTGGCGGCGCCCGTGTTGGTCATCGTGGTTCTGATTGGCGTCATCGTCATCACGGGAAAATCCGTGTCTCAACTGTTCGGCGATGCGACGGCCGCGATTCAGGCCCGGTTCGCCGGTTCGGCGGATGTGGCCGCGGCGACCGAGCTGGAATCCGTCGAACTAGACACCGCTGAGCAGTCGCAGCCGGTGGATTCCCCAGAACTGGCTCACCCGGCTGACACCGCTGCGGCCAAGCCACGCAAGCCCCGTTCAGCCACTGCCCAACCAGCGTCCAGGGATAGTGTTCCGGCGTTGCGGGCGGATCCGGTGGTGGCTTCCCACGCGCCGTACCACTTGCCGGCGCCGACTATTTTGCAGGCTGGAACCGTGCCCAAGGCGCGTACCTCGGCCTCAGACGGCATCGTGACCGCGCTTCAAGATGTTTTGCATGAGTTCGACATTGACGCCACGGTCACTGGCTACACGCGCGGTCCGACCGTCACTCGTTATGAGGTGGAGTTGGGCACTGGCGTCAAGGTCGAAAAAGTGACCGCTTTGTCGCGAAACATCGCCTACGCGGTCGCCTCGTCCGAGGTACGTATCCTGTCGCCGATCCCCGGGAAATCTGCCATTGGCATCGAGATTCCTAATCGTGACAAGGAGATCGTCTCTCTGGGCGACGTGCTACGCTCAGCGGTCGCTCGTTCCGACACCCATCCGTTGACAGTGGGTTTGGGCAAAGACGTCGAGGGTGGGTTCGTCGTCGCCAACCTGGCCAAGATGCCCCATTTGCTCGTGGCTGGGGCCACCGGTTCTGGCAAGTCGAGCTTCGTCAACTCGATGATCACCTCGATCCTGATGCGGGCCACCCCGGACGAGGTTCGCCTGATGCTGGTCGATCCGAAACGGGTCGAGTTGAGTCACTACGAAGGCATCCCGCATCTGGTGACCCCGATCATCACCAGCCCGAAGAAGGCCGCCGACGCGTTGCAGTGGGTCGTCAACGAGATGCAAGTGCGGTACGACGATCTGGCGAACTACGGCTTCCGCCACATCGACGACTTCAACCGGGCCGTACGCTCCGGTGAGCTTCAGCCGCTGCCGGGCAGTGAACGCGAGTTGAGCGCGTACCCGTACCTGTTGGTGGTGGTCGACGAGTTGGCCGACTTGATGATGGTGGCTCCGAAAGATGTCGAGGACTCCATCGTGCGCATCACGCAGCTTGCCCGTGCGGCGGGCATCCACCTGGTGTTGGCGACTCAGCGTCCTTCGACTGACGTCGTGACCGGTCTGATCAAGGCGAACGTGCCGTCGAGGTTGGCATTCGCGACCAGCTCGATGACCGATTCGCGGGTCATCTTGGATCAACCGGGGGCCGAGAAGCTCGTCGGACAAGGCGATGGACTGTTCCTACCGATGGGCTTGTCGAAACCGATCCGAATCCAAGGCGCTTGGGTGACCGGGTCTGAGATCAAACAGGTCGTGGCTGACGTCTCGGCTCAGGTCCAACCGCAGTACCGTACCGACATCGAGCAGGCGGCTTCGGCGAATAAGCGCGCCGTCGCCGAGGACATCGGCGATGACCTGGATCTCGTGATCGAGGCGGCTCGTCTGGTGATCAACCTCCAACTGGGATCCACCTCGATGCTCCAACGCAAACTGAGGGTCGGCTTCGCCAAGGCTGGACGTCTAATGGACATTCTGGAGAATCGGGGTGTGGTTGGTCCGTCGGAGGGGTCGAAGCCACGCGAAGTGCTGGTCAAACCCGACGAGCTGGACGAGGTCTTGGCCTCGCTGACGGTCTGACATGGCGACCACGCTTCACATCGTGTCATTGGGCTGCGCGCGCAACGACGTCGACTCCGAAGAGTTGGCCGCCCGCTTCGACCAGGCGGGTTTCGCTCTGGTCGACCAGTCGGAGCAGGCTGACGTCGTCGTGGTAAACACCTGCGGTTTCATCGAGTCTGCCAAGACCGAGTCGATCGACGAGATTCTTGCCGCCGCCGATCACAGGGCCGACGGCTCGGCTCCAACCGTGGTGGCTGTGGGCTGTCTGGCTGAGCGGTACGGGTCGGATTTGGCGCAGTCCCTGCCCGAAGCCGACGCGGTGATCGGCTTCGATGGGTACGACGATATCGCGGCGACGGTTCGAGCGGTCATGGCCGGGACCCGAGTCACCCCACCGGCGCCGACGGATCGACGTCGTCTGCTCCCGATCTCGCCGGTGGCGCGCGCGTCGACTGCGTCGGGACCCCCGGCGCCTTGGATGCCGAGCCAGCGTACCCGTCTGGTCGGTTCACCGTCGGCTCCACTGAAGATCGCCTCGGGTTGTGATCGACGTTGCGCCTTCTGCGCCATTCCAAGCTTTCGGGGCGCTTTTCAGTCGCGCGGCCTCGACGCCATCCGCGCTGAGGCCACCTGGTTGGCAAGCCAGGGGGGCAGAGAGCTTTTCTTGGTCAGTGAGAACACGACGTCGTACGGCAAGGACCTGGCTGACCCACACGCGCTGGAGTCCCTGCTGACTGGGCTGTCTGACGTTGACGGGATCGACTGGATCCGGCTGAGCTATCTTCAACCGGCTGAACTGCGTCCCAGTCTGATCGAGGCGATCGCTGCCACCGACAAGGTCGTGCCCTATTTCGACTTGCCATTCCAGCACGCTTCCGGGTCCGTGTTGCGCCGCATGCGCCGATTCGGGGACGCCGACAGCTTCCTTGGTCTGCTCGATCAGATCCGAGCCTTGATGCCGAACGCTGGGATTCGGTCGAACTTCATCGTTGGTTTCCCAGGCGAGACCGAAGACGACCTGACACAGCTGAAGCAGTTCCTCGGGGCGGCCGATTTCGACGCGGTCGGCATTTTCGGCTACTCCGACGAGGAAGGCACCAGCGGCGCGACGTTGGACGGGCACCTGAGTGAGGAGACCATCGCGTGGCGGGCGCGCGAGATCAGCGAACTGGCCGACACCCTGGTGTCGTTGCGGGCGTTTGATCGGATCGGCGAGTCGGTGTCGGTGATGATCGAATCGGTCGATGAACAGGTCAGCGGTCGAGCTGAGCAGCAAGGTCCAGAAGATGGGCGCTGCCAGGTCGTCGGGTTGAGCCACGATGAGCCACCTCGCGTCGGCCACATTCTGAGCGCCACTATCACTGGCGGCGACGGCGTCGATTGGGTGGTTGATTCCTCGAGCGGTGATCGTACGGGCGAATGAGCGCGGATATGCTCTTTCTTAGCGTGGATGTGTCAGAATTCGACTATACCGGTGACACGATGTCGGGCCGACCGGTGAAACGAAAGGGAGCGAAGAATCGTGTCTGATGAGACAGTGGTTCCTGTGGTCAATGTGCCCAACGCGTTGACCATCCTTCGGCTGGTCACGGTGCCGATCTTCGCTGTGCTGCTGCTCAGCCATCCGTACGACACCACGTGGCGTTGGATCACAACCGCCGTCTTCGTCGTCGCTCTGTTGACCGACTTGGCTGATGGGAAGATCGCTCGGAAATACAACCTCATCACCAATTTCGGCAAGCTGTGGGATCCCATCGCGGACAAGGCGATCACCGGCATGGCGATGGTGGGCCTGTCCATCCTGGGCGAGCTGTGGTGGTGGGTGACGATCATCATTCTGATCCGCGAATGGGGCATCACGATCATGCGATTCATGATCGTGAAGTACGGGGTGCAAGCCGCCGACCGACTGGGCAAGATGAAGACGCTGATGCAGACGATCGCTCTGGTCGGGTTGTTGATGCCGCTGCGCGCGTACATGAGCGCCGGATCGGGTTCGCCCTGGTACTGGATCTGTGGAACGTTGTACTGGATCAGCGTGGTCGCGATGGGCATCGCTCTAGTCTTGACCGTGGTGTCGGGAGTCAACTATTGTCTGGGCGCTTGGCGGCTGCGTCGGGATTGGCTGGCGGCCCAATCGTCTCCATCAGCCGGTACCGGGGCTGATCATGACCTCAACGCCTGACGAGGGTCCGTTCCAGGCGACGTCGCTGGCTCAGCAGGTGGTGGCCGCGCTGCTGGCCAGGCGAATGACGGTCGCGACCTGCGAGTCGTTGACCGGCGGGTTGATTTGTGCGGCCTTGACATCGGTGGCGGGCTCCTCGCGCGTGCTTCGTGGTGGATTGGTCACCTATGCCGTCGATCTGAAAACCCGGCTGGCCGGCGTCGATCCGCGGATCATCACCGACCATGGGGTCGTCAGCCGTGAAGTCGCCTGCGCCATGGCCGACGGCGCTCGCCGGGTCTGTCAGGCCGACTGGGCAATCGCCGTGACCGGTGTGGCCGGGCCTGGCCCGTCGAACGGAGTGTCCGCCGGAACGGTGTGGCTGGCCATCACGAGTTCCAGAGCTCAGACGGCGATGCTGCTGGCCTTGCCCGGAACCAGAGCGCAAGTACGATGCGGTGTGGTCGATCAGGCTCTGACCGCCTTGATGCGGATGCTCGACCGCGAGCCCCCCGGGGTTCGCTGGTGACTCGTGCCGCGCCGCGCTGAGCAGATCGCATGGCAGCCGTGGGGCGCACGGTAGACTGAACACTATGCATGATGACCGTACCCTTCTGCTGCGGGAAGCCATCGGAGAGACGATTCGCGACCTGAGAATGCGGGAGCACCGCACTTTGCGCGAGGTTTCCGCGCACGCGCAAATGAGCCTAGGGTACCTGTCTGAGATCGAACGTGGGCAGAAGGAAGCCAGTTCCGAGGTGCTCTCGTGGGTCGCCGATGCTCTGGGAATCACCGTGGGAGAGCTGATGATGGACGTGGCCGAGCGGTTGGTCGCGTACGAATCCTCCAGCGTGGTGTCCCTGCGCGAGCGTCTGGCCGCCTGATGCGCGAAGCCGAGCTCTGGGCCCGGATGGAAGAGGTTTTGGGGTCGTCGTACGCCCATGCGTGGGCTGATCTGGTGGTGATGGCCGAACTGGGCGGGCGCAGTGTCTCCGAGGCTATCGAGGCTGGGCTGCCGTTCAAGAAGATCTGGCGGGCTGTGTGGGCCCAACTGGAGCTGTCGGAGACTTTGCGCTGACTCGTCGGTAACGACACGCCGCGCCAATTCCGCGATTCGAACATGCGTTCGGTTAGTCTGTTTCGGACGTGTTCGTCACTTTGTGACCCCGCGAAGCGCAAAATGTCCGACCCGTCTCCTATGGTTCTAGTATCGGACACGATTGAACAAGAAAGAGGTGCGCGATGGCCGCAGCAGGGAAGGCATTGACCGACCGGGAAAAGGCTCTTGAGGCAGCATTGGCTCAGATTGAGAAGCAACACGGCAAAGGCTCGGTGATGAAGCTGGGGGAGAAGACCTACCAGCCGATCGAAGTGATCCCCACAGGATCGATCGCTTTGGACGTGGCCTTGGGGATCGGCGGTTTGCCTCGTGGGCGGATCGTGGAGATCTACGGCCCTGAGTCCAGCGGCAAGACCACCTTGTCCTTGCATGTGATCGCCAACGCGCAGGCGGCCGGGGGAATCTGCGCCTTCATCGACGCCGAACACGCCTTGGATCCGGAGTACGCCCGCAAGTTGGGCGTCAACACTGACGAGTTGCTGGTCAGTCAGCCTGACAATGGCGAACAGGCGCTGGAAATCGCCGACACCCTGGTTCGGTCGGGCGCATTGGCGCTGGTGGTCATCGACTCGGTGGCCGCGCTGACTCCACGCGCAGAGATTGAAGGGGAGATGGGAGACTCCCATGTCGGCCTTCAGGCCCGCCTGATGAGCCAGGCTTTGCGCAAGATGGCCGGTGGGTTGTCCAACGCCAAGACCACCGCCATTTTCATCAACCAGTTGCGTGAGAAGATCGGCGTCATGTTCGGGTCGCCAGAGACCACCACCGGTGGACGCGCCTTGAAATTCTACTCGTCGGTTCGCCTGGACGTGCGCCGGATCGAGGCTCTGAAGGATGGAGCTGACACCGTCGGCAACCGAACGAGGGTCAAGGTCGTGAAGAACAAGGTCGCGCCGCCGTTCAAGCAAGCCGAGTTCGACATTCTCTACGGTGAGGGGATCTCGCGTGAAGGCAGCTTGATCGATCTCGGAGTCGAGCAGGGGATTGTCCGCAAAGCCGGCTCGTGGTTCACCTACGAGGGCGAACAGCTCGGCCAGGGCAAGGAGAACGCGCGAGGCTTCCTTCGGTCTCATCCCGAGATCGCTCAAGAGATTGAGACGAAGATCTTGACCGCCTTCGGAATTGGCGAGACTGTGCCTGACGGTGTGGATCCGACCACGGGCGAGGTGAGGTTCTAGGCCATGGAGCCTGACCGCGATTCCGCCGGTGAAGCCCGACAGCAGACCATCGCCTCGCTGAAGGAAATGATCGCCGGTGTGGGGCAGCCCGCGGCCGCGGACGCTCCCACACCGAGCAACGATCATCCTGCTCGGGAGGACTCTGACCGACGCGACTCCATCAGGCACGAATCGGCGCCTCACAGTCGGACTGGCGAGGCCTCCACAAGCCTAGATGGGGTGATCACCGATGTCGACCTGGCTCGTGAGATCGCTTTGAACCGGCTCACGGTCAGGGCGCGCAGTCGCCTGGAGCTTCGGCGCGACCTGATCCGTCGTCGAGTCGATCCGGATGTGGCTGACCAGGTGCTGGAGCGGTTGGAAGCGGTCGGGCTGGTCGACGACGCCGAGTTCGCTCGGCAGTGGGTCGCGTCACGGCGTGAACTCAGATCTCTGTCCAAGGCGCGGCTGCGACACGAATTGTCTCAAGTCGGAGTGGCCAGCGCAGTCATCACCACGGTGTTGAACGATCTCGATGATGACGACGCCGGCATGGCCACTAACTTGGCACGTCGACGGATTCGACCGATGCTTGACCTGGACGACTCGACCATCATCCGTCGGCTGAGTGGCCAACTGATGCGACGAGGATTCTCGCCGTCGCAAGCCAGAAGTGCCGTGATGACCGCACTCGACGAGGCCCGGTCGGGCGAGGATCCATCCGCTCAGTGAGGCGTAGTCTGCCCGCCAGGTCGGGGCTGCTCCCAATGATGCCTGATCCGTCAACCGGACGACGCCGCATGATGAATCATCGGTTCGCTTGGTAACATCGCTGCTGATGAATGCGCGAAAGACTTACCAGGTCATCACCTATGGCTGCCAGATGAATGTCCACGACTCCGAGAGGATCGCCGGTCTGCTGGACGCGGCCGGTTATGAACCGGTTGTCGCCCCGGAGGTCGCCGATGTTGTGGTGTTCAACACCTGCGCGGTGCGTGAAAACGCCGACAACCGTTTGTACGGCAATCTCGGTCACCTCGCGCCGCTGAAGCTGGAACACCCTGACATGCTCATCGCCGTCGGGGGATGCATGGCGCAGAAAGACAAAGACCTGGTCGTCAAGAAAGCTCCCTGGGTCGATGTCGTCTTCGGCACTCACAACATCGGACACTTGCCGACACTGCTCGACAAGGCCCGCGTCGAGCAGCAAGCACAGGTCGAGATCGCGGAATCGCTGGTCACTTTCCCCTCCACATTGCCCACCCGTCGCGAGTCGCCGTACGCCGGATGGGTGACCATCTCCGTGGGATGCAACAACACCTGCACCTTCTGCATCGTGCCATCAGTGCGTGGGCAGGAGACCGACCGTCGCCCCGAAGAGGTTCTCGACGAGATCACGATGCTGGTCGATCAGGGCGTCCAAGAGGTGACTCTGCTCGGGCAGAACGTCAACACCTACGGAGTGCAGTTCGGTGATCGCGACGCCTTCGCCAAGCTTCTGCGAGCCTGCGGCGACATCACCGGATTACGGCGGCTGCGCTTCACTTCGCCGCATCCGGCCAACTTCACCGATTCGGTGATCGCCGCGATGGCCGAGACGCCCAATGTCATGCCGAGCCTGCACATGCCGCTGCAGTCGGGGTCGGACACGGTTCTGAAGCGGATGCGGCGCGCCTATCGTACGGGCCGCTTCATGTCGATCTTGGAATCAGTGCGTGAGCGCATACCCCACGCTGCAGTCACCACCGACATCATCGTCGGCTTCCCTGGGGAGACCGATGACGCTTTTGAGGCCACCTTGGATGTCGTCCGTCAAGCCAGATTCGCCGCCGCCTTCACCTTCCAATACTCGATTCGCCCCGGAACTCCGGCCGGTGTGATGCCCGATCAGGTGCCCCATGACGTGGTTCAGGAGCGCTACGAACGCTTGGTCCAGGTGATCGATGAGATCGCCTGGCAAGAGAATCAGGCGTTGGTCGGAACTGAGGTTGAGGTGATGTTCGCTGTCGGGGAAGGACGCAAGGATGGCCAAACCCACAGGTTGTCTGGCCGCGCCCGCGACAACCGACTGGTCCACGTCGCCTTGCCAAACGACCTGGACCGTCAACCGCGGCCCGGCGACATCGCTCGAGCCACCGTGACGTACGCCGCTCCGCACCATTTGATCGCTGACACCGGCTTCACCGGGTTGGAGCGTACGCTGGGCGGCGACGCCTGGGAGCGCAGCCAGACCCCCGAACCGGTCGGTGTCACACTGGGGCTGCCCATGCGACGCTCCGGAGGACCAGTCGCGGTCTGAGTCGGACCGGGGTTGGCCGCCTAACTCAGACCGCGTCGCCCGTGCGTACTCGATGCTCGGCCCGGCGAGACTGTCCGTCCCATCACTTGATGGCGTCGCCCATGTCTACTCGATGCTCGGTCGATCAGCTCACGTCAGCGATCCACGCCCGAATCACTCGCGCCAGTTCCAGTTGCTGACGCAGAACAGCCAACCCAGTTTCCGGGACCTCGGCGACAGCCTGCTTGACTCGAAGGCTTTGTTCCAGAGTGTCTTCGAGCAGGCGGACCTGGTCGGCGATATTGCTCAGTGCTTGTTCACGCTCGGCGATGGACACGGCGTCGAGGTTGACGATGACGGCGTTGAAGTCGAGCAGCAGTCGCACCGGCTGTGACGAGATCTGCTGAATCAGCTGGTGGAACTGCTCCAGGCCAGCCTTCGTCAAAGAGTAGACCGCCTTTTCGGGCATCTTTCCCTGCTTGACGACCGTGGATTGGATGTAGCCCTTCGCCTCCAGTTGCAGCACCTTCTTGTAGATCGAGGGTGTGCTGATTTTGACCCATTGCGCGATGCTGCGATATTCGACGACTTTGTGGATCTCGTACGCGCTTCGCGGCTGCTGTTTCAGTATTCCCAACACGATCAGGTCGATGGCAGACATGGCGGAACTCCTTTGAGGATTGCTCTGAAGAAGAGTACTACACTTGCGACCTTCATGTACTATCCTTTATAGTACTCGTCGAACGACTATTAAGTTAAGGATTCCCCATGAACAAACCCCTGTCATCAACGACTCGACACCATGCGCCAGAAGCGAAAATGACGCTGCTGGCGCAAACCCCCGTGCCCCGCGCCCTGATCGCGCTCGGCGTTCCCACCATGCTCGCCATGGTGATCACCGCGGTGTACAACCTGGTCGACACGTACTTCGTCAGCTCCTTGGGGACCGAAGCGCTCGGCGCGGTCACGGTCGTGTTTCCCCTAGGCCAACTCGTCACCGGGCTCGGGCTGCTCTTCGGCAACGGGGCGGCGGCCTACCTGCCGCGTTTGCTCGGACGGGGCGACACCGCCACCGCGAACAAAGTCGCCAGCACGGCTCTGTGGGGGTCGATCGGCATCGGTGTGGTGGTGATCGGTGGTCTGCTCGGCTTCATCCAGCCCATCCTGCGCCAACTCGGCGCTGTGGAGTCGATCCTTCCTGACGCGACGACGTACGCCGTGATCTATCTGGCGGGCTCAGTCTTCGCCGTGATCAATGTCGCGATGAACAACCTGTTCGCCGCCCAAGGAGCTACCGCGACAGCGATGGTGGCGTTGATGGTCGGCGCGGTTCTCAACGTCATACTCGACCCGATCCTCATCTTCGCGGCCCACTGGGGTGTGGCTGGGGCGGCCATCGCGACCTGTATCAGTCAGCTCGCCACCACCGCCTTGTACGTTCGGCACGTCGTGGTTGGGCGCAGTGTGTTCACTTTCCGAACCCGTGAGGTCAGCGCCGCCTGGGCGATCTGGTCCGAGATTCTCAAAGTCGGCTTGCCGACCCTACTGTTCCAGGTGTTGACCTCAGTGGCCATCAGTGTGACCAACGCGGCTGCAGTGTCGTACGGCCCCTCAGCTTTGGCCGCGATGGGACCGGTCACCAAAGTCATGACCGTGGGGAGTTTGATCGTGTTCGGCTTTCTCAAGGGGTTCCAGCCGCTGGCAGGGTTCAGCTTCGGCGCTGGTCGGATCGACCGACTGCGCGCCGCCATCTGGGCCTCGCTGATCGCGTCGACCGGGTTTTGCGTGGTTTTCGGCGCCACGGTGGCACTGGCCGCCACCCCGATCATGGCCGCTTTCACCGACTCCGACGACATGATGATCGCCATCGGCACGACTGCGCTGCGCGCCAGCGGAATCAGTTTCAGTCTGTTCGGGTTCTACACGGTCTACTCTTTCCTCCTGCTGACGATGGGCAAAGCCTTGTCCGGATGCGTGTTAGGCGCCGCACGACAGGGGATCTGCTTCTTGCCGGTGATCTGGATCCTGCCGAGCCTGCTGGGGCTGGATGGGGTGCTGTACGCTCAGCCTGTCGCCGACGTCCTGGCTGCGATGATGGCAGCCGTGATGGCGTGGCGGCTGCATCGTTCGCTGCGCGAAACCGCCTCTGGTTACACTGGTTCCACTTCAGAAAAGGATCCCGTCCATGAGTCATGACCATCCCGCGACCGATGACGCTGTCGCCGCGTTGACTCAATTGCCACAGATCGGGCCGGTCACCGCGCGACAACTCGTCGCCGTCGGAGTGTCCACCCCCGAAGCCTTGCGCGCTGTCGGCGCCAAGCAGGCCTTCCTCAAGATCAGAGACCAGCTAGACCCGGGCGCCTGTGTTCAGCTGTTGTACGGCCTCCAGGCTGCGGTCTTGGGCCTGGCAGCTCGCGAGCTGACGGCACAGACCAAGGCCGAGTTGCGCGCTTGGAAGGCGGGTGTGTGACTGCCTCGAGGGCGCGTGTGTGGCCCAACCGCCGGCCAGAGCGACGGGGCCGCTTTGATACACTCAATGCGGATGGGGCGGTAGCTCAGCTGGTCAGAGCAGGGGACTCATAATCCCTTTGTCCCGGGTTCGAGCCCCGGCCGCCCCACGATGTCATCCGTGATCATTCACAGGCCAGACCGTCATGATCAGTGTCAAGGCCTGGCCGATATCCGGCTTCATCGCTTCGGATCGGGGCCACGCCGGCCAGACGAGCTTCTGAACAGGTGGTGTAGAACACGGGTGTGGCGCTCGGTGCGGGCGTGGGCGCCGACTTCGAATCGAACGACCACGTCGGCTCATCCCAACTGATCGGTTCGGGGTCAAGGTCGACCAGGCGTGGAGCGCCGGGCAAGTCGTCGAACGGCAAGGCCAGTTCCATCGGCGCGGTCACGGTCGCCGTGGCCCAGGCCGTCGCGGTCACTGTGGTCACAGCTCGAGCGGTTCGAGTCGCGGTGACTGTGTGTGCTGGCGCGGACTGGGTCGGTCGGCAGGAGCCGAACAGAAACCCGGCGATGAACACCGCTAAGGCGACGCCACCAAGAACGATCAAACCCAGCGTTGGGGACTTCGGCGTTGGTTCCAGCACGGGCCACTCGTCGGTCTGCTGGTGGCGACCAGGCGACGGTGGCGGATGGGGGACGAACACAGACAGGCCTTTCGTCTACGTGGAACACACCTCAGTCACTTCAGCGTGATCCTCGCGGTCACAGGGGTGGATTGGCGCCCCCTCGCTTCAATCCATCAACGATCCTACGCTGCTTGCTCGTCGAGGATCAACCCCGGTCAGCCTCGCGTCGCGTACGACCACGTACGAATATGGCAACGTACGACTGTGGAAGCCCAACGACCGCGGGAGGATCAAAGCCGCGATGGCGGAGTCGGTGAAGCGCTGGCCTGCCCCGAGGGCTCACCACCGCCGGACTGCTGCTCGCTGGGCGACGCGCTGCCGGAGCTTGGCGACGGACTGCCTGACGATGGAGACGGGCTTCCCGAAGACGGTGAGGGGCTGCCGGAGCTGGGCGACGGCGAGCCGGACTGCTCAGATGGACTGCTGCTTTGCGGAGGCGGCGACTGTGATTCCTGGGTGGAGGGGATCGGTGGCGGGGGAGAGACTTGTGGGGCTTGGGAGAAGATCAGGATCGCGATTAGGATCGCGATCGCCGCCAACAACAGCATCAACAGCCACGACGCCAGCAGAGACAATCGTCCGCCGCGCTCGCGACGCCCGGGCCAGGGTAGCGGCCACACGGGCGACACACCAGGGTTGACCCGGTCTGACCAGTGCAGGCGGTAGTCGGGGCCGGTCGGAGAGCCTTGGGCAGGCAGGGTACGAAAATCGACGGCGTCGAGGATCCGGCGGGCCTCATCGACCCCAGCTTGGGTCTGGTCGAAAGCCAATGCGACCCAGGGCGACCCGACCGGGTCGGAACTGCCGTGAGGGTCATCGGCCTCGCTTCGAAACTTCGCGCCCATACGGCCCCGGTCTTGATCCATGCCGCCGCGCGCGATCACCGTGTCGATGTCCATGCGGTCGACCTGACCAGCCAAGCGGTCTCGAGCAGCGGGATCCTCACTCGCGCCTTGGCTGAGCAGGATCACCATCACTGGCGCGTTGGCATGACTTTCTTGGGCCACGTAGGCCACGCCGGAGTCGGTGGCGACAAGACGAGCGGTCGGCCAGAAATCACCGATTTTCGCCGGGTCCATCGCGGTCAGCGGGTACGTCGTCACCGCGGCCGTACCATCGACGCCGATGTTTCCGCCATTGAGGAGGTCAGCCTCATCGGGGGCCAGGGGTGGCACGCCGTTGGCGGATTCAGGTGACGGTTGTGTGCTCATGTGGCGCTCGGTCGACCCTTTCTGACGGTGTCAGGCTGCGTGAGGAACGCCTACGCGACGACCCCATCGGACACTGCCCGCCCGCGATGATCCACCACACTCGAGCATGCCTCACCTACTAGTGTGCCCTATCGACCGGCCCGAACTGAATCCGGGCCGAATCAACGGTCCTGCTGGGCGAAAGCTGGTCGAAGACGGTATCGTTGAACGGTACAACCCGCAAGGAGGATATGTGACCTCAACACCAGTACCGCCCGCGAGCCAGCCAGCGCGAAGCGCGTCTCAGGTGCTCGCAGACGCCATCGCCCAAGTCCAACGAGTCATCGTCGGACAGGAGCACATGGTTGAACAGTTGATGGTCGCGTTGCTCGCCAAGGGTCACTGTCTGCTCGAAGGCGTGCCCGGAACTGCCAAGACCTTGGCGGTTCGTTCGTTCGCCACCGTCGTCGGCGGCGAGTTCGCGCGCATCCAGTTCACCCCCGACCTGGTCCCCTCCGACATCGTGGGCACAAGAATCTACTCAGCCAGTCGTGAGACTTTCGACACCCAGCTCGGACCGGTGTTCGTCAACTTCGTGTTGGCTGATGAGATCAACCGCGCCCCGGCGAAGGTTCAGTCGGCGATGCTGGAGATCATGGCGGAGAAGCAGGTGTCGATCGGCGGCCACACCTACCCGGCCAAGGATCCTTTCATCGTCATCGCCACGCAGAACCCCATCGAGTCAGAAGGCGTTTATCCGCTCCCTGAAGCTCAGCGCGACCGCTTCCTGCTCAAGGTTGACGTCGATTATCCCCGCGGCAACGAAGAGTTTGAGATCCTTCGGCGGATGTCGGTCAAAGCCCCTGAGCCGCGTCCGGTGTTGAATCCTTCGCTGGTGATCGACCTGCAGAATCGGGCTTCCCAGGTGTTCGTCCATAATTTGGTCGCAGAATACATCGTACGATTGGTCCTCGCCACACGTAACCCCGCCGATTTCGGCATGCCTGACCTGGCCAATGTCATCTCGATCGGCTGCTCGTCACGTGCGACCTTGGGTCTGGTCGCCGCCTCTAGGGCGCTGGCGCTGATCCACGGGCGTGACTACGTGCTGCCCACCGACGTCCAAGCGATCGCTCGCGATGTCATGGCCCACCGCATCGTGTTGACCTTCGACGCTGTGGCTGACAACGTGGCCGCTGGTCAGGTGGTCGATCGAATCGTCGCCATGGTTCCGCCGCCAACCCCGGTGTGGAATCAGCAGCAAGGCACGGGTAGCGCGCCGAGGTCCTGATGACTCAGGTCAGTTTTGCCCCGCCCGCCGCACCATCGTTGCAGTCGGCCGTCTCCACGGTGATCTCGGCTCCGACTGGAGCCACGCTGCCGTTGAGCCGTCTCGCTCCCGAAGCGGCGCTGAAACGCCTGGAGTTGGTCATCGTACGCCGTCTCGAAGGCTTTCTGCAGGGCGACCATCTCGGACTGCTGCCTGGGGCTGGATCCGACACCAGCGACGCCAGGGTCTACGTTCCTGGTCAAGACGACATTCGGCGGATGGACTGGGCGGTCACCGCCCGTACGACGATCCCTCATGTGCGCGACACCATCGCCGACCGTGAATTGGAGGTCTGGGCGCTGCTCGATGTCACTCCGTCGATGAACTGGGGCACCGCAGGGGTCACCAAGCGCGATCTGGGCATCGCCGCGATCGCGACGATAGGGTTCTTGTCTCAAAAGCTCGGCGACCGCTTCGGCGGGATGATCATGGATCCGAACCAGGTCACCAGGATCCCCGCTCGCGCCGGGCGGATGGCGCTGTATTCTCTGCTGCGCACCATGCTGACAACCCCGATCGTGCCCGACAACACCCACGGGCAGTTCGACTTGACACAGGGGATGGAGCAGATGGTACGAACCCAGCGTCGTCGTGGATTACGTCTGGTCGTGTCGGATTTCCTCACCACCGGGGACACTGAACTGGATCCTCGGGTCGAGACGGCCTGGGAGCGCCCGCTGCGGCAACTGTCGGTGCGCAACCAGGTGATCTGCGTCGAAGTGGTCGATCCACGCGAACTGGAATTCCCCGATTTGGGGGAGATCTTGATTCGTGACCCGGAGACTCATTTCGATCGTTACGTCGACACGTCGAACGCCGCCGCCAGGGCTCGCCTGAACGCGGCCACTCGCGCGCAGCGGGAACGGATCCGGGTTTCGATCCGACGCGCCGGCGCCGCCCACATTCAGTTGCGCACCGACCGAGACTGGGTCCAAGACATCGCCCGGTTCGTCTTGGCCTATCGACGCATCGCCGGTCAACTGCACACCCCACCTCGGGGGGTGAGCCGATGATCCTGGAGATCCCCTTCACTGGCTTCCTCGCCCCGAGTCGACTGTGGATTTTACTGATCGCGCCCGCGTTGCTCGTGGCGTACATTCTGATCGTCAGACGCCGGTCTCGCCAAGGTATGAGATACACGAACACGACCGTGTTGGGTGAGGTTCTGCCCAAGCAGTCCCAGTGGCTGCGGCATGTCGTGGTGGCGCTGTCGATCCTCTCCCTGATCGCGCTCGGGTTGGCCTGGGCACGCCCGATGGGCTCAGAGAAGGTGCCTCGCGAGCGCGCCACCGTCGTGTTGGTGATCGACGTGTCATGGTCGATGACGGCCACCGACGTCAGCCCGACCCGGTTGGACGCCGCCAAGACCGCCGCGACCCAGTTCGTCGACGCGCTGCCGGACGGTTACAACGTCGCCCTGGTCACGCTGTCGGGCAACTCGGGAGTACGCGTGTCTCCGACCGACAACCATGACGCGGTCAAACAGGTGATCTCCACGCTGACCCCGCAGGACTCGTCAGCGATCGGCAACGCCATCATGGCCGGACTGACTGCAGTCGACCAAGCGCCGAAGGCCGAGGACGGGTCGGTCGCGCCGGCCATGATGGTCTTGTTGTCTGATGGGGCGAACACCAACGGACAGTCGCCGATGCAGATGGCCACCGACGCCGCGAACAAGAAGGTGCCGATCTACACGATCGCCTTCGGCACAGACAATGGGTATGTCGACCTCGACGGAACACGCTACCAGGTTCCACCGGATCCGGATTTGATGCGACAGATCGCTTCGACCAGCGGCGGCGAGTCGTACTCGGCTGACAACGCGTCGCAACTGACCAACGCCTATCAGCGAATCCACTCCGAGGTCGGCTACGAGGTCAAGGATAAGGAGATCACAGCCACCGCCGCAGGGCTGAGTCTGGTGTTCGCCTTCGTCGCCGCGGTCGGCGCGGTCATGTTGGGAGTGAGGTTCCGATGACGCTGTTGGAGATCGGATTCATGAGGCCAGAGCGCCTGTGGGCCCTGTTGATCGTTCCCGTGCTCCTGCTGGTGTATATCGCCTGGACGCTGGCCCGGCGCTCCAAGGCCAGCCATGACGCCAGCAGCCTGCAAATCCTGTTTCCCAAGCGCAAATCGTGGAAGCGACATGTCGCGGTGCTGACCGCGATCGCATCGCTGGCGTCCTTGACCGTGGCCTGGGCCACACCCAACGGTTTCGTCGACGTGCCGAAGGAACGGGCCACGGTGATGCTGGTGGTCGACGTGTCGCTGTCGATGGAGGCCACCGATGTGGCTCCGAGTCGACTTCAAGCAGCTCAGGAGGCGGCCAAGGAGTTCATTCACGAGTTGCCGAGCGCGTTCAACGTCTGTCTGATCTCGTTCGCGGCGGTGCCGACGATGTTGGTTCCCCCGACCACGGATCGCGGCCAGGTCGAATCGGCGATCGACTCGCTGCAGTTGGCGCAATCGACCAACATCGGTGACGCCAT
The DNA here is from genome assembly GCA_031285845.1 of Propionibacteriaceae bacterium. Taxonomy (GTDB): domain Bacteria; phylum Actinomycetota; class Actinomycetes; order Propionibacteriales; family Propionibacteriaceae; genus WQYJ01. The sequence continues at coordinate 108,416 of JAITVK010000023.1, forward strand.
CTACGCCGCGCTGGACGCGACTTCGTTGATCCCACCGGATCCGAAGGACAAGAACGATCCGGCGCCGGTGGCGGTGGTTTTGATCTCCGACGGCGAGTCGAACACCGGACGCCCGTCACGCCAAGCTGCCCAGGCCAGTCGAGATTTGCAGATCCCGATCTTCACTATCGCGTACGGCACTCCCAACGGCTACATCGTCGACTCGGGTCGAAAGAATTCGGTCCCGGTGAACAAGGAAGAGCTGCGGGTCATCTCGCAGCTGTCGGGCGGCAAGGCGTATTCGGCGGACTCGCTCACCCAGTTGCGCGAGGTCTACTCCGGAATCTCGCGCTCGGTCGGTTACGTCAAGCAGAAGCAGGAGATCACCGAACAGTTCGTCGGGTACGCGGTCGGATTCGGTGTGATCGCTTTGCTTGGCACGATGTCTTTGGCGGCACGATGGCCATGACCGATGTGGAGCAGGAACTGACCAGTCGCTACCACAGCGCGCTTCGCCAGATCGTCGAAGCCTGCCACCGGGCGGATCGCGATCCGGTCGAGGTGTCTTTGTTGCCGGTGTCGAAGAACCATCCCGCCTCGATGGTGGCCCACCTGATGGAGTTGGGCCCTCGCCAATTCGGTGAGAACCGAGTTCAGGAGATGGCCGGGAAAGCCGCTGAGTTGGGCTCAGGGCCGTCATGGGTGTTGATCGGCCATCTGCAGCGCAACAAAGTGGCGCAAGCGTGCTCGGTCATGTCCGAGTTGCAGTCACTGGATTCGATCCGGCTGGCGCAGGCCCTGGAACGACATTTGGGCACTGTTGGGCGCTGTCTGCCGGTTTTGGTCGAAGTCAACACGTCTGGGGAGGCGACCAAGTCGGGTGTCGATCCCGATCAGGTGATGGATTTCACCGCTCAGCTGCGGGCGTGCCCTCATCTGGAGGTCCAGGGGCTGATGACTGTGGCCCATCCTGATCCTCAGGCGGCCGACCAAGGATTCGCCCGTCTGCATGATCTGCGCGACCGATTGCGTGACCGGGATGGCGCTCAGTGGCAGCGGCTGTCGATGGGGATGACCCACGATTTCGCCTCAGCTATCGCGCATGGGTCGACCTGCGTACGACTTGGGACTGCCATCTTCGGGCCGCGCGCGATCCCAGCGATGCGCTAGCCTGGAGCGGTGACAGTGGATCTCGCCGACGTGGAGAACGTGACTTTCAACGACCAGGGGCTGGCCCCCGTGATCGCCCAAGACGCCACGACGGGCGTGGTCTTGATGCTCGCTTGGATGGATGCGGAGGCGCTGCGCCGTACGCTGTCGACCAGGCGGGCGACTTACTGGTCGCGCTCGCGTCGCAGCTACTGGGTCAAGGGAGAAACCTCCGGACACACCCAGACGGTGCGCGAGGTTCGCCTCGACTGTGATCGCGACGCGATTCTGCTGCTAGTTGACCAGGTCGGTGCGGCGTGTCACACCGGACAGGCGACCTGCTTCGACGTCTATGAGCCACTGCTGCGTCAGGAGAACCATGCCGTTGTTTCTGCCTAGTCCCAGCCATGGCGTCTGGTATCTCGGACCGCTGCCGATCCGGGGTTACGCTCTGTCGATCCTGGTCGGGATCATCGTCGCGGTGGTGATCGCCCGCAAGCGGTGGAAGTCGTGGGGCGAAAACGTCGGTCAACTGGAGAACTTGTTGCTGGTCTGCGTGGTGATCGGAATCATTGGCGCGCGGGTGTATTGGATCGTCATCGAATGGCACCGCTACTTCGGTCCGGGCCATCCGGAGCCCTGGTATCACATCTTCTTCGTCTGGACCGGCGGACTGGGCATCTGGGGCGGAATCGCCTTCGGCTTCCTCAGCGGCTGGCTGATGTGTCGCCGGTATCACATCAACTTCCTGCGTCTGGCTGACTGCATAGCTCCGGCCTTTTTGATCGCCCAGGGCATCGGTCGGCTCGGCAACTGGTGGAACCAGGAACTCTACGGATACCCGACAACCCTACCGTGGGCGCTGGAGATCGATCCGGCGCATCGCGTGCCCGGCTACGAGCAGTTCGCCACCTTCCATCCGACGTTTTTGTACGAGATGGTGTGGAACTTCGTCGGCGCGGGCTTCCTGTTCTTCGCCGAGAAGAAGTTCCGGCTGGGCAGAGGCAAACTGTTCGCGAGCTACATCATCATCTACGCCACCGGCCGGTTCCTCGTCGAGTCGCTGCGCATCGACCCGGTCGACGTCTATTTCGGTCTGCGCGTCAACAGTTGGGCCACTTTGCTTGGCGGTCTGTTCGGCGTGGGGTTGCTGATCTGGCTGATCAAGTTTCGTCCAGGTCCCAACGAGCCGGTGATCCAACCGACCCCCACGCACGCGAACTAGTCAGGTTCGCCTCAACACGGCCTGGGCTGAGACGTGAGATTGGTGATCGGGACTATCCTGGTCCGGTGGCTTTCGGGGCCACGTACGTCCCGTACGAAAGAATCGAGGAGCACTCGTGTCGTTTGTTCACCTGCATGTCCACACGGAGTTCTCCATGTTGGACGGCGCGGCCAAGATCAGCGCCTTGTACGACGAGGCGGCGCGTTTGGAGATGCCTGCGGTGGCGATGACTGACCACGGCAACATGTTCGGGGCCTACGAGTTCTTCCACGCCGCTGCGGGGACCGGCGTCAAGCCGATCATCGGCATCGAAGCCTACGTCGCACCGTCGTCACGCCACAGCCGGGTCCAAGAGTTTTGGGCTTCCGGCAAACGTGACGCTCAAGACCCTGACTCAGAGGGCGGCAAGGACGTCTCGGGTGGCGGGCGCTATACCCACATGACGATGTGGGCTCGCAACACCACCGGGCTGCACAACCTGTTCAAACTGTCGACTCTCGCCAGCTATGAGGGCTATTACATGAAGCCCCGCATGGATGCTGAGATTATCGCCTCGTACGCTGAAGGCATCATCGCCACCACGGGTTGTCCCTCCGGCGCGGTTCAGACCCGACTGCGGTTGGGACAGTACGATCAGGCGTTGGCTAACGCGGCGATGTACCGTGACATTTTCGGCGCGGACAACTTCTTCGTCGAGCTGATGGATCACGGCTTGGACATCGAGACCGGTGTCAGATCCGACTTGCTGCGTATCGCGGCCGATTTGGGACTGCGCACCGTGGCGACCAACGACTCCCACTACGTCACCGCCGACCAGGCCGACGCCCACGACACGTTGCTCTGCATCGGCGTCGGGCGCAACAAGGATGATGAGAAGCGGTTCCGTTTCAACGGTTCGGGCTATTACTTGCGCAGCGAAGACGAGATGCGCAACCTGTTCTACGAACTCGAAGACTCCTGCGACGCGACTGTCGACATCGCTGAGATGATCGAGCCCTACGACGAGGTCTTCGCTCACGTCGACCGGATGCCCCAGTTCGCGGTTCCCGAGGGCGAGACCCAGGAGTCGTACCTGCGTAAGAAGTTGGACGACGGCTTGAAGCTGCGCTACGGCGACAATCCGCCCCAAGAGGTGCTCGACCGGGTTGACACCGAGTTAGCGGTCATCGAGCCGCTGGGCTTCTCGGCGTACTTCCTGGTCGTATCCGACATCTGTCGCTTCGCGCGCGACTCCGGCATCCGGGTCGGCCCTGGCCGTGGTTCGGCCACCGGCTCGATGGTGGCCTACTTGACTCGTATCACCGAGCTGGACCCGCTCAAGCACGGTCTGATCTTCGAACGCTTCCTCAACCCCGAGCGGATCTCGCCGCCTGACGTCGATTTGGACGTCGACGACCGCAACCGTGACAAGATCGTCGCCTACTTCGCCGACACCTACGGCGCGGATTACACCGCTCAGGTGAACACGTTCTCCACCATCAAAGCCAAGAACGCGATCAAAGACTCGTCGCGCATCTTGGGCTACCCCTTTGCGTTGGGGGAGCGGATCGTCAAGTCTTTGCCGCCCGATCCGACCGGAAAGATCCATCTGAACCAGTTATTCGAAGAAGACTCCGACTGGTACGCCGAGGCTGGTCAGTTCCGGCAGTTGTACGAGACCGACGACGACGCCCGTCAGGTGGTGGACACCGGCATGGGAATCGAAAGCTTGATCCGCGGCACCGGAGTCCACGCCGCAGCCGTCATCTTGTCATCGGTGCCTCTGATGGATGTGATCCCGTTGCACATGCGCAATGACGGGGTTCATCTGACTGGCTTCTCGTATCCTCAATGTGAGGCGATGGGTCTGATGAAGATGGACGTGTTGGGGTTGCGCAACCTCGGCATCATCGATCACACCCTGGAGCTGATCAAGAAGAACCAGGGGGTGGACATCGATCCGCTCGACCTGCCGCTGGACGATCAACCGACTTATGAGTTGCTGGCAAGCGGGGAGACTCTCGGCGTCTTCCAACTTGACGGGGTTCAGATGCGCGCGCTGCTGAAGCTGATGGCTCCCACCGGCTTCGAAGACATCGCAGCTGTGTTGGCGCTGTATCGTCCCGGTCCGATGGCGGCCAACGCGCACATCCACTACGCCGACCGTAAAAACGGGCGCGAGCCGATCGCTCCGATCCATCCTGAGTTGCGCGAGGCACTGGAGCCGATCCTCGGAGCGACGTACCACCTGCTGGTCTACCAGGAGCAGCTGATGTCGGTCGCCCGCGAGCTGGCCGGCTACACGCTGGGCGGCGCCGACCTGCTGCGGCGAGCCATGGGCAAGAAGAAGAAATCGATCATTGACGCCGAGTACGAGCATTTCGCTCAAGGCATGACGGAGCACGGGTATTCGGCTGGCGCGACCAAGGCGCTGTGGGACGTGATGGCGCCCTTCGCTGGTTACGCGTTCAACAAGTCACACACCGCCGGATACGGGCTGGTGTCCTACTGGACGGCGTACTTCAAGGCGAACTATCCGGCCGAGTACATGGCGGCCCTGCTGGAGTCGGTGCGCAACGACAAGGATAAATCCGCAGTCTACTTGGCGGAGAGTCGCCGCATGGGGGTCACGATCCTGCCGCCAGACATCAACGAGTCTCAAGCGATGTTCACCCCTGTGGGTGGCGCGGTCCGTTTCGGTTTGACAGCGGTGCGCAATGTCGGGGCCAACGTGGTCGACGCCATCATCGAGGCCCGCGCCGAACATGGCCCGGCCACCGACTTCTACGATTTCTTGTCCAGCGTGCCGATCTCGGTGTGCAACAAGCGGGTCTTCGAATCGTTGATCAAAGCTGGTGCTTTCGACTCGTTGGGCCATCCTCGTCGAGCGCTGCTAGAGATTTGCGACGGCGCGATCGACTCGGTGGTCGACGTCAAACGCATGAAATCCTACGGCCAAGACGACCTGTTCTCCGATCCGAGCGATGACCGTGACACCATGACCATCGGCGAACCGATTCCTGACATCGACGACTGGGACAAGGCCACCAAGCTGGCCTTCGAGCGGGAGATGCTCGGGTTGTACGTCTCCGACCATCCGCTCAATGGTTTGGAGGCGGTGCTGATCTCTCACCGCGACATGGCCTTGGCTCAAGTGCCGGAGGCCACGAACCCGCAGAATCGCGTGAAGTTGGCGGGCATGATCACCCAGGTGGTGCGTCGACAAACCAAAAAGGGCGCTGCCTGGGCGCAGATCACCGTCGAGGATTTGGACACCTCGCTGTCGATGCAAGTTTTCCCGAACGCCTACGCCGAATACGCTGCGCAACTAGTGCCTGACACCGTGGTCCAAGTCGTCGGCGCGATTCGCCCGCGGGAAGAGTCGGTCGATTTCTCGGTCGAACGCGTCATTCCGCTCAATCTGGATCCGGACGCGGCGATGGCGATCACGGTCTGTTTGCCGATGGCCCGAGTCACGCGCTCGGCTATGAATGCGCTGAAGCAGACGCTGGCCAACCACCCCGGCACCTCGCCAGTATGGTTCAAGATGATCAACACCCATCAAACCAAAACCTTCCGGTTGGCCGACAAGGTGACGGCGTCGGTCGAGCTGGTGTCGGATCTGAAAGCCCTGCTCGGAGCCAGTTCAGTCGAGGTGGGCAGCCCCGGATGAGTTCGTCACAGTCCTCCACCCCGCACGACGGGCTCGCCCCCGCGGCTCCCGTTTCTGATGCCACGCCAGTTGAGAGTTCTCGCGAGTCAATCGCGCCGACCACTGGTCGCCGGGGCGCCCGAAGCTTGGCCCGGTCGGCCCAGTTGCTACCCCAGACGATGGTCGAGACCGCCGGACGACGGCGTCTGACTCGACGGGGCCGTTGGCGGCGCCTGCGGCCCTGGGTGGTGTTGTACGCGGTGACGGTCGCTTTGGCCGGGATGCTCGCCGGCATCGTCTGGAATCGCGTCGTCCGTCTGCCCAGCTACAAGATAGAGAATGATTTTCGGGCCGCCATCTCCGAAGCCGGGCAAACCCAAATCGCCGCCACCGATGTGTATTTCGCGGTGGTTGGTGCTGTGGGGGGCATCGTCATTGGAATCATCGCTTGGCTGGCTTTCCACCGACTGGGCTGGCCGGTGACAGTGTTGGCCTGCGCTGGAGCGGGTGTGGCCGGCCTATTGGCCCGATGGGTGGGTGAGTTCATCGGTCCCAGGGATTTCGAGGGACGGATCGCCCGCGCGACGACCGGTGAGTTTGTTCGAATCGATTTCGCGTCCCACACGTGGGTGACCATGGGGGTGTGGATCGCAATGGCGGCACTGGTCGTCCTCATCGGCTCGCTGGTGACCCGCTCGGAGTGGATCCATCACGTTCCCGAGAGCGCCTCGACGGGGTCGTGATCCTGACCGAGACGGGCATGGTCTGCGACGGGTGGCCGACGTGCTGACCGCCACCGACTGTCGCGCCCACTCCGAGCCGTGGTTCGCCGTCATCGACCAGTGTCAAGGGAGTTCTGATGCTCCAACGAACGTTCAGCGATGAGGTCATACAACTGTTGCATCCGATCAAAGTCGGCTTGGCTCAATCCTGCGATTTCGACTCGGTCGAGTGTGATGGAGGGATCCGGGTCGAAGTCGGGCAGTTCAGTGATCGGTGTTCTGGGGGTCGATCTCACCAGCTCGTCCCACGCCTTGTGCTTGTCCGGGTCGAAATTCGGACAGAAGTTGAGCAATTGTCGCAACTGATCCGGGTTCATCGTGTACGGGATGAAGATCGTCGGCGACTCATCATCGGCCCACTTCGGTGTCGTGTCGGCGATGTCAGGGAAGCCGTGTTCACGAGCGCACTGGGTCCACTGATTGTTGACCTCGACTTGGCGGGCGATGGCCCTCGAATCAGTGCGTGAATCGGGGATGTTGGGTCGTCTCGCGAGCTCATCGTCATAGCCGGTCTGGTTCACACAGGCCACGTACTGACGGGAGTAGTCCCGGCCGTCGATCACCAGGCCGGGACCACTGCCGCTCATCGCTTCCTCCATGGCGTCTTGCTGCTCGTCGGGGATATCCCGATCGGACTGTCCGAAACCGAATCCATCTGGGAGTTGCATCACCCACCACCAGGTGAATTTGTTCGGTTCGGCGTATGCCGTCTCAGCGGGCAGATGGGCTGGGATCCCGACCGGGACCCCAGCCTCGATCATGCAGTCGACGTACGCCTGGGTGATCGCCAGCTGATCAGCGCTCGGCTGTGGCGTCGCGCTGGATATCGAGGGTAGATGTGGGGTTGAGCTGGCGCAAGCACACAGGGCGAAGCTAACCCCGACCATTGCCCCCAGAATCCCCACCGGCTGCCTCATGTCTCCCCTCCTTCAATACCCTTCCTGAGCCGCAAGGCTAATTGGGGGTCAGAGAGGAACTTGGAAACCGCCGATGGCTGCCAAGACACAGTATGTTGATGCTGCGCGGAACTTCGGCAGCCCCCAAGTCCCTTCCCATGGCACTGGCTTCCGTTCAAGGGAGGGAGCGCTCTCCGAACTGCGACCGACCGGATACCATTTTCCCCAAACTCCAAAATCCGAGCCGTTGTATCCTTTGTAGAAGCCCCATGCTTGTCCGTTCGCCTGACCGTATGTCACCCACCAGATATAGGTGACGCGCCCTCCGTCATCGCGGGTGATTCCTAGCGACGTCTGCTCGTAGGCCCTCCCCCACTCACAGTTCGAGCCCGAAATCCATGAGGTGGACTCCAGTGGGGTGATCCCCAACTGGTCCCCGGGCGCTTCCACCCCAGAGCCCGCCTTGCCTGAGACAATGAGCTCAGCGACTTGGGCCTCCGTGAGACCGCCAGGCAAGCGCCCGTCGGCGTCAGCGATGACCACGATCGTAGATGGGTCGATGTCTCCAGTTGGATAGAACGTTGCCGATCCGTCCTCGGTTGTGAACCCCGGATAGGCGATCACGTATGCGGACTCAGCCTCGACATCTGGTGGCGCAGTCTCATCCGCCTGCGCAGGCGCAAGGCCACTCCATGCGCCAATCGTGGAGCATGCCAACACTAGCGCGATTCGAAATCTCAGTTTTGTAGTACTCATCATCAATAGCTCCCTACATTGTCTAGCCCGGAGATCGGAACTCGACCTCGGGGAAAATGAGCTAGAACTACACCGAACATTTATGATTCCATTTACATCCTATCGAATCGATAACAAGCGGGCGAGAACTCGTGCAACAAACTTGGTCCAGTCTGACCGCGCCGACCTTGGTTCACGAACCACGACACCAGCGGTGATGGGCATCGCGACCGCGCATGGGGTCGTCCGGTAAAATACGGTTGGTGAGACTGATTGACTTCCGGGGCGTCGACAAGCGCGAATACGCGTCAAAGCTGCCGCGCGCCGAATTTGATGTGACGACGGCGATGGCGAGCGTCGCGCCGATCTGTCACGGTGTCCGCCAACGTGGTCAAGACGCGTTGCGCGAGTTCAGCCAACAGTTCGACCATGTGGTTCCGCTGTCGTTCCGGGTCGATCCGCAGATCATCGCTGATTGCGCGGCCAACCTGGATCCACAACTGAAGGCGGCTTTCGTGACGTCGATCGAGCGTCGACGAGCCGTGGCGCGCGCTGAAGCTGACGTGCCTGATCGCGCCGTCGATCTTGGGCCAGGCGCGCGCGTCGACATTCGCTACGTCCCGGTCAGGCGGGTCGGCTTGTACGTTCCCGGGGGATTGGCGCCGCTGGCCTCCAGCGTCATCATGAATGTGGTCCCAGCTCAAGTCGCCGGTGTGTCCAGCTTGGCGCTCGCCTCGCCTCCTGGCCCGAACGGGCTGCCGAACGCGTCCATTCTGGCGCTGTGTCACATGCTCGGGGTTGACGAGGTCTACGCCGTCGGTGGGGCCCAAGCGATCGCCATGTTCGCCTACGGCGTGGATGGATTGTGTGAACCGGTGGATATGATCACTGGGCCGGGCAACATCTATGTGGTCGCAGCCAAACGCTTGGTCAAAGGCGTGGTCGGCATCGATTCCGAGGCTGGTCCGACGGAGATCGCCATCGTGGCCGACGACCAGGCGGATCCGCGCTTCGTGGCTGCCGACTTGATGAGCCAGGCCGAACATGATCCGAACGCCGCCGCCGTTCTGATCACTGATAGTCGCGCCCTGATCGACCAGGTGAGCGCCGAGTTGTCCAAGCAGGTCCACTCCACCGCTCATGCCGATCGGGTGCGTCAAGCCTTGAACGGACCGCAATCCGGCGCGATTCTGGTGTCGGACATCGACGCCGCGATCGACGTCGCCAACGCCTACGCCGCCGAGCATCTGGAGATTCAGACAGCGTCGGCGAGTGAGCACGCCCGCCGGATCCACAACGCCGGTGCGGTGTTCGTCGGAGCGTACGCCCCGGTGTCGCTCGGCGACTACTCGGCCGGGTCGACCCACGTCTTGCCGACTTGCGGCACAGCCCGTCATTCCAGCGGCCTGACCGTTCGATCCTTCATGAAGACGATGCACGTCATCGCTTATGACGCGCTAGGCCTGGCTGAGGTGGCCGACGGTGTCGAGATCTTCGCTCAGGCGGAGAAGCTGCCTGCCCATGCCAACGCCATCGCGCAGCGCCAATCGAGCCGGGCCCAGTCGGGATCCGACGCCGCAAGCGGGTCGCGATGACTGCTTCACCCACCTGGGACGATCTGCCGCTGCGGCCTGAGTTGCGTCACGCTGAGCCGTACGGCGCGCCGCACCTGGATGTGCCGGTGTGTCTCAATGTCAACGAGAATCCGTACGCCCCACCGCCTGAGGTCCAGGCCGCGATCGTCGAAGCCGTCGCCGAGGTCGCGACCAGACTCAACCGCTATCCGGATCGAGAAGCGGTCGAGCTGCGACGCCAGTTGGCGCGCTATCTCGGCTGCGGGCTGGAGATGGATCAAATGTGGGCGGCCAACGGTTCCAACGAGATCATGATTCAGATCCTGACCGCGTTCGGCGGACCTGGTCGGTCGGTCCTCACCTTCTCGCCGAGCTATTCGATGTATCCCGAGTACGCTCGCGACACGCACACCGACTACATCGAGGTCGCGCGGAACTCGGACTATCAGATCACTGCGATCTCGGCCCTAGCCGCGATTGAGCAGCATCGCCCTGATGTGGTTGTCATCGCCAACCCGAACAACCCCACGGGGACAGTGACCGATGCGGACATCATCAAGCAGATCCTTGCCGAAGCTCCAGGCATGGTCGTCGTCGACGAGGCCTATCAGGAGTTCTCCTGTCTCGACTCGTCGCTGACCCAACTGCCGCGTCATCCCCGTCTGATCGTGACGCGGACGATGAGCAAGGCTTTCGCTTTCGCCGGTGGTCGCCTGGGGTACGCTGCTGCCGCCCCCGCCGTGATCGACGCCCTGCGCGTGGTACGCCTGCCGTACCATCTGAGCAGCGTGACCCAAGCCGTGGCTGTGGCGGCGTTGAACCACGCTGACCTGATGTTGGCTCAGGTCGAGCATCTGTGCCAGGTTCGCGATGTCGCGATCGAGCGCCTGCGTGGGCTCGGGTTGACCGTCGTCGACACGCAGGCCAACTTTTTCTTGTTCGGACCGTTCCATGATCGCGACGCGGTATGGGCTCAGTTGGTCGACCAGGGCGTGCTCGTACGAGCCACTGGACCCGATCATTATCTGCGAGCCTGCGTCGGAACCGATGACGAGATGGAACTGTTCCACCGTGCCGTGGCCACTGTGGTCGCGTCGTCCACGAAAGGCGGATCACCGCAATGAACCGAGTCGCGAGCCTGAAGCGAACCACGTCTGAGTCCACCATCGCGGTGTCCATCGACCTCGATGGCCAAGGACAGTCGTCGATCAACACTGGCGTGGGCTTCTATGATCACATGCTGACCGCGCTGAGTCGTCACTCCCTGATCGACATGGACATTCACGCCGAAGGCGACCTCCACATCGATGGCCATCATGTCGTCGAGGACACTGCCATCACCCTGGGTCAGGCCATCGACACCGCCTTGGGGGATCGTCGCGGCGTCTCCCGTTTTGGCCAGGCCACCATCCCGCTGGACGAGTCTCTGGCCAGTTGTGTGGTCGATCTGTCCGGACGTGGTTTCGCCGTCTGTTCGGGTGAACCCGACGCGCAGGTCTATGCCCGGATCGGCGGCAGTGGCGTGCCGTACCAAGGTTCGATGACCGCCCACGTGGTCCAGTCTTTGGCGCTGAACGCCAAGGCCTGTGTCCACCTGACCTTGCTCGCCGGACGCGACCCCCATCACATCGTCGAAGCCCAATTCAAGGCGTTGGCTCGCGCGCTTCGCTTCGCGGTCGAACTCGACCCCAGGGTGACTGAAGTGCCGTCGACTAAGGGCTCACTGTGACCCGGATCGTCGTCCTCGACTACGGCTCGGGCAACATCCACTCAGTGGTCTCGGCACTGTCCAACACGGGAGCCGAGGTCGTCTTGAGCGCTGATCCTCGGATCGCCGCCGCCGCCGATGGACTGGTGGTGCCTGGTGTCGGAGCTTTCGCCGCCTGCATGGAACAGTTGCGCGCCGTCGACGCTGATCAGATCATCACTGAGCGGATCGCGGCCGGTGGCCCGGTGTTGGGGATCTGTGTCGGCCATCAGATCCTGTTCTCTCAAGGGGTCGAACATGGGGTTCCCACTCCCGGATTGGGCGTATATCCCGGCGTAGTCGCTCAACTGACGACACCACGGGTTCCCCACATGGGATGGAACGAGGTGTCACCCAATCCGCAGTCACAGTTTTTCACCGTCGCCCGACGCTACTATTTCGTCCATTCGTACGCCGCGCTGAACCGGAGCGACTGCCCAGTCGACGCAGCCGTGGCCTGGACCAATCATGACGGCGTCGACTTGGTGGCGGCGGTCGAACATGGCCCGGTGGTGTCCACTCAGTTCCATCCGGAGAAATCTGGATCGGTCGGGTTGGGTTTCTTGAGATCTTGGGTGAGGAGTGTGCGATCCTGATGCCTGCGTTGACGATCATCCCGGCGGTCGACATCCAGTACGGCCGCGCTGTCCAGTTGACCCGTGGAGTCTCTTCCAGCGAGAAAGTCTTCGGCGACCCGCTGGAGATGGCGCTGCGCTGGCAGTCAGCTGGAGCCCAGTGGCTGCATGTAGTCGATCTGGACGCCGCCTTCTCGCGCGGCTCCAACTCCGACCAGATCGCTCAGATCGTGGCCAAGACCCAGCTGAACGTCGAAGTCACCGGCGGGATTCGCGACGACGCGACCCTTCAGGCCGCACTCGACACCGGATGTGCCCGGGTCAACATCGGCACGGCTGCGGTCGAGAATCCGACCTGGTGCGACCAGATGATCGCCACTCATGGCGACAAAGTGGCCGTGGCCATCGACGTGGCAGGCGAGTCGTTGGCCACCCGAGGGTGGACCAAGACCGAAGGCGACCTCTGGCCCTTGGTCGAACGGTTGAACCGCGCCGGGTGCTCCCGTCTGGTCGTGACGGACACTCAAGTCGATGGTACGCTGACCGGGGTCAATGTGGCCTTGCTGGAAGCGGTGTGCGCTCGTACGTCCGCTGCCGTGGTCGCTTCAGGGGGAGTCTCGAGTGCCGACGACGTGGCAGCCCTGGCCACGCTGGTCGATCGCGGGTTGGACGCCGTCATCATCGGCACGGCGCTCTACGTCGGGCAGATCACCATGGAGCAGGCGTTGCGAGCCGCTGAAATCGGCGTCGAACAGATCAAGCGCTAAAGTTGGAAGGCGCAGAAAGAAGGTTGAACTATGAGCGGACACTCCAAGTGGGCGACGACGAAGCACAAGAAGGCGGCGATTGACGCCAAACGAGGCAAGTTGTTCGCGAAGTTGATCAAGAACATTGAAGTCGCGGCCAAGGTCGGTGGGGGAGACCCGTCCGGCAACCCGACGTTGTACGACGCGATCCAGAAGGCGAAGAAGACCTCGGTCCCAGCGGACAACATCGATCGCGCCGTCAAGCGCGGATCAGGCGCCGAATCCGGTGGCGCGGACTGGATCAACATCACCTATGAAGCCTATGGACCAGCCGGTGTGGCGATCCTGATCGAGTGTTTGACCGACAATCGGAACCGCTCGGCCTCTGAGGTACGAATCGCGGTCACCCGCAATGGTGGAACGATGGCCGACGTCGGTTCTGTGGCGCGCCTGTTCTCTCGTAAAGGCATCGTCTCAGTCGCGAAGACCCAAGATGGCAAGCAGATCACCGAGTTGGATCTGATGGAGGCGACCTTGGAGTCGGATCCGGAGTCGATCAACGACGAGGGCGACACCTTCGAGGTGGTTTGCGATCCAGCCAAGCTGGTCGAGGTTCGTACGGCGGTTCAAGACGCGGGTATTGACTACGAGTCAGCCGACATCGCCTTCCAACCCTCCTTCACCTCCCCGATCACCGACGCGGAGACCGCGCGCAAGCTCTACAAGATCCTGGACGCGCTGGATGACTGCGACGACGTCCAGGATGTCTATTCCAACGAGGATGTCTCCCCCGAGGTGGAGGCCGAACTCGACGAGGACTGATCCGCAGCCAACCACCCGGACTGACGGCGCGGCGACCACCAACCTCGCCGATGAGCGACTATCATCCGAACAGGTGTTCTATCGCGGGTAGGAGGCGTCATGAGAGTGCTCGGGGTCGACCCAGGTCTGACCCGATGTGGCGTCGGCGTCATTGATGGCAGTCCTGGCCGCGCTAGCCTGATCGAGGCTGGCGTCATCCGAACCTCGCCCGAGTCCCAGACCGCCGTACGACTGCTGGCCATCGAAGAAGGACTGGAACGCTGGGTCGCGGCCCACCATCCCGAGGTCGTCGCGATCGAACGGGTCTTCGCGCAGCACAATCTGATGACCGTGGTGGGCACGGCCCAGGCCGCCGGGGTGGCGATGTTGGTCGCGGCCCGTCATGGACTTGAGGTCTTTCAACACACTCCGTCCGAAGTGAAAGCGGCCATCACCGGCTCCGGACGGGCCGACAAAGCCCAGGTCGGTCTCATGGTGGCGCGCGTGCTCCATTTGGACTCGGCCCCGAAACCGGCTGACGCGGCCGACGCGGTCGCGCTCGCCATCTGTCATTCATGGCGTGGCGCCACCCAAGCGGTCTGGCGCGACGCAGCCGAACGGGCGCGTGGCCAAGGCCGCGGGTCGGCGGCGACCAGTTCGCTCCAAGCGAGGGAGGCGGTTAGATGATCACCCAGTTGACCGGGCAGGTGGTGGACATTCGTCCCACCGCAGTGACGTTGGACGTCGGCGGGGTCGGCTTCTGGCTCGGCTGCACTCCAGCCACGGTCGCTGGCCTGCGCCTGAATCAGACGGCGACCGTGTTCACGCATTTGGCCGTACGCGAAGACGCACTGACCTTGTATGGCTTCGCTTCGCCGCTGGAGCGCGAGGCGTTCGTTCTGGTTCAATCGGTGTCAGGCATCGGACCGAAGTTGGCGCTGGCGATTGTGGCTCACTTGAGTCCCGATCAGTTGGCGCAGGCGATCTCCACTCAAAACTTGGCGGCCTTGTCCGGGGTGCCTGGCGTCGGCAAGAAGACCGCTGAACGTTTGGTGCTCGAACTGCGTGACAAAGCCACCGGTTTGGCCGGTCAATCCACGCCGTCCGCCCCCAGCGGGCTGGGGTGGCGCGACCAGGTGGTCACCGGATTGGTCGGATTGGGCTACTCCGTCAAAGACGCTGAGCGCGCTTGGGAGGCGGTTGAGACCAGCGATGACGCGACCGGGTCAGTCTCGGCGGCGATGAAGGCCGCACTACGAGCCTTGGCGAAGAGGTGAGATGACCGACTCAGCTTCGCGAAGTGACCGCGCCACCCTCGATCCGACGCCGCAACCTGACGACGTGGCGGTCGAATCCGCGCTGCGACCGGCGGATCTGTCCCAATTCGTCGGCCAGCCGCGCGTCGTCGACCAACTGGACCTGCTGCTCAACGCGGCTCGACACCGCGGCGCGGTTCCCGATCACGTGTTGCTGTCTGGGCCGCCGGGATTGGGCAAGACCACCTTGGCCATGATCATCGCCAATGAGATGTCCGCGCCCCTGCGGATAAGTTCGGGTCCGGCGATTCAACACGCCGGGGATCTGGCGGCGATTCTGTCTGGCCTGACCGCCGGAGAGGTTTTTTTCCTGGACGAGATTCATCGGATGTCCCGTCCGGCCGAAGAGATGCTGTATCTGGCGATGGAGGATTTCCGCGTCGACGTCGTGGTCGGCAAAGGTCCCGGCGCGACAGCGATTCCGCTGGAGATTCCGCCGTTCACCTTGGTGGGCGCCACGACTCGGGTCGGTCTGCTGCCTGGGCCGTTGCGTGACCGCTTCGGCTTCACCGCTCAGCTGGACTACTACGACCAGGACACGTTGACACAGATCGTGACCAGGTCGGCCGATGTGCTCGACATTGAGTTGCGGGCCAGCGCGGCTGAGGTGATCGCGTCCCGTTCGCGTGGGACGCCTCGAATCGCCAATCGGCTGCTACGTCGGGTGCGTGACTTCGCTCAAGTGCGGCGCAGCGGCCTCGTCGACGCCGCCACCGCGACCGCCGCGCTCGACCTGTTCGAAGTCGATCCGCTGGGCCTGGACCGGTTGGATCGAGCGGTGTTGGACGCGGTCTGCCGGAAGTTCAGTGGTGGTCCGGTGGGGCTGTCCACCTTGGCGATCGCAGTCGCCGAAGAGGCCGAGACTGTCGCCGAAGTGGCCGAACCCTTCCTGGTTCGGCTCGGGTTCTTGATGCGCACTCCGCGCGGTCGGGTGGCCACCCCGGCTGGTTTCGCTCACATCGGGGCCACCCCGCCTGCGGGACAGATGGGACTTTTTTCCTAAAACCTAGGGTCGATTCTGCTTTCCTTGCCCAGTCACGCTAGTCTTGGTGAGGTTATTCATCGAGTCGTACGGAGTGAACTATGGGTTGGGAAATGATTGGGATCCTCGTGATCTTTGGGGTGGCGATGTACTTCCTCATGATCCGACCAGCTAAAAAGCAACAGCAGAAGCAGCAAGAGATGATGAACTCTCTTGAGGTCGGGTCGCGGGTCATGCTTGGTTCGGGCATCTACGGGACCATTCGCCACTTGGGCGAGAAGCAGGCCGTCATCGAAATCTCTCCTGGAGTGGATCTGACGATCTTGCGCCAGGCTATTCGTGGCGCGGTCGCTCCCGACGAGGAAGAGTTCGAGTACGCCGACGAGGCGAGCCAATCGCCTGAGGCCGACGACGCCAACATGCAGGATTTCGAAGCCGATGTGGCCGCGGTGTCGCAGGAGGATTCCCCCTTCGCTCCTTCAGACAACGCTGGGCTGCCGATCGATGGCGCCGAACCGACCACGGACACCGACACTGGAGCAGCCGACACCACGGGTGACTCCAAGGATCAAGACAAAAAGTAAGTAGGGGGACGCTGTGGCTGCAGTCTCAGCACGTCGCCGTCGACCGACGGTGACATTGGTTGTTTTTCTGGTGGTTGTCATTCTTTTGCTGACCATCATGGCCCTGTCACGGACGTGGACGCCGAAGTTGGGCCTCGACTTGTCCGGTGGCACGACCATCACGCTGACTGCGACGAACACTTCAGGGGCTGGAACGGTCGACCAGGCCAGCTTGGAGCAGGCTCGTACGATCATCCAACAGCGCGTCGACTCGCTGGGCGTCGGCGAAGCCACCGTGACCACCACAGGCAACAACCAGATCCAGGTCAGCGCGCCAAACGTGCAGTCTGACGAACTGGTCTCCTTGGTCGGTCAGACGGCTTTGTTGGAGTTCAGACGGGTCTATCAGGTCGCCCAGGCCGTCTCGTACCCTGACGGCCAGGCCATCGAACTGCCCAGTGTCCCGGCCTCAGTCGAGCCGCGCCCCACCGAGCCGAGCACGACGCTGCCGACCGATGACGCTGGCCGTCAGAGCCTGTTGACCGAACAACTCGCCTGGACGCCAGCGGCGACCGACACCACAGACTTCTCCGAGTATCAATGCAGTGACTCGATGCCCCAGGTGTGGGACCAACCCTTCTTCGCTTGCCTGCGCTCCGACGTTTCAGGGTCTCAGAGCAGCGGTAGCTACAAGTATCTGCTCGGACCTCGACTAATCGAAGGCAACCTGGTGACCACGGCTTCGGCCGGAATTCCTCAGAACGAGCTGTCGTGGGTGGTCACGCTGAGTTTCGACTCGTTGGGCGGTTCTTTGTTCAGTTCAGCGACGACCACGCTGGCCGGCGCCACCTCACCAACGAACCAGTTCGCGATCGTCCTGGATGGCAAGGTCATCTCCGCTCCGTCAGTCAGCAACCCGATCCCTGACGGGTCAGCCATCATCCAGGGTTCCTTCAACCAATCGTCGGCCACCAACCTGGCCAACGTGTTGAAGTACGGCTCGCTGCCTTTGGCTTTCGAGGTGTCCAATGTCGACACCGTGTCGGCCACCTTGGGCGGGGATCAGTTGACCGCCGGTCTGATCGCTGGTCTGATCGGTTTGATTCTGGTCGTCATCTACTCGGTGGTCTACTACCGTGGCTTGGGCCTGGTCGTGTTCACCTCCTTGGTGGTTGCCTTCGGTCTGACCTACACATTGATCGTCTTGCTCGGCCAATCGATGAGTTTCGCCTTGTCACTGCCAGGTTTGGCCGGTGTGATCGTGGCCGTCGGCGTCACGGCTGACTCCTTCGTCATCTTCTTCGAACGTGTGCGTGACGAAGCCCGTGAGGGACGCTCCTTGCGCACAGCGGTCGAGACCGGGTGGGACAAGGCCCGCCGAACGATTGTCGTAGCTGACGCCGTGTCGCTGTTGTCGGCCATCATCTTGTTCATCTTGTCCATTGGCGCCATCAAGGGCTTCGCCTTCACTTTGGGCCTGACAACTCTGGTCGACTTGGCGATGATCTTCTTCTTCACCAAGCCGCTGGTCTCTTTGCTGGTGAAGACAAAGTTCTTCGGCACCGGTCAGCGAGGGTCCGGCTTTGAGGCTGAACACTTGGGCATCGCGGCGACGCGAAGACCCAGACCACGAGCCCGTGCCCTGGCGAACGCGAAGGAGGCCTGATCATGTCTGACATCATGGACACGATGGAGTCGACCCCTGAAGCGACCACGCCGACCAAGCCGGCTCGCAAGCCCGGCTTCACCCATCGTCTGTGGACTGGCGAGATCTCCTACGATTTCGTCGGTCACGCTCGGTGGTGGTACATCTTCTCCGCAGTGCTGATCCTGATCTCGATCATTTCCCTGGCTGTTCGCGGTTTGGACTTGGGCATAGAATTCCGCGGTGGCTCTGATTTCACGGTCTCAGCGACCAACGTCAGCTCCGCCTCGCTGGACGACTTCCGTCAGGCGGTCATCGGTTCAGGGGTGCCCGACTTGGATGGCACCACGGTGGCGGCGGTCGGCTCGGATCGAGTCGCGATCGAGACACGGGCGCTGGATGTGCCTGAGCAGGTCAAGGTCCGCGACGCCATCGCGACTCAAGCGGGGACGCAGGCCGAGAAAGTCGATTACCAACAGATCGGCGCCTCCTGGGGCCAGCAAGTCACTCGACAGGCGACCATCGCCTTGGTGGTGTTCCTGGTTCTCGTCTCGGTCGGCTTCTCAATCTACTTCCGCGACTGGAAGAAGGCGGTGTCGGCCATCGTCGCGCTACTGCATGACATGATCGTCACCGTCGGGATCTACGCTTTGGTCGGATTCACTGTCACCCCAGCCACGTTGACGGGGTTGTTGACGATTCTGGGGTATTCGCTTTATGACACGGTCGTGGTGTTCGACAAGGTGCGTGAGAACACCGCCGATTTGGACGACCTGCGCGAGACCTACTCCGAGGCGGCCAACCGGGCGGTCAACCAGGTGTTGGTCCGGTCGATCAACACCACGGTGCTCGGCGTGTTGCCCGTGGCCGCGATCTTGTTCGCCGGGGCGTTCATCTTGGGGTCTGGCCCGCTGGAAGACATCGGTTTGGCTCTGTTCGTCGGCATGATCATCGGAGCGTACTCGTCGATCTTCATCGCCACCCCGCTGTTGGTTCATCTGCGGATGGCCGAGCCGGGCATGAAGCAACAGGCCGCCCGAGTGGCCAAGCGTCGCGAGAAGCTCGCCAAGATGTCCGCGACCGCGACCGCCACGACTTCGGCTGGTCCGGCGTACGCGGTGGAAATGGTCGGCGATGATGTTCAAGCGCCTGCTGTGCGTCAGCAGCCGTCGAAGGTGTCGCGAGCGAAGAGGAACTCCTGAGCATGGGAACCGACCCGCGCGTCGACCTGGTGGCGTCCTTCATCAAGGATGTGCCTGACTTCCCACATCCGGGGGTCACCTTCAAAGACATCACACCGCTGTTGGCCAACCCGCCCGCCTACGCCGCCTGTGTCGACGCCCTGGTCGATCACGCGCCGGACAAGGTCGATGTTGTGGTCGGCATGGAGGCACGAGGGTTTCTGTTCGCCGCGCCAGTCGCCCTGAAGCTCGGCGTCGGGTTTGTTCCGGTTCGCAAACCGGGCAAACTGCCTGGTGACGTGTATTCGGAGACTTTCGACCTTGAGTACGGCCAAGACACCTTGACAGTGCATCAGGACGCGATTCGTCCCGGCGCTCGAGTGCTGGTGGTCGATGACATTCTCGCCACCGGCGGGACGATCGGCGCGACGGCTCGCTTGATCCAACATCTGGGGGCCGATCTGGTTCATGTCGAAGTCGTGTTGGAGTTGGGTTTCCTGCATGGCAAGCAACATCTGGCTGAGGTTGGTATCAATCACGTCAGCGCATTGGTGACGGTCTGAACAGGCCGAACCGCCCGACGGGTCGATTCCATCGACCAGACAGCCAGGCCCATTGTTCTGAATCGTCGACACGACCCACCCCCGGCGTTGACGATTCACCCTCACGGGTACAATGGCTGAGATGACGCGCGTTGATGTCAGTGCACCGACTGACGATGATCTCCAGTTGAGTGATGAGTTGACCGCGTCCGACGGCGCCTACGATTCTCAGTTGGACGCGATCTTCGAATCGGTGGCCCGTTCCCATCCAGAGACTGACTTCACTGTGTTGCAGCAGGCCTTTCGAATCGCCGAGTTCTACCACCGTCCACAGTCTCGCGCGTCAGGGGAGCCGTACATCACCCATCCACTGGCCGTCGCCCAGATCGTGGCCGACCTGGGGATGAACGAACCGACGGTGGTGGCCGCGCTGCTGCATGACACTGTCGAAGACACGGCATACACCTTGGAGCGGATGCGCGAGGATTTCTCGCCCGAGGTCGCCAGTCTTGTCGACGGCGTCACCAAGCTCGACAAGTCGTTGTACGGGGCCACAGCCAAGGCGGAGACGATCCGTAAGATCATTGTGGCGATGTTCCAAGACATCCGGGTGGTCGTGATCAAGCTGGCTGATCGACTGCACAACATGCGGACCATTTCGTCGCTGCGACCGGACAAGCAGAATCGGATCGCCAAAGAAACCCTCGACATCTACGCGCCGTTGGCCCATCGCCTGGGCATGAACACCGTCAAGTGGGAGCTTGAAGACCTGGCCTTCTCCACGTTGCAACCGAAAATCTACAACCAGATCGTCCAGCAGGTCGCCGCCGAGCAACCAGCTCGGGAGCGCATCCTGCAAGAAATCATTCCCGTCGCCTTGCAGTCGTTGGAGTCGAAAGGCATCAAAGCCAAGGTCTATGGGCGACCGAAGCATTACTATTCGATTTATCAGAAGATGGTGGTCCGGGGCCGAGATTTCACCGACATCTTCGATCTGTTGGGCATCAGGGTGCTAGTAGAGTCTGAGACTGACTGTTACCTCGCTTTGGCGGCCATTCACAGCCTGTGGCTGCCGCTGCCCGGGCGTTTCAAAGACTACATCGTCAACCCGAAATACTCGACCTACCAATCGTTGCACACCACTGTGGTCGGTCCGCAGGGCAAACCGGTCGAATTCCAGATTCGTACGCGCGAGATGCATCGCAACGCCGAGTACGGGGTCGCGGCCCACTGGAAGTACAAAAAGAACCCGACCGGCAAGCATGGCTCGGGACGACTGGATCCGATGGATCTACTGTGGGTCAAACGGCTGAGTCAGTGGCAGTCGGAAGAAGCCGACCCGTCGGTGTTCCTGGATTATCTGACAACCGACCTCGCCAGCAAAGAAGTGATGGTCTTCTCGCCCGTGTCCGACCTCTACTTCCTGCCCCAAGGCGCCACGCCGGTCGACTTCGCCTACACGATCCACACCGAGGTTGGCCATCATTGCATCGGCGCGAGGATCAACGGCAAGCTCGTCCGGCTGGACACCGCGCTGAACGACGGTGACGTCTGTGAGATCTTGACCACCCGTTCAGCCGACGCCGGCCCTTCGCGCGACTGGTTAGAGTTCGTCAAGAGCCCCAGAGCCCGGCAGAAGATCAACCAGTTCTTCTCCAAAGAACGCCGCGACCTGTCGATCGAGGCGGGCAAAGACGCCCTGGCCAAGCAGTTGCGCCACTCAGGGCTGTCCCTGCAGCGGATTCTGACCTTGCCCTATCTGACCGCCGTCGCCTCGAAGCTCAGATGTCCCGACGTCCCGGCTTTGTACGCCGCCATCGGTGACGGACGAATCGGCGCTCAACGTGTTGTCGAGCAGTTGATCGCGGTCGAAGGCGGCAAGGAGACCGCCGTCGAAGAGTCTTTCGAAGACCGTCCGCTGTTCTCCAGTTCCCGCAGGGATCTGGAGCGCTCGAGCAGCGGCATCGAAGTCGAGGGCGACCCGAACGTCTTGGTGAAGCTGGCTCGCTGCTGCACCCCGGTCCCCGGTGACGACATCATCGGTTTCGTCACCCGCAGCCAAGGGGTCTCAGTGCATCGGCGTGACTGCCGTAATGTTCAGGATCTGCTGAACACCCCCGAGCGAATCCTTCATGTCGCCTGGACCTCGAACGCTACGGCCAACTATCTGGTCACGATCAGCATCGAAGGCCTCGACCGCATGGGTCTGCTCGCCGATGTGACAGCCGCCCTGACTGAAGACAAGGTGTCGATCGTCTCCGCACAGGTCCAAGTCGGCAAGGATCGTACATCCCACATGACACTGTCGTTCGAGATTCCCGATCCGAGTTTCCTCACTCAGGTGATCAAAAAAGTCCGCGCCGTGCGCGAAGTCACCGAAGTACGCCGCGTCAACGCCTGATCGGTCTCGCTGACAAACCTGATCGAGGCCACATGACAACGACGCCGAGCCAGGAATCCTGGTCTCGGCGTCGCTTCGCTTGTCAGATGGTTTCAGGCGCGCAGATCGTCGAGGGTCTGCTGGGCCTGATCCAACCAGATCTGATAGGTCGCGATCGATGAGGTGGTCTTGGAGATCTGGGACTTGTCGCCCTTGGCCTCCGCCTTGCTCAATTGCTCCCGCAGCTTGTCGATCTGGGCGGAGAACAGGTTCACCGTCTCTTGAGCCCGCGCCCGGGTTTGCGGATCCGTCCGCGCCCATTCGCGCTTGTCTGCCTCGTCGATGGCCGTCTCGATCGCCTTGACACGAGCCTCGACCGAGCGCACCTGGTCGGTGGGCACCCGACCGATGGCGTTGAACTGTTGAATGAAGTCACGGTACGCTCCACGCGCCTTGGCGACATCACTGACCGGCAGAATGGTCGACTCGGCGTCAGCCAACAACTCGTTCTTCGCTGTCAGATTGGTCTGGTATTCCTCATCCTGAGCGGTGAACACTTCGGTGCGACGGTTGAAGAAGGCGTCCTGGATGGCCCTGAACCGGGTCCACAGCCCATCGTCGACATGCCGCCCGGCCCCACCGGCCACCTTCCAACGGTTCATCAGTTGACGGAAGGCTGAGGCCGTCGCGCCCCAATCGGTGGACTGAGCCAGCCCCTCAGCCTCAGCGATGATGGCCTCCTTCAGTTCGCGAGCCTGCTCTTGTTGAACGCTCAGATCGGCGAAGTGCGTCTTGCGCCGACGAGTGTAGGTCGTCCGGGCAGTGGAAAAACGATGCCACAACTCGTCATCACTGGCCCGATCGAGCCGGGGGAGGGTCTTCCATTCGTCGAGCAGATCACGGAACTTTTGAACGCCCGAACCCCAATCACTGCCGACGCCTAGTTTTTCGGCGTACGCGATCATCTCTTCTTTGCGCGCCCGTGTCGAAGCTTGGATCTTGGCCTTCTCTTCACGGCGAGCATCGGCCTGAGTCTGAATGATCTCAGTCAGCGGGTCCAGCCGGGCGGCGATGCCCTCCAGATCCCCCACAGCGTTGGCTTCAAGAATCGTGGTCCTCAGCGTCTGAACCAGGCGACGGGCCTCGTCGGGGTTGACAGCCCCATTGCGGACTCGCTGAGCTAGGAGATCGGCTTCGACCTCAAGCGCGTCAGCGCGACGCTGAAAAAAAGCAAGTGCTTGTTCGGGGGTCGCATCGGGCACTTGGCCGACGGAGCGTTCGGTGTCTTTCACACGGACATAGACAGTTCCGTCTTCGCCGACGCGGCCGAAGGCGGAAGGCCTTGGAGTTTCAGTCATATGTCCTATCTTGCCTGATTCGCCCCCGTTTTGCTTGTCGGGTTCATTCCATGACGAAGTTGGGACCGAATCGTTATCTTCACTTGTCTGCCTTAGGCTTAGGGGATGGCTTCTCTTTCTGGCTTCCCCGAATTTCTTCCCGCCGGCAGGATGGCGGAGACCCGCGCCATTGACATCGTGCGCCAGGTCTTCGAGCTTCATGGGTTCACCGGGATCCAGACTCGCAGTGTTGAGCCTCTGTCTGAGTTGAGCCGCAAAGGGGAGATCACTAAGGAGGTTTACGTTGTACGGCGTCTGCACGCTGATGACAACGACAAGGACGCCTTGGGGCTTCATTATGACCTGACGGTGCCTTTTGCCCGGTACGTTCTCGACCACGCTGGACATCTGGATTTCCCGTTCCGCCGCTATCAAATCCAACCCGCCTGGCGCGGAGAGCGTCCCCAGGAAGGTCGCTATCGCGAGTTCTGGCAAGCCGACATCGATGTCGTCGGGCAGGACGAGTTGAGTTTCCATCATGACGTCGACGTGGTGCTGGTGATGCTGGAGGCCTGCGACCGCCTCCACACTGAGCTTGGTGTCCCACCTGTCCTGGTGCGTTTGAACAACCGCAAGCTGATCGAAGGCTTCTACACCGGTCTTGGTGTGGCCGATCCGCTGGCAGCCATCCAGGTGGTTGACAAGCTGGCCAAGATCGGTCCCGAGGCGGTGTCGACGATGCTCGCCGAGCAGGGGATCCACACCTCGGCGATCGAACAGATTCTGGCCTTCGCGGCCACACAGACCGACGACGCCGGTTTGAGCGCGCTCGTGGCCAAATTCGGTCTGAGCGGCCCGCTCATCGACCAAGGAGTCAACGAGGTCAGCCAGCTCTACGCGGCAGTTCAGGCTCGATTCCCTGGTCAGGTGGTCATCGACTGCCAGATCGCCCGCGGTTTGGATTACTACACCGGGTCAGTGTTCGAACTGGAATTGCAGGGCTGGGAAGCGCTGGGAACGATCTCCGCCGGTGGGCGCTACGACTCGTTGGCCACGGACGGCAAAAAGAAGTACCCCGGGGTGGGCATCTCGTTCGGATTGTCTCGAGTCTTCGCACCACTGATCGCCCAGGGTCGACTCAAGGCCTCCCGGTCGGTGCCCTCGGCCGTCCTCGTTGCTGTGGACTCGCCAGAAACTCGCCCGATGGCCGACGAGGTGGCGCGGGCGCTTCGCGCTCGTGGCATCGCCTGCGAGGTCAGTCCGAACGCCGCCAAGTATGGCAAGCAGATCCGCTTCGCTGATCGGCGGGGGATCCCGTACGTCTGGTTCGGTTCGATCCATGGCACGGTCAAGGACATCCGCAGCGGTGAACAGGTCGACGCGGACGCGGCCAGCTGGACCCCGCCCGCAGACGATCTGACGCCACAGATCACCCCGTTGGCCGCCGGCGAACCGTTGATCTGACTGGCCGGAAACTCGCGTGGGGTGCGAAGTGCCTCAGTTAGGAATGAGCGCGTGGCTGGTGTTGGTGCCTCACGTTGTTTGAGCGCGTGGCTTGCGTTCATTGCTGGGTTGCCAATCGGTTGATTGATGCTTTTAATGGTCT